>DIYF01000188.1:1531-3678 GCA_002427745.1 Roseivirga sp. UBA6061 | reverse complement strand
CAGTCGCTGGTTTTCGGCTTTGACAGGCAGCACCAGCACATTTTCCTTTACAAAGCCCTGATCGTAGTTGAGCGATTCCTGGTACTGCTTGAGCAATACGGCAATGCCGATCATAAACACCAGGGAAAGCACAAACTGAAATACCAGCAGGGCCTTTCTGAGACCAGAAATGGATATTTTCTGGTTGTTGACTGTATTGCGCAGTGCTCGTATAGGCGTGATTCTGGAAAAGTAGATAGCAGGTAAAAGGCCGGTAAATATTCCTGTGAGTATGGCAAACAGGAAGAAAATCAATAAGAGCACCGGACTCAGGCTAAAAGTGAGAGCCGTACCGCCTACCAGCATGCTCATAAGCTCTTCTCTGATCAGGTTGAAAATAAGGAGTGACAGGAAGATCGCTATCAGACAGATGATGGTGGTCTCCACTAAAAACTGGTGTATGATCTGCCGGTTAGGGCTGCCCATGATCTTGCGAATACCTATTTCCTTAGATCTTTTGAGAGCATTGGCTACGGCCATATTACCATAGTTGAGGCATGCCGGCACAAGAATGAGCAGGGCCATACCAAAAAAGCCGAAAATGGCCATGCGATCGAATACCAGGCCCAGTTTATCCTGCATTTCTCTTCCGGGGTTAATGTCTAAAAGGGGCTGTACTATATAGTCAGCTTCCAGTGCTTTGGCTTCAAAAAAAGAGCTGCCTGAGCGGCCCATGCTATTGATCTGGGCTTCAATCTGTGCAGGTTTCAGGTTTGATTTAAAATAGAAGTAGTTACCCTGAAACTTGGTCCAGTTGGCATTGTTGCTTTCATTCAGTCTGTGATTGGCTCCTATACCTGTTAGCAGATCAAAGGAAAAGTGGGTGTGTTTTGGAAAAGGAGCCAGCACGCCACCTACCTGCAGTTTTCCCCGGTTTTCCGTATCCAGTTGCTGCCCCAGGGCAGGTTTGTCTCCAAAGAGCCTCTGAGCTGCTTCATGGGTCAGTATGACCATACCTGGTTTTGTAAATACATCGATGCTGCCCTGTGCCAGGGGAAAATCAAATATTTCCAGAAAGGCCGGCTCAGTAAAATAGCCCTGCAGTCGAATAGACTCACCGGTGGTTTTTATGCTGGGGAAAAAGCGATCGTTGATATGCACGAACTCATCTATTCCGGTCAGCTGATCTTCCGCCAGGTAGGAGAGGGCAGGTGGTACGGAAGAGAACCGGCTTTTGGTACCGTTTTCCTTAATCTGAGTGGTGATGCGGTAGATCTTATCGGCATCCTTGTGGAAAAGGTCAAACTGTTGCAGCTCTACATAAAAGGCCAGCGCCAGCAGACCTATAGACATGCCCAGCCCCAGACCGAAGATGTTCAGTGAGGCAAAGACCTTGTTTTTCACAATGTTGCGAAAAGAGACTTTAGTGTAATTAAATAACATGGTATTGAGTTTTTGACTTTGGGAATAGGGAGAGAGTGACCGCTCTCTCTTTCGTTTGGTAATAGCATAGGAAAACAGCAACCTGAAGGCCTGGTACCAGTAATACAGCCCGGCCCATAAGCGACCGCGCTTTTCATACTGAAACAGGTAAGTTTCATGCAGATCGCCCAGCAGATCTTCTAAAAACGCGCCACTGCCCAGCAGGGAAAACAGCCGCTCCGCCAGCTTTGGTGGTTGGCTCTTCATTTAAGCGAGAGGTTGATTTTGGACCCATCCCAGAGCTGATCTCTGAGAGACTTCATCTTGTTTAGCTCTGAAATGCCCTCAGAGGTAAGCACAAAATGCCGTTTGCGCCTGCCGCCCCGGGTAGCAGAGGGCTGACCCAGGTAAGAACCCAGGTAGCCTTTTTCTTCCAGCCTGGCCAGGGTAGAGTGGAGGGCCCCCAGACTGAGCTTGCGCCCGGCACTTTCAGCAATATGCTGTAATATGGCCACCCCATAAGCCTCCCTGTCCAGGTTGGCCACAGTAAGTAAAACCAGTTCTTCAAACTCTCCTAAATAGCCTTTCATAATTGCTCGTTATTATCATTTTCTGTCATGATCAGATCAAAGCACCTGATCCCGAAAGTCCGGAATGTTTCAGCAGTGCTGATTGATCAATCCACACCTGAAGGGGAGGCTGTATCAAAAGTCAAAAAAGAACGTCATTCCCAGCTTGACTGGGAA
>DIYF01000188.1:1061-1459 GCA_002427745.1 Roseivirga sp. UBA6061 | reverse complement strand
TTCCCAGCTTGACTGGGAATCTCTGCGGAGCTTTCTGAGCTTGCATGAGAGATTCCACATTTTGCGGCAATGACAGCTAGACTTTTGAGACAATCTCTACCCACTAATTAATGTGTCGTCAGATGTATATTGACTGTATACAGACAAAGCTAGTTATTTGTTTCTGTTTTTAATAAAAAATAAAGGAGTTGTGTGAGTAGAGACTCGGTTTTTCTACCAGGAGTTATGTTGGTATACTCCGAAATGAAGTGTTAGAAGTGTTTTTGACCGGTTTCGACATTAGGGGAGAGGGTAGCGTATTTGTTCTGGTTTTCAAAAGTAAATCTTTCAATTTCTACTGATCTTGATATGTAAGGCAAGCATATCGGCTCATCAACCGATGCGAAATATCTCGCTTT
>DIYF01000188.1:0-979 GCA_002427745.1 Roseivirga sp. UBA6061 | reverse complement strand
CTTTGCGATATTTATGGAATACCAGTCGCTGATACTTTGCCGCTTTGTGTAACAGGGCAAAAGGGGATGCCTTATATCGTTACCATCCAATTGGTAGCGATCCGCTTAAGCATTTTACCCCTCCAGATCTATTGGCCTATATTATCTCAATTTCAGGGTCGTCTTCATAAGCAGAATCCATTTGTACCAGGCGTTCCAGCACAGTGGAAAATAATAAGAAGAGGTTTTTCAGATTATCAGGATCATCCACTATATGTCTGCATTGGAAATAGAGCATGTCTACCCCCTTGGGAAAAGTCTTGATAAAAAATTTACGCTCGCTGTCCTTTATCTGAAAGTTTATTCGTGGGATGTCCTGAATCAGTTTTCTTAACGCATCGGAGTTTAACAGTTGTTTGATCTTTGTCTCAGCATTGCTCTTAATCACGAACTCATCGTCAAAAAACGGATAGCCAATCTCAATGTCTTGCATGCCCAGGGTTTTGAACACATCTGAAAAGATATTTTTTCTGTAGATATTAAAGTAGAAACCATCTTTGTTGATAAATGGCGCTCTGATGCGCGTATAGACTTTCCGGTTATGGCCTTGCCCTTCTGAAAAACTATCAAGTACAATCGTCCAGTGCTTATGGCTGAATTCCAGTGCGTCTTTTTTCCAAAAACCACCGGGAATAAATTCGCCACCAATTTCATTGGCTATTTGTCTCCAGATGTCCTCTTTAGAAGGCCTGAATTTTTCTGCTTTGAAAAAGTCCATTCTTATAATAGTGTGTAGTAGGTGAAAGAAGTTTTATTGCCCTAAAATACGAGCTAATCACACATCATAAGCAAGCAGTTGATAATCGTTTTTGAAAGGAATAAAACAGAGCTTCGACCCCGGGGTAGGAGCATTGAGCTGAGCCCGGCACAGTAAGGGCCGCATTCGCTTTTTTTCCGGCTACGGCATGTCGGGATCTACCGATGCGAAATATCTCGCTTT
>DIYF01000087.1 GCA_002427745.1 Roseivirga sp. UBA6061 | reverse complement strand
AAGGATTTGCTGGGCCCTGACCCTTATGCTGATCACAGCAGGCCTGCATGCTCAAATCACTGCCACCACTGCGGATGGCCGGGTGGTCATCTTACTTGATGACGGCACCTGGAAATTTGACACCACCGTGGTCGCCTCCAAAAAATCTCCCCGACTTAAGAAGAAAAAAAAGAAAGGGAACCCTGGTCCTGACAACCCGGCACTAGCCAGTATCAAATGCTCAGATATCGCGGTAAATCAAACCAGCGCTCAGACAGGGGAAGAGGTAATGGCCCTGGCCAACAGCATACAGATCAAAGAAGAAGGACGCAATAAACTGGCACTGGACCTGGCTGCCAATCAGGGTGGTACCCTGATCTGGAATATTAAACTGATCGGGCAGCAGGGCTGTAAGAACCGTACCCCTTTGATTAAAGTCGGCTTTACAGATGGCTCTCAAATGAAAATTGATGTCGCGAATGACTTCGTCTGTGACAACAGTATCACCATCTACCTCGGAAAAAAACTGGGAAAGAAGGATGAAGTGCTCAAGCTACAGAACCGCACCATCAGCTCCGTAACGGTGGTCAATCAGGACGATAGTGAGGTAGTCTCAGAACTTTCTACAGAACAGGGAAACACCCTGCAAAAAGCCTTTCTCTGCTTGTCGGGCAAGTAACAGCGGAGATTCAGGGCACTACATTGGGAGACAGAAGGATCACCTTCGCTAAGGCTTCCGTGATCCAGAGGGAAAGTGAATAGCGAAAAATTCCTGAATTCTTTTCTCAGGCTACCAACCTGATGACTCCTTAGCGTGTCTGAGTAGGCGAAGGATCAATCAAAGAACCATGAAACGCCTCTCCTCCCTCTCACTTATATTCCTGATAACGGTCACATTAAGCTGTACCAACAATGATGATCCGGCTCCCAATGAAATTACGGGTACCTGGGAAAGCGTGGAAGCCATCGGCAATTCGCAGTTTTTTCAAAGCCTGATCTACACCTTCTTGGCCGACAATACCTACGAGGCACTTCGGGTGACGGGGCAACAAGACACAGGAGTGGCGGATGGTTATATGTACCGAGAAAGAGGGACTTACTCACTGAACGGAACAACCGTCAGACTGGTATCTGCAGATATTACCATGCATGCCGGATCAGCCTATAGTGCACCCAGTATCGATGACCTTGTTCCTACAGGAAATACACGAGATGAAATCATAGAGTTCCGTCTTAACCAGGATCAAACAGAACTTGTACTGGATTACCCTGATTGTGCTCCTACAGACAATTGTATTGACAAACATACCTTCGTAAAAGGGAGTGCCTTTGAATGAACAGACTTCGGTAGAAGAACCTGACCAATCCTAAAAAGAACCAGATGAAACGCTTTCCTCAACTACTACTTGCTCTGCTCCTTATCGCAGGCACAAGCTGCGACAAAGGAGATGAACCCGATTTGAATATCAACCTGCTCAATGGACTTTGGGTAGACCTGGCCGCTACTGAAACCGCTACGGTCAACTCTTATCTGAGCTATCACTTTAAGGCCAATAACGAGATTGAGGTATTAAGGACACTCAAAGATGAAAGTCTCAATGACATTGTAGGCTATCGATACAGAGGCCTGGGTACCTATAGCGTAAAAGGAAGCTCGATTACCATGACCATTACACAAATCTACCTGGAGAACCCTCAAATTGATGGTTATTCCATGCTGGATGATATGATACTCTCAGATGGCACTAGCGAGGAAGTAGTAAACGCAGGTTTTGAGGACAATCATCAGTTCCTCACTTTCGATCGTCCCTGTGGCCCTAATAGTATTTGCATGGCCAGACAAACTCTTCGCAAATCTCAGGTGCCTTTTTAACATGAAAGCTTTGAGTAAAAACACTTATGATATGAAATACGTTGGTTCGATTTTACTGGCTATTGGGTTGATGTTGAGCCTCAGCTCTTGTGGAGACGAAGGTCCCGACCCTGAACTCAGCAGACTCATGCGGGGCACATGGCAGAGAGTTGTACCGGTGGAAGGCTCCTCATATAGCTATCAGGAATCATACGAGTTCAAAGCCAAGAACACTTATACTTTTACGAGAACTGCTATAAGCGATAGCGATGGGGAATTACTGGGTTATCATATCATCGTTCAGGGACGCTACTACATCCAGGAAGGTGCCCTGACATTTTTCTCAGAACAGGAATTTCACAACACAAACACAATCAACTACTATTCAGCCCTGGAAGCGCTGGAACACAGAATAACCAACAGAGAAAAAGGTTCCTATTCTGTTAGCCTGGAAGACAATAATAAAGAGCTTCACCTGACCTGGAACGGGCTCTCAACGGGCATAGGAAAGCCAATAACCGTCTACCAGAAACAGGAATAGGCTATGGATCAGGCAGTCTGGCCCAAAAGAGTCACTACTGCCATTCCCTTACAGTCGCTTCAAAGCGGAGGTCTGTAACTGAGTCTTTGTAACAATTTTCATACTTTTCGTTCGTGTTGTAAACGATCGTTAAGTCTTGAAACGCCTTTCTGTACTTCTTTTTTTACTCGTCACCCCGCTCTGTGACCTCCTGGCACAAAACGAGCCTGTGTACAGTATCAAAGACCCGGGCGAGGACAAAGCCAAAAGGTGTAAAGAATACTTCGAGGTGGCAGCAAGCCTGCCTCCTGAGGTGCAATACTCCATAGCCGAACACGAGGGCGTTATTTATCTGCTTTTCAGTAGCAAAAAACACTTCAACCAGATTTTTGATCATAAAGGAGATGGCTTTGCTATTGACATCATTAAAAGAGACCAATACCGATGTGGCGGTCCTAATCAGCATGCAAATTCATGGGCTCACAAAGGACAGCTCCTGCCCCCTATCTACAAAGATGAAATAGAGAGACGTGGCCAGACAGATCGTAACAGGGTCTATGTGGTGCGATACGGACAACTCCCTTCTGACATAGACCCGAAGACTGTAGAATATAACCTGCTGATCGTGCAGAAAAACTGGCTTTGCGACAGTCGCTATTTCTATCAGATTGACTATGACACCTGGTCATTGCTGGAAAGTGGCCTCTACCGGGATAGCCTCAGTACCGAGGTAACCATGAAGTTTGGCCAGCTTAACAAAACGGTCAATTTTACCGTGCCCTTCGAAAAAGATCAGATGGTGTTTGACCAGGTATCCGTCAAGCCCATTTACGATACACTAAACCTGACGGATTACTATATCAAACGGATTGCCATTGAGGCTTTTTCTTCTGTGGAAGGTCCCCTCGAGAGAAATATCAGGCTACAGGAAGGCCGGGCACAGAGCATTGTCGATGCCCTCAGCAGTTATCAAAACGAGTTCATCGTCTCAGAAATTAAGGCACGTGAAAACTGGACAGAGTTTCACAATGACATTGCCGGTACTCAGTTTGCCGACCTGGGTAAGCTATCGAAAGAGGAAGTCAAGGCCCGGTTTGCCGGCAACGCTCCCCTGTTAGCCTCCATAGAACCGATACTTGGCCAACACAGAAAAGCACTGATTGAGATCGATTTAGAAAAACGCATTGCACCTGAAAAGAGCAGTCCTGATATGCTAAAATCCATGTTTTCACAGAGCCTGGAGCGAGAGAACCTGGAAGAAGCACTCTATCTGCAACAGGTGATTTTTGATAGAATTGGTAAAAAAGACCTGCCGGAAAGTTTTCTGGGAGAGCTTGAGCTTCCCAAATCCAATAAGTACTTCAGCCTGCATAACAATGCGGCACTTTTTGTTCACGACCAGCACCCTGAAGATCTGAATAAAGCAATTGAGAATTACACCCGGCTACTGGAGTTTCTGCCCGATAACCAAAAGCTGTTGTACAACCTGACAGTGCTGAAAATCAGAAGGTGGGCCATCAGTGAAGAATTCTCCAAACGCAGGGATATCCTGAACCACATTAACCAGTTGGAACGTACGAGACTGGCACCGGACCTCTTGCGCACACTGAAGATTAATCACAGTATCGTATTGACCAAATACCTGCATGCAGAACGTGACTATGCCGGCAAGAACAAATCGCTACGGTCTATTTACAACACTTATCGCAGGGAACCCCTGAATGACAATGACCTGCTGAGGCTGGCCAAATACATGACCTACTACAGTCGCTTTGACTGGGCCTTTACTCTGCTAAAGACCAGGGCCATTCAACCTGATGCGAGTACAGATGTCATCTTTTACTATCTGAATCTTACCATTACCGATCCGCGAAAAACCCGCAGACCAGATTATCAGGATGTATTGGGGAGAGCGATTGAAAGGGATAAAGAGCGCTTCTGCAATCTCTTTCAGGCCAAATCTCAGGGAGGCATTACCTTCCAGTTACTGGATGATGTGAACCTCAAAAAGAGATTCTGCGAGGTATGCTATGTCAAGGCAGAATCCAGGACAAATGAATAACCTGACCACCTGCTTGTCCCTGATCTTTCTTATTGCGGACCTGCTGGTTTGTAACGACTAAACCAGGGGAACCCATCTACATCAATGCTCATTTTCGAAACCAAAAATTCAGGCTTACGTACTTTTTCTATAAAATAGAAAATATGAAACCACTACTCTACCTGCTTCTGCCCATCAGCCTGCTTTTTACCGGCAACCCTCCGGAAAAAACCACCTGCAAGAACGGACCCTACATTCTGGAACAAAGTATAAAGCTCCACGACCCACAAGGCAGCTGGGAAAGCGCTTCGCTGGACATGGTCATCAGAGAGCCCAGAATTCAGGGCCCGGAACGATTTTCTAATGTAAAGCTGGATGTACCGACCAAGACCTTTAGCCTGGAAAGGAACAGAGAAGACCGTGTTTCGACCCATATTGTAGATGAGAAAGGTCAGGCCAGAACGCTCCTGGACGGCAAGGTTGAGACTGATCCGGAGCTGGTCAAAAAGTATCGCCTGCAACCTGAGCGCAACGCCAACTACCGCGGCTATTACGAGTTTATGTACGGACTCCCCATGGTGCTTCAGGAAGATAACTATGAAATGAAAGAGGTGAGCGAAGTGACTTTCAATAACCAAACGGCCATAAGCATTGATTTTGAGCTCAAGTCCCCGATGATAGCCAGTAGCTGGCGGGTTTTCTTCTCACCGGATGACTACAAGGTGGTGGGGCTGGAAACGCTGGGCGAAAAGCCGGAAGAGGGAGAATACCTGATATTCAATGGCAATGCCGACATAAACGGTATGAACCTGGCACGTTTCCGACACTGGTATGATAAAACCAATGATCAGTACAGAGGATCAGATATATTGGTGTCCTACAAGTAGCCCGGGTACAGAAACAAAGAAAAAGCCTCTTCCATGGGAAGAGGCTTTTGTATATCTGATTAAACTATGCGAATACTCGCTCTGATACTTAATTTTTTCTGGCTCTCCAGGCTTCCTGCTTGGCGCTGTCTCCAACAGTTACCAACAGTCGGCATGGACCTGGAACCAATACCAGTCTCACTTCCTGATCTCCGAAATCATCTACCTCTACCGGTACTCCTTCGCCAAACTCGACATCATAGCTATACCGGCCTTTGTGGTCTTTCTGCAGGCGAATGTAGTTTTTGGCAAAGTAAGCTGTAGGCAGCAGCACATCATTATCAGGGCAAAATTCGTCATGCACCAGGGCTATTGCCTCTTCCAGTTCATTCCCGAACTCTTCCAGAAAAGAATCCTCCAGGTCGTGAAGTTCCTCCTCCAGGTCATCATATCTCTCATCACTGTAATCAAGATCATCTAACTCATTGATCTTGTCTGCAAGTAGTGCAAAATCTGCGTTTAGCTTATCAACGTCCATATTCATCAGGTTAGCTGCACAAAGAATGGAACTTAGATAAAAACATGCAAGCCATTCTAAAAAAAGGTTTGATTCCCTCTGACAACTCCCCCATACCACCGTGAGCACTGATGGTAAGACGATCATTTCAGGATAAAGAAAAGCTGCATTTTTTTTGAAATAGTAAATATGAAAACGACATTTGGAGGGCTCCCGGAAATGTCTTCTTTGAAACCGTTTACCGGGGAATGAGAATGGCCAAACGATACATTTTTAATCTGAAATCATAAGACAATTCTCATCTGACAATCAAGAATTCAACTACATGGATACAATCATAAAGGCAAAAGCAGACAGCTGGCTCAACAGTAATATTGATGAGGAAAGCAAGGCCGCTATCAGGGCTCTTTCACCTGATGAACTGGCCGACTCATTTTACAAGGACCTGGAATTTGGTACGGGAGGCCTTCGTGGCGTAATGGGCGTTGGCTCTAACCGTATGAATAAATACACAGTAGGCACAGCCACACAAGGCCTGGCCAACTACCTGCTCAAAGCTTTTCCGAACGAAGAGATCAAAGTAGCCATTGCGCACGACAGTCGTAATAACAGTAACTACTTTGCTGATATTACCGCTTCAGTTTTTTCGGCCAATGGTATTTTCGTCTATCTGTTTGACGAACTCAGACCAACACCGGAGCTTTCTTATGCTATCAGACAACTGGGATGTAAAAGCGGTGTGGTCGTCACGGCCTCACATAACCCCCGTGAGTACAATGGCTACAAGGCCTACTGGGATGACGGAGCTCAGGTAACACCTCCTCATGACAAGAATATCATTACTGAAGTAAATGCCATCAGTAGCATTGAAGAAGTAAAGTTTACCAAAGATGAGTCTATGGTAAAGCTGATCAATGCAGAGGTAGACGAACCCTACCTGCAGGCCATTTTGGATTTGACATTGGCCCCGGAAGCTGTGCAGCGCCAGGCTGATTTGAAGATTGTCTTCTCTCCTATTCACGGCACCGGTATTACGCTGGTTCCCGAGGTGCTTAAAAGAAAAGGTTTTACCAATGTGACGGTGGTAGAAGAGCAGTCTGAGCCCAACGGTGACTTCCCTACCGTTGTTTACCCCAACCCGGAAGAGCGTGAGGCTATGACCCTGGCTCTTAACAAAGCGGCAGAACAGGATGCTGACCTTGTTATGGCTACCGACCCGGATGCCGACCGCGTGGGTATAGCGGCAAAGAATAATGCCGGTGAGTTTGAGTTGCTGAACGGAAACCAGGCTGCTACTTTACTGATTTACTTCCTGCTTAAAAAGTGGAAAGAAAACGGCAAAATCGATGGTAACCAGATGATCGTGAAGACCATCGTTACCTCAGACCTGCTGGATAAAATCGCGGAGAGCTTCGGGGTAGACTGCCCTAATACACTTACCGGCTTTAAATATATCGCGGCTGTGATAAAGGAGCTGGAAGGCAAAAAGGAGTTTATCGGAGGTGGAGAAGAGAGCTACGGCTACATGATCAGCGATTTTGTAAGAGACAAAGATGCTATCGCGTCCTGCGCCATGCTGGCGGAAATGACAGCCTGGGCCAAAGATCAGGGACTTTCTGTTTTTGATCTGCTTGCCGAAATCTACGAGCAATATGATTTCTACCTGGAAGCCCTGGTTTCAATGACCAAAAAAGGCATGCAGGGTGCTGAAGAGATCAGGCAGATGATGATCGACCTCCGTGAGCACACCCCCGCTACCATTGCCGGAAGTAAAGTAGTAAAGGTGATCGACTATCAGTCTTCTGTAGAAAAAGACCTGACCACTGGAGCAGAAACTCCTGTGCACCTGGATAAATCGAACGTACTTCAATTCTTCCTAGAAGATGGCACTAAAATATCGGCCAGACCTTCCGGTACAGAACCCAAGATCAAGTTCTATATTTCTGTGAACACTCCTATGGCCGACAAAGGTGAGTTTAATAACACCAAAGCGAGCCTGGAGACAAGAATTGAGACCATTAAAACCGCATTGAACCTATGAGCCAAACCATCAAATCTCTCAAGGCCCTTTTTGAAAGAGACCTGGGTATTCTGAAAAAAGAACTCATGGCTTATGAAAATGAGTCAGAACTCTGGATTGTAGAAGGAGCCATTACCAACCCTGCCGGCAACCTTGTGCTACATCTGTGTGGTAACCTGAAGCACTTTATTGGTGCCGTACTGGGCGGCTCTGGTTACATCAGGGAAAGAGACAGAGAATTCAATGACAAAAATGTAAGCCGTGAAGCCATGGCTACCAACATTGATGAAACGCTGGAAGTGGTGCTCAAAACACTGGATTCATTGGATGATGCGGATCTGGATAAAATCTACGAAGTACGGGTTTTCAACGATAAACCCATCACTACTCATATCTTTCTGTTACACCTTTCCGGGCATTTAACGTACCACCTGGGCCAGATCAATTACCACAGAAGACTCCTTGCTTCTCAATGATAGAAATCCAGCAGAACGTTTCGCTCAAGCCATTCAACACCTTTGGTCTGGAAGCCCGGGCAGCTCACTTTTTTGAGTTTACAAGCATTGAACAACTGACCGGGGTACTGGCACAAAAAGCACCTGATCAGGAGCTTTTGATCTTAGGAGGTGGTAGTAACATGTTGCTGACGCAGGACTTTGGTGGTCTGGTGCTCAAAAACGGTCTGAAGGGAATTGAGAAGATCAGGGAAGATAATGACCATATCTGGGTACGGGTGATGGCCGGAGAAAACTGGCATCAGTTTGTACTCCATTGCATTGAGCAGGAATGGGCCGGAGTGGAAAACCTTTCCCTGATTCCCGGCACGGTAGGTGCTGCTCCCATGCAGAATATCGGAGCCTATGGTGTAGAAATCAAGAATGTATTTGAAAGCCTGGAGGCGGTAGAAATCAGCACTGGTGAGCTTCATAGTTTCGACAATGCTACTTGCGAGTTTGGCTATCGGGAAAGCATTTTTAAAAAAGGTGCCAAAGGCAAATATGTAATTGCTTCAGTAACTTTCAGATTGAACAAAACTCCCGTTTTCAATACCTCTTACGGAGCCATACAGGACACGCTCACCGACATGGGAATTGAGGAACTCACGCTCAAAGCGGTAAGTGATGCTGTAATCAGCATCCGCCAGAGCAAATTACCCGATCCTGCCGAAATAGGAAATGCCGGTAGCTTTTTCAAAAACCCCACCATAGACAAGCTGGACTACGAGGGACTAAAGGCAGA
>DIYF01000164.1:3576-3840 GCA_002427745.1 Roseivirga sp. UBA6061 | reverse complement strand
GCAAAGGTCCCGGTTTATGGCCGTAGATGCGGCTTTTGGAGAAACGCTGGGGCTTGAATTCGTAGGAGGGAGAAACTTCTCGGCTGAACTTACCACAGATGTAGACAATAGCTATATCATCAACGAAACCTTTATGAAGCGTGTAGGCTGGGCCAGCCCGGAGGAAGCCGTAGGAAAGGGTATCCAGATGCCTGCGCGGAATGCAGATGGTACCAATAGCTGGACTCCCGGTACAGTGATCGGGGTGGTGAAGGACTTTCACTA
>DIYF01000164.1:0-3504 GCA_002427745.1 Roseivirga sp. UBA6061 | reverse complement strand
GGGGTGGTGAAGGACTTTCACTACAGAGACCTGCGCACCAATATGCTACCCCTGGTAATCTCCAACAGGCTGCGCTGGACGGATATCCTCTTTGTCAAACTGGAGGTAAATTCAGTAGCTGAAGGTCTGGATTTCGTTACCCGCCAATGGGAAGAAGCTGAGGGACAGACGCCCTTCAACTACTATTTCCTGGATGACCGACTTAACCGCTTTTATGAGCCTGAAGCCCGGTTGTCTAAAACCGCATCCATTTATGGCGCTATAGCCATCTTACTGGCCTGCTTTGGTTTGTTCTCGCTTTCAACCTTTATGGCAGAACAGAAAATGAAAGAAGTCAGTATCCGTAAGGTGCTGGGGGCCTCCGTGAAGCAGATATTTCTGATGTTCTCCAGGCCCTTTGTAGTCATTGTGATCATTGCAGCAGTAATCGCTATACCGGCTGCACTCTATTTATTGAGTGGCTGGCTCAATGAATTTGCCTATAGTCTGGAGATCACAAAACAAATTGATATACCCGTTCTGGCGGCTTTCGTAACGCTTTTGGTGGCCCTCTTAACAGTTGCTTATCAGAGCTTCAGGCTGTCCAGAACTAACCCAATCCGTTTTTTAAGGAATGAGTAAGGCTTCCGAATACATAGTGCCCCAACTGGCGAAGCGCTTCCTGGAATTTTACTGCAAGGATGAATACCAGGAAGAGATAGCCGGAGACCTGGAAGAGCTTTTTGAAGTAAGGCTCGACAGGAAAGGTGCTTTCAGAGCCAGGGCTCATTACTGCTGGGATGTACTCAGGTTTTTCCGCAGGTCTAACATCAAACAAACAAGAAAACTCAATACTAATATCACAACAATGACAAGAAACAATTTCAAAATAGCCGCCCGGATTCTCTGGCGACAAAAGGTCAACACCGTCATGAATGTAATGGGCATCGCCATTGGCATTGCCTGCTTTATGCTCATCGCCCTGTATGTAAAACAGGAGGTTACCTTCGATGCCTTCCATGAAAAGAAAGACAACATCTACCGCGCCTGGGTCAAAGAGGTATATGATGATGGGCGCATCTTTTATGATATCTCCACGCCCATGGCTTTGGGGCCTACGCTGAGCAGAGACATTCCTGAAGTGGAAGAGTTTGTGCTGATTCAGGGGCTTTCTACTCTGGTGGGCAGGGGAGAAGGCCGTATTCCTGATCAGGCCCAGATGGTGACCTCCAACTTCTTTGAAGTCTTTGATTTTAAACTGGTTGCCGGTAATACCACCAGTCCTTTCAGTCAACTGAGTCATATTGTACTGTCCGAAAGTCAGGCGCAAAAGTACTTTGGTACCAATGATCCTATTGGCAAGACCTTATCTCTGGAACTGGGAGGAGATATCACGGACTACGTAGTGAGTGCGGTAGTAGAAGATGCACCACAAAACACGTCTCTGCCTTACACCATGCTCATTTCCTATAATGATGAAGAGCTGGCCGGTCTGGCCGGAGCCCAACGTGGCTGGTTCAGTATTACGCCAGAGACCTACATTTTACTGAGAGATGGTACAGACCCGCAGGACCTGAAACCAAAGACACGCGCCATGGTAAAAAACACGATCAATGGCACCAATGTATTCGGAGATGTTCCGGTAGAAGATCATTATCTGGTGGAGTGGCAGCCATTGAATGATATTCATTTGAATACAGATCTGCCTCCGGGACGTTCTGCCGTGGGTAATCCTCAGTATGTATACATTCTGGGAGCCATAGGCCTTTTGGTTATGGTGATCGCCTGTGTGAACTATACCACCTTGTCTATCGGTCAGTCTTTCAAAAGATCTAAAGAAGTAGGCATGCGTAAGGTGGTGGGTGCCAGAAGCAACTCGCTCATCTGGCAGTACCTGAGTGAAAGCACGCTGATTGCTTTCCTGGCCACACTTTTCGGAATTGGCTTTACTGTCCTGACACTCCCGGTATTCAACGAGCTGGCCCAGACCAATCTGGTACTTCCTACAGATGCCGGAGCCATAGGGGCTGTATTAATACTGGTACTGGTAATCGGAGTACTCTCAGGAATTTATCCGGCCCTTATACTGGCCAGATTCAAGGTGATCAGCGTATTGAGAGGAGGTTCACAATCTGCAGGGGGTAAACAGCTGGCCAGAAAGAGCATGGTGGTCTTTCAGTTCCTGCTCACTGTTTTTCTTATTTCCAGTACACTGATCATGCGAAAGCAGCTGGATTTTCTGCAAAATCAGGATTTAGGTTATGAGTATGACGCCAAGGTGATAGTACCACTGTATCCCAGCCCGGAGGCCAATCGCACTGTGCAACGCATTAACACGGCCCTGGATAATGGCAGGCTCCTGATAGGGGAATTGAGCCGAAACCCGGACTTTACCGATTTCACCATGGCCTCGCATATGTTTGGTACGCCTGGCTGGTCCCGCATTGGATTCAATGCCGATAATGGCAATTACCTGAGCTTCAATCTGCAGATTGTGGATGCGAATTACCTCAGTGCTTTTGATATTCAGATGGTAGAAGGACGTGATTTTGATCCCTCACTTGAAACCGATAAGCTACAGGGAGTGATCATCAACAAGGCGGCAGCCGAATACTTTGGCTTTGAAAACCCCATTGGGGCAAAACTACCCGATACTGAGTTTGGTGAGCATAGCATTATTGGAGTAACGGAAGACTTTAATTACAGCTCGCTGCATGAAAGGGTAGAGCCCCTGATTATTGTGCAGAATCCGCTGCCTATTTTCTCCGGAATTGACGATTACAACTCCGGTGACAGCCTGGTACCTGAGTTGGTTTTCCGGTATACAGGCTCGAGCCTTACTGCTGTAAAAGGTCTGCTGGAACCAGCCTGGAGCAAGCTCTTTCCATCTCAGGAGCTGGAATTCAACTTTATGGAAGAACGACTGCAAAACCAGTATCAGGATGAAGCCAGGGTAAATAAGATCGTGACCATTGCCACCATATTGAGCATTCTTATTGCCAGCATAGGGCTGTTGGGGCTTACCATTCTCGTGGTCAATACCAAGATCAAGGAGATTGGAATTCGCAAAGTGCTGGGGGCTTCTCCCAAGGTGATTTTTGGTCTGCTTTTTAAAGGATTTTCTATTCAGCTGCTGATCGCTGTATTACTCTCTGTACCCATCACCTGGTACCTCATGCAGGGCTGGCTTGAAGGCTTTGAGTATCGCATAGGCATGGGAGCTGAGATGTTTGTGCTCAGTGCTGTGCTTGCAATGGGCATTATGCTGGCTGTGGTCAGCTATCATGTAATCAGGGCTTCTACAGCCAATCCCGTGAGGGCTTTGAGGACGGAGTAGCAATCAACTCCTTACGGCATAAGAAAGTGCACCCTTTCATAAGGGTGCACTTTCTTATTTCTGGACATCTCAAACTTTTTTCAAATCTTCTGTAACCATTCTCAAACCTGAAAGTATTATGTTTACAAAATAGAGGATAATGGATTCTTATTATGAAAAGACACAACCTGGGAGAGTTTGAGGAACTG
>DIYF01000105.1 GCA_002427745.1 Roseivirga sp. UBA6061 | reverse complement strand
CATTGTTGCCGGCCTGGTAGCTGGCATGAGCGGGCGTACTATCAGCGAAACGGCCTTGAAGTCAGTAGGGGTGGTAGCGCCCGGAGCCTTTATGGTGGGACTGGCAACCGCCATTAAAGTAGGCATGGAGATGGGAAATATTTCAGATACCATAGCTTATAATCTGGCCGAAACCCTCACAGGGTTGCCTACTTACGCTTCCGCTGTATCAATGTCTCTGGCCCAATGCGGTATTAACTTTATGATTCCTTCAGGTAGTGGCCAGGCACTGGCTACTTTACCCATTATGATTCCTTTGGGAGAAGTCCTCGGCCTTACCCGCCAAAGCACCATCCTGGCTTTTCAGGTAGGAGACGGGGTTACCAATCTCTTCAATCCAACCCTGGGAGGGCTCATTGCCATGCTGGCTATGTGTCGCATTTCTTTTGATCGCTGGTTGCGCTTTATTATGCCGGTGGTGGGAGTGATTCTGGTGGTGGCCTGGCTGGCATTGCTCTTCAGTGTCTCGATCAATTGGGGGCCTGTGTGAGTCGACTGTTACTGATTACATCTAGCGCTTACAAATGCAACGATACTTCGCACTTTCTAACCAAAACATTAAACTGATACCATGAACGCTCAGCAAATTCTATCAAAACTCGTTTCATACCCGGTACTGGGAGGACAGAGTAACTTGTCCATTATGGAGTTTATAAAAGGTTATCTGGAAGATCATGGAGTCACTTACCAATTAGTGCCCAACGAAGAAGGAACCAAGACTTCGCTGCATTGTCGCATTGGTCCGGCTGTAGATGGCGGAGTGATCCTTTCCGGCCATACCGATGTAGTGCCTGTAAAAGGCCAGCCCTGGACTACAGACCCCTTTGAGCTTACTGATATAGGCGATGATAAGCTCTATGCCCGGGGTTCCTGTGATATGAAGGGCTTTGTAGCCTGTTGCCTGGCTGCTTTGCCTGACATGGTCAAAGCTGAGCTTAAGAGGCCCATATACTTCGCGTTTTCCTATGACGAAGAAATTGGTTGTCTTGCCGCCCCCGAGCTGGCGGCTGCCATCAATACCGGTTATGAGGAAACACCTCAATACGCCATCATTGGTGAACCTACCATGATGCAGCCGGTTGTCGGGCAAAAAGGCATTTGCATCTTCAAGACTACCGTTTCGGGTTCTGAGGGGCATAGCAGCCGAATAAAACAGGAGGTAAGTGCCATTCATGAGTCTATGAGGCTCATACTCTGGTTAGAAGACAAAATGAATTCCCTGATTGCAGAAGGCCGCACTGACGACCGTTTTACCCCCAACCATACTTCCATTCACATTGGAAAAATATCCGGAGGGATAGCGCCTAATGTAATTGCCCAGGAGTGTAGTTTTTTCTGGGATGTACGAACCATTCCGGGAGATACCCCTGAAGGGATTTTTGAACAATTCAAAGCTTATTGCGATGAGCGTGAAGAGGAACTGAGAAAGATTTTCCCCGGCTTCTCCATTTCTACAGAGACAGATCACCCGTCCGTCCCCGGGCTGGATACGCATCATGACCAGGAGGTTGTAGGGCTGGTAAAAGAACTGGCGGCCAGAGAAGATCTGGGGGCCGTATCGTATGCCGCAGAGGCCGGCCAGTTTGCTGATGAAGGATTTGAGGCCGTTATCTGCGGCCCGGGTGATATTGCACAGGCACACCGCGCCAATGAGTTTATTCACAAGGCCCAACTGGATGAGGGAGTCCTGTTTATGCACCGACTTATTGAAAAACTCTCCTAAGAGCAGTTGACTATGCAGGTAACCGGGAATTCGGATTTCAACTGGCAAGGGGCAAAGAGGCAGTATGGACTCATCTTTCTCCTGGCGGCTTTAATGACCAACCTGGGCTATGGCAGGAATCTGCTGCTGGCCTTACAGTGCGAGCAGTATTACTTCGAATACCTGCTGTTTTTCATTCTGGTCTTTGGCGCCAGGGTATTATCAGATCAGTTTGCCGTCCCTTCAGAAAAGCGGAGAGTCTGGAAAGTAGCCTTGAAGGCAGGAGGTCTGATCTCAATTACCTTTTTCGGGATACTCTGGGCCTATAACGTTTTAACCAACTGCCCCTTCGAACCTGTACGGTTCCTGACTTCGCGTTTGCCATTGATCATCCTCTTATCCGGTCTCTATCAATACTGGCGTTTTGATCAGGAGAGTCAACGGCAGCCCACCGGCAGCATTACGGTCAAAACTTTCAATAATGGTCAGCTCAGGCTGCTGAAGAATGAAATTGTGAGCGCCCGGCTTGAAAATGGCCTGATCAACGTGACATTGATTTCGGGTGAATGCCATATGGTCGACACGAGCTTAAAAGCCTTTCAGCAAGATATAGCTGATGAAAAGCAATTTTACAGATTAAACAGAACCACTTTAATCAACCGTGATCAGGTGGAAAGCTTTCGCACCAACGAAAAACATCATTTGTGCGTCACCCTCAGGAATGGCACAAAAGTGGAAGTCAACAAGAACAAGGTAAAGGCATTTAAAAGCTGGCTGGGGCAATTTCCGCTTTAGGAGCTATTCTTTCCGCTTTGGCCTTTTTGAAGCTTTAAGACTTTTAATAACAGCCGAACCACATCTGTTTTGTTGAAAAACAGATATGAAAACTACCCTAATACTACTCAGCAGTCTTTGCTTTTTTTCCGTCATTCACACTTTTGAGTCACCTCAGAAAACGGATCGTGAAATACTCACTTATCTCAAGGAGGTAGAATGGCCAAAGGCTTACAGGGAACAGGACGTTCAGTTACTGGATCGTATACTGGCCGAAGAATTTCAAATGATTTCCTATGATGGTACTTGGTCTACAAAGGCTCAGGAGTTAGCAGATATTCAAAAGTCTAAGCCCACCTATGATTCTTTCCGGTTTGAGATCAAGCGTCTGGAGATTTTTGAGAATCAAACAGCTGTTATAGCCGGGGAAGGGCATATTTATGCCAGTGATAAATCAGGAAAGAAGACCTACACTACTTATCAGTCCAGTAATATCCTTATCAAGCGCAGGGGACTGTGGAAAGCCATAAACAGCCATGTTTCGGGAGTTAAACGGGAGCATTGAGCAATCTCCGGCTAATTCAGGTCATCCGGTCTGTACTGGGTGGTCTGAATCATGTCAGACAGCAACTCCGACCAGCCTTACTTCTCTCGGGGAAATTTTCAGCCACACAGGGCTTTTCCGATCTCCGTAAGTGTTATAAGGGGCAAACTCTTATCAACCATCCTCCGGGTCTTTCGAAGAAGACCCCACCACC
>DIYF01000022.1 GCA_002427745.1 Roseivirga sp. UBA6061 | reverse complement strand
CCTTTTCTTTTTCACTGGCCTCAGGTTTGACAAAACGTTCGTAAAAATCGTGCACCACATAAGAGGAGCCCCAGTTCAGGTGGGTAGAAATGGTTGACATAAAGGCCGCGATCAAGGAAGCCACAACCAAACCGAGCAAGCCACTTGGCAGGCTCAACAGCATAGCTGAGTAGCCGAGGTCGTCATTTACTATGCTCGAGTCAATATTCGGGAAGGCAGTTTGAATACTGGCCAGGTTAGGATAGATCACGAGTGAAGCCAGGGCTATGAGTATCCATGGCCAAGGGCGCAGGGCATAGTGCATGATGTTATAGAGGAGCGTTGCCAATACGGCATGCTTTTCATTTTTGGCAGAGAGCATGCGTTGAGCTATATAACCTCCGCCACCGGGCTCTGATCCCGGGTACCAAACACTCCACCATTGTACAGCCAGGGGCACAATTAACAGAGGTACATAGACTGAAGGGTTACTGAAATCAGGAAGTATATTCAGCTTGTCCGCCACATTCGCGTTCTCCAGTAAGTTACTCAAGCCTCCTACCTCTGGCATATTCACGACATAGATGGCTGCGGCCACAGAGCCCACCATGGCAATGATAAACTGGATAAAATCGGTGAGAATCACACCTCTGAGTCCTCCCAGTGAACTATAGGCTACCGTTACAATAGAAGCGATCAATACACTGGTGATAGGTTCCAGGTCAAAAAGCACGCTACCTATCTTGATGCCAGCCAGGGTAACCGTAGCCATAATCATGACATTGAAAAATACACCCAGGTAAAGTGCCCGGAATGCTCTCAAAAATCTGGCGGCTTTGCCTCCGTAGCGGATCTCATAAAACTCCAGGTCTGTCAAAACACCGGATTTTCTCCACAGTTTGGCATAGATAAACACTGTAACCATGCCTGTGATCAGAAAGGCCCACCAGGTCCAGTTACCCGCCACACCATTCTTGCGCACAATATCTGCTACGAGGTTAGGTGTGTCGGCAGAAAAAGTGGTGGCCACCATCGAAATACCAATTAACCACCAGGGCATATTCCGTCCTGAGAGGAAAAACTCCTTTGAACTGGACCCGGCTTGCTTTGAAACTCTGATTCCTATTACCAGAAATAGGGCAAAAAATGACGAGATGATAATCCAGTCGACTGAGGAGAGACTCATAATTAATGTTTTCGTAAAGTGATTTATTCTATCTTGCTGCCCGAAAGAACAGACAATAATAGTTAATTTTTTCAGGAGGAAATTTTATGGATTTGACATTAGTAGTACTGGCTGCCGGAATGGGAAGCCGTTACGGTGGAAATAAGCAACTGGATGGTATAGGGCCCAATGGGGAAATTATCATGGACTACTCTATTCATGATGCGATCAAAGCGGGGTTTACCAAAGTGGTATTTATCATTCGCACTGATTTGAAAGAGGCTTTCGAAGAGCATTATGCCACCCGTTTTCAGGGAAAGATCAAGATGGAATACGCTTTCCAGAATGAATACACAGAGCATACAGCTCCTTATGAATCTATGCGTAAAAAGCCCTGGGGTACTACGCATGCTATCCTGGCCGCAAAACATCTGATCAATGAGCCGTTTTTGGTAATCAATGCAGATGATTACTATGGTACGGAATCTTTCGCAGAGGCAGTTGAAGCCATCAACGGACTCAAAGAAAATGAGCACCTGATCATGGGCTATGGTCTTGTGAACACATTATCCGACCATGGCACAGTGAACCGTGGTGTATGTCAGGTAGATGCTGACATGAATCTGACAGGGATCAAAGAAACACTCGCTATCGGAAAAGATGGTGATGAGATTTCTTATGAAGAAGACGGACAGCGATATACGCTTGATCCGAATACATACGTTTCTATGAATTTCTGGGGTTTTCCTCCTTCTGTGCTTCCACAGTTTGAAGAAAAATTCATAGACTTTGTCGCTAAGAACAATGAGGACCCGAAGGCTGAATGCTTTATTCCTGTGGAGGTAGATAACCTTATGAAAGAGGGAAAGGCAACGGTCAAAGTGGTGCCCACCAGTGCTTCCTGGCTGGGAGTGACTTATCAGGAAGATAAACCACATGTGGTCAATGGCATTAACAAGATGATTGCCGATGGTGTGTATCCTGCCGAAGTAAAATAATGGACAGACCCTTAGCGGTATTAGAGCAGTTTCAAATTAAAGGAGCAATCGAATCGGTTGCTCTTTTTGGTAGTGGTCATATCAATGATACTTACAAAGTAGAAACCACCTCAGCCCGATATCTGCTGCAGCGAATTAATACGAGTATTTTCAGGGATACCGGGCTCTTTGAGTCTAACCTGGGCGCTCTTATGGCAGGAAAGCCTGAGGTGCTGGTAGCGCATATTCCCACACTGGAAGAGCAGTGGTTATTCACGGATGATTCAGGTACCTGGAAGATGCAGGTTTTCGATGAGGACACCTATGCTCCACAACTGGCCGATCATCCCGATCAGGTGCGGGAAGTGGGAAAGGGGTTTGGCAAGTTCATGGCACTCAATTTACCGGTTGATGCTTTTGGTGAGATCATACCGGACTTTCACAGCATTGACTGGAGGCTGAAACAACTGGATGAAGCCATAGCCAATAATGTGGCCGGCCGAAAAGCTGAGGCACAGCCCCTGATCGATCAGGCAGATGATTACCGGTGGATTGCGGAGAGAATGGAGTATTTGAAGGGGCAGGGGCTTCCGCTGAGGTTGTGCCATAACGACACGAAAATTGATAATATATTACTTTCCCGCTCTTCAGGGCATTTCAAGTATGTGATTGACCTGGATACTGTAGGACCGGGCTACGCCCTCTATGATTTTGGGGATATGATGCGCACTTTGCTTTCTCCTACCAAAGAAGCAGAGCCGGATGTTTCAAAAATTGAATTGAGACAGCACTACTATCAAAGCCTCAGAGAAGGGTTTCTGGGTGAGTGTGAGGGAATGCTCCATAAGGTGGAGATTGAGTCGCTTTCCTTCGGAGGGCAGTACATGACTTATTTGATGGCTATCCGTTTTCTGGCCGATTTTCTGAATGGAGATATGTATTACAAGGTGAGTCATAAACAAGAGAACTTTATCAGGGCCAGAAACCAGTTGAGGTTGCTGAAACTGATGGATATATTCAACAGCTGAACAAAAGAGAAGTAAAAATGAAAAACGCTAGGTACTGGATTGAGAAACTGGAGATGATACAACATCCCGAGGGGGGGTATTTCAAAGAAACCTTCAGGGCGGATGAGCGCACAAGGGCAGAGCACCTTCCTGAACGCTACCAGACTCCGCGAACTACCAGCACTTCTATCTATTTCCTTTTAACCACTGCGAGCGTTTCCAATTTCCACCGGCTCAATTCGGATGAAATCTGGCATTTTCACACAGGCGGGGCCGGCCGTATTCATATGATTTCTCCTGAGGGTGTTTACAGCTATCAGGACATAGGAGACTCTTTGGAGGATGGTCAACAGTTGCAGGTTATTATTCCAAGGCACAGCTGGTTTGCTGCGGAGGTTATTTCACATGACTACATTCTGGTAGGTTGTACCGTGGCACCCGGTTTTGAATTCGAAGATTTTGAGCTGGCACAAAGAGGGGCTTTGACTCACGAATATCCTGATTTAGGAAGCCTGATAGAAAGATTTACGACTGAGCCTTCTTAGTCCCAGGCCCAGAGAACCCAATACGATGACTGTAATCAGTAACCAGTGCCAGGGAAGGTTCTCTTTTTCCCTGAGCTCAATCTCACGGCTGTCACCAATGAGGATGTAATTCCCCCAGTAAAAAGGACTGGAGCTAAGGTTGTCGGCTTTCTGCAGGTATGTCAACTTGGCCTGTCTGAGTGCATCATCTTTTTTGTTACCTGCCTGCAGATTGAGATAGAATTGTTCCATGATGGAAGCTCCGGCCTGATCATTCACTTTCCAGAGCGTGGTAACTATGGCAGGTACACCGGCTATGGCAAAGCCCCGGGCAATACTGAACGATCCCTCTCCTTCACTGATCTTACCAATGCCGGTTTCACAGGCACTTAGTACAGCTAGTTTGGATTTCAGCCGGGTGCGATACAGGTCCGTGGAGGTCATATAATAGTCCTGGTCTCCGTTGAATACCAGGGCTGAATTATACCGATTGACAGAATCACTGATACCATGGAGGGCCAGATGAATGACATCATAATCACCGGCTTTTTTCAAAAACTGGCGTTTCGTTCCTTCATTACCTATATAGTAGTCTCCTTCAAAATTAGATCTCAGGAAATTGATTTCTTTTAGGGCACCCGGAAGCCCTCCCATAGCAGCCCTTTCATCGGCTACGCCTTTGCCTGTATAACCAAAACCAAGCATGCCCTTACCCTGACTTTGAGTAAACTCATTGAAGTTGATTTTGGAAGACAACAGATGACTGACTTTCGTGTCTTTCAACAGGTAATCGAGCTCTTTAAAAGAAGTTTCCCGACCCGACCACCGGGAGATCAATAGTTCGAAAGGAACCCTGGAAAGAATTTCGTCAGGTACTATGATCAGATTTTCCATTGTTCCGAGATCGTCCAGCACGGGCTTGAGCAAGGCATTGTAAAGGGCATGAGAGGCTTCTCCAAAACTCTGGAGATGAAGGGGCATTTCACGGGAATCGGGTGCTGTATTAACTTCACCCAGAAAACTGCTAAGAGCTGTGTTAAACAGCTCATCTTTCTCAATTCTGTGGAAAGAAGTTTTCTGACCACTCAGCCCGACTACGAAGATGGCCGAATCTCCCATGAAGTACTCCACCAGGGCCTTTTCAGAGCTCAGTTGATGATCTGCCCTAAGAGACTCAATACTGATCTCCCTACTGAAAAAATCATTACCTGCATCAGGGTATTCCTTCTCTATGGTCTCTCTCACCTCTGCCAGGCGTGCATTCCACTTCATTTTTTCGGTGTTCAGAATCATAACAGAATCACCTAATGGATCAAGGGCAATTTGCTGGTTGATTTGATTATCCAGGCTGTCATTGATGAAGATAATGGAAGAGAGTTCGTCTCGAAGTTGGGGAGAGTCTTTTATAGAGCTCAATAACAATAATTCCCATCGTTGTTCTAAAAATAAAACAGACTTTCCTCTCGTAATATTTTTTATACCTTGTTCAACATAGTGCTCATCATTCCCAGTTTGAAAGTACGATTCTTGAGCGGCCCAAACCCCTGCTTGATATAGGTCTTTGAATTTAGCGTTAAGGTGGATTTTGCCATTCGATGTTTTCAAGAGTTGTCTATTTTGAAGTATCAAATGGTGAATCTTATCAGTATGTTCCAAGGTGATTCTTAGTAAAGTTGGAGACGATTGATGATTGGTATAGATTTTTGAAAAGAGACAGGTCCTTTCAATTAGAGTCTCCAGAGTCTTGTAATTAGGTCGTGATATACTTTTTATTGGGATTGTATATATAGACCCGTAATCCCTTTGGATATGGCTCTTGAACGCGGAGTCATAATAGTTCAAGGCGGTTCTAAATTTCCCTTGTGCTTCAAAGAAATAAGCGAGGTCTCTAAACCTTGGTGATAAATGCAATGAGGGGTAACTATGTTTTCCTCTCGAACTATTTAAAGCTTGATCAAGATAATGTTTGGATAGTTTGGGTTTCTGATCTTTTAGATATGCTAAGCCTAGATTTCCAGTTGAAATGTCGTAAAGAGGGTTATTCTTCTTTCCTGCAAATTCAAGCAAATGGATTGCTTTTTTAAACTCATCTGAAGCTTCTCTATACTTTTTCAACCCATTTAGAATTACTCCTTTGAGGTTGTAAAAACCTCTTAAATTTGATGCGTTTGGATTGTTAATCAATGTGTACTCAATTAACTCATTGCAGACCTCTAAAGCTTTCTGATATTTGTTTTGATTCAAAAAGGATCTGCTTAGACTAAACAGAGCATCAGAATGATAATACGGTTCTACATTCTCATCCTCGAGCAGGCACAATCTGTATGCCTCAGTGGCATAAGCTGTGGCTTTTTTATAATCACCTAAATAGTTGTAAGCACGTGAAAAATCATTGAGTAGATAGATTTTTTGATTTGCTTCTATAGGTTCTTGTAATAGATGACTGCGTATGTCCAGGTATTTAATTAGTGTGTCGTGACTTTTTTGAGCGTAGTAATAGGTATAAAATTTGTATTCGATAATTTTTTGGTAAGTGTTTGGCTCATATACTCGACTTCTGTCAAATATTGCTTTGGAAGAATCAATTAGGTCAGCGGCTTGGAAATAGGTGTTTTTAAAATGAGCCCTAATCCCATTGTTCAAATAAGCCTTGCTTAATAGCATATGATTCGGCTCTAGTTTTTCTTTAGCCAGGTCAATGGCCTGCTGAAAAGTTTCTGCTGATAGTCCGTCATTTTTGAGCCTGCGATAGCAGAAGGCCATGCGCTCGGTGGCATAGACCATGCCCTCATAGAAGGATTCAGTTTTGTAGGTCTCCAGGGCTACTTTATAGGCCTCCAGCGCACGAGTGTAGTCCTTGAGGGAAAGCAGCGTATCTGCCAGGCTGATACGGTTATCTGTGAATATATAGGTAGGTTTTTCATCGTTCTGAGCGAGGCAATTGCCTGTTATGCAGATTGATAACATGAACAGGGCCATCATGTGTATCAAAAAAGCTCTTGAAGTCATGGTCATTTTGTACGCAGTCTTTTCAGTACTTTTTTAGTATTCCAATCCAAAATCTTTAAAACTCATGTTTCCTCCTATACGTATTAGAAAATAAATAACACAACCACGATTATTTTTTCTTTTTGGATCAATAATTGTTTGCTCTTTTTGCGTTATGAATGTCGGGACATAAATAATAGCTGTCTCTAATTATAAATATTTAGTTAAACATTATATCTTGACACGGGATTAGATCAGATCTTCTCTTCACAAGTTTTGATCTTCACTCAGCTGAGGCTTTCGGTGTAAACAGGACCTCTGCGGGTAGTTCCATGTGTGTGTGTTATTAAACTTCAATCAAAATTGCTGGATAAACAGATCTTAGAGGATATTGTTTCTGGTAGTAGAGACCGCGTGAATGGCGTTTTCCGTTATTTATACAAGTCTAACTATCAGACAATACTGAAGTTCGTAACCGGCAACAGAGGATCCGAGAATGATGCTTCTGATACCTTTCAAAATGGTTTACTGATACTTTACGATCAGATCAGGAATGCAAAATTCAAGGGTAACTCTTCGGTAAAGACTTATCTTTTCGCCATTTGCAGGAACTTATGGCTGAAAGAACTATCCAAAAAACACTACGAAAACAGTTCATTAGAGCAGCTGCCGGTGTTGGTCGCGGATGGGGCTAATATAGAGGACGAAATAAATATTAGTGCAAAAAAGCTTACCTTGTCATATTTATTAGAACAACTAGATGAAGGTTGTCGTAATGTATTGACAGATTTTTACTTCAGAGGTTTGTCCATCAAGGAAATCGCAGTCAAATATTCTCTGACGAATGAGGACTCGGCAAAGAATAAAAAATACCGCTGCATGAAGAAACTGATGGACTTGGTAAAAGAGAATAATATCGACATGAACGATATAGATATGGGCCATTAACGAGGATAGTGGAACTAAAAGAGGAACTTATCGAGAAAGTAGAACGCTACTTATCCGGTGAGCTAACAAGGAAGGAAGTCAAGGAGGAAAATGATAACCCGTCAGACGAGGAACTGGACGAGGCTATCGAGCTATTTAATACTTCTAAAAACCTTATCGAGCTTAGTGGATTGAAGGAAGACCTGAAGTCTATCCATGAAGAGTATATTGCCGAAACTGAAAGCGAAAAGCCGGAGGAAGCAGGTAAGAAAACTGTTTGGATGTGGTGGACAGCAGCAGTGGCCGCTATGGCTTTGTTGATAGCGGTGTTTTCCGGTATCTTAAATGATAGTCCTCCTGAATTCGAAGACTACTTCAAAGCATATCCTGATCTGCTCAGTATGCGTGGTAGTGAAGGCAGTATGAGTACCGCCATGCGCCTGTATACATTAAAAGATTATGACGCGGCTATCCGTGAGTTCAACAGGGTGGCAGTAGATTCCTTAAGTAACGAGGTTTTGTTCTATCAGGCCATTGCAGCGCTGGCCATCGGACAGTATCCATTGGCTGAAACCAATCTTGAGAAACTTCTCAGAGATGATCATAACCAGTACTGGCAACAGACCAAGTGGTTTCTGGGACTTACCTACTGGCAGAGTGGAAAGATAGAGGAAGCCCGGGAAACACTTGCCAAAATCGGACCTGATGAAGATCAGTACGAGGTAGCACAGGAGCTACTGGCCGGACTCTAGGTTATACTCTCTCCTTATTTCAAAAGCCATATACTCCTTTGGGACTACCATCCCTCATTAGCGGTAAATCATACCCAAAAGAGTCAGAGTCTTCTTTTTATTAATCTCTGGTGAGCTATCAGCTATGTAAATGCTGATTAATACCTTTAATTTACCATGAGTAATTCTTTTGGTTTTTGAGGTAAAAGCAATCTATTGGGTAAGAAGATTAGTGATAGTGAGATCATCCGGGCGATAGAGAAGCAGAATCAGGCTTTTATCAATAACTCGATGCATTTTCTCTACTCGCAGTACTTCCATCCTGTAAAAAATTATGTACTTAAAAACAGTGGAAATGCAGATGAGGCTGATGATTTGTTTCAGGACGCTCTGGTCATTTTCTATGTAAAAGTAAGAAAGGGTGAGTACCACAAAACCAGCAGCCTGAAGACCTATTTGTTTGGGATTGCGCGAAACCTTTGGCTGAAAGAGCTAAGAAGAAGGCGAACGGCACATAAGCATCTGAAAGTGGAAGACGAGTCTGACTTTCAGGAAGAACTGATTATTCAGAAATCTCAGATGACCATTCGCAAAGTCATGGAACTCATCAATGAAGAATGTAAGCAGTTACTGATAGATTTTTATTTTGAGGGAAAAACTATGGCAAGCCTGACCACTAAATATGGATTGGGGAGTGAGGCAGCCACGAAGAATAAAAAATACCGATGCCTTCAGAAACTTATTAGTTTAGTAAAAGGTCAGAAACTAGAGAGGTCGGATTTTAGGGATGAATAAGGTAAGGGACATAGATGTAGCGCTTCTGGAGAGCTACCTGGCAGGGGATATTGAGGCCAATGAGGTACTCGATGTTGATGGTAATGCTGTGCCAAAAGATTTGCTGGAGCTGGCTATAAGCGAGTATAGGGATGTGCTTGTTCAACTGGAGGGGGCAGCACTGAAAGAGCAATTGAAAGGGATGCGTGCGTCCCTGGAGCCAAAGCCTGGAAGAAATGGTTCTCGCTTGTGGTATGCTGTTGCGGCAGCGGTATTGGTGCTGGTGGGCGCGGGAGTAGTCTGGCAGAACCTGAATAAGCCACCCGTCTTTGAGGACTACTTCGGGCATTTTGATCAACTTGTCAGCCTCAGAGGAGAAGAGGGCAACAAGGCAGCAGAGGGGATAGAGGCTTATTCCGACCGGAATTATAACAAGGCTTTTGATCTGTTGAGTGCTGTTGGAGAGGAAGGACTTGGTGCTGAATTGAAATTTTACCTGGGAGTGAGTGCCCTGGGGAGTGATCATGTGAAAGAAGCCATCCGCATTTTTGAAGAAATTGGTACAGAACGCCCTAATAAATATTATCAACAAACCCGTTGGTACCTGGCTCTTGCTTACTGGAAGAACGGGAATACAGGTCAGTCCACAGATATGCTTGAATCCGTTGAGGAGGGCCAGTTTAAATACGATAAAGCCAGGGAGCTTCTCTCATCACTCAGATAATGGCTTCTGTTTTGGAAAAGTAGAGATCTCCGGAGCCTGTAGGCTTTACATCCAGTACATTGGCGAGCACAAGTCTTACCAGTGTACGCGATGCTACAAACTTAGGGATTTTAGCGGCCTGTCTTAATTGCTGCACCCCAATGGTATCATGCTCCTCAAGGTACTCCATGAGTATCTTTTCTTTTTCGCCAAACTCAAACTGAATATTATCGGATCTAAGCCTGCGTCTTATAATCTCACGCATTTCGCGGCTGGCCTGAAGGCTTTCTTCCCCTGAACGAACATAGGCTTTGCCCTTGCCGGTATCCTCTTCCAGTTTTACAAAGTAGGGTTTGCGCTTTCCTTCTTCAATGTGAAAAAGGGCCAGTCCTTTTTTTTCATTGAGTCTGATCATCTCAACCTCGTAGGCAGGTTGGGGCCGAACCCATTTGCGGATGGCATCTTCCAAAACATAGGCCTCTCCCTCGATGTTTCGGGTACCGGACACCGTGCCATCATCATCTACTCCCAATACCAGCAATCCTCCGCCTGTATTGGCAAAGGCCACCAGTTCTTTGATGATTTTTTCGGGATGATTGGCTTTCTTTTTGAATTCCAGATAGAGACCTTCACCCCGTGAGATCAGCCTTTTGAGCTCAGCAAGGTCCATGGTCTTATTGAAAATCTTCTTCGTCTAAATTGTCAAGGTCAGGCATGGTAAACATACCGCTGAGCAGATCTTTGAAACGGGTGCCAACATCCAGCGCGCTTTTACTGAGCTTGCTGTATTCTGCCAGGCCGTGCAGGGCAAATTCCATTAAAAACAACTGCTCATGTTTACTTTTACCGGCATGTTTAGAAGCTACCAGCTCCTGTAAACCCGGTATCACGGTCAACGCTTTTTCATAGTTTTCATTAGACAGTTCATTGAGTATGTCAATGGTATAGCCTTCACCAAACCAGTTGGTAATCTTCTTATAAGGGTTTTCCTGTCCCTCTTTCTTCTTGTCGTCTGGTTTGGGGAAATAATTGGTGAACTGCGTTCTTATAGCCTTGCCTACCAGGTTATGGGCCACAATGCCCGGGCCTTCCTGTTCACCTTCGTAAACCAGTTCTACTTTACCGGTAATGGCAGGTACCACACCGATAAAGTCAGAAACCCTGATGAAGGTCTGTTTTTCATCGTTGATGATGGATCTGCGTTCAGCACTGCTCACCAGGTTTTCATAGGCTGCTATGGTCAGCCTGGCCGATACGCCACTCTTTTCATCCACATATTCACTTTGCCGTGCTTCAATAGCAATCTGCTCAATCAGGTCAAGAGCCAGCTCATTCACCACTACTTTGGATTTTTGATCCTCTTTGATATCTGCCTCCTGGGTAGTGATCTGTTTGCCAATCTCTATGGATTTGGGGTAGTGGGTGATAATCTGGCTGTCAATCCGGTCTTTCAACGGAGTGACAATGCTGCCTCTGTTGGTATAATCTTCAGGATTGGCGGTAAATACAAACTGGATGTCAAGCGGGAGTCTCAGCTTAAAACCTCTTATCTGGATATCGCCTTCCTGTAGGATATTAAAAAGAGCCACCTGAATACGGGCTTGTAAATCCGGTAATTCGTTGATAACGAAAATACTGCGATGCGAACGGGGTACAAGCCCATAGTGGATAACACGTTCGTCAGAATAAGGCAGTTTCAGTGTAGCGGCTTTGATGGGATCCACATCTCCGATAAGGTCGGCAATGGAAACATCGGGAGTGGCTAGTTTTTCCGCATAGCGCTCATCTCTGTGCAACCAGCTAACAGGAGTAGCATCTCCCTTTTCTGCTACTAAACTCTTCCCAAAGCGGGTGATAGGGTTCAACGGGTCGTCATTGAGCTCAGAACCTGAGATATAGGGCACGTACTCGTCAAGCAAGCTCACCATTTGCCTCGCAATGCGGGTCTTGGCCTGGCCGCGAAGCCCCAGCAGGTTCATATTGTGCTTGGACAGAAGAGCCCGCTCCACATCGGGAATTACGGTATCTTCGAAGCCCCAGATCCCCTCAAAGGTAGGTTCCTTTTTTCTCAGCTTTTCAATCAGGTTATCGCGGAGCTCGTCCTTTACCGATTTGCTTTGATAGCCTGCTGCTTTCAGCTCTCCCAGGGTTGTGATCCCGGTTAGCTGATCTGCGCTCCATTCCTTATAGTTCATTTTAAAATCTCTTTCTTCTGTTACGTTTATAGTCCTCGAAAATGAGGTGGCCCAGACCTTTGAGGCTGCTGTAATAGGCATTGCCATTATTGGCCGTTGTGAATTCCTGTACAAATTCTTTCAGGTAAGGATCTGAGGCGATCATAAAAGTGGTGACAGGAATGTTGAGCCTGCGGCATTGACTGGCCAGGTTCAGGGTTTTGTTTAGAATCTTCGGATCCAGCCCGAAGCTGTTTTTGTAGTATTTGATGCCCACCTTCATACAGGTAGGCTTGCCATCAGTGATCATAAAGATCTGCTTGTTGGCATTTTTTCTTCTCCGCAGAATGTCCATGGCCAGTTCCATACCGGCTATGGTATTGGTATGATAGGGCCCCACCTGCAGGTAAGGCAAATCTTTGATCTCTATCTGCCAGGCATCATTGCCAAATACAATGACATCCAGTGTATCTTTTGGGTATTTGGTGGTAACTAGTTCAGCCAGTGCCATGGCTACCTTCTTGGCCGGTGTAATCCTGTCTTCCCCATACAAGATCATGGAGTGAGAGATATCGATCATCAGTACAGTAGAGGTCTGGGTTTTATACTCAGTTTCCACTACCTCCAGATCGTCTTCCGTCAGCATGAAATCGCCAAATCCGTGATTGATCTGAGCGTTGCGGATGGAGTCTGTCATGGCTATCTGCTGAATGGCATCCCCGAACTCAAAAGGTCTTCTATCCGTGCCTCTTTCATCTCCGATCCCCGAAATATTGGTCTTATGCTGACCTTTGCCTGATTTTTTCAGCTTCCCGAAAATCTCTTCCAGGGCAGACTTGCGTATCTGCTGACCCGCTTTGTCTGTCACCTCAAATTTGCCATCCTGATTTTGCTCAGTCAGGTACCCCTTTTCTTTCAGGTCGTCAATAAAGTTGCCGATGCCATAGTTGCCATCAGTCAGATTGTATTCCCTGTCAAGGTTGGTAAGCCAGCTGAGTGCTTCTCCGGCATCTCCACCGGTAATACTCACCAGCTGCAAAAAGATATTGAGCAAGTTATCAAAGGCGGATTCACCTTTGGCTTTTTTAGGAATGAATTTGGAAAACCGATAGCCTTTCATGAGTGAAAAGAGAACGCAGTTGGCAACAAATTGGTTTAAGATAAAGCTAATTCCCCGTGTTTTTCTTCACAATATTTTTGACTGAGAATAATGTTTCGCCTTTTTGTATCTTTTAATTCTGATAGCGTTTAATGTCTGAACGTTTCAGATTGATCAAGAAAAACGACTTGCTACTGGTGGTTGACAACGATACGGTTGGGAGTGAAATTCCGGAAAAAGAGCTTATTGAGCGTGCCAAGGTCGATAACCGCTATTTTGAACCTATCTATCGGAAATACTATGAACGTATTTTCAGATTGATATTATCAAGGGTTCAGGATGTGGATATCAGCCAGGATCTCACGTCCAATGCTTTTTGCAAGGCGCTGGTCAATCTGCATAAGTACAAAGATCAGGGGCTGAATTTTTCTTCCTGGCTTTACCGTATTGCATTAAATATTTGTTACGATCATTTCCGTGAGAAGAAAAAGCAGAGGGTGGTTGTAATGGAAGATTATATGACTGAGAACCTCGTAGAGGAGTTTCAGCTGGAGCCAGATGACCTGGAAGAATGGATGGAAAGGTTGCCGGAAATGCTGGATGGTTTAAAACCTGCAGACCTTGAATTAATCGAATTGCGATTCTTTGAGTCTAAGAGTTTCAGAGATATTGGTTTTATTTTGAATATTACAGAAAATAACGCCAAAACCAGGACTTATCGCATCCTGAAACGAATAAAGAAGAAATTTACGCATCGCGTATCATGAAGTATAAGTTTGTAAAAAAGGGAACCGAAATAAGTTCAGAGAACATTAATGGACTCATGGACTTTGGGCAGGTGGTAGATAAAGCTGCGGGAATGGGCATGGCAAGTGCTCCATTGGCAAAAGGGGCTTTAGGGGCGAAGGCAGCTTCCTTGACTAAAGTACTTTGGGTACTCTCGGTGCCTTTTACAGTATCTGTCTACTTTGCCGTGACAGAGCTCATATCTGAACCTGAAGTGGTACAACCCGAGGCTCCTGTTGAGTTGGAAACCACGCAAAGCCCTGTGCATATAATTGTGCCTGATTCGGCTCAGGTTGAGGCAGCGGATGCAGCACAGGTGGTAGCAGAAGAAGAAAAAGAAGAGAAACCTGCCAGCACAGCAAACAAGAAACAAGTTAAACCTGCCTCACCTCCTGTGACTCAGCCTGCTGAGGAAGAGCCGGAAACTGAAGATATCCTGATAGAGGATATTATGATCAAGGCAGAACCGATAGGAGGCTTTTCAGCCTTTTACGAGCTTATTGATAAAGAACTTACCTACCCTGAAACCTCGCGGATCAGCAATATTGAGGGCTTCGTCCGTATCTATTTTGTAGTGGATAAAGAGGGGAAAGCAGGTAACTTCAGAATAGTCAGATCCTTAGGTGACGAATTTGACAAGGAGGCTCTTCGCGTAATGAAGAAAATCCCGGATTGGAAGCCGGCCACTCACAATGGTCAGCCCGTTTCAAGTCATATGTCAATCAAACTCCGGTTTGAACTGGAAGATGATACTGAGAAGGAGAAACCGGAATACTAACAGCGCTTTTTTCATTTCCATAGCATACCAATAGGAGTTTTTTTGCTTCAATCTGTAAGTTCTATTCATTAGATTGTTAATGAATTAACTGAAACTCACACATTGGTTCGGTACTCAATCAAAGAACTTGAGAAGTACTCAGGTATTAAGGCACACACGATTCGTATTTGGGAGCAGCGTTATAAGCTTTTAAAGCCTAAACGTACCAATACCAATATTCGCTACTATGATGAGGAGCAGTTGAAGTATCTGCTCAATGTCTCTCTGCTTATCGAAAATGGTTTCAGGATTTCGCAAATCTGCAGCTTTACGGAGGCTGAGTTCAATCAGCAGATCAGGGATTTGATGCAGGATGCCCATCAGGTGGCTACAGATCATACCATTGTCACCCATGTAAATGGTATGGTACTGGCCATGCTCGAACTGGATGAGATGCGATTTGAGAAGATCATTTCATCGAGCCTCCTGGTGAGGAGTTTTGAAGAAACCCTGATTCATATCGTTTACCCCTTCCTCAAGCGCATTGGTGTAATGTGGCGTACAGGAGAAGTCACCACAGCTCAGGAACACTTTATCTACAACCTGATTAAGCAAAAGGTAATTGTAGCGATTGACGGACTGACAATGCCAGGGACCGGAGCGGAAAAATTCATGTTGTTTCTTCCAAAGTCGGAATTCAATGATCTTTTGATTCTTCTGTTTACCTATGTGCTTAAAAACCGGGGACGCCAGTGTATTTACCTGGGGGTGGATATTCCCTTCAAAGACCTGATTCAGGTAGAGAAAATCTCGAGGCCGGATGCCCTGTTTACCTTTGTGAAAGCCCCTGCTTCTAAAATTGATACGCAGGCCTACATCTACGAATTGGCCGATAACTTTCCTGACAAGAATATCTACATTACAGGGAATCCCTACTTTATGGAAGAACTGGAGTATCCTGATAATGTCTTATTGATCCCCAGCATCAACGAGCTGAGTTTGATTTTAGAAGACTAGCGTAGTACTATAAGTTGACTTTTTACGGTTAACCGCCCCATTTTCAGCGGGATATTTGTTAACTTACCTGTACATCAATCTTAATAGATTTTTTTTAACTAAATCTACAGCTATGGATCTGTCAGCAATTAACTGGCTGGGTGTATTCATTTCAGCGCTGGCATTTTTTGGTTTAGGAGCCATCTGGTACGGACCATTATTCGGGAAAGCCTGGCAGCGAGGGGTAGGTTTGTCCGATGATGACATCAAAGAACAGATGTCCAAGGTTTTCGCTGCCTCTATGGTAATGGCTCTGGTGATTTCTACCGGAATGGCCGTGTTTCTGCACAGTGAATGGGCTCCTGCAGAAACAGGTGCACTGGCCGGAGCTACCATGGGTATGATGTTTGGTATTTTCTTTATTCTGCCAAGCACAGCTATGAACTACATCTTTGCCCGAAGACCCATTTCCCTTATCCTTATCGATGCATTCTACCATATGATTGCCTATACGGTAACAGGCATTATCCTCGCCTCCTGGAAGTAGCCGTTGTCAGTCTTTTATCTCTTGGTCTTATCCTGATTTTCAGGTCATCAGACCTGGCAGAAGAATACAATTACATAATTACGGTTAAATTTATTTGTAACGTCTCGAACCTACTTCGTTGTGGGGTCAAAATGAAAAGACGAAATCATCAACCGAGTTGAGTTTATCCGAATCTGAATATCGTTACCTGGGGCTTCAGGAGGAAAAGGAAGTAGAAAGGGCCAAAAAGGACCCCAAGGCTTTCAAACCTATTTATGAACGCTATTATGGGAAAATATTCGGCTTCCTCTACAAGCGGGTAAATGATGAACAGGTGGCTGCCGACCTGGCTTCGCAAACTTTCCTGAATGCCCTTCTGAATCTTAAGAAGTATGAGTTTCGCGGGCTTTCTTTTTCGGCCTGGCTCTATAGGATTGCTGTAAATCTGAGTACAGATTACTTCAGGCAGAACAAAAAGAGCAGAACCCTGTACATCGACTCTGACCGAACAGCCGACCTGTTTCTGGAAATGGTTGAAACGAGTGAAGATGAGGAGGATGAACTGTTGCAGGAACTGAAGCTACCCATGGTTATGAAGGCCTTAAGCCCGAAAGAACTGGAACTGGTAGAGTTGCGATTCTTTGAAGAGATGTCATTCAGAGAGATTGCCTTTGTAATGAACCTTACGGAAGGCAACGCAAGGACAAAGACACACAGAGTACTCCGCAAGATGAAGATGTTGATAGAAAGCAATGAAGACAAATCTCAAGATATTGCATGAAACCCCGGACCTGGATGAGCTGGCTGCAAAGCATCAGGATTTTGATGCCCTGATGGATGCTTATACAGATGAAAGGATCAGAAAGCGCAAGAAGTATTACCAGGCGGGAAGTTTCGCATTGGTCATCCTGGCCACGGCTTTTCTGAGCTGGTTATATTGGGGATACGAGCCTGTGACTGAAAACCCTGTAGAGAATCAGGTCCAAATGCCTGAAGACCCGGTGGAGAAGGTGCTTCCTGTAGAGAAAGAAGAGGAGATTGCAGCGCCCGTACCTCCATCTGAACCTGTTGCTGAGAGCGAGAAGGCTGAGGAGAAAATTGAAGAAGTAACCCCTGAAGCAGTAGTGGAGCCCATTGTTCCTGAAAAAGAGGAGGAACTTATGGCCAGCCCCCAAATCACCATAAGAGAGAGGGTTACCGCTGATGCTACGCCTGTAGATGGTCTCGAAAACCTGTACCGTTACTTATATAAAGAAATAGACCTGCCGGATTCTCTGTTGGGAACCGACAATACGTTCTTTCTCGAAGTCGAGTTTGAAGTAGGAGCTAAAGGGGAGGTTGGAGATGTTTCCTTTAACAAGCCATTACCCGATGCCATGGTGCAGCAACTCAGTCAGGTATTCGGGCAGATGCCGGCATGGAAACCTGCCCTCGATGAAGGTGATTCCGTGGCATCAATTATTCATCTGCCTATCACTTTTCAAAAGAAGGGGGGTAAGGAATGAAACTGAAGCTAACCATAACCATGTTGATGCTGTCTTTGGGCAGCTTATCGGCACAGAATTTTGCTCCTTTTGATACGCTGTCTCTGCCCCAAATGTCAAAGCCTGTATTTGAATGGGTAGATGTTGACAACGATGGTTTGCTGGATATTTTTATTACGGGAGAAGACCTCTCGGTCACCGACTCCAGCAGAAGTGTTTCTTACATCTATCACCAACAGCCAGACACCACTTTTATACTGGCAGATACGGACCTGGAGACCTATGGGGAGCAACTTTTGAAGCTGGCAGATCTTAACCAGGATGGCAGGCAGGACTTGTTGCTGTCAACTACGGATGGTACTCGTTTTGAGCATGCTGTATATGAAAACAACGGAGACTTTACCTGGAAGAAAACCCTGATCAATGCCGGTGCTTCTGTCTGGCAGGAGCTTCGATTGGCTGACCTGGACAATGACGGGGTTTTGGAGATACTGACATTCAGCTTAGACGGTTTGATTGTATACAAAAATGAGCCCACCGGCTTTGAAAAGGTGAGCCTGCCGGAAGAACTCGATGAAATTCACACGGATCCCGTGGTATTGGATTTTGATAAAGATGGTTTTACAGACTTGTTTATAGCAGGTATCAAAGCGGACGGAGACTCTGTGGCTTTGCTCTTATTAAATCAAAAAGACTTAGAATTCTCAGTACAGGCCGTGGAATCCGATTCATTGCAGATCACTGATTACGTGGTAAGTGATTTTAATGATGACGGATTTCCGGATGTACTCGTGAGCCGGGATATAGATAATAGTCCCAGATCGCTGGAAGTGCTGATCAACAATAACGGTGAGACTTTTTCGTCTCAAACGGATAACAAACGACTCAGGCTCAAGAACACCAGGGTATTTGCAGCTGATCTGGGCTCTGATGGCGTGCTTGATACAGATGTGGAGGGGCTGACGCTCGGCACAACAGGGAGTCTCTTAGCTCGCGAAAGGGTAATTAATACGCTCACAGAAACGACTTATGAAAGCGATACCCTGGAAAACTCCAGTGGTATGGGAAGACGTTATGGCGATTTCGATTTTGATGGTGACCTGGATTATTTTGAACTGACCACCACAGTGACCGGAAGCAGGCTCTGGCTGTTTGAAAACGAGGAAGAAGATAAAAATGAGGGACCAACGCGTTTACAGGACCTGCTTAGTTTCCGGTTTGGAGACGATTTGTATATCGTCTGGAATATAGCGGAGGATGATTTCACCGAAAGCAGGTCGGTAACCTATGATGTAACGCTTGGAACAGGTATCGGAACTGCGGATGTACTGGCAGCCGGCTTTGATCCGGTCAGTTTGAGAAGAACGGTGTCCGGTCCCGGTAATCAGGGTTCCAGCTCTTTTCTTATCCTTAAAAACGCGCCCACTCAGCCGCTTTTCACTTCTATTATGCCGATTGATAATGCCTTTCATTATACCGTGTCAGAGTGTTTGCAAGGTGGTGTGGGAGGTGCTTGTAACGAACAATTGCTGGTACAGGAGAAGATACTTTGTGGTACCAATACCATTACACTGGAGACTGAGACCGGAGAAGATGCCCGTTGGTTTTCAGTCAACGAGGGCTACCTGGGTACCTCGGCTCAGCTGAGCTTTACCACAGGCGGGCAGGATTTTGTAATAGCTGTTTACGACAGGGTAGGAGGTTGTATTGATGGAGAGGTGTTTTCTGTCATTCCTGACGGAGCACCTGAACCCCTCGAAGACCTGACTATCTGTGAGGGAGATCAGGTCAGTGTAGAAGTGGAAGGTGCATGGAGTAGCATCACCTGGAGCTCTGCCAATGAGGGGGCTCTTTCTTCTACCTCTTCATTTTCTTATATACCACAGGCCGATGATGTTGTGACCCTGGAGGTAACCTCCGTCAATGGCTGTGACTACCAGCAAAGTTTCACTGTAGATATTGATGAGGTGGTGGCCAGTGTGAGAGACTCTGTCCTGCAGGTAACGGAAGGTGAGTCTGTCCAGCTGTTTGCTTCCGGGGGAACCGAATACCTGTGGGAGCCTGCAACCGGCCTGAGTGCCACTAATGTGGCGTCACCCCTGGCCTCTCCTAATGAGAATACACTATACACGGTTTCCGTGTTCAATGACACAGGGTGTACAGACCAGGCTACCCTGTTGGTAGAGGTGGTTTTGACGGCTTTTGCTCCGGACATGTTCTCACCCAATGGGGACGGACGAAATGAACGGTTTATGGTGTATGACCTGGAAAGTGTTGCCAGTTTTACCTTCTCTATTTTTGACAGGGCCGGTAACACCGTCTTTGAATCGAGTAACCTCAGTGAGGTAACTGTCAGAGGGTGGGACGGTACCTGGGGAGGCACTGAGTTGCCGGCAGGTACCTACTACTGGCGTGTCAGTGGAGATTATATCAATGGGCAGACCATTACGGTCAATGGAAAGAACAAGGGGGCTTTGCAGTTGGTGAGATAATGAGAGGATTCTTTTTAGCCATTTTTCTGCTGATCAGCACCTCAGTCAGTGCACAGTTTTTTCAGTTTTCACAACGACATTTTACACCTCAGCGGGTCAATCCTGCCCTGGTAAGTAGCCGGGACTATTTTCATATCATGGCCAATTTCAGAAATCAGTCAACAGCCGGTGATTTCAGTCTGCTGAGTACCGCCCTGGACCTGGCCTATCCGGTAAGCTGGGGTGGACAAAGAAGAGGAGGTATAGGGCTTTTTTTTATGGACGACCGTTCCGGGAGTGGAGGGGTGTATAGTATTCAGGAGGCCGGTGTCTCCACTGCGGTAAGCATTCCTACAGATGCACTGTCCTCTTTCAATCTGGGCATCAGTCTGGGGTATCAGCGAAGGTCTTTTGATTTTAACGGACTCAGTACCGGATCTCAGTTTGTTCCGGACAGAGGTTTTGATCAGGGTATTAACAGTGGTGAGACCTTTGGTGACCCTGGCAGTTCTTTTCTGCGTTGGAATGCAGGTTTATACTGGAAAAAAGCCCTCGATGATCGTTTGGACAGATCCTATATTGGTCTGTCCGCCTATGACATTAACCGGGCCAATGAGTCCGTATTTGATCAGGAGTCAAACCTGCCTGTTTCTTTTATCGCTGAGGGAGGTACTATGATTAACAGAACACACCGGGCTATCATCTGGGCCGAGGCTTTTGCTTATGGCTTTGGAGATAACTATGCCATGCAGGCAGGCCTGGCGGTAGGTCGTGAGCTACAGGCAGATCAGTATCTGAAAGTAAGAGCCCGATACAGTACCGAAAACTTCGTGATACTTGGTGCTACCCTGGAAAAAGGAGAGTTTGCTGTGGGGGCCACCTATGATATTGGCGTAGGCCGAAGTTCAGTTTCCAATCAGAGCGCTTTTGAGGTGGGGGTACAATGGAAAATGTTTATGAAGCCTAAAGGCAGAAAGAAAACCAAAGAGGGACAACCGGGCACCAGGGTCAGGCCTAAGAGAGAGGTGCCTGTCGATTCTGTGAGTCAGGAGTTGAAGCCTGAACCGGCCGTTGAACCGGAAGAAAGCGCAGAGTCGGACTCGACAAGCCAGACTACGGAACCATCTGAAACAGAGTTTACGATCGGCCAGCCCAGAAGTAGCAAGAAGGTGGTGGAGGATTTTGAGGTGAGACTACCCTTTAAGTTCAATTCTTATGAGCTCAGTGATGCCTTTGCCGATTTCCTTGATCAGGTGGTAGATCGCTTGAAACAACATCCTGATCATACAGTAGAAATCACTGGTCATACCGACAGTGTTGGTTCTGAGGAGGTGAATCAGCGCATTTCTTTGGCAAGAGCTCAGGCTGCCGCTAATTACCTGATGAGCCAGGGGATTGCTGAACCACGCATTAAAGTAGCTGGTAAAGGAGAATCTCTACCCATCAGCACGAACGATACCGCAGCAGGCCGCGCTCTGAACAGACGGGTAGAGATTAAGATTCTCAGGTAATCTTTCCGGCAAAGTCAATGTCTGAAACCAGATTCCGGAGTTTTGTTCACAAGCTGATCAGCCTGTGCGCAAAACTCCGGAATGATGGTCCGGGCAGATAATTGTCTATTTGGCACCCAGGTCTGATAAATGCTGGTCGTTGCTATCCTTTACCAATTGTGAAGGGTTCAGTGAATTAGACCTTTTGAAAAGCTTAATGGCTCTTTTCTTGTCGGCTTTACCTCCTTTAGCTACCAGTGCTTCTCCCAGACTATTGAGTACATTGGCGTCTTCCGGGTTGCGCTCCACGTTGAGTTCAAACATTTCCAGGGCTTTTTCCATCAGATTATTCTGCATCAGGGTATAGCCCAGTGCATTAAGCTGGTTGATATCGGCCAGGGTGGAAGCTTCGTCCAGAACGGTCATTACCTGATCCATTTTCTTCTGAATAAAGAGAATGCTGGATTTCAGCTGCAGGTTCTGGAAATTTTTATTCGCAGCAATGGATTCGTCAATCCACTGCTCGGCCAGGGGCATGTTGTGGTTGTATCGTACGAGGTACTGAGCCGCCTGGAATTTACCCTGCCAGCCGAAGCCTGATGCACCTCTGAGCTCATCTTTCAGGCTGTTTTCAACCAGCTGAAGGGTGTTGGCTTCCACAGAGAAGGGGATTCTCTTCTTCTCCCAGGTCAGTGCCAGCCGCGTATAGAGGCCGTCCAGCTCTATGGCGCTGTAGTTGAGTACATTCTGAAACTCAGTGTCCTCCATTTCCACTTTCACTCTTAAGGCATCTTCTGCTTCATTGTACCAAAAGCTTCCCCAGGAAGAAGTGTTTTCGGAGAAGATAAGCGTGGCGGTATTGTCGTCATGCAGGGCAATGTGGAAGCCATAAGTACCCGCTGCCAAAGGCTTGCCCTCTACTTTTACATCAGTGCTGAAGCTGATGGTCGTGTTTTCGTCAGCTCCGGCTCTCCATGGGATGTCACCTTTACCGGCAAAGTTGATTTTCTGGAAACCGTATGGTATCTGCTGTCCCCAGATTTTACCGGTTCGGTCGTTGTTGCCAACCTTCACTTTCGGGGCCCCGTAATCGATCGTTACTTTGGTGATACCGAAGGTCTGACTGAATTGAGCCCTGGGGCTTCTTCTGGGGATGTTGAGGTTTTGTCCCTGCAGACTGAAGCAGGCAAAAAGGAGGGCGATAATAAAAATGCGTGATTTGAAGTTTCTCATTTTCATGGTCATATTGATAATGAAAGGGCTAACGCTCAACGCTAAGGAGGTTTTCAGCCTTTGGGGTGGCTGTCATATTTTGGGGGGACGTCTTCAGTAATCGAGTGGCGAAGGGTATCGCAGCTCAAAACCTTCCAGACTCGACTTCACCACCTTATGTGGAATGATAGCCGGGCTTTGCCAGACAGGAGCTTCGAACCCATGTTTACGGGCCATCGCTTCGTGTACTTCTTTACGGCTGGGGTGATTGGGGTTGACAACATTCATGATTTTCTGCGGCCAGCTTTCCTCAGCGATTAATTCTTCTACCAGGCGGATGATATCTTCCCGATGGATATAATTTACCGGGGTGTCAGCCCCTTTGGTAGCTTTTCCGGCAAACCATCTTCCGGGTATCCTGTTTCCTCCCATCAGGCCACCACAGCGAAGAATGAGTAATTCTCCGTTTACTTTACTGATCTGTTTTTCGCCTTGCACCACTGCCTTGCCAGACCCTTTTTCAAAATCATAAGGAGTGTAGATGTCTACTGGCCCGTTTGTACTAGGGTAGTAGGAGGTGGAGCTGATGAAGATGAGCTTGGGTACCTTATGCTGGTTAGCGAGGTAAGTGATATACTTTACCTGCTCTTCATAGAACTCAGGCGGGTTCGTCTTTCTACCCGGTGGAATGTTGACAAAGAGCAGATCGGTCTGGAAGAGGCTATTGAACTGCCTGCCTCCCGGCATAGGGCTGAGCCTGAAGAGTACGGGGTTGATTCCTGCTTCTTCGAGCTGTGATAGCTTTTGTTCAGAGGTTGTGCTTCCTGTTATCTCGTGGCCCTTTTTTGCCAAACACGAGCCCAGAGGAAGGCCAAGCCAGCCACAGCCGATGATACTAATACGCATAACAGAAAGTGTGAGCTAATATTCTCCTTTTGTACAGCATTAGCGGGAAGTGCTCATTACTGCTGTGGCTACCTCTTCGTAGAATGATTCGTAAAGTGGAAGGATTTTGGCAATGTCGAATTCTTTGGCTCTGGCCAGAGCGTTGGCTTTAAACGAGGCGAGATTGTCATTGCTGAGAATATGCAGGGCATTCTTCGTCATTTCTTCCACATCACCCACATTACTGGTAAAACCTGTTACACCATGAATATTGAGCTCCGGAATACCTCCGACATTAGAACTGATCAGGGGCACCTCACAGGCCATAGCTTCCAGGGCAGCCAGTCCGAAGCTTTCCTTTTCTGACGGCATCACAAACAAATCTGCTACAGAAAGCACTTCTTCCACAGCTTCCAGTTTTCCGAGAAAACGCACATCATCGTAGATATTCAGTTCACGGCAGAGATTTTCGATGTGAGCCCTTTCGGGTCCGTCACCCACCAGCAGTAATTTGGCCGGAATGGTATCAGCCAGTTTGTCAAATACCCTGACTACATCGTCCACGCGTTTTACCTTGCGGAAGTTGGAGGTATGGACAATCAGCTTTTCACCATTGGGACAAATGGCGGTTTTGAAATGATCCTTCCTTTGCTTCTTAAATTTCTCCAGGTCTATGAAGTTGGGGATCACCCTGATTTCGCGGGTAATGTTGAAATGCTTCAGGGTATCTTTTCTCAAATCTCCTGACACAGCGGTCACGCCATCAGACTGATTGATGCTATAGGTCACTACCGGTTCGTAAGAAGGATCTTTACCTACCAGTGTAATGTCTGTACCATGCAGCGTAGTTACGATCGGAATTTCTATACCTTCCGTTTTGAGTATTTGCTTTGCCATAACGGCAGCCGAGGCATGGGGTATGGCATAGTGTACATGAAGCAGGTCGAGCTTTTCATATTTCACTACATCCACCATTTTACTGGCCAGTGCCAATTCGTAGGGAGGATATTGAAACAGGGGGTAAGACCGGATATCTACCTCATGATAGAAGAGGTTCTCATTAAAGAAGTCGAGTCGTGTGGGTTGAGAATACGTGATAAAGTGCACTTTATGCCCTTCTTTCGCCAGTCCAATGCCCAATTCTGTGGCCACAACACCACTTCCCCCAAAGGTGGGGTAACATACAATACCAATCTTCATTTCGCTCTGGTGCTATTGATAGCAAAAAATTAACTCACAAACCCTACTTAAAGTTCCAGATGGACTCATAAATAAGGTCTTGCACCTTGGTACGAAAGTTTCCGGTCATCAGTTTAGTATTTGATGCATCCGGATAAATGCGATTGGAAAGAAAGATAAAGATCAGCTCGTTTTCGGGGTCGGCCCAGGCTGCGGTGCCGGTAAAGCCGGTATGACCGAAGGTAGACGCGGAAGCGTAGCGTGACGTAGGCCCCTCATCTACTCCCACAATGGGTTTATCCCAGCCCATGCCTCTGCGGTTACCCTGGTACTGGCTGGCTGCAAACTGAGGGATAGTGCCTGGCTGAAAGTACTGTTTACCACCATAGACTCCGTTTTGCAGATTCATTTGCATCAATACTGCCAGGTCATAGGCATTGGAGAAAAGTCCGGCATGACCGGCCACGCCCCCTACCATAGCAGCGCCCTGGTCGTGAACGGTACCCTGTATCAGGTGCTGACGAAAGTAGTCATCGGCTTCTGTCGGGGCCATTCTGCGTGCGCTGAATTTGTTCAGCGGATTATAGGTGAGGGTTCTGAGCCCCAGAGGCTGGTAGAATTTTTCAGAAAGGAATTGATCTACCGGTTGATCGAGCACTTTTTCCGCCAGCCTGAAGAAAAGATAGTAGCCCATATCAGAATAGAGATAATCGTACTCCTTTTTGCCCCGCGGCATTTTCCGAAGGTCAGTATCGGCTACCCATTTAAATACCGAGTCGGCCATACTGGTGATGCCATACAGATCTTCCGCGATGGCATTTTGGTAGGGGCCTCCCGGACTCTCATGATAAAAGTCTTCTATGGGCTCACCCTTTTCTACTGTCTGTACCCAGAAGGGATAGTATGGCTTCAGACCGGCCTGATGTGTAAGGATGTCCCGAATGATCAGGTCTTCCTTGTTTGTACCTTTCAGCTCAGGTAAATATGTGCCGATGGTAGCATCCATATCAATGAGGTTTTGTTCCTCCAGGTACATCAATACCTGAGTGGTAGCGGCCACCTTGGTAATAGAAGCCAGGTCATAGAGTGTATTGTCGTTAATGGCCAACAGGCTGTCATAGGTCTGGTAACCATAGTTTTTGTGGAAAACCACCTTGCCCTTTCTTGCTATCAGGATTTGTCCGCCCGGAGTGGCCTTTTTCTGAATGGCTTCTGCCATAAGCTTGTCAATGCCGGCCAGAATTTCGGCATCCATGCCTGCTTCCTGTGGGAGGGCCGTGCCCAGGCGTGAGCTGGTGAGCGTTTCGATACCGGTACCTGCTTTGAAGCCTGCTCCGGCACTTACCGGCAGTTTCCCCTGAGCTTTGATGGTACCAAAGATGATTTCTGCAGCAGTGCCCTGGGTAATCTCATTGTCTTCAAAGGTGCACAGGATATTCTTAACGCCTTCAAAGTACTTCAGGCTGTAGGCATTGCCCATTACCACTACGATCACCTTGGTCTTTTCTTGTAGTGCTTTGATAAAGGCAACCTCTTCGGAGTTGACTTTGTGCTGATTTTTGGGTGAGTTGGTAATGCCCTGATACGCCACTACCACCAGGTCATAGTCCGCAAGGTCCTGGAGCTTCTCCCGGTACAGACTGTCTGCCTGGAAATGATCAAAACCGGCAAAGCTGTCCAGGCTATTGGTAAAGTGCTCAGCACTTTTGCCTCCGAAACTGACAGAAGCAAAACGCGTACTGTCGATACTGATAATCGGCATCAGCTGATCCGTATTGTCCACCACAGTGAGTGCCTTCTGATAGAGCATCCGGTTCAGCATATGGGCATAGCTGTTATTCAGCCGTGCCGTAATATTGTCGATCTCCAGAGGCTTATAGTCATTCAGACCAAACCAGAATTTTGATTTCAGCACCCTTTTTACTCTTTGGTCCAGGTCTTCCTGATTGAGGTCTCCCGTCTCCAGTGCTTTCCTGATTTGAGTAATGGCCTTTGGCACATCAAGGGGGAAGAGAATTACGTCATTCCCGGCCATCAGGGCTTTTACATCTGCTTCACCGGGCTCGTAGTATTTGGCTACTCCCTGCATATTCATGGCATCGGTAAAAGCAAGGCCGTCAAATTTCATTTCCTTCTTCAGTAAGTCGGTCACTACTCTGTGAGAAAGCGTGGTGGGTGTATTGGGCCGATCATCATAGGCCGGTATTTGCAGATGGGCTACCATCACGCTCATCAGGCTGTCTTTCATCAGCTGTTGAAAGGGAAACAGTTCAATGTCAGTCATCCGGGCCTGATCATGATTGATCACGGGAAGGTCGTAGTGTGAGTCCGCATCGGTATCACCATGACCGGGAAAGTGCTTGGCATTGGCCATAATACGGTGGTCCTGCATGCCTTTCATATAGGCCTTCCCTTTTTCAGAAACCAGGTATTTGTTTTCTCCAAAAGAGCGATAGCCTATAACAGGATTCTTCGCATTGACATTGACATCTACTACCGGGGCAAAATTGATGTGCATGTCCATGATGTGGAACTGGTTGGCCACCTCTTTGCCCATCTCATAAATCCAGCGGTTGTCGTTTATGGCCCCCAGGGTCATTTGCTTCGGAAAACTGATGGTGCTGTCAAGTCTCATGCCCAGGCCCCATTCGGCATCCATGGCCAGAGAGAGAGGCACTTTGGCCTGTGCCTGGTAGCGGTTGGTAAGGATGGCTTGTCGCACAGGGCCACCCTGAAAAAAGATCAGTCCGCCTACATTATATTCGCTTACCAGCTTATCTATTTCCTGATAGTGTTCTTCATTGCGGTTGGAGTAAGCTGCCACCATAAACAGCTGTCCGAGTCGCTCATCCGGACTCATAGCATTGAAGGTGCTGTCCACCCAATGGTTGAGTGCTACCGTGTCAGTCTTGTTATAGATTTTCTGACCAAAAGAGAGCTGGATAGCAGTGAAAGTGAGAAAGAAGAGAGCAGCAACTTTTTGCTTCATTGGACCGTTTTATTTTAATAACCTCAAATAAACTATTAAATTTGAGAGAGCGGCTTTAATCAATGAATATTAAAGGATTTTTCAAAACTTCGAGATACCAACGGTTCCATGTTGAGCCCAGGTACTATGACCCTGTAAAGGAGGATATCGCAAATCGCACAGCCAGAATTAAGGCTGAGATGGGTTTGTCTGACGGAGAGATTGATCCCGGCTATCGTTCACAGATTGAAGGTTCGTTCAGAAAAAACATGAAGCATACGCCTTCTCAGGTAGGGGGGCAGGCCACCATGCTACGAATGATCATCTTCATCATTCTGGTATTGATGGTTGGTGGGTTCGTATATGTGGGCACAGAGATTTTCTACCTTTTCCTGCTAATAGTTCCGTTCTACCTCTGGAAGAGGTTTAAGAAATAGATTCTCCAAGGAACTGGATGCCAGATTTTATACAATTACTCCCTGATAACATTGCGAATCAGATAGCTGCCGGTGAGGTAGTGCAAAGACCTGCCTCTGTGGTAAAAGAGCTGCTGGAAAACGCCATTGATGCCGGAGCAGAAAATATTCAACTAATCGTAAAGGACTCAGGCAAGAGCCTGATCCAGGTAGTGGATGATGGTGTAGGGATGTCTGAAACAGATGCCCGCATGTGCTTTGAGCGGCATGCCACCTCTAAAATCCGTAACTCTGACGATCTTTTTGCTATCAAAACCATGGGCTTTCGTGGTGAGGCAATGGCTTCCATCGCGGCTGTGGCCCAGGTAGAGCTAAAAACCCGGAGAATCGGTGATGAGCTGGGGGTACTGATTGATATCCATGGATCGGAAGTAAAATGTCAGGAACCGGTATCTACTCCTGTAGGCACTTCCCTTTGTGTGAAGAACCTGTTTTTTAATGTACCTGCCCGCAGGAACTTCCTGAAGTCGAATGCCGTGGAGATGCGGCACATTGTGGATGAGTTTCAGCGCGTAGCACTGGCTTATCCTGATATACAGATGTCCCTGTACCAGAATGACCTGGAGATGTACCACCTCACGATGGGCAAGCTCAGCAAGCGTATTGTGGGCATTTTTGGTAAGAACTACCAGAGTCAGCTGGCCAGCTGTATGGAAGAGACTTCTTTGCTTAAGGTACAGGGCTATGTAGGAAAGCCGGAGTTTGCTAAAAAGACCCGGGGTGAGCAGTTTTTCTTTGTCAACAATCGCTTTATCAAAAGCAGCTATCTGCATCATGCAGTCATGACTGCCTTTGAATCGCTGTTGCCGGAGGGGTGCTATCCCTTTTACACTTTGTTTCTGGAAATAGATCCAAAGCATATAGATATCAATGTTCATCCTACCAAGACTGAAATCAAGTTTGACGATGAACGCACCGTTTATGCGATTGTAAGGGCTGCGGTAAAGCAGGCTTTGGGCACACATAATATTACACCAGCCCTTGATTTTGGTCAGGATGTGAATTTTGCCTCTTTTAATCCACAGCCTAAAACTACTCAGGAGAGAACGGCTCAAAGCGACAGAGATTACGGGCAGTGGAAAAATACCCCTAAGCAGGACACTTCGCATTGGGAGAAGTTATATGAGGGCCTGCAAAAAGATATTAAGCAGGAGGAAGTCGCTAATACTCAAATGGACATTCACCCTGAGGCAGAGCCGGGAACTATCAAACTGACAAGTGCGGCTAATACCGAGGTGAAGATCACTGATTTTGCCGCTTTGCCTCAAACCAAGCTTTACTTTCAGATTCACAGAAAATACATTGCCACTCAGGTAAAAAGCGGGCTTATGCTGGTGGCTCAGCAGGAGGCTCATGAGCGCATCATGTATGAGCGTTTTCTGAGCATGGTGCAGCGAAGGTCGGGGGCTTCTCAGCAAACACTCTTTCCACAAACACTGGAGCTGAACCCGGCAGACTTTTCACTCGTAATGGGTATGAAGGATGAGATCAATGCCATCGGGTTTGAATTTTCTGTTTTTGGTAAGAGTGCTGTGATGATCAACGGAGTGCCGGCAGATCTGAAGACAGGAAATGAAAAAGAACTGTTTGAGGGTTTTATAGAACAGTTTAAGAAGAATTCATCAGAGCTTTCTATCAGTACAGATGAGAATGTGGCCCGTGCTATTGCACAAAGGTCTGCTCTTAAAGAAGGTGCTTTGCTTGAGGCTGAAGAGATGTCAGCTTTGATAGATCAGCTTTTTGCCTGTAAGAACCCGAATTATGCACCGAATGGTAACAAGACCACCTTTATACTTGAATTGGAAAAGATAGCCCAGTTTTTTAATTAGCAGATATGTTCAGACCACCCACCCCCATTGTCAAGAATCTTCTGATTATCAATATAGGAATTGCCATAGCACAGTATGTGGTAGGCCTCAATCTGGGGGATCAGTTTGGTCTTTATTTTTTGTTCTCAGACAATTTCAAGCCTTATCAGTTTGTGACCTATATGTTCCTGCACGATACGAATGGTCTGAGGCATATTTTCGGTAATATGCTCATTCTCTTCTTTGTAGGGCCTATGCTGGAGAATTTTCTGGGTCCGAAGAAGTTTCTCATCCTGTATATGGTCACAGGCCTGGGAGGTGGTATTTTATATACTGCAGCCAACTATGTGGAGGTAAACGGCATAAGAAATGATGTACAGGCTTATGTAGAGAACCCCAACCCGGAGGATTTCAACAGGTTAATTGTAAAACATGTAGACCGGCCGAGCCAGCAGGTACTAACGGTGATCGACAATTACGCCCGTGATGAAAATAACCCAAGACTGAGACAGGATTCTATAGGTTGGGCTTATGCCTTGTACAATCAATACGGAGACTACCCCATGGTAGGAGCATCGGGGGCAGTTTTTGGCATTCTGGCGATGCTGATGATTCTCTTCCCGAATACGGAGATCTTGCTGTTTTTCACTTTTCCGGTGAAGATTAAATACCTGGTGGGGGCCCTGATTATTTTCGAGGTAATCTCGGAGCTTGAACGGGTGCCGGGAGATAACGTGGCACACCTGGCACACCTTGGTGGAGCGCTCTTTGCCTGGATACTGTTTAAGGTCTGGAAGGAAGATCGGGGCAGCTTCTATTAATGTCAATGATTTAATACAGACTTTGTGTCGTCATCAAAATGTTTTAGGAACTTGCGCCTGGCAGAAGTAGTTTACAGAGAGAGGAGTTATTAAGGTATGAACAGTATTCTAGACGATTTCAAAATGGCCTTTCGTTCGGGAAATATCCTGAACCAGATCATTGTGATCAATCTGGTCGTCTTTGTATGCTTCAATGTCTTTGTCTATGTTATTCTTACCGTATCAGGTCAAAGCGAATTATACAGCCAGATATATGCTTACCTGTCTTTGCCTTCTAATCCGGCAAGTCTGACCTTCCAGCCCCTGTCTTTCATTACCTATATGTTCCTTCACAGGGACTTCTTCCACATCTTGTTTAACATGCTCTTTCTGTATTGGTTTGGAAGAATCATTGTTGAATACCTGGGGCAAAACAAGATTTTAGGGCTGTATGTCTTGGGAGGATTATCAGGTGGCGTCTTGTATATACTGCTATACAATGCACTGCCTTTTTACCAGAACCTTGCTTCTGTTTCTATCCTGGCCGGAGCTTCTGCGGGTGTGACGGCTGTTGTGGTTGGAGCGGCTACTTTCCAGCCTAACTTCACAGTGCAGCTTTTCCTTCTCGGGCCTGTTCGGCTCAAGTATATCGCCATTTTTGTAGTGTTGAGTTCACTACTGGGTACAGTGGGTACAAATGCCGGGGGTGAGATTGCTCATTTGGGAGGTGCCCTGCTGGGATACCTGTTTATGGTACAGCTTCAAAGGGGAAGTGACTGGAGCAAGCCTATAGCCAGATTCCTGATTTGGGGTAAGAGCTTTTTCGTAAGGCAGCCGAAAATCAAAGTGAGCTATAAGAATGAGCAGCGCTTTGGGTCGTCTTCATCCTCCAGAAAAACCAGTTCTTCCAGAAAGAAGAAAGCCGCCAGCAAAGAAACCTCCCAGGCAGAGATTGATGCCATACTGGACAAAATCTCTGAGAAGGGCTATGATGCGCTCTCAAAAGAAGAGAAGCAAAAGCTCTTCAATGCCAGCAACAAGTAGAGTTTCAGACTTTAGATTTTGAGACTAAAAACTTCGGGTTGAAAATGGCCCGAGTCAATCTTCCTCTTTTACGGCTATCGATTTTTTCACTACTACAGGTTTACCGGAATAGGTCAGCCCCTGCACTTCAATGTCGATGGTGCCGGTATTGTCTGTGGTCCAGAATTCGACTTTGGCTTTACCGGTACTATCAGTAACCACGGTGGGCTGCCAGTGCACCAGGCTTCGTATATCCGGTTTGGCATGCTCGGGCTTATCTTTTGAGTAATCAGGACTGAAGAACTCTCTGGGAGCCTGCAGGCCCGGTAGGCTGATCGCGTAGAGCCCCTGTTCTGCAACACCATCCTTAGGAGGTTCAAAGCCTGACTTGGTGTATACCGCCATAACACCGCCCATAGTGTCCATGCCGAAAATGGCAGCATCCGGTCCTTTGTAAATTTCTACCCGGTCGATCTGATCTACCGGCAGGTATACAATGGTGAGCAGGTCGGTTTCCATGTCGTTGAGCATAAACTTGGGAGGCACTTCACCGGAGACATCTCCTATGCGATAGGCAGAACGGATGAGCACTACGGTATTGGCCGGATTCATTGTGGAGATGATCTTAACGCCTGACAGTTGACCGGCCATCACGGTAAAAATATCTCTTTGGGCTTTGATTCTGGGCTCATCGGGCACTTCAAAGGTAGCTGTGCCCTTGCCATAGGCAGCGCTGATTTTATTGCGGGTAAAATCGAGCTCCTGCTCACTTTCTACGGTTACACCTTCCACTATGCGCACATCGGGATCAAAATTATAGATAGAATCGTAAAGCTCTCTTTTTTCAGTATTGGCTATGATTTCCTCTGTGATTTCAGGAGAGGAAAGCTCAATGGGGTCAGCCGGTATCAGCCAGGCAGACATGGTAGCTTCTGTGGTGGTATCCAGCTCAAAGGCCACAAACTGTTTTCGGGCTCTCTTCAGGCCTTTATCAGTGATAATACCTTTGAGAGATACCTTACTTAGGTTAGCGTGTAGCAGGTCCGTCATAACAAATTCACCTTCATCGTCTGTCAGTTTATTCCGCATGACGGTCTGACCATTTTTATTATCCAGATAGGTGACGGTACCATTGGCAATGGGCTTACCATTGGTTTTTCCTACCATCTTTCCCCTGAGCGTCATACCTCTTTCCGGTTCATATACCACGCTGTCCATAGCCTGAGTCAGGAGTTTTTCCCAGGCAAAACGCCTCCAGCCATGTGTCATCATGACCTTGTCCAGCTCAATTTTTTTCTCTTTGGAGTCATCTGTGAAGTAATAGCCGGGATTGGTAATGCTGCCTCTCAGGTCAGAATTGAGCAGGAGGTAGGTCTTTATGTTTTCTTCATATGGGGGTCTGACCACTTCAGCACTTTGTGTGGCGGTCAGTGATAAGTTACCGGCTACCTGTCCCTTACCGGTGAGATCTGACAGGTTGAGCTCCAGTTCGACTTTTTTCCGTGGAGAGAAGCTTTCCTGTTGGGTCATCAGTTTCAGACTGGTTGGGTCTTCCCGGTCAACATAGAAGAGTCGTTCGGCCAGAGGCTTACCGGCATTATCAAAAATTGTGAGGTGGTTGACTCCGGTGGGTAATATAGTCTTGGGGAGATTACTGATGGCTACTGCTCTGGAAAAATCGAGTTCAGCTACATGATGTACCGTACCACGGGTGTGAACCAGCACAGTGACTTTATCAGGCTGGCTACCGGGTTTTTTTCTCAGGGTAAGCCTGGCAAAATCAGGGTAAGAGTAGCTGTTGAGGGTAAGGGCAATTCCGTTGCTAATCGCTTTGGGAAGGTTGAATTGCTGATTCTGATAAGCAAGGCTATAGGTTTCATCACCATCGGGTTTTAAGGTAAAGAGCCCGTAGCCCCTTTCATCTATGTCCAATTCGTCTATTTCTTCTCCATCTCCATCGAGAAGCAGCAGGGTCTTACCTGCCATGGCCTCATCCGTTTTTACCGCCATACGATTCGTGACACCTGCTATCAGCTGCCCCCCTTCAGGATAAATGCCTACGGATATCTCTGATTTGACGATGGGTTCAGGTAGCTCTTCTGATATAAGGGGTAGGCTTTTCTGGAAAAAGTAGTCCTTGTTGAAGTTCTTCATCCAGTTGGTATAGGCCCTGACACGCAGTTTATCAGATGCCACATCGGCCGGCAGGTTAAAATAGCCATCACCAAAGCCATTCTGACAGCGAATACGCAACTGCCGGATCAGCTGATCCGCTTCATTGTACATATCTACATAGAGCAAACTGCTCTGCTGCGATGGCAGATGGTCCCCACCCAGGGTAATGTAGGCCTTGAACCAGAGGGTTTCTCCCGGTACATAGTAGGGTTTGTCAAAGTGGAGAAATACCTTTTCCTCTGGTCGGTTATAGGTATAATCATGAAGTTTGGTAACGACAGGATTTTCAACCTGGGCTACAGACTGTTGCACAATGAAGAGTCCTGCAAGAAGCAGGGAGCGGAGGAGCATAGGCCGGAGTTTTAGTTTAAGTATCTATAGAACTAAGGAGTCAGGCCTATGTTACAGCCTCATATTACTTTTTCACCTGATAGGTTGTATTTGCCACGAGGGGCTGTCCGTTGAGTGTGAGCCCCTGAACATCAAAACGCACAGTCGAAGGCAGATCGGAGTTCCAGAACTCAATTTCTGCTTTGCCATTTTCATCGGTGGCAATCAGAGGTTCCCAATGCATCAGTACCCTGCGGTCTGGTTTGATATGCTCTGGTTTTTCAACTTCATATTTGGGCGCATAGAATTCGCGATAGCCCTGATAGGCGGACCTCAGTACTGTCATATAGACCCCTTCTGCCGGTTTTTTAGTCACATTGGCGCCTTTGTAAGTATAGAAGGCCAAAGCACCTGAGGCGCCATTTGCTCCGAAAATAGCGGCACTTGGTCCTTTGAATACCTCAACTCTTTCAATATCAATAGCCGGGATGTAAAGGATTGTCTGCAGGTCTGTAGGAATATCGTTCAGGAGAATCAGCGGAGGCTGTGCTCCACCCAACAGGGAGGCGGCTCCCCTGATTTGAACGCTTACCTGCGGGCCCGAACCTGTAATCAGTACTCCGGCCAGTCTGCCCTGCAGTACTTCCAGTGGGTTTCGGGCAAGGCGGGTAGACTCTGTCACTTCGTCAAAGCCAAAAGACACCTCACCAGCCCCGTAAACACTCTGGGCCTGCTCCTCTTTAAAGCGTTCTCCTTCTACCACTACCCCTTCGACAATGGTGGCGGTAGAGTCAAAATCGTAGGCATCATTGATGAGTTTACGCTCTTTGCTTTTCTGGAGAAACTCTGCCAGCTGGTCATTCTGCTGTTCTCCGATATCGGTGTTGATCCAGTTGCCCGGTTCAGATGCTCCAACCAATGAGTCGAGCTCGAAGCTCACCAGTTTCTTTCCTCGTTTGTTTTCTCCCTGCAGGGTGACAGGAGAGTTATCATAGGCCATGATATTATTGATTTCCCAGTTACCCTGGTCATCCGTTTTTATCTTTTCTATGATGGGGGGATTGAAGCTATTGTCAAAATAAGTGACGGTACCTTTTGGAATAGGCTTTCCGTTGAATTTGTCTACCAGCTTTCCTTTGATGTTCAGCCCTTTTTCAATCAGGTGCGTTACTTCCGGAAACTTCTGATTCATCAGATCTTCCCACCGGAATTTTCTCCAGCCATGTGTCATCATGACGAGGTCCAGATGCTTGAGCCGCTCTGCATCATCTTTCTCGAAGTAATAGGTGGGATTTTCGATATAGCCCTTAAGATCGGAGCTTAACAGGAGGTTGGATTCAATAGTCTGAGATGGCGTCTCAGCCAGCGTCTGGCTAATGTCTACCGCTGCCAGAGAGAAGTTACCCTGTGCCGGATTACCCGCCAGGTCGGTCAGTTGAACTGTAGCTTTTACCTTTTCCCTGGGGGCGTAAGTGTCTTTATCAGTTTTGACAGACAGGTTGTATACATCTCTTTTGATAAAGATAAGGCGTTCCAGCAGAGGTACACCACTTTGATTGAAGAGAGTCACCTGTGCGATGCCGGAAGGGATAGTCTTTTTAGGAATATTACTGAAGGCTATGTTTTTGGACAGGTCAAGATTGAAGGCATAGGACACCGCTCCTCTTGACTGCACCACCACATAGAGCTCTTCCTTGTCTCTGGTTTTTTCGTTGGTTCTGAAAGTAAGCCTCAGGATATCGTTCAGGCTGTTATTGGCAGAGACTGAGTATCCGCTTGCCGAAACTTCAGGAAGGTCAAAGCGCTCATTTGACCCATCCAGTACGGCATAATAGCGCGTACCGGCAGAAGGTGTTATTGCAAAGAACCCCATGCCGTCATGGGCTGTTTCAAATTTGGTTTTTTCATTGCCATCCTGGTCATAGATGGTGCCTGTGGCTTCTGCTGAGAGGCCGGTGCCATTGATCGCTTTGAATGCTACTCTTCCCGCAACACCGTCTACCATTTGGCCTCCTTCAGGAAAAAAGCTCAGGTCAATTTTAGTGCTCGTGACGGCCCCTGCTTTTGCTGTTTGCCCATCGAATTCCAGAATGTTGATTTCCTTTTCAAAGAAGTAGTCGTTATCGAAATTTTTCATCCAGCTGGTATAGCCGCGCAGCAGGTAGCTGCCGCTTTTTAGCTGGGAAGGAAGCTGAATCTGGCCGGCCGCAAAGCCTTCATCTGATCTGAGCAGTACGGTAGAGATCAGCTCTTTTTCAGGAGAGTAAAGGTCTACGTATACATTGTTACTGATGGGAGAGGGCTGATGATAAGAACCGGCTACCAGGTAGCTCTTGAGCCAGATGATTTCTCCCTGGGCGTAGTGATGTCTGTCTGTGTGGACGTAGACCTTTTCTTCCGGGAATTCTGAGATATATTTTTCGAGGGAGCCGGTGATATTTTCCAGCGTATTGTCATCGGAACTGACCAGAAAAAGTGGCAGCACCAGACCAATCAGGTAGTAGGATAGTTTAGACATGAGTTTTGACACTGTGAGTTAATGACTTACAACAGAGTTTCACGAGAAACTATTGTTATAGTTGTCTACTTTAACCTTAATTAAGATTAATTGTTAGTACCAAAAGTTTAACGCTGGTCAGGATTTATTTGCCAATTGTCCACAAGCGGCATCTATATCTTTTCCGCGGCTTCTGCGGATGTTGACGATGATATTCTTTTCTTTCAGAATACGCTCGTACATTTCGATTTTACCGGGGTCGGCCTGTTCATATTCCCCGTCATCAATGGGGTTGTACTCTATCAGATTTACTTTAGAGGGGGTTTTAAGACAGTATTTGGCCAGCGCATGTGCGTGAGCCTCATCATCATTTATCCCCTTCCATACCACATACTCAAAGGTTACTTTGCGGCCGGTATGCCTGTACCAGTATTGCAAAGATTCAGCAAGACTTTCGAGGTTGCTGTTATTGTTGATGGGCATCATGCGAGAGCGGGTCTCATCGATGGCAGAGTGAAGCGATACGGCCAGATTGAATTTCACTTCTTCATCTGCCATGCGCTTGATCATTTTGGGCAGCCCTACCGTAGAAAGGGTGATCCTTCTGGGAGACATGCCCAGCCCTTCCGGAGATGTAATCTTCTCAATGGATTTAAGCACATTCTGGTAGTTCATCAATGGCTCACCCATACCCATATAGACAATATTGGTAAGTGGTCTTTCAAAGAAACGCTCTGCTTCTTCCTTGATGGCCACTACCTGGTCGTATATCTCATCAGGGTTGAGGTTACGCATGCGCTTTAGTCGTGCTGTGGCACAGAAGTGACAGTCAAGACTGCAGCCTACCTGGGAAGAGATACAGGCGGTGATACGGCTGTCTGTAGGAATAAGCACGGACTCTACAATCAGGTCGTCATGAAGCTTTACCGCATTTTTGACTGTGCCATCATCACTGCGCTGAAGGGTATCTACTTTGATGTGTTTGATTTCAAAAGCGGCCTTCATCAGTTCCCGCGTGCTGAGAGAAATGTTGGTCATCTGATCGAAGTCCTTGGCTGACTTCTTCCATAACCACTCATATACCTGTTTGGCCCGAAAAGGCTTTTCTCCAATACTGACAAAGAAGTCTTTAAGTTCATCCAGACTCAGCTGTCTGATATCTCTCCTGGCTGCTTGCTCGGTCATGCGGCAAAAGTACGCTATTTTGATAAGTCATACTCAAAGGGGAGCATTTCGTAGAGTCCTTTTTGGGCAAAATCACCAAATAGCCTCAACGAACGCATGTTGAGCAGCACTCCGTTGGTGTAAACCAGAAAGGAACTTCCCTCAAGTTTGATCATAGACCTTGGGCTTTCTCCGTCCTGATCTACCGTACCGAGATGGTAGACTTCGATGATGGACTTACAGGTGATTTTTTTGATGTTCTCGTTTTCAGTCGGCTCAATTTGTATGAGTTTCTGAACCCGGGGTTCATCTAAATTGAGCGCAAAGTTATAGTTCCCTGCATCGATCACCCGCTCATAATGGTCCCGCAGCTTTTCCGGATCTTCGTTGGTCAGATTCGCGAGGAACTCATTCTCTTCCAGTGTGTTTTCCAGTAGTGATTTGAAGAAGTGACGCAGAGAACCATTATAGGCTTCTTCCCGGTTCCTTTTCCATCTTTTCTCTTCCTTTGAGCTGGAGGGTTCCAGTGGCTCAAAGTTGGGGTATCCGACCACATACTGGAGACGGTTGCTCAACATAAAATCTGTGACGAGATAGTTGGTACGGTAGCCGAGATAGCGGTTTTCAATTTTCAGACTGAACTCGTTGGCCGGTCGTAGTACTCCTCTTTTTTTCTCAATGAATTCTGCTACCCAGGCATTTTCGTATTCAATGTTTTTAGGCTTGAAGTTTTCACCCATCATGAACTTACTCAGCCTCTTAAATCTGCTTTTCCATTTTTTGTCTTCAGAGGATTCTACAGTCACGCCCGACTCCAGGTCGGTTACAAGCTCTTTCAGGCTCACAAGACCAATATCTTTATCTCCCTCCAGCAGGCTTACCGTTTTGACTACGTTACTATAGCCGATATGAGAAACAACCAGTGTGTACTCACCCGGGGGCAGGTTTTTGATAATGAATCTGCCGTTTGTATCTGTGAGCATGCCATAGGACGTGCCCGAGAGGTAGACATTGCAGAGGGGGATGCCTTCTTTGGTATCTGTGTCGATTACCCGGCCTTCTATCATTGACAGATTTTGCGAATAAGCAGTATGACTTAAAACCAGGCCAAGAAAAAGGTATATGAGGGAGTACTGGATAATCGGTTGTCTGATCATAGTTTCTCAGGTAGCAGCTCTTTACAAACGACAATTCACTGATGTGATACACTTAGTAGTGCATACCAACATTTCTTAAACAAAGCCTGTTAAAGCTGTCGACCAGAGAAGGTGAGAAAGTTGAAGTGGGTCAATAATCAAAGGGAAGCATTTCATATAATCCCTCGGAGGCCAGGTAGCCATAGAGCTTCAGGGTGGTAGGGTTTACAGGAATACCATTGGTGTACACTAAGAATTCCCCTTCGATGGCGTCAATCAGGGTTTGTTGCGGTCGTCCGTAGGTATCATTTTCTTTGGTGAAGGTGATTTTCAAAAGCTCCTTAAAGGCAATGTTCTTGATATTGGGGTTGTCTGTATTACTTACCTTGATGTATTTAAAGAGATTTTCCCTGTTGAGGTTTATGGTATTGTCAACTTCAATAGGTAGTATTTTGGAAGCTGCCCCCTGGAATCTGGCAGGGTTCTTTTCTGTAAGCTGGGCTTCGAAGCCATCGTGCTCCAGCTGATTGGTTAATATGGATTTGAAAATATGCCTTAAAGAACCCTGGTAAGCTTTCTCCCGGTTCTTTTCCCAGGTCATGGTCTGTTCTTCAGAATCACTGGTCAGGGGAGAAAAACCCGGGTAACCTACCATGAACTGGTTGCTCTTGCTCAGAAAAAGCCTTTGTACCAGAAAGTGTATTTCGTAGCCAGTATAGCTGTTCTTCATGTTAAGTGTAAAGGGCTGTGCTTCCGTGAGCATACCTTTTCCTCCATTTTTAAACTCTACCGCATAGGGGTTCAGAATTTCTACCTGGGCTTCTCTGAAATGGGTACCCATGATGTATTTAAGAAACCGGTCGTACTGTCGTTGCCATTTCCTGTCCTTTTTACCGGTTATAACTACATCTTCTACTGTGGTGGCAGCAGGGTCGAGGGGCATGGGATCGAGTGTAACAGAATCGGCATTCGCTTTAAAGCTTACGAGCTGAGGCAGGTAGCCTACATGAGAGTAGACAAGCTCATATTCTCCGGAATCAGGCAGATTAAAAGTGAAAAAACCTGAACTATCGGTACTGGCTCCCAGGGTGGTCCCAACAATGTATACATTGCACAGTTCGACAGGCTTCAGGGTAGAAATATCGAAAACCTGCCCTGATACCCTATGTTGTGCCCTACTGTTGAGATGCAGGCATAGCAGAAAGAAAGTGAGGATAGGAACTAAGCTTTTGTACACACGGTTGCTTTGCCTATTAATTTAACTTATCGCTGCACTTTTTCCAATAGTGCCGGTGGTATACTGACGGTCGTTTTAAGCTTGTAATCGTAAAAGGCGATGCCGGTTTTGCCTCGGGCAATGAGCCTGGAGTTATCTACATTTTCCAGTACGTAATAGAAGTCAATGCTTCGTCTACCCAGATCTCCCAGAAAGAGAGAGCATTTAATCACATCTCCGTGAAAGCTCTCACCTCTGTATTCAATAGCGGCATCTGCCTGGATCGTACCGATTCCTTCAATATTAAGCTCATCGCGATAGCCCAATGACTGAAAGAATCTCAGCCGGGTTTCCTGCATGAAGCTCAAAATCATTTCATTACCCAGGTGATTACCATAGTTGATATCGGAAATGCGTACGGTGATTTCTGTACTGAAAAGCAGGGTGTTCGGTATTTTTAACTTAATGCGACTCATGTTTTATAGAAAGCGGTGAAGTTAATGGTTCACCTCACAAGTATCGCTATTCTTTGATATTAACTGAGTATCTGTAGCTCGTATGGCCGGGTAGACCGCTGAATGAAAGCCCTTCGATATTCACAATTACTTCTCCCGGATAGTCCGTGTTGAAGTATGATATGGTGGCCAGGCCATTTTCATCCGTAACCAGGTGTGGTTCCCAGAAGATGGTTTTTCTGTGATCCGGGGCAAATTTGAGGTCCTGATCATAAGCGGGGACATAAAAATCACGGGCCATGTGGTAACCTTTCATTTTGAAGCTGACAAGACCATTGGAGGTCAGTTCGGGCAGTTCGGTACCGATTTTAGAGAAAAAGAGCAGAGCACCTGCCTGAGCTCCCATACCAAGTATAAGTGCGTCCGGTCCTTTGAATACTTCCAGCCTTTCAATGGCATCTACGGGGATGGCCGTCATAGCTCCTTTATCTACCAGTGTGTTATCAAGGTAGATCAGTGGAATGCCGTTGTCCGTTGCGGTACTGTCTGCTTCGTTGCCAAACGGGTTTGCTGTGGTACCTCTGATAATAGGACCATCGCTCGTCATGATGAGCCCCGGAACACGTCCGTTCAGATACTGAAACACATTGCCACTTTTGTTGCCCCTGGTGAGTTCTTCAAATTTGACAGAGTAGGAAGGGCTTCCATAGAGAGACTCTCTCACTCCCAGGGTTTTTGTAGAATCTGCAGAGGCCTCATAGTTCAAATCCGCATTGGCCTGCATCAGTCGTTTGTTGGACTGATACTTGTTGAGTCCTGCACCTGCTAAAAAGTAACTGGCATTGAATGCGCTGTAGAGTCTGGCATTGAATCTCGTATCGACTGGAACCGCCTGATATGAAGTGTCTATTTCAAAGCTTACCTTCTTGTTGCCTTTCTGGCTCAATCCTTTCAGCATCACTTTGGCATTGTCCTGCGGATTAACACCCTTAAGGTTGAAATACCCCTTTCTGTCCGTGATAGCCACAACGGCTGTAGCATCCTGCCCTTTATTGTTAATAGAGGTGACTGACCCGTTTCTTACGCCTTTTTTCCTTCCCTGGATCTTTAATCTGCCATTTACGTCAATGCCCTGCTCAATACCAAAGGCCGGTTCTGAAGCGAGGCCTTCCTGTAGCTTTTCCCAACGGATACGGGTCCACCCGTTTGTTCTCATAACAAGATCCAGATGCTCAAGACGCGATGGATTATTGTCATCGAAGTAATATTCGGGATTATGTATGTAGCCTTTCAGGTCTGAAGACAATAAGAGGTAGGAGTCAATATGTTGAGACTGGGTTTCACCGGGGATGTTGACTTCATGCAGTGCGGCCATAGAGAAACTACCGGAAACCGGATTCCCATCCTGGTCGGTCACCTTCACCACCAACTCAGTTTTTCCCCGTGCACTTACCACGGTCTGGCTGGCATCCACATTGATATTCAGTACATCATCCTTTTCATTAAAAATGAGTCTCTCTGCCAGTGGGATACCTTCCTGTGTGAAAATGGTAAACTGGACAATACCTGCAGCCAGGAGTGACTTGGGTACTGCCAGGGTTTTTTCTCCATTCTCTAAATCGAATTGCAGGGTATAGCTTACCCAGCCTCTGGTCTGAGAAATCAGGAACATAGATGCGTTTGATCCTGCATCAGAAGACCTGATCTTGAGTATGGCACTTTCATCATTGTAGAGGTTGTCTACTGAGAAGGTTACTCCTTCTACTGCCTGTAAGCCAAGCTGCTTCTGAAAGTCTGTTCTGTCAAGCCGAGCTGTGTAGGTGGTACCCGCAGTAGGGATGAACTCGACCATTCCCATGCCGTCATGTGAAGATTGAAACTTCAAAAACAAGTCACCGCGGCTGTCTTCTATTACCCCGGAGACGCTTACGGGCAGACCGTTTTTGTCGATGGCTTTGAAGGCTACTTTTTGTGGAATACCGGTAATCAGCTGTCCTCCTTCAGGGAAAAACTGCAGGTCAATCTCTTTCATGTCAGTAGCGGGAGTCGGGTCAGCACTGATCACCTCTGTTTCTTCATGATGCACCTGAATAAGCTTTCTGAAGAAGTAATCCTGTGGTTGGTTGCGCATCCAGCTGGTATAGGCACGAAGGGTGTATTTACCGGGTTTGATCAGCTCAGGTACTTCCATACTGCCCGCGGCCATTCCGTTTTCAGCTCTAAGTATATGGCTCAGAATTACCGAATCTCCATCGATAAGCTCTACATGTATATTCTGGCTAAGGGGAGAGGGCTGATGATTGGGACCTGCCATGAGATAGGTTTTATACCAGATGGTTTCTCCGGGAAAGAAGTCATTGCTCTGTGAGTGAATATATATTTTCTCTACAGGCATTTCTTCTGTATGTCGTTTTACATCATTGAGCAGGTTTACCTGAGCCAGATTATCTTTGAGCACCAGGGTGTCATTACTGACATAATCAAAGGGCAGCATCTGATACATACCTTCCTTACTCCATTGACCGAAGAGTTTGATCGCGGAAGGATTGACGACAACACCATTGTCAAAAACATAGACATAGTCTTCCAGCAGTTTGACCTTGGAGTTTTGGAAGCCCCCGTTTTTAACAAACTCTTTGCCGTAGCTCACATCTATGATCTCGCCAAAGTTGATGCGTTTGATATTGGGGTTGCCGGTATCTTCAACGGTGAAGTTCATTGGTAAATCTTCATCATCTAATGGCAACTTCCTTTCTTCTGTGTCTTTGTAGAAGTCATTTGATTCCTCTTCAGGATCTTTTCGGGTCAGATAAGCTTCAAAGCCTTCCTCCTCAAGCTCTTTGGCAATGAGAGATTTGAAGAAGTGCCTGATTGACCCGTTGAAAACGCGCTGACGATTTTCTGTCCAGTAAAGGTCTTCTGCCGGACTATTGGTTGGTTTAGGGGTGAATTTGGGGAAGCCCAGGACCATATTGGTAGGCTTGCTCATCAGTAAATCTTTGAGGTAATAGCTGATCTTATAGCCCAGGTAGTCATTGTCAATGTTGAGGGTATAATCATGAGTAGACTGGATGATGCCTGCCGAGGTTTTGGTAAGCTCTATGTCCTGCTCGTTCTCTATGCGGATATGACTAACACGGTAATCCTCACCAAAAAAGAACTCCTTGAACTTCTTGAGATTGCGTCTGCGCTGACTCAGGTCTTTCACGTTGGTAACATAGACTGTTTCCAGGGTGGTAGTGGTTTCACCAAGCCTTACCTCAAGGTTGACAGGCTTGTTATTGACCTCTATTACTTCAATATGTTTTTGATAAGAGACATGGGAGAGTACGAGCTCATATACACCTCCGGGAACATTGTTAAGCCTGAAAGCTCCAGTGCTATTGGTAGTGATGCCCTTGGTATAGCCAGACAGGTATACATAACAGCCGGCAATCGGTTGTTTGGTCTGGGCATCAATCACCTTGCCACTGATGGTACTTCTGTTGCTGTTCTGGCCAATGAGTTGGGCATACGCAAAAAGCAGACCCGCGAGTATGTAGAAGTACTTTTTCAAAAGCTTCTTAAATTAATTACGAAGTTAACACCTAACACCTAAGCAAACGCGATTCGGTGATAAGGGAACAGTTGAAAAGGTACGGTGGTTTATTATTGCCTGTTGATAACCTGGTATTGATAGCTACCCACTCCGGGCAGACCATCCAGTGAAATGCCCTCTAAGACCACTTTAATGGTATTCAGGTCATCAGAATTATAGAAGGCAATGACTGCTTCTCCTTCCTTGTTGGTTTTGACGATCGGCTCCCAGTGAATGGCAATTCGATAGTCAGGTACTCCGGTTTCCTGATAGCTGGCATCATATTTAGGCACGTAAAAATCCTTTGGTACATGATAGCCGTCTACTGTGAATGCCTGGATACCTTTGGTCTTGATGTAATTAAGGGCAGATATACCCGGCTTGGTAAAGAACATGATGGCTCCATTAGCGCCATTTGATCCGAAAGCCACAGCATCTGGTCCCTTGAATACCTCAACACGCTCAATGATATTAGCCGGGAGGCTTACAATTACCTGGAGTGTAACCGGTACGTTATCCAGAAACAGCAAAGGGTTATCCGGGTTCGCATCAATTACGCTGGTAAGGGACTGAAAACCGGAATCACCATCAGCTCCGGGGTCTGGTGCCAGGCTGGCCGTATTGGTTGATACAGAGCGAATTTCTATAGTTGAGGCGAGGTCATTATCGGTAATCAACACTCCGGGAAGCCTGCCTTTGATGAATTTGAGCACGTTGGTACCATTATAGTTTTTTACTACACTGGCTACATCCACCGACAGGGATGGCGCCCCATAAAGAGAGAGTCTTTTGGGTTCTTCTTTTTCAGCTTCTACTACCACCGTTTCCAGAATTTGCAAAGTACTGAGGTAGTCTTTGTTGTCTTTGGCCAGAAAGGGTGTAACGGTAGGTGAACTGCTCAACGTTCCTCCTTCATTGGGGTCAAAAGCCAGGTCATCCTCAGATGCCTCCGGAGGATTTTGCAGGGTCACTTCATTGAACAGTGGAATGGTAGGGATTTCCCTTTTTTCAGGGTCTACCTGAAATTCAACACTCTTTCCTTTTTTGCTTGTCTGTCCCCTGAGCAGAAAAGCCAGGTTCTCAAAAGGAGTGGCATCTTCTATGACAAACTCCCCTTTTCTGTCGGTAGTGGCCACCAGGGTCTCAGGGTTCTGAGAAGCGTTGTTGATGTAGGTGACACTGCCGTTTTTGATTGGCTTCTTACTACCTTCTACCAGCATACGTCCTCTGATATCGATGCGCTGACCATAGTCATATTCAGTGGGGTTTTCAATCATAGACTCCAGCTCCTCCCAGCTGAATCGGGACCAGCCGTGTGTCATCATAACGAGGTCCAGGTTCCGGTCTTTGGCGGCAGAAACAGACTCGAAATAATAGGCCGGGTGATGGAGGTAGCCTTTAATATCCGAGTTGAGCAGCAGGTTGGAGACAATGTTGTCGTTGGCATCCGTGTAAAAGACCCTGTCTGTGTTGAAGGCGGTGAGTGAAAAGTTGCCTTCTACCGGAGCCCCGCCCTGATCAGTTACTTTGATTTTGAGGGTGGTCATTTCTCGTGCTTTGTAGCTTTCCTTATCTGTCTCCATTGCGATGTTGAGCGTAGACTCGCCACGGCTGTAAAACAGGCGTTCTGATAATGGATTACCCTTTTTGTCGAATAGTGTCAGGTGATTAATACCTCCACGGAATGTGCTTTTCGGAACGGTAATCCGGGCTTCATTGCCCTGGAAATCCACCGAGGCGGTGTAGTTGAGCCAGCCGCGGGCATGCCCGATGAGGAAGAGGTCCTCGGCTTTGGTTCTATCATTCTTTTTGACCGTGATCGTCATGTTTTCTTCACTGCTGATGTTATCCACCTCCAGGGTCACTCCGCTGGGCTCGGCTATCGGCAATTCGAATTTTTCACCCGATTGTAGTTGTACATAGTACTGTTCACCCGGTGCCGGAGTAAGCGGGAAGGTACCCATGCCATCATGTCTCGCAAAGAGCCTGGTTACTTCCTGACCGGAGGCTTTGAATACCCTGCCATTGACGGCTACCGGCATACCATGCTCATCAATTGCTTTGAAAGCCACAGTGGATGAGACTGTTTCTACCAGGTGGCCCCCCTCAGGGAAGAACTGCAGGTCGATATCTTCTGCTTTTTGTATCTCATCAGTAGCCCCTCTGATGCTGTTTACCTTAATTTCTTTTCTGAAGAAGTATTCTGGATCTTCTCCTTTCATGCTTTGTGTGTAAGCCTGAAGCACATATTTGCCTTCTTTGAGTGTCTTTGCGAGTTCTATGGAGCCATGAGCAAAGCCCTGATCATTGATAAGCATGAGCTGTTTCAGTACTTTCTGATCCGGGTCAAGCAGGTCTACATAGATGTTATGACTGAGCGGTGAAGGCTGATGCAACGGGCCTGCCACGGCATAAGCCTTGAACCAGATGGTCTCATCCGGATAATAGTCAGAGCGATTGGTATGCACATAGACCTTTTCAATAGGTTGCTCTTCTGCCAGTTTATTGAGTTGTGCCAGTCGCTTCTGACGCTCGGCATTGTCTTCCAGCACTAGGGTATCATTACTCACGAAGTCGTAGGGCAGAAGCTCGTACGTACCTTCATCGGCCCACTGACCGAAGAGTTTGATGGCCGAAGGGTTGACGACCACACCATTGGTATAGACATAGATATAGTCTTTGACCATCTTGAACTTGGAGTTCTGATAGCCGCCTACTTTGCCAAACTCTTTGGTGTAGTTGACTTCTACTATCTGTGCAAAGTTGATTTCTTTGATGTTTTCAAACTCAGTATCGTTGATGGTAATACTAAGGGGGAGGTTTTTGGAATCAATGAGTACTTTCTGCTCCAGTTTTTCTTTAAAGTATTCTACATTTTCGTCTTCAAGCACTTCCGGATCATCGCGGGTGAGGAAAGCCTCAAAACCACTTTCTTCCAGTTTACCGCTGAGCAAAGCGGCAAAGAAATGCCTGAGTGACCCATTGTAGGCACGCTGGCGGTTTTCCATCCAGTTCAGGTCTTGTGTAGGGTTCTGAGAGTCTTTGGCGTTGAACTTAGGAAAGCCCAGTACCATGTTGTTACCGCTGCTGAGCAAAAACTCCTTTACATAGTACTCCAGGTCATAGCCCAGATAGTTGTTTTCTACTCTGAGTACATAAGGGTTTTTAGACTTAATGATGCCATCTTCTTCTTTGGACAGGTCGATGATGTTTTCATTTTTAATCTGAATATTGGCCTCCAGGTACTGCTTTCCGAAAAAGAAGTCTTTGAATTTCTTAAGTGCTCTTCGTCTGGCGGCTCTGTCTTTTTCATTGGTTACCACTACTGAATTCAGCGAGGTAGGGTTGACGATCAGGCTTGTTTTTATGGAGACGTCCTTTCCTTTGACTTCGATGATCTCCACATGAGCCTTGTAGTTGACGTGTGAGAAAACCAGTTCGTAAATACCATCGGGTACATCATTGATCTCGAAGAATCCTTTGGCATTAGTAAAGGATCCTTTGGAGGTACCTGAAATATAAACGTTACAATCACCTATGCCCTTTTGGGTATTGTAGTCAATGACCGCTCCTTTGACCTTCGACTGGCCGTGAGCCATCAGAGGCAAAAGAGATAGAAAGAGCAGAGTGGAGAGCTGTCTTAAGTAGTTCATGTTTTTCGGTTTGTAGACCTATAACGCAATCCTTGTCAATGGTGACCTATTAAACTGTCTTTTTTAAGTAAACGACTGAATTTGGCGCTTGTAAAGAGGATTTAGGGTGGTTTGGCGCTTCAGAAATCTGACCGGATAGAAAAGCCTGAGCTGCCAACACCGGTATTTCCGGTCAGTGAAAGCCCCTGGATATCTATTGTCACATAACCACTTTGATCGGGTGTATAGAAATCGATTATGGCTTCTCCTTCG
>DIYF01000103.1 GCA_002427745.1 Roseivirga sp. UBA6061 | reverse complement strand
AGCGGCCGTCATTACCTCACCTGACCCCACATAATCGAAGTTAAAAAGGTCGTTGGCCAGCATCATGAAAATGAGAGAGCCTACCGTGCAAATGATCCCCAGGATACCTGCCACACCAAAACCCGGTATCACAAAGACTTCCAGTGCTATGAGAGCAATGCCTACCACGAAAACAGCGATTTCCCAGCTTTCAGCCAGTCCGTTGAGGTAATACGGAACGAGATACAGCACCAGGGCCACCCCGGCTGCCGCTATGGGGAAGCCCACTCCGGGGGTCTGCAATTCAAAGAAGATCCCCCCTGTGATGACCAGTATCAGGAGACTGCTGACCATCGGGTTCAGAAAAAAGGCAATGATTTTCTCTACTGAGGAGAGGGTATAGGGAATGATTTCGTAGTCAGAAATACCATTTTGGGCCAGTATGTCCTCAACGCTATTAACCTCACCTTCACAATAGCCATGCGTTATGGCTTCAGAGGTGGTAAACGTAACGATTTTTCCCTCTTCAGTTATTCCATCTATTTCCACACGGTCATCTACCATGCCCTCGGCAATGAGCGGGTCACGACCGTTTTCCTCGGCCGTGGAGCGCATGATGGAGCGCATATAAGACTGGTATTTGTCAGGGGCAGCTTCCCCTTCACCGGTTACTACCGTGGCAGCCCCGATATTCGACCCAGGTGCCATGTAAATGCTGTCACAGGCAATAGAAATCAAAGCACCGGCTGATGCGGCATCATTGTTAATAAATACCCAAACAGGTTTGTCATATTCCAGAATGCGAGTGCGAATGTCATTGGCATCCGTCACGGCACCCCCGTAGGTGTCCATGTCAATGATCACAATGTCGGCCTCTATCTCAGTGGCCTGAGTGAGGGCCAGGTCCACATATCGGTTCATACGAGGATCGATATCATCCCGTATCTCCATTTTGAAGATGCGCTTGCCTCCGTTTTGCCGGCTGTTGAGCTCAGTCACAGCGGTAGCGCCAAACAAAAGCAGCAAAGAAGCTATCCAAATGAAACGTATGACCGGTTTTATGCCCTTGTTCCCATCTCCAATCATTGATTTATATTTTATCATCTTTACTCAATAGACTTCCGGCTGGCGTAGTAGCTTTGTGAGACGCTCTCATTGCGGAGTCTGTTTAACGAATTACACTAGTTAAAGTACGAAGAAACAAAGTGGTGAAGAAATTGGAGCTTCATTTTTCAAAGCCTTTTGAAGCAGATATCTGGGAACAGAGCATCTCCGGTAACAGCTTGTTACTGACTACGCGGGATGCAGAAGCAATGAATGTTTCTTTTTCACTGGTGGATCTTTCGGATGGCCGTCTTGTATTTGAGGGCCTGGCTTTCGAAGAGGACTGGTGGGTAAGCGTATATCACTATTTCGGTGAGGTGGCCTTGTTTCAGGTGTATGAAGATACGCAGGACATAGAAGCCAGAAACTATTTTGCCATGGACCTGAAAAGTCAGGAGGCCATCTGGTCACTGGATGCTGTGAAGGGCCTGGGTCGGCAGGGACACTTTGTTCAAATGAAGCCCCGTGAGGAGGAATCAGAGTCGTTTTGGGTAGATATCCGATCTGGTGAAGTGCACGATAATCTGCCTGAAGAAATTGTCGGGAATGACATATCTTTTCAGACAAGATACCCGTTGCATTATACGGAAGAGGGGACTTACTTTCAGACGGTCAGACAGTTTTTGGCAAAGCGACATGGCATAGAGATAGTGAAAGCCTGCGACTATCTGGAATACAAAGACTATGCTTTCATTGCCTATCATCAACAGGCAGGTGAAAGTCTGGAGCATTTTTTGTCAGTAATCTCACCGCAGGGAGAGTTAATATTGCACCAAAAACGGGATAGTGGCCTGAAGGGGCTTGTTTCGGGTGCTTTTTTTATCGCTGAGGAACAGCTTATATTTGTTGAGGGAAGGAAAACATTAAAGAGCTATTTAATTGCATAATTGATGATCAGAAGACTGTTGGTATTGACTTTTTTGCTGGGAATAACTGTATGTGTACAGGGACAGGCCGATTCACTTGGGATTGAACGCAAAGGCGATCAGGTATTGGTTTTACACAAAGTAAAATCAGGCCAGACCCTCTATAGTCTTTCCAGGCGATATGGTACCTCCGTCCAGTCTATTCGTGATGAAAACGGAGGACTTTCTGCTGGTCTCAAAGTAGGCCAGACTTTGAAAATCCCCTATGGCAAAGAAGTGAAGGAGGCTGTTTCTGAAGCTTTGCCGAGCGATGCAAAAGTACATACAGTAGGCAAAGGAGAGACACTCTTTTCCATTTCACGAAAGTACGGCTTAAAGGTAGAGCAGCTCAAAAACCTCAATAAACTCACTTCAAATGCACTGGCACTGGGCCAGAAACTGATTGTTGAGGCAGGTACCCCCACAGTGGTGCAACCTCCCAAACCCGTGGAGGCTCCAAAAGAGGAAGTTACAGAACCTGAGGTTGATGATAAGGTAGCTGTTCCCGAAACGCCTGTCACCCCCATAGATACTGTTTCAGCCGCTGATGTAGTGGATACTACCGCAGTGGCCGCTCAGGTTGAGAAAGAGGAGCCTGCTGTGTATGAGGGAACCCCTTTTGAGGAGATTACTGAAGAGGGAGTGGCTGAACTCATTGAAGAAGAAGAGCCATCGAAGAAGTTTCTTGCCCTTCATAAAACCGCCAAGGTAGGTACTGTTATCAAAATCAGAAATCTTAAAAATGACCTGACCGTCTACGTGAGGGTTATTGGCCAGATCCCTGATACTTCAGATAATGAAAATGTACTGATCAAAATCAACAAACGGGCCCATGATCAGTTGAAGGCACTGGACCCACGGTTTATGGCCGAATTGAGCTATTTTCAGTAGTGTTTTAATAATCTTAATATTTTTTTCAGAGGTTTTTGATGACCTTCGGGCCTTTTGAAAAGACTAACATCTTGAGTGTTTCATCATTGAATACAAAAAATCATGAGCCTGTCTTTTCAAAAAGCACAGAAGCAATTGCTTCTTATTGTCCTGTTGTTTATTTGTTCCGGTAAATTAGTCTTTGGTCAGATACCTCTGAATGATGATGCCATCAATGCTACTACAATTGTACTTGATGCTCAGCAGAGTTACTGTTCTGTTGAAGCTGTTCTTACTACGGTAGCTGCTACGGCAGATGGTATTCGTCCTTCTGGCTGGGGCAATCGAGACTATGTCAACGTCTGGTATAAGTTTAGCCCTGCTGCCAATGGTGTTGCGAATATTACGGTGAAAAATGGTGGGAGCTACGGTACCATGGGGTTTATGATGTTGTCTCTTCATCGACTGGATGGTACAGAGCTAAGCAGTGTGGGCAGAACAACCAGGCGCAATAATGTGGGCCTGGTTGTCAGCGGTCTCAATCCTGAAGACGAGTATCTGATTAACGTGGCAGCTCAGGACAGAAATAATGGTCCGGGCACCTTTACCCTTTGTGTCAACGATCAACCCGATTATGATTACAAATCGGCCGCTATGCCGCTTACGATGGATGTTGATGGAGATTATTGCTCTGCCAATGAGGAGTTCTCCACACTTGATGCTACACCGGATGAGGCCACTCCCGCTAACTGGACACAGAACCCTAATCAAAATGTATGGTTCCAATTCACACCTGACGACAGTGGAATAGCAAACATCAAAGTGAAACGGGGAAACGGTTTTGGCAGTGCCGGCTTTTTGAGGGTGGCCCTTTGGAACGACAACAACGAGGAGGTGGGAAGTGGAGAAGAGTCTGTGCGCTACAGCAACACAGGACTACTGGCAACCGGACTGGACTCTGATAAAACCTATTATATCAGTGTAGATGCCCTTTCAAGAACAACAGGGCCAGGTACTTTCACACTTTGTATTCAGAACGAGCTGGACAACGACTTTAAAGAGGGAGCCATGGAAATTGTGCTGGATGCTCAGGGCCGTTACGTATCGGCAGATGCTGAGTTTACCAATGCCGGTGCTACAGCCGATGGCATACAGCCCGTCAATTGGATTCAGGCACCCAATCAGAATGTGTGGTTTAAATTCAAACCAGCTTCCAATGGCATGGCTGAAATTCAGGTGAAAAGCGATGGCGACCACGGGACGATGGGCTATGTGATGATGGCTGTTTTCAGAGAGGACAATACGGAATTGACCAGTGCTTCCAATGAGCTTAGAAAACAGGACATGGGTTTGCTTTTGGAAGGCCTGGATCCTGAACAATTCTACTTTATAAGCGTAGATGCCATGGCCAAGAATAATGGCCCGGGAAGTTTTAGTCTGGAGATCAACAGTAATGCCTCCTTCGATTATCAGGAAGGCGCCATCGAGCTACTGTTGGATGGCACCGAAAACTATTGCTCAGCCAATGCCGAATTCTCAAACACCGATGCGACACCTGATGGAGTCAGAGCCACTAACTGGACCGAAGGACCCAACAAGAACGTATGGTTCAGGTTCAAGCCTGCCAGTAATGGCCGGGCAAATATTGTATTGAAAAGGGGAGGAGATTATGGTACCATGGGGTTTGCCATGATGGCCCTGTACAACAATGAAGGCACAGAGATTGCGAGTGCCTCCAATGACATTCGACATAAGAACCTGGGACTGCTGGTTGAGGGACTGAATGACGATCTTGAATACTTCATTAGTGTAGATATCTTAAACAAAACCGTGGCACCGGGTACTTTCTCCCTCTGCATAAAGAATGAGGTCACCTCAGACTATCTGGCAGATCCGGTAGAAATTTCATTAGATGCGAGCGGAAACTACCTGTCAGCCAATGAAGAATTCACCACAGAAGGAGCTACGGGTGATGGCCCGACTTTCCAGACCTGGACAGAGGAACCTGTGAACAACGTTTGGTTCCGGATCGCTCCCGAAACCGATGGTCAGCTTGATGTGGAAGTGATGCGGGGAGGTAACAAAGGTGATGGCGCTTACTTCAGGATGGGACTTATCGATAGTGAGGGACATGAGATGGGCAGTGAAGGTTCTGAGGCTATTTCTCCTGTTAACAGCATGTCTGTGCTTGACCTGAAAGGCGGAGAAGAATATTTCCTGACAGTAGATAATCGCTCTCAGGGTAACCGCTCCGGTACTTTTACCCTGGCCATGAGCTTTGTGGATGCCGACTGTATCAAGAGTCCGGTGCTCAGCCTGGGCTCTAATGGAGGTGTTGGTCTCACAGAAGCAGATGTAGTCGGTGCTAACTGCAGCTGGCCTTGTCCTACAGGAGATTGTACGCGCACACTTTCCCAAACCACCTTTACCTGTAGTGACATCGGCATAAATACTGTTACAGTTACAGGAATAGACAGTGAAGGGAATTCCTATGAAGGAGAAGTCACTGTTCAGGTAGAAGATAATGAGGCTCCTTTCCTGGTTCTGGTCGCAGGGGGCAATTACGCTCTGGGGGAGGATGGTACCAGAACTTTTGAACCATTGGATCTTATTCGACAGGGAGGTATTTCTGAACCTGTGCCTAGCCCTGAACCTACTCCCGGAAGCGATGATGGTTCAGTTATGAACCTGACTGATATGGCTCCTTTTCTCTCAGATAACTGCGAGATTGCCGAAGTAGGGTTTATAGGTCGCCATACCTTTACTTGTGCCGATGTAGGTGAATTACTGACGATTACGATCTTTGCTCGAGACGTGAATGGTAATGAGACCATTGCCACAACAGAGATAAGTGTTTTCGCCAGAAACTTCGAAGTACTGTATAACGCTGAGGTAACGCTGGCCCTGGATGAAACGGGCAATGCAGTACTTACCCCTGAAATGGTCGACAATGGTACTACCAGCGATTGTGGAATCAATGCCATTACCTTATCACTGAGTCGAACCGAGTTTAGCTGCGAAGATTTGGGGACACAAACGGTAGAGTTTTCGGCAGAAAGGCCCAGGATGGGTTCTCAAACCAGACAGGTAACGGTAAATGTGGTGGACCAGATGGCACCCATTGTGGTGACGCAGGATTTGAATATTGCTGTCGCACAAGGCGAGTCTGTTGATTTGTCCCCACAGGACTTTCTGGTCCTGTTCTCACGGGATGGAAACTATACCAGAGACAACTGTACTTTGAACCCTGCAGGCTACTGGGACGAATTTGACCTGGATGTAAGTTTGCCTCTGACAGTGGGTAGTGTCGGGGTTTACAATATGAATATCGAGGTGAATGACCGGATTAATAATGCCCCTTACCGCACTACCTGGGGATCGGCTACCTTGACCGTAACGACCTCTCCTTATGACTGTACCAATGAGCTTTGGGCTATCAAGTCAGGAGACTGGGATGATCCCACTACCTGGTCTGCCACAGAAGGAGGTCCGCCTGCAAATTATATACCCTGTGCGCAAACAGTGGTCCATATTAGTGGTCACAGTGTCACGTTTAATCAGCCCGGATCACTTCGTATGGCCAAAAGGATCGAAATGACCGGTGTGAGTGAAGATATTTCTACGGGCCTGAGCGTACGTGGAGGCACCCTGAATGTAAAAGATGAAATTGTCGGATCAGGGGAAGGTCTCTCTTTTAAGGTAGCCTCAGAATCGAGGCTCAGAGTCGTGAAATCCCCCTTTGTTATAGGCTTCTGACAAAAGATGATAACTCTTCATCCAGACCATAAGAAGCAGTGTAATCCTTAAAAACAACAGGTATTAAAGGCAGGAGTGATTTGATCTGAATGACTTTTTATTACAGGCATTGATGACCTGTGGTGACAGCTTAGTACTAAGCATTGAGTAATCTTCAGATAATCAATACCTACAATGCGATCGAGATTTAATTACACGTTATACGGTCTTCTGACACTTATTTTATTCAGCAGTCAACTTAAAGGACAAGCTCCTGCCAACGATAACAAAGCGAATGCTACTATACTTTCTCAAACAGCGGATGGGGTTTTTGACTCCGGAACGAGTGCCTATACCCTGGTAGGGGCCACGGCAGATGAACCTAGACCAGCCAATTGGTCTTATGATGTAAATCACAATGTGTGGTTCGAATTTCAACCATGGGTTGCCGCCACTAACATCACCATTACCGGTGCTCTTGCAGATAAAATGGTTGCCATTTATGATGAGAACAACAATCTCATTCATAGCGAAACCGGTGTGGGAACCGCAGAACTTGCCTTACAGCTAACAGGCCTGGATACGGAAAAGAAACATTATATCAATGTAGATGCCGGTACTGCCGGAACTTTCGGGGTTCAGCTGGGTTTCGATAACGATTTAAAAGCCAATGCCCTGCCACTTACCCTGGTGAATGGGAAATATGATTCTGATAATGCCGCTTTTACCACGGTGGGAGCCACCGGTGATGAGCCTAAACCTTCACGTTGGGGGAGCAACCCTCTATACAATGTATGGTTTAGTTTTAAACCCCAGACTTCCGGAAATATCAGGATCGATGTGAAAACCGGAAATGAAGAAGGTACACTGAATCGTCCCAGATTAGTACTGTTGAATAATGCAGGGCAGGAACTGGCGAGTAATGACTATATGGGAGACGGAGTGGACATGGGCTTTTCAGCTACCGGTCTGGTGGCTGATGAACTGTATTTCATTTCTGTTGGAAACAGCCATCCTTACGCTCATACCAATGGCACATTCACACTGTCAATTGATGAAACAGCCAGCCATGATTTAAAGGAAAACCCGGAAGTTATTTCTTCCATCGACAATTATTGCTCAACCGTACCTTTTACGACAGCCATTGCCACAGGAGATGGCCCGCGCCCTTCCCATTGGGAGAGCGATCCAAAGAATAACGTCTGGTTTGAATTTGAAGCGACCAGTTCCGGGGAGGTTCGCATTGACGCGAAGACTGCCGGTGATGAGGGAACTGTGGCAAGATTACGTATTGCTTTGTTTAAAGCAAATTATGAGGAACTGGCCAGTAACGGCAATATGGGAGATGGTAAAGATGTGGGTCTTAGTTTTACGGGGCTTACTCCCAATGAAACCTATCTTATCTCAGTAGATTCCCCGCATCCGGAAACTTATCGCAATGGTACCTTTACTTTGTGTATAGACGATGAGGCAAGTCATGATGCGAAAGAGAAGCCATTATTGATAGGTTCAATTGATGATGTCTGTCTGTCAGGAGAAGATTTTAACACAGTCATTGCTACCGGAGATGGCGCGCGTCCTTCCCAATGGCAAAGCGATCCAAATCACAACTTATGGTTTGAGTTTGAAGCGACCAGTTCAGGGGAGGTTCGTATTGATGCGAAGACTGGCGGTGCTGAGGGAACGGTAGCCAGGTTACGTATTGCTTTGTTTAAAGCAAATTATGAGGAACTGGCCAGTAATGGTAATATGGGGGATGGTAAAGATGTAGGTCTTAGTTTTACGGGGCTTACTCCCAATGAAACCTATCTTATCTCAGTAGACTCTCCGCATCCGGAAACTTATCGAAACGGCACTTTCACTTTGTGTATTGATGATGAGGCGAGTCATGATGCGAAAGAGAAGCCGTTATTGATAGGTTCAATTGATGATGTCTGTCTGTCAGGGGAAGATTTTAACACAGTCATTGCTACTGGAGACGGCCCTCTTCCTTCCCAATGGCAGAGTGACCCAAAGAACAATCTATGGTTTGAATTTGAAGCGACCAATTCAGGGGAGGTTCGCATTGATGCGAAGACTGGTGGTGATGAGGGAACTGTAGCTAGATTGCGTATAGCTTTGTTTAAAGCAAATGAGGAACTCGCCAGTAATGGTAATATGGGGGATGGTAAAGATGTAGGTCTTAGTTTTACGGGACTGAATCCAGGCGAGAGCTATCTTATTTCGGTAGACTCTCCTCATCCGGAAACTTATCGAAATGGCACCTTCACTTTGTGTATTGATGATGAGGCGAGTCATGACTTTAGAGAGAAAGCCATTGTCATTGATTCTCCGCAAAACTATGAATCGGAAATAGCCGAATACACTACGGTGATAGGAACACCTGATGGGAACCGTCCTGCTAACTGGTCGAGTGACCCGGCTAACAATGTTTGGTTTACTTTTACTGCACCGGTTACCGGAAGCCTTAAAGTAGATGCCAGAGTGTTTGGTTCAGAGGGATACGGGACCCTGGGAAGGCCTCGTATTCTGGTTGAGCTTGCTGATGGAACTGAATTGGGAAGTATAGATTACCAGGCAGATAACTCCACTACTGTCTTAGAGGGCCTGAGTGTGGTCAAAGATCAGCAGTATTACGTGAGTATTGACAATCAACACCCTGAACCCTATAGAAACGGGAGTTTTACATTGGCCACCAGGATAGTTCCTGATTTCTTACCGGGGGTTACAGACCTGACGGCTGTGATAGATAATTGTGGCACAGGTACTGTCTACAACAACCATTCAGCAGAGACGAATAATCCCACATCGGCCACGTTTTACCATAACGAATGGTTTCAGTTGCGAGCACCTGACAGTGGTAATTTGAAAGTAACCCTGGACCTGACAACCACTGGGGCAATTTCAGACGCCAGGATGATTCTCACAGATCAGTCAGGTATTAATATATTGCACGAGGTCTATCATGCGTCCAGTGAGGGTTTTCTCGAAATTTCGGCTATTGACCTCGATCCCGGAGATACCTACTTTCTTTCAGTAGGAAGTTATAATTCACATCCTAATCGAAAAGGCACTTTTGGTATTTGTCTGGAAGATGAAGTCACGTTTGATTACAAGGACGGAGCTCAACGTATTGCACCTGAACTGATAAATAATTGTGCAAACCCTGTCACTTACAGTAATCGATGGGCTACAACAGATAACCCTACGGGTACTGCTATTTACAATAATGTGTGGTTCGACTTTGTGGCTCCTAATAGTGGCAGTGTCACGGTTACTCTGGATCTAAGTGCTGCTGGTTCTATTAGTAATTCTAGAATGATGCTTCTGAAAGAAAACAATGAGGTGTTAGCCGAAGTATATCACACTTCCGGAGAAGGGTACATTGAGTTCTCTGCTACCGATTTGGATGCCGGTGAAACGTACTATCTCACTGTGGGAAGTACGCATACGCATATTCTTCGCAGGGGTATTTTTAGTCTCTGCCTCACCGATGAAGCCACATTTGATTATAAAGAGGGAGCGGAACCCATTCCATCCGAACTGATAAACAATTGTGCAAACCCTGTTACTTACAGTAATCGATGGGCCACAACCGATAACCCTACGGATATAGCTATTTACAACAATGTGTGGTTTGACTTTATCGCGCCTGAAAGTGGTAGTGTTACGGTTACTCTGGATTTAAGTGCTTCTGGTTCGATTAGTGATGCCAGAATGATGCTTCTGAACGAAGACGATGAGGTGTTGGCCGAAGTCTATCACACTTACGGAGAAGGGTCCATTGAGTTCTCCGTGACCAATTTGGATTCCGATAAAAGATATTATCTCACCGTGGGAAGTACGCACACCCATATTCTTCGCAGGGGGATTTTTAGTCTCTGCCTCACCGATGAAGCCACATTTGATTATAAAGAGGGAGCTGAACGCATTCCGCCTGAACTGATAAACAATTGTGCAAACCCGACTACTTACACTAATCGATGGGCGACAACCGATAATCCTACGGGTATCAGCATTTACAACAATGTGTGGTTCGATTTTGTGGCTCCTGAAAGTGGTAGTGTCACGGTTACCCTGGATTTAAGTGCGGTTGGTTCGATTAATGATGCCAGAATGATGCTGTTGAATGATAAGGATGAGGTGTTGGCCGAAGCCTATCACAGTTCCGGAGAAGGGTCCATTGAGTTCTCTGCAACCGATTTGGATTCCGATAAAATATATTACCTCACCGTGGGAAGTACGCACACGCATATTCTTCGCAGGGGGATTTTTAGTCTCTGCCTTACAGATAAAGCATCATTTGACCATAAGGTGGGTGCATTGGACTTAACCAGTCAGATTAACAACTGCGAAAATCCGCAGTTGTTGACTAACCGATGGGCGACAGCTGATGATGGTTTAAGTTTCTCCATTGCCAACAATGTGTGGTTTGAGTGGAATACACTTACCGGAGGAGACTTTACGCTGCAACTTGATCTATCCGCAACGGGTTCACTGGGCAGAGCAAGGATGGTGGTATTGAACCAGGAGGGCAATATAGAGGCACAGATAGACAATTCTTCAGGTGCGGGTATGGTGGAATTGGACTTTACTGACTTACCGGCCAATCAGCGATACTATGTCACGGTTGGCAGCTATGATTCGCATCCCATTTACAGAGGCAGTTTTAGTCTTTGTCTCTCTTCACCGGATATTGTATGCGAGACAGAGTTATGGGCTGTAGCATCCGGTGACTGGAATGACCCTGCTACCTGGTCAACTACCGAAGGAGGGACTCCCGGTGGGGATGTCCCATGCGAGAATACTATTGTACACATCAAGGGGGTAGATGTAGTGTTTACATCAGGTAGTTCTACGGTAAAGAGAATTAACATTTCGGGTCAGAACGTCAACGTAATCACGGGTCTGACTATTCAGTCAGGAGAATTGAATATCAAAGAGGAAGTAAAAACATCAGGTCCGGGCATTAGATTACAGGTCGCTCAGGGAGCCCATATCAGGGTGACAGGAGAAGATTAGCCAGTGGGTCATCAGAATTAAAAGTAGGGGAAGCTTCAGAAACATCCGGGGTCACCATTAACTTGCAGTATGCAAATAGTGTTGACCCAAAACAGGAGGGAGTGGCTGACAATAATCTAAAAGAGTTTCTGGATCTAAAAGTTGAGGAATACAATCAGCCCGGGTTTATAGAAAATGATCCGATAGTCATTCCTCATAGTTTTTCGAAAAAGCAGGATATAGAAATCACTGGTTTTTGGGCTTCCGTACTGGCCTGGGGGCAAAGAGTGACGATCATCAATAAGTGTCGGACCCTTTTTGAAATGATGGATAATGCTCCCCATGATTTCATACTGAACCACAGCGATCAGGAGCTCAGGCCTTTCGAAAAGTTTAAGCATCGCACTTTTAATGCTACGGATACACTCTATTTCATTGAGTTTCTCAAACAGTTTTATCAAAAACACGATTCACTGGAAGCTGCCTTTGCGGCCAGGCTGGCTCCTGATGCACAAACTGTAGAAACAGGGCTCAAAGGCTTTCACGATACTTTTTTTGAGCTGCCTGATGCTCCGCAACGCACCCGAAAGCACATTGCCACACCCGCCCGTAAATCAGCTTGTAAACGACTGAATATGTTCCTGCGATGGATGGCCAGAAAAGATGACAAAGGTGTGGATTTCGGTATCTGGCATCAGATCAGTCCTGCTCAGCTCGTTTGTCCCTGCGACCTGCACGTTGACAGGGTAGCCCGCAAACTGGGACTGATTCAAAGAAAGCAAACCGACTGGCTGACGGCTCTTGAACTTACCGCCAGCCTTCGCGAACTGGACCCTGAGGATCCTGTCAAATACGACTTCGCCCTGTTTGGTCTGGGAGTAGAGGAAAAATTCTAGTGCTTCAGGCAAGGCAATGGGCCATAATCCACTGACTATGGACTGTCAACTAGCGCCCATTGACTAATACTGATCTACCCTTCCCAGGTAGAAGGATCACTGCGCCATTGCTCCAGCGACTCAACATCTTTTTCTGTGATATAACCCTGACCGATCGCGATCTGCAACATGGTAGAGTAATCACTCAGGCAGTGCAATAGAATACCGGCATCCTCGAAGTTTTTGGCCGCCAGAGGGAAACCATAAGTGAATATGGCCAGCATTCCCATCACTTCCATTCCTGCTTTTTTCAGGGCTTCTGCGGCTTTCAGTGAACTACCACCGGTAGAAACAAGATCTTCTACCAGTACTACTTTTTGTCCGGGGCTAACCTTGCCTTCAATCAGGTTTTCCATACCATGCCCCTTTGCCTTGGCACGTACATACACGAAGGGTACATCCAGCGCATCGGCCAGCAGTGCGCCCTGAGGTATACCGGCTGTGGCAACACCTGCTATCGCTTCGAGCCCGGGGTATTTGATTTTGGCAGCTTCAGCCAGCGCGTTTTTAATCTGTGTTCTGATTTCCGGATATGAAAGTGAAAGCCGGTTGTCGCAATAGATAGGAGACTTCCAGCCGGAACTCCAGGTAAAAGGGTTGTCTTTGTTAAGCTTTATGGCTTTGATCTGCAAGAGATCTGAAGCAACTTTCAGGGCTATGTCTTTCATAATTCCAAGGATATACTGGCGCGAATTTACAAGATTTTTTTTCTAATAAATCTCTTCTGGTCCGTGATAGACATGTTCAAAAAAAATTTTGATATTGGTCAAAATTTCAATCCCAATGAGGATATACATCAAGGACACACCGTTGCGAATAAAACGGGAAGAAGAGGTGGGAGATCGCGGAGCGTTCGATGTAGTGATTGATACAGATGACCTGCTGATCCGGGAGAACAAACTCAAGGGACAGGTACTCATCCTGAATGCCACGCAGGCTATTGTAAAATCCATACTTTTCATTCTTCATAATAAAAAGCTTAAAGACCTCGATACGGTTACACTGATCTCTCCTGATTACGAGGCTTCTGTGGGGCTGATTAAGAGCTCTTTTAAGATCATTAAGGCTGCAGGAGGAGTGGTTTACAGGGACGGGAAAGTACTGATGATCCACCGACTGGGAAAATGGGACTTTCCGAAAGGCAAGCTTGAAGGAGGAGATGAATCCACTGTGCTGGGAGCCAAACGCGAGGTGGAAGAGGAGTGTAATATTAAGGTTACCCCCGGAAACAAAGTGTGCAACACCTGGCATACCTATGTGCAGGGAGGCAAGAGCATCCTGAAAAAAACCTCCTGGTATGAAATGACCTGTGAAGACGACAGTGAGATGAGACCTCAGCTGGAAGAAGGCATAGAACTGGTAAAGTGGATGAACAGGAAAGAAATAGACGTAGCCCTCTACAGTGCCTATCGGTCTATTCAACATGTCTACAAGAAATTCAGAAAAAAGCAGCAGGTGCCCGATCAGAGTTTATAGGGCAGAAAGTGATCTACTGATCCTCCATACTTATGCACTTCACGGATAATAGTTGAGCTGATGGATGCAAATTCGGGTGAGGTGATCAGAAAGAAGGTTTCCAGATCTTCGTTTATATAGCGGTTTACCTGCGAGATGCTGTTTTCATACTCAAAGTCAGTCGTATTTCTCAAGCCCCTGAGTATATAGCGGGCGCCCACTTTTTGGGCCAGGGTAGCGGTGAGCTCATTGTATACCATCACCGATATATTGGGCTCATCTTTAAAGGTCAGGTTGATTTTTTCCTCTGTTTCCTCAATGCTGAAATACCGGTTTTGTTTTTGACTATTGTAGCCAATACCAATCACAATCTCATCAAATACTTTCAGACCACGCATTACGATATCGTGGTGTCCATTGGTAAAGGGGTCAAAAGAACCGGGAAAAATGGCAATTCTTTTCATGGTCAACCTTTTTTTGAAAGATAGAGGAAAAATCTGAACTACTGGTAAGAGGCAAATACGTCAAAGTACTCGTACTCTCTTAAGGTATCGAAGTCGTGGCTCATGCGAATACCCTTAGGTCTTTCTCCGTATTTCAGATGCTTAAAGAACTTCCTCAGCGTGGGTTCGTACAGCTTTACGGCTTCCTGAGTGCCCCATAAGGTAATAGGTGTAGATTGCCCGTTTTCTGAAAACTGCTTAATGGCAAGAAGTATCATTTTGGCCAGTTGCTGGGCAGTTTGCAGCTTAAACTGGTTGTAGATAGACAATTGACCATCCTTAAAGCCGGCCAGTAACATGTCATCTCCCGTCAGGTTTACAAAGAGTTCTTCCTTGTCTTTTCTTACCTGACTGGTGAGTGTTTTTAAGAAATTAGCGCTTTCATGCCTGAAGACTATGCTGGGTTTGGGGTACTTGCCGTCTATCCATCGAATGAGCTCCTGTGGTACGGAAAAAACGGTGGTGCAACCCTGAGTTTCGTCTAAGGTAGAAACATATTTCTCCTTCAGTGGATCGGTGTGGGCGTTCAGCTTGATATAGTCATAAGCGTAGTCACCCGAATACAGATCGTTCGGAACCTGAGCAAAGCTATGGTTGCGCAGTGTGATGATCACCGACTTCCAGAAACCTGCAGAAATCAGTATATGCTCATGGTGAATCTCCTTCAGGTTTTCGAGCAGGGTTTTATCCTGATCTAAAGGGATAGATTCAAACAGTACCACTCTTTTCTTGCGATCATCGTAGATACAGATTTCGCACGAAGAGGTACCAATAAAAAACGAAAGGAGATAGTGATCTATGTGATCAACATCAAGCCTTTCGTCTTTTATGCTTATTGCTTTTTGTCTTGCTTCCGTCTTCACCGGGCTTATTGCCAGTTACCTGCGGTAGTAATCTCAGTTCTTGAGCCGAATCTCAGAGGTCTTCTGTTGTCGATTTCAGCATCTTCAGTACGAGAGATATCAAATGGGAAGGTATCTACTACTTCAATGTAGTCTACGTTCACGCCAGATCTTACAGAATCTTTGGCATACAGTGAGAAATACTTACCTGGAGCATGTGGCAGCTCAGGAAGTTTCATAGGATCAAAATCAGGATATTTCTGAGGCTTGAAGAGAGAGTCTCTTACAGCTTTGAAACCGAGGGTGTCATAGAAAAACTCAGACTTCTCAGCACCATAGGCCAGCATCGTAATTTTTTCAGTTCTTTGAATCAACCAGATTTTACCTGTGTCTACGTAGGCGATCAGTTTTTCCCAGGTGTCAGCATAGTCACCATAGTTACCTTGATAAGCGATCTGCGCGTCACGGATCATGCCCAGTTTGGCCTTTACCATATCTTCTACTCTTTTTATCTCTTTGGCTTCTTCGATAGTAGAGTTGATGCTGTCATAAAGAAGATATCCCACACCAAGGGCTCCGGTAAAGATGACTGCGGTTAATATTTTAGTCAGGTTCATTTTAAAGGTTGATTTCTTGCAATGATAACTATTTTATTAGGTAAACCATAATAAATCGAATTGCTAGTTTACGGGTTTCTAATGAAATTTGAAATAGCCCGATTGATTTAAAATGCTATTTGTGCTATTAATTTGCTGTAGCACATAGTGTAGCGAATGAGGTGCTTGACTTTTGAGTGCCTGTAGGTCTTTGAACCCGGTTTCGGTAATGACCTGATCCTCCTTACTCATCTCAGGGTCATATCCCTTTTTCAGCAGTCCTCCCGTACGCTTTACCTCGAAGAAAAGCTCTATCCCATGCAAGGGGGGATCCAGGTATTCATGGACGAACAAAAACCTTTCTAGACTGATTTCAAGGCCTGTTTCTTCAAGGAATTCACGCTTTAAAGCCTGCTCGGCATCCTCTCCGTAATCCATGCCCCCACCGGGTGGAGCCCAAAGGGAATTGTCATGGCCCAGCCCCTTGTGATGGACCAGAAGAATCCTGCCTTCTTCAATACAAATGCCACATACCCGCACACGCAATTTATGGCCGTAAAGTGCTTTTACTTTTTCATTCAGTTCACTCATGTCGGGTGATGGTCAAATCAATATCTTTGTGCAAAATACTCAAGGATGATTAAAGTGTTTAATCCGGACTTCAAGTCACGGGTAGAGAAGTTTTTAGAGCGTCAGTATTTTATGAAGCTCGTGGGGTTTGATCTGAAAGTGATTGAGGCCGGCCGTACGGAAGGCTGGCTGGATTTGACCCAGGATCATCAGCAGCAGACAGGACTGGTGCATGGGGGCGTGACTGCCACGGTCGCGGATATTGTGGCAGGCTTTGCTGCTTATACCACCGTACCGGAAGATCATCATGTGGTGACAGGTGAAATCAAGATTTCCTATTTCAGTCCGGGTAAAGGAGATCGGCTCCATGCCATTGGCTATGTAGTGAAGCAGGGGAGAAAGCTCAACTTTTGCGAGGCAGAAGTGTGGTGCCATAGAGGCGATGAGAAAACACTGATTGCGAAGGCCACAACGACTATGGCTACGATTTTTCCGGAAGATCTGGCCCGAAGAAAACAAAGCTGATATTGGCCAGGCCATCTGAAATATTAAGATCAAAATTTCCTTTTGAAGCCACCCGGGGACAAAGGTCCCTGTTCAATCGTTTTGATGACTTTCTTCTTAAGGAAGATTTGTATAAGCCTACCATGCTTATCAGGGGCTATGCCGGTACCGGTAAAACTACCGTGATCAGTGCCATTGTGCAGATGTTGCCCTATTTCAATTACCGCTATGTATTAATGGCCCCCACAGGGAGGGCTGCTAAAGTAATGTCTGCTTATTCTAAAAGAACAGCCTTTACTATTCACAAAAAAGTATTTCAGCAAACCTCTGACCCCGGTGGCGACCTGACCTTTCGAAGACAAAAGAACTACCACAAAAACACACTTTTTATTGTAGACGAGGCCTCTATGCTTTCAGACAAATCAGACTTTGGCCGGCAAGGCCTGCTTTCTGAACTTATCGACTATGTGTTTGAGAAAGAGGGGAACCGATTACTCTTTATCGGAGACGTGGCCCAGCTACCCCCGGTAGGAAGTACCGAGAGCCCTGCCCTCGAGGTAGACTATCTGAAATCTACCTTTAAGATGGATGCCGGCATGGTGGAGCTTACAGAGGTGATGCGGCAGGAAGAGTCCTCCGGTATTCTTTTCAATGCCACCAACCTGCGGTATGAGCTCGGGAAGGAGAAATTTGAAATCCGCTTTGCCACCAGCAGGTTTAAAGATGTGTTTAAAATGACCGGAGAACGGCTGGAAGACGGCCTGCGATATGCCTACGATAAGTATGGTGTCGAGAATACCGTAGTGGTCTGTCGTTCCAACAAAAATGCGGTGCAGTACAACCAGTACATACGCAGGGCACTACAACACCGGGAAGATGAGCTCGAGGCCGGAGATATTCTCATGATTGTGAGAAATAATTATCACTATATGCCTGAGAATGTACCCGGTGGTTTTCTGGCCAATGGTGACTTTGTAGAGGTACTTAAGATCGTGCGCTTTGAAGAATACTACGACTTGCGTTTTGCCACGCTGGATGTGCAGTTGGTGGATTATCCTGATCATGAGCCTTTTGAGGCCAAGGTGATTCTGGATACGCTGTATTCTCCTGAAGCTTCACTCAACAACGAAGCCTATCGCAACTTATACAACCAGGTTTCGGAGGACTACCTGGACATTGCCTCCAAAACGGAGCGCATTCGCAGCATCAGGAAAGATCCCTATCTCAATGCATTGCAGGTCAAGTTTGCCTATGCCCTTACCTGTCATAAATCTCAGGGTGGACAGTGGGAAGCAGTATTTGTAGATCAGGGCTATCTCAATGATGACATGATCGATCAGGATTATGTCCGCTGGCTTTACACAGCCATTACCCGGGCCAGTAAAGAGCTCTACCTCGTCAATTTCCATAAAAAGTTCTATGGAGGCACCGTGGAGGTAGAGGAATAGCCGTTGACTGACTTTCATCAGTCAATAATCCCCGGTTTTGATGCCGGCTTACAATCCCTTTGATACCCCCAATACCAGAAAGATCCACCCCAGAATAAATCCAAGTCCACCTATCGGGGTGATTGCTCCGAGCTTGGTGATATTGGTAAGTGAGAGTGTGTAAAGCGAACCACTGAAAATCAAAATACCTGCTATAAAGGCATAAGCTGCGTAGTTGAAGTAGTTTTGATCGGAGCTCATCATCAAAATGCCCAGCAGGAATAAGGCCAGGGTATGGTAGAACTGGTACTTTACAGCTGTTTCGAAAGTGTCCATTCTGCCGTTTGCCGTCAGGGTGTCTTGTAGGCCATGTGCGCCAAAGGCACCTATGCCTACCGAAATCGCTCCTAAAATACCTGCTGTGATCAATACCGTTTTTGCTGTCATGGTGCTGTGGTTTGTGTGGGGGGATAGTTTCTGCTGCCGAAGATAGCACTACCGATGCGAACCATGGTACTGCCTTCTTCACAGGCTATTTCGTAGTCGCTGGTCATTCCCATTGACAGCTCTTCCATAGAAACGCGGTCTGAGTCTACTTCTGCCGAAATCCTGTCTGCAATGCGTTTGAGGCTGGCGAACTCACTTCTGATCTGAGCCTGATCATCTGTGTTGGTGGCCATGCCCATCAGTCCCTTAATCTCAATATGGGTGAGCTCACTGAATTGGTCTGACTTCAGAAAATCCAGCAGCTCTTCCTCTGAGAAACCAAATTTCGTTTCCTCATCGGCTATATATACCTGTAGCAGGCAGGCTATCTTTCGCTCATTTCTAAGTGCCTGCTTGTTCACTTCTGCTGCCAGCCGGGAACTGTCTATTGAATGGATCAGTGCCACAAAAGGCGCTATGTATTTTACTTTGTTTCTCTGCAGGTGGCCAATCATGTGCCAGTTGATATCCTGTGGCAGCTCTTCTGCCTTCCTGGCCAGCTCCTGTACTTTATTTTCACCAAAATCGCGCTGTCCGGCATTATAGGCCTGTAACAAATCTTCATTTGGCTTAGTCTTACTCACAGCGATAAGGCGAGTGTCGTATTTTTCCAGCTTTTGCCGGTACTCGATAATCTTGTGCTCAATGCTCATTTCGCAGAACTTATTTTCGCGTTTTGTTTTGTGTTATCTTTGCATGCGAGGTTGCCGTCCAAAGTTAGTGGAAATTAAAACGGTAAAGGCTGGAAGAGGAAAAATTGAGTACAGGAGTAAATTGAATTCATGCCAATAATCGGAACAATACTGAAGAAGGGGATCAAATTGAGAGAGACCCTGGAACAGGACTATACTTCATCATACGAACTACAAAAGAAGGAGCTCTCAAAACTCCTGATCAGTGCCCGTAACACCCAGTTTGGCAGGGCTCATAAATTCTTCGACATACTGGAAGAGTTTCGCAGCTTTGGCGGACACGATTTTTTCAGGGCCTTTAAATCAGAAGTGCCGGTTTGCGATTATGAGAAGATGAATGCCGACTGGTGGCACAAAAGCAGGGAGGGAGAAGCTGATGTTTGCTGGCCTGGCAAAACCAAATATTTTGCTCTGAGCTCGGGTACTTCAGGAGCCGCCTCAAAATATATTCCGGTTACCAAAGATATGATCCGTCAGATCAGAAAAACGGGAACGAGACATATCTACACCCTTTCCAAGTATGATCTGCCCGATAAGTTTTTCCAGTCGGGTATGCTGATGCTGGGAGGGAGTACTTCACTGAATTTTTCAGGCAATTACTACTATGGTGACCTGAGCGGTATCACCACCGGGCAGCTACCTATCTGGGTGCAGGGTTTTTCAAGACCTACTCCCAAGATCAAAAAGCAGAAAGACTGGGCTACCAAGCTGGAAGAGATTGTGGAGTCTGCTCCCAAATGGAATATTGGTATGATTGTGGGCGTACCTGCCTGGATGACCATTCTTCTGGAAAAGATTATTGAGCGATATGGCGTTTCAGATATTCACGAAATCTGGCCCAACCTGGAAGCTTTTGTGCACGGAGGCGTATCATTTGAACCCTACCGCAAAGGTTTTGATAAGCTGCTCGGGCGCCCAGTGCATTACATAGAAACTTACCTGGCCTCTGAGGGCTTCCTGGCTTTTCAGGCCGATCCCGATACCAGGTCGATGAAGCTGGTACTCAACAATGGTATCTTCTATGAGTTTGTGCCTTTTAACGAACGCAACTTTGATGAGGACGGGGTGATGGTGGAAAACCCGGAAACCCTGATGATAGATGAGGTGGAAGAGGGGCAGGACTATGCGCTGCTGATTTCTACCTGTGCCGGTGCCTGGCGATATCAGATCGGTGATACCATCAAGTTTGTGAATAAGCGCAGCTCAGAAATCATCATTACAGGCCGCACGAAACATTTCCTCAGCCTTTGCGGAGAGCATCTGTCGGTAGATAATATGAACAATGCCATAGAACTGGCTTCTGAAGAACTCAACATCTGTGTCAAAGAATTCACTGTAGCCGGTATCCCTGATGGCAGCCTCTTCTCCCATCACTGGTTTGTGGGGTCGGATGATCCTGTGGACTCGGAAGCACTCAAAGAGCGCGTGGATCATCATTTAAAAGAGCTGAATGATGACTATGCTGTGGAGCGCCAACATGCTCTGAAAAATGTGCTGGTAGATGTGTTGCCTTCTGAGACCTTTTACGACTGGATGCGTGCCCAGGGCAAAGAGGGAGGCCAGTCTAAATTCCCCAGAGTGCTCAAAAAAGAAAAGCTCGATAGCTGGCTCAGTTTTGTTGGAAAGGAAGCTCCGTTAAGCTAGCTGCATGATTTCTATTTGGAACGGATTCCTGTTTGGGCTTTTGCTCAGTGTACTGATTGGACCAGTGTTTTTTGCATTGATCCAGAACAGTATTGAAAAGGGCTTTAAAGCCGGTATTTTCATGGCAGTGGGTATCGCCCTCAGCGATAGCTTCTATATTTTCATTACCTACTTTGGTATTTCCCGGCTTACAGAAAACCCCAGCTTTAACATGTGGCTCGGAGGTATCGGGGGGCTTATTATGCTCGGTTTCGGGTTGGTGTACATGCTTAAGCCTGTGCCGGTAAAGGGGGCTAAACAGGCTCATGAAGAGAGTAGTAAGTGGTTTCAGCAGATTCTGAAAGGCTTTTTCCTCAATGGGGTCAACCCTTTCGTACTGTTCTTCTGGATAGGGATCATGACTAAAATTTCACTTGACTTCCAGTTTTCTGAAAACCAGACCCTCGTCTTCTTTGTTACGCTCATAGCCACAGTGCTCACCACAGATGTACTCAAATCGTACTTCGCAATGAAGCTGAGTCAGATCGTAACACCGCGCTTTATGAAAATCATGAATAGAGTGGTCGGAATCGCGCTGATTCTTTTCAGCTTGCGTCTTTTCAACTTTGTGCTTGAGGGCTTTGGCTACTCAGTGCTTGGCTAATGAAAAAAACACTCTTACTAACTCTTATTCTGTGCTTTGTCACCTTTCAGGTAATGGGGCAAAGTTCCGATCTGTTACAATTCAATACCGAACGCCTTCATGTAAACAAGACCGGCATGCTGGTGCTGGGTAGCTGGGCGCTGGGAAACATCGGGGTCAATGCTTTTCTTACGCGTAATGCTTCGGGAAGCGATGGGCATTTCTATCGCATGAATATCTACTGGAACCTGGTGAATCTGGCTTTGGCCGTTCCCGGGCTCAGGCATTCTCTTATCACCGATCCGGCTGCTCTCAATCTGGCAGAATCTGTAAGTGAATACCACCGCATGGGCAAAATTCTGTTGCTGAATGCAGGGTTGGATGTGGCTTATATCACAGGCGGTTTTCTGATGAAAGAAATGGCCAAAACGCGCACCAATAAGTTCGATATTCTGGATGGCTATGGCCGCTCTCTCATTCTGCAGGGTGGGTTCCTGCTGGCCTTTGACCTGATTCTTTATACAGCGCTGCAGAGTAAAGGGGCTCAGCTCAATAAAATCCTGGAAGCTGTGCAACTGGCTCCCGGAACTATAGGCCTGACCATTACCTTCTGAGGCTAAAGGTATTCGCTTAAGATCAGGGGCAGATCATTGTGCCGATAACGCAGCGTCACCTTCTTGGGGTTGGTGTTGTACTTGTTGCCGGGCCTGAAATCCTTGTCTTTCACCATTTTTCCATTGACCATTTTCTTCACAGGCTCTTTGGGAGCCAGGTACTTTTCCAGCTTTTTCAGAAAGGCTGTTTTCTGACCTGTTTTATATTTGAAATGGGCCGAGTCATCCAGAAAGAACATGACGATGCGCTTATCTACAAATCCATAGTACTCGGGAAAAAGCACATCATTTTCTACATCAATGGCTGCGTACTGAACCGACATCTCATATTGGTACCAGCTACTGTCTGAAGCCATGCTTTTCTTTTTTACCAGTAGATAGCCACGGCCGTTTTGAAAATCCTGATCCACCAGTGATTCCGAACGGATCAGCTGTCTGATGGCTTTCAGGAGATACTTGTCTTCGATGTTGTGAAGCTTAATGTCGTTTTGGAAATACTCCTGTGCCTGTAATGGGGTACACAGAGCAATCAGGAAAAGGAGAAAGATCGTTTTCAAGGCGTCCGGTAAAAGTGTTAGGTGAATTTCTGAATTAATCAAAAGTGAAAACAGCCGTTGGGCTTATCCTTTGATTAAGTTTTCGTTACAAAGAAAGCTGCTTGTGAGTTAGTCTTCAAGCACATTGCTGACAAAAGTGCTCTTTGAAAGCAGAAACAGCAGCAGGAATACAATGCCCCAGCTCAGGTAGATAGGGTAGAAATCAGTCGTGTTTTTATAGCGGGTCTCCTTGATCTCCGCTTTTTCGTATTCATCTATCAGGCCGAAAACATTGGCCAGAGCTGCGTTGTCAGATACTCTGTAAAATTGTCCTTCACCGATGCGGGCGATCTCGCGCAGATTGGTCTCGTCCAGGGTATTATCTACATATTGAGGTCGGCCGAAGAAGTCTTTGCCATAGGGTACCTTGCCCTCTTTGCCAATACCGATGGAGTAGATCTTGATACCGTAGGCAGCAGCCAGCTCAGCAGCCGTAATCGGGTCAATATTACCGGCCGTATTGTCTCCGTCAGACAGTAAGATCATCACCTTGGAGGCTGCTTCTGAGTCGCGCATACGATTGGTACCTGTGGCAATGGCACTTCCGATGGCGGTACCCCTGTTTTCAATTCTGTTGAAGTCTATGTCTTCATCAATGAACTTGTAGAGGAGGTCATAATCTGTGGTAAGAGGAGATAGCGAATAAGCATCTCCTGAAAAAATCACAATACCTATTCGGTCCTGAAAACGGCCCTTGATAAAGTCACGTGCCGTTCTTTTGGCAGCCTCCAGACGATTGGGTTTGAAGTCTTCAATCTGCATAGACTCAGAGATATCCACCACCAGCATGATGTCAATACCTTCGGTCCATTGTTCTACCTGCTCATTGGTTCGCTGTGGGCGGGCCATAGCCACAATCATCAGCATCATGGCCAGGGCCAGTAATACGTTTGGGATAATGCGCAGGTAGCTGGTCCAGCTGGTGCCTATTTCCTTTTTTGGAAGAGCCACCGCCACCTTTTGCTTAATCTGTGTTCCCAGCAACCATTTGAGCAGGAAGATGAGCAATACTGCGGGAATGGCATAGAGGAAAAACACAAACTCCCAGTCAAAAGACCTGAAAGCAGAAGGCAGAAACCATTCTGGTGAGTACCATTTATATACCGTCTCGTCAAGCATTTTTAATCTCCTCCGTAATGTGGTTATAACGGTCTACTGAGTAGTCCATCAGGAACTCAAAGTCATTCTGCAGCGCTGATACGGCCATTTGACTGTAGATACTACGATCAATGGACTTAAGCGTTTCTTCCAGGCTCTTATTCTCGTGTATCAGTACAATCTCTTTGGTGGTCAGCCTTCTGTAGGGAATCCTGTCCAGGCCTTCCATAAAGGTTTTCCAGTATTTGAGCACAGCCTCAATTTCCGGCTTACCGGGTTGGTCTCCCAGCTGCCCTATTTCCTGTTCAAAGCCCATTCTGAACTTTTCGAGCTTCTTCTTCAGGCGATACAGTTTGATTTTCTTGCGAATGGTCCTGCCCCAGATGATGAGTACAACGAGCGCGATAAAGCCCAGGGCAAACAGGGCGATAATAAAGTAAGGGTAGTTGAACTGGGTAGAAACAGGCTGGTAATGGGTGGTCTCAACCAGGTCCACGGAATCGGGCATCTGGGTAACTACCTCCTGAAGTTTAATAGAATCGGGGTCGCTGTAAAGTGGCAGACTGTCTCCCGCGTTTACCAGGAAAACCGGCAGAGAAAGCTTCTGAACCAGGTCAATTTCAAAAGTAGTGAGATAATAAACCGCACTGTCTATGCTGTTAATACTGTCAGACTGAGTATCGTAGTAGTCTTTACTAACCAGCTCAAAGGGAGCGAAATCATACAATGAATCCGGGAAAATCACCGGGCGGTTCTTCCGGTCTTTATAGCTGAAGGTAAAGGGTACTACCTCACCTACCTTAACACTGTCTTTGAGAAAATAGCCACGGGGTTTCAGCTCCTGAGCCTGAAGGGTCAGTGTTGAAATCAAAAGGAAAATACTGAGTACTGATCGCAACAACCTAAACACTTTTTAAAGTCTTATTTCTGAGTTTGAAAAGTTTGATAAGCTGCGGTACGTAATTGTCCTTTGTGTTGATTTCCAGGTAATTAATCTCATTTTTCCGACTGAATTTTTCCAGTTCTCCGCGTCCTTGTGAGTAGCGGGTTTCCAGCTTCTTTCTGAATTCTGAAGACGAGGTGTTCACCCAAATGGTTTTCCTGCTTTCCTTGTCAAAGACAGGAACAATACCCAGGTTCGGCAGATTAGTCTCCCGGTCATCTTTCAGGTGTATGGCCACCACATCATGTCTTTTGGCCAGCGTACGCAGATTTTTTTCGTAGCCTTCGTCTATAAAATCAGAAATGACAATGACCACACTGCGCTTCTTCACAATCTCCAGCGTAAAGAGAATGGCAGCATTGAGGTTGGTCTTTGTGCTTTGAGGCTTGAGATTAAAGAGCTCGTTGATGATATGATAACCATGCTTGGTGCCCTTGCCCGATTTTACATACTTCTCTTTTAGATCAGAATAGCAAATCAGGCCCACCTTGCTTGACTCTTTCAAAGCAGAGAGCGTCAAAACACCACAGATTTCTTTACCGATATCCACTTTTTGAGCACCGGGGTTACCTATCTCCTGTGAAGCACTCACATCGAGAAGAAAGTAAACAGACTGCTCTTTCTCTTCTTTAAAGGTTTTTACGAAGGTTCCCAGGCCTTTGGCAGATACATTCCAGTCAATGTTTCTGGTATCATCGCCATAGACGTATTCTCTCACACCGTCAAACTCAAGACCAGCTCCTTTAAAGATGGAGTGAAAATCACCCTGCATGCGTGAATTAATCGCCTTTCTTATCTGAATTTCGTACTTCCTGAGCTTGGAAATGATGTGCTGCATAATGAAGCGCCTAAAATATCATTTATTTACGTCTGTCACACCCTCAAAATCTTAAAAATCGTTAATTCCGCAGGGTCTGGCATAAATTTTATTGATGTACCTTTACAATCTGTTTTCACGAATTGCTGTCGAAAATTAAATGGACGTTTCAGTCATAAAAAAGGTTTTGGTACTAGTGGTAGCCTTGTCGCTTTTTTCCTGTGGTAAAGGAGAGGAAGTGCCTGAAAATATTCTGTCTAAAGAAAAGATGGTCTCACTGCTGATAGAGATGCGTCTGGCAGAAGGCAGGGTAGCTACACTCACCCTGAGCAACGACAGCTCGCTGAATCTTTTTTCAGAACTTGAGAAAAGTATCTTCGAAAAACATGAGGTAGACAGCCTCACTTATATTACCAGCTATCAGTATTACCTGCTCCATCCCAGAGAAGCACTCTATATCACGGATGCTGTGATTGATAGCCTGAAAGTACGTCAACAAATCAAGGAAACCGGGCACAAATAGCCCGGACTCACCAATGCTCTATCCGCAGAATTTAGAACAAAAACTGGGTTTTGATAAGATAAGGACCTTACTCAACGAAGCTTGTGAGAGCTCTTTGGGGCAACAGTTTGTCCGTAAGATCAAATATTCAAAAGATCAGAAGTCCATTGAGAAATGGCTCTTACAAACAGATGAGTTTGTTAAGATTATTCAGGCTGGGGAGCTTTTTCCCAATTCCAATTACCTGGACATTACTCCTTACCTGAAAAAGGCGGAGATTGAGAATACCTATCTGATTGAGGAAGAGTTTTTTAATCTGATCCTCACCTTCAAGACGCTTGACAAATGCCTTGATTTCTTCAGAACCCATCATGAAGACTATCCCGAGCTGTCGCAGCTCACACACCCTATTTTGTTTGATGATGATTTGTTGTGGAAGCTCGACAAGCGCTTTGACGATCGCGGGAAACTACATGACCATGCCAGCGACCTGTTATTTGAGATAAGAAAAGGAATTGAACAGGAGCAGCGAAGATTGCGAAAAGTGTTGGACGGTGTATTGAAACGAGCACAGAAGGAAGGCTTCACTCCGGATGACGTCAATATTACCATCCGCGATGGTCGTATGGTAATACCGGTGCTGGCCGAGCACAAGCGCAGAATCCGCGGCTTCGTGCACGGAGAATCTGCCACTGGTCAGACGGTTTATCTGGAGCCTGGTGAAGTACTGGAGATCAACAATGAAGTACGCGAACTACAGTATGCTGAGAAGCGGGAAGTGATTCGCATCCTCACCGAGTTGACCGACCTGCTACGACCTGAAATTGAAAATCTCTCGGGAGTAGTTCAGTTTTTGGGACTGATCGATTTCATCCGGGCGAAAGCACGTTTTTCGATAGAAATTGAAGCGATCAAGCCGGCTTGGAAATCGCAAAAAGGCTTTGACTGGACCAATGCACGCCACCCGATCCTGCTGTTGGCACATAAGGAGCAGAATAAGGAAGTGGTGCCGCTTAATATTCGTCTGGATTCCCATAACCGGGTTCTGCTTATTTCAGGCCCCAATGCAGGGGGTAAGAGTGTATGCCTCAAGACTGTGGGACTGTTGCAGTATATGTTCCAGTGTGGTATGCTGGTGCCGGTTGACGAGGAATCAGAATTTGGGCTCTTCCGTGACCTTTTCATCGATATTGGAGATGAGCAGTCTATTGAGAATGACCTGAGTACCTACAGCTCTCATTTGCTGAACATGAAAAATCTGCTGGCCCATGTAAACAAGGGTACTTTGTTTTTAATTGATGAGTTCGGCACGGGTACAGAACCTCAGTTTGGCGGGGCCATTGCAGAGTCCATACTCAGTGAGCTGAAAGATTCTAAAGGTCTGGGTGTGATTACCACGCATTATGGCAACCTGAAAGAGTTTGCAGACAAGCAGCATGGTTTGATCAACGGGGCCATGAAGTACGACCTCAAGCGCCTTCAGCCACTATATCAACTGGAAATAGGAAAGCCGGGGAGTTCGTTTGCATTGGAGATTGCTCAGAAAATAGGCTTACCCAAATCTACCCTGGAGAAGGCCAAGGAAAGAGTAGGGGTAAAGCAGGTGTCGTTTGACCAGATGCTGGGTCAGCTCGAAAGCCAGAAGTATGAGGTAGACAAGGCCGAAAAGCGGATCAGACAGAAGGAGCAGGAACTGGATGAGCTCACAAAGCAGTACGCTGAACTGAAAGAACATCTGGACCAGCAGCAAAAGCGAATTATCAGAAATGCCAAAGCGGAGGCTGCCGACCTGATCAAAGGTGCCAATAAGGAAATTGAGCGTGTGATCAGGGAGATCAAAGAAAAGCAGGCCAAAGAAGATAAGGAAGCGGTAAAAGCTCTGAGAAAGGATCTGGATGAGCTAAAAGAGAAAACAGCCCCCGGGGCAGCAACTCCCAAAGCACCTGAAGTGACCATCACCAAAGCTGAGGGAGCCATTGTGGCCGGTAGCTATGTGAGAATCAAGGGACAGGAAACTGTGGCCAGGGTGACTTCCATTAAGGGGAAAGATGCTGAGCTGGCGATAGGAGGGCTGACCTCTATTGTAAAGATGAACCGACTTGAAAAGGTAAGCCGTAAAGAGTTCAGGCATGAAACACAGACTGCTGAGGCCAAAGGAGTATCTCTTAACCAGAAGATGGCTGATTTCTCACACAAGCTCGATATTCGTGGGTTCAGGGCTGAGGAGGTCATTCCCAGGCTGGATCAATACCTGGATGAAGCGCTGTTACTCGGAGCCAATGAATTGCACATACTTCATGGCAAAGGCAGTGGTGTGCTGCGTCAGATAGTTCGCAATCATCTCAAAAATTACAAGTCTGTCACGGAGATGCGTGATGAACATGCCGATCGCGGTGGTGCGGGTATTACCATTGTTAACCTGGCTTAGAAGCCTGCCTTCTGCGGTGTTGTTCTTTTCGATCGGGAGACTCACCTTTCTCCGGCTGGTCAGGTTGATTTTTGAGCTCGTAGTTCGTGGCAAAACCAGCTATTTCCTGAAAGTGTAGTGGTACCTGTATTACAGGCTGTTCCGTAGCTATTGTCTTTTCATTACGAGTATTTCCGCATGAGATGGAGGCAGGTAAAGGATTGTAAAAACATATTTTATGTATAAATGTTCTGATAATAAGAATTATTGATTACTTTAGCTCCACCACTACTACAGATTCTTATTCCCTCCCTTAAGAGTCGTTTTATAACAGCTGTATAAGTCTAACGACTTTAAGAGTGTCTTGCCTGCTCCTTGTATTGCCGATGTGCCTGACCAGCTTGCGCATTGTATCACGCTTTATCCGATCCTTATCGCCAATAAACACTTCAGGCAGAAGATGATCGATGGCTTGTAGATAAGATGTGACAGTTGGCTGAGAGCCTATGCAGGCATACTGTAGGATAGCCCGGTCCGCAGGCCGCTGTGTCTGGACCATAAAACCAATTTACCCGTCAGTTTATGATCGGTCACCTTCCTGATTAGAATGTAATTGCCAAAACACATGAAGAGCCAAGGGGACCGAAAACCTTGTAATAGAGTAGGACGGATGTAAGAAGGACTGTTCAGAATGGTGCTGCAGTTCTGATTGGTTTTTCAGACAGCTGTAAGGGGACCAGCCGAAAACCCTTAAAGAGAGTAGGCGGATTTTAAATGAATAAAATGAAAAAAAGAATGTATGTATGGGCTGTAGCCCTGATGGTTGTCGTCCTGGGGCAGGGACAGCTTAATTCACAGACCTGTGATGGGATTTATCATGACGGAGCTACCAGTAACAGCATCTTTGGTGACGGCTGGGATAATTTTTGGGGTCTGGACTGGTCTCCGGAGGTTAAAATGTGCCTGACCAAAGTGAGCGGTAAGATATCGATGACCGGCTTTGAAATATTGGCGGATGCCGCTGCAGAGGTGGCCGGCTGTGGAGGAGGAAGCGATTCCTGTTGTGAAGCTCTATGCACCACAGGAGCGGGTTAATTTTTCAAAACTTTAAATGATGGTGATGGCAGTGAGGTGCCTTTTGAGGTGCTTCCCTGCCGTCAAAACTTAGTTTATGAAGAGTTTTATTCTTTTGACGGGCATTCTCTTGCTTATGGCTTGTGATGACAATGTGCAAAGTACAGTTGACATTGGAGAGGCTGAGGGAATTGTTTTCGACCATGTAAAAAGGATTTCAGTAAATCCTGAAATTGATTTTGAAGAGGGGCGTCCGAGAATGGATGCCTATGTAGATACGCTGTTTGTGGTGCCTTTATCCAATGAGCATTTGGTTGCTGAAATTACTAAGATGAGGGTGCACGAAGACCGCATTTTTATTTTTGATGAGAGGGCTCAGGCAATGACCATTTTTGACTTGCAGGGCAATTTCGTCAGTGCCATAGACCGGAAAGGTAAGGGGCCGGGGGAGTATGTTAAAATTGCCGATTTCACATTGGATCCGGAAGCAGAATCTATTCTGATTCTGGACCAGTTTAATCGCAAAATTCTTGCTTACTCCTTTAGCGGAGAATTTAAAAGTGAGACAAAATATGGCACGCATGCGCGTTATTTGGGAGCACTGGCTGATGGGAATTATATCATTTATAATGACTACAATACCCGGTGGAAGGATGTGAGCTATAACCTGTTTATCACGGATTACAAGGGAGGCGTGAAATCACATATGTTGCCCTTTGATGAGATTTATCGTGATTCCGACCGGATTAAATTCAATTACCTTACGGCTCACGACCGCTTATCTTTCAACTTTATCGGGCATTATGATAACCATGTCCTGGAGATTTCAAAAGACTCTACCTGGGCAAAGTACTACCTTGATTTTGGAAAAGTGAATATTCCTGAAGGAGTGGTCCATAACAGCTTTACCGCACTGGACGGTTATGCCTTCCATTTGTCTGACTTTTACGAGACTGAGAGATTCTTCAGCTTCTCGTATATCTATGATCGCTTCCGAACTATCAGGTATTATGATAAAGTAAAGGATGAGATTATCTCATGGAAGATCATTCCAAACAGTATGATCTATATGTTCGCCAATTTCCCGGTTAACGCAAAATACGGAGAGTACTTTGTTAACTACGTAGATTCTGAGCACTTTCCCGAGTTTATCAATGATCCGGGCGACATCCCGGAGAATGATCCCTATCGACACTTGCTGGAAACCTTTCGTGAGATCAATGAGGAGGATAATCCGGTGTTATTCTTCTTTAAAATGAAGTCTCCCGCGGTGTGACTATTTCTTAAACCAGATAAGTAGTTCTATGAAAATGAATAGGAACATACCCGCGGTATTGGGGATAGGTATAGCATTCTGTCTGATGGTGGCTTGCCATACTGTACAGGATGAAGAGGCTGAGCGGGAAAAGACTGAGCGGGAAAAAGCTAAGCTGAGTTATATGAATAGCTTTCTGGAAACCAATCTGTTTTATTTCCAGTCCGGAGAGGGGCAGCCATTGCCACACTTAAAAGTGCTCTATCCTGTTTTTGAAGCATCTGACAGCGTTTTGCGGCCAACTGCTGCCAGGCTGGTGCTGAGAATAAGGGCTCAGCATTGCAATCTGTGCTATGAGGCAGAGTTCAGGAGATTACGTGCCCATTCATCTCAGTTGGGCATAGAGAATGTTATCGTACTGGCTTCATTTAAAAAGAGGGATTTTCGGGTGATGGTGAAGAATTTCGAAAAGGAACTGCCGGGGGTAAGGTATGTGAATACGCTGGACCCTTTGCCGTTTAAGCAGGAAAGTTTTAACCAGCCCTATTACTTTGTATTAGAGCCCGATGGCATCACGCACTCCTTCTTTTTGCCTGATAAATCTCTGCCAGAGTATTCTACTGAATATTTTAGCTCACTTACCTTTTAAATGTTGTAGAGGGGCGAGTAATACAGGGTCCCACTTCTTTGAAGGGATTGCTCCTGTCTGCATGTCATGCTTTCTCAGAGAGTGAAGATTCAGCAAATACCAGTATTTATTTTAAACATTAACATTATGGATAAACAATCATTCAATTTGAATGTAAGCGATTTTGACAGACACACTGATGTCTTTATGAAAACTGTGCTGGTCATAGTTTTTGCCTATGCCTTTGTGCTTTTAATCGGCCTGTTAAGGGACAGGTTTTTGAACAAAGAAGTCAGGAGCCAGCCTGCTCAGATCATTGATTTACTGACCCTTTTGAACAAGCTGTTTCTGATTTCCGGATTTGGTTTTGTGGTGTGCAATATCTTGCAACTTGTGCTGTCAGGAGGTAAAAGCAGTCCGGTCAACACAAGTCTCATAAACTTTATACCGAATTGACACTATCTGACATTCGGGGTGCTGCTGATATTTATCGGTATTAGTTTTAAGGCATCTAAAAAGGCTATTTCGAGTGAATGAAAAGTGAATGACGAGCAGCGACTGCTTTCAGCCTGTAAACATAAATGCATAAAAAAAGCCTCAGTTGAGGCTTTTTTTAATTTCTTGGGTCAACCTTAGTTAGCCTGAAGGTTCAATACGTATGTTCCGCTGGCACCTGCAGGAGCTCCACTGTTAGGATTGGTGAAATTTACAGTCAGCGTTACCGTAGCAGGTGTAGATGTTGTATTCAGGTTACTCACGTTGAACACATTGTCAGAATCACCATTGAATATAAGCTGGTTGATATTGCCATTATTGAACGCCCATGGACCGCTGGCAGCGATCAGTGGAGTAGAATTGTTGGCAGTGTAAGTCATAGAAGAACCTGATCTCAGGGTAAGACTGAAGTTGTCAAAGCCATTGGCAGGAGCACCGTCCTGAGTGATAGAAACGGCTGTCCAGGTTACACCGGTATCACCGGCCAGGTCAATTAATCTTTGCTCTTCAGGGGTGGGCTCGCTTGGTCCGTCATCGCCTCCACATGCTAGTGTGAACATTATGGCAACGGCTGAAAACGCGAGCAGGTAATTTTTTATTCTGATCATCACTCTATATTTGAATTATCAATTATACTTAATAATTGGGGGAAATTGTAATTACACCTCCAAAATGTTACTTGAAATCTGGAATGTAAATGACCTTTTCGCAGAAGTCATATTCGTACTTCTGATTTGAGCTGATCACTACCAGTTTTTCACTCACCGCTTCTGCCACGTTTTCCAGATACCAGTCTACTCCTTTTACATCCAGGTTAGAGGTGGGTTCATCTAAAAAGCAGATAGGGCATTGAGAAAAAAATGCCAAACCAAGCTTCAGGCGCTGTTTCATCCCCGAGGAGAAGTTCTTGATCATTTTGTCAAGGTCATTCTCCAGGTATACCTTGTTTACAAACTCTTCAAGTGTATACCCTACTTTCAGTTCTTTAAACTTAAAATGAAAGGAAAGGAACTCTCTCAGCGTAAATTCTTCTATAATTTCCAGATAGGGCGTGATGATGTCGAGATACTGATACTGCTTATCTACCGGAATGTTCTTTCCATGGCTCGTGTACGTGATTTCTCCCTCAGTAGCAGGGAAATAGCTCGTCATGAGCTGTAAGAGGGTAGATTTACCACTTCCGTTAGGGCCGGTAATCGCATAACTGTTATCTGTGGTGAATTCTTCAGACAGGTTTCTGAAGATCCACTCTTTCTGATACTTTTTACCGAGCCCTTGTACAGAAATCTGCATGGTTTAGCGGGCAGTATACCCTTTCATTACACCTCTGTCAGAGTTTCTGAAAAAGTTGATGATCTCATCTCTCTCCTTAGAAGGTGTCATTTCCAGCTCAAGCAGGTCCAGGGCTTTGGAGTTATTCAGTCCTTTCAGGAAGATGTAACGATATACCTCCTGGATCTCAGTGATCTTGTCATTGGAGTAGCCTCTTCTTCTGAGCCCTACAGAGTTGATACCGGCATAGCTAAGAGGTTCACGTCCTGCTTTGGTGTAAGGCGGCACATCTTTTCTTACCAGAGAACCACCGGATACCATGGTATGGGCACCAATTTTGACAAACTGATGAACAGCCGCAGCACCACCTACAATGGCGTAGTCATCTATGGTGACATGACCTGCCAGCTGCACGGCATTGACCAGGATACAGTTGTTGCCAATCACACAGTCATGGGCTACGTGCGTATACGCCATGATCAGGCAGTCTCTGCCGATGGAAGTTTTATTGGTAGCCTCAGTACCTCTGTTCAGCGTTACGCATTCCCTGATCACGGTATTATCGCCTACGATCACAGTGGTTTCTTCACCGCCAAACTTCAAATCCTGAGGAATGGCTGATACCACAGCCCCGGGAAAAATCTTAACATTTTTACCAATACGGGCCCCTTCCATGATGGTCACGTTGGAGCCAATCCACGAACCCTCATCGATCACCACATTTTTACTGATGGTCACGAAAGGCTCTATCACTACATTGCGAGCAATTTTTGCTTCAGGGTGAATATATGCTAGCGGTTGATTCATGGGTTTTTAACAATTCTTGCAGTCATAGCGGCTTCGCAAACAAGGGAATCGCCTACGTAAGCATAACCATTCATTTGAGCGATACCACGTTTAATCGGGGCGGTCAGCTCGCATTTAAATTTTAAAGTGTCTCCGGGAACCACCATCTGGCGGAACTTACATTTGTCAATTCCCAGGAAGTAAGGGGTGTAATTTTCCGGATCCGGAACGGTATTCAATACCAGAATACCCCCGATCTGAGCCATTGCCTCTACCTGAAGTACTCCGGGCATTACAGGGTTGCCGGGGAAGTGCCCGTCAAAGAATGGCTCGTTACGCGTTACGTTTTTTATCCCGGATACCATGGTGTCATCCAGGTGAATGATCTTATCAATAAGCAGGAAGGGATATCGGTGTGGCAAGATCTGCATGATCTTATTGATATCCATAACCGGCTTGACATTCGGGTTATAATAAGGCGCAGTAGACTTAGAGTTTTTAATGGTCCTTTTCAGCTTACGGGCAAAAGCCACATTGGCCGCATGGCCTGGGCGTGCTGCCAGTATCTGGGCTTTGATAGGGCGTCCTACCAGGGCCAGATCACCTACTACATCAAGCAGTTTGTGTCTTGCCGGCTCATTGCTGTGTCTCAGGTCTACATTGTTGAGGATGCCCTCTTTCTTTACCTCTACCTTGGGCTTGTTAAAAAGACTGGCCAGGTAGTCCAGCTCTTCATCCTTTACCACACGATCTACCACTACGATGGCATTATTAAGGTCACCTCCCTTGATAAGGTTGTTTTTGTATAGCATTTCCAGCTCGTGCAAAAAGCAAAAGGTGCGGCTGGAGGCAATGTCTTTTTTGAAATCGGCAATGTCAGTCAGTGTAGCGTGCTGGCTACCCAGTACCGGAGAGTTATAGTCTACCATTACCGTTACCCGGTAGTCATCCAGGGGTAAGGCGGCTATTTCCACATCACGTGCTCCGTCACGGTACATGATGCTTTCATTTACCTCAAGGAAGTTTCTCAGGGCATTTTGCTCCTGTGTGCCTACAGTTTCGAGGGCATCAATGAACATTTTGGAGCTGCCATCCAATATAGGAGGTTCAGGTCCGTCCAGTTGTACCATCACATTGTCTATCTCCAGGCCTACCAGGGCTGCCAGGGTGTGCTCTACTGTATTGATCCTGGCGCCATTATGTTCTATGGTGGTTCCTCTGGAAAGGTCCACTACATAATCGACATCAGCATCAACCACCGGCTGGTCCGGCAGATCAACCCGCTGAAACTTAATACCATGATTTGGAGGAGCGGGTGTAAACGTCATGTTCGCCTCTACTCCTGTATGTAAACCTACGCCCGATACCGTTACCGGTTCTTTGATCGTATGTTGCTTTGTTTTCATCCCTTTTTGCGAAAATTCGCCAAATTTAACTCTTTTTTTCCAGTTGAGTCACTCTTTCCATCAGTTTGGGCAAGTTTCTTAATGCCACTGAAATGCGCAGAAAATCTCTGTGCTCTACCAACGGGCTGCCAAAGAAAATCTTTCCTTCTTCTTTAATAGTTTTTGGCACTCCGGCCTGAGGGCCGATGATGGTGCGATTGGCAATACTCAGGTGCCCGGTAACCCCGGCCTGTCCTCCAATCTGACAATTCTCACCAATCTTG
>DIYF01000060.1:10078-12141 GCA_002427745.1 Roseivirga sp. UBA6061 | reverse complement strand
TTTTGAGACAGCCTCTTTTTTATCGGGCATTAATTCTCCTCATAAATCTCAGGCAGTCCGTAAAAGGGAGCCCAGGAAAAGAACATTCCGGCAAAGGCATTGGCACTTTCCAGCTGCTCTCCGGCATTCGGGCCTGATACGGCACGACCGAAAACATCCCACTGATTGCCCAATTGATCCTGCATGATCACAGGATTCTCAAAAGCACTGATCAGTTCAAAATTCAGCACCTCTCCGTTAATCTGTTTCTCCCTGAAGGCCATCAGAATATTACTGTTCCGGCTACCGATAATGGTGAAGCTGGCACCATTGAAAGTATCGGTGATAATGCGGTTTTGCTCAAAGAATTTAAACTGATAGACCTTGACTTCCTGGTTTTCGATAATACCGAGAACCCGCTCTTTTTGTGGCAGTCGACTGTCTGTTACGCTTACACCAAAGAGTAATCCGGGGGCTGTGCGATAATCACCATAGGGATATCGCTGATAATCTCTGTCATGACCTGTGTTGAGAGAGACTACCCTGGTATTCGGATAGAGCCTTTTCCAGGTGTCCCAGGTGGTTTCTACCACATGGAAGCTTTCTGCCTGTGTGCCGATAAGTGAGCCGGTTACGGATTGCAGGGCCTGCTGGCTCCAGATACTGCGGGTGGTTCGGTCATAGGGCATCAGGTTGGTCTGGTAGAGCAGACCTGAAACCCCAAAAGTGGTGGTGGTGCCATTGTATTCTCTTTCCCAGCCTACTGAGGTGCGGGTAAGCGGGCAGTGTGTAATGGCTACTTCTCTGCCGCTTACGTTGTCGTTGATGATTTCATGCCAGTCCAGGATTTTATGTGGGTAGGCGCGGGCATCAGAGCCATTCACAAAACCGACTATCAGGTCATTGTCTTCAATATAGGTAACATCTGCAGCCGGAACCATTTCCGGGTCAATCAGAGCTGGTATGGCATCAGTGGCGGCTCCTGAGAGCACTTCATTTCTGGGAATGAGCCAGTCTCCATCCAGATCCAGAATGCCGGGGCTGTTGTCGGTACAGGCGAGCAGGCCGGTGGTCAGAAGTGCAGTCGCCAGCAATTTAGTGTAAAGGTTTCTCATTTTCAGGCTTTTTGGTATTGGCGTATCAGGTCAACTTGGTTAGTCAATACAATAACGCTCCGGAAAATAAAGCGCCCCGGCCGAAAGAATCGGATCTGTCTGGCCAGCTACAATTCAGGTGTCGCATAAGTGTCATTATCAGTCCTGAAAGGGTAGGCACTCCTGGTGTAGGTAGCATTTGAAAGCCACCTGACTTCAAAAGAGATACTCATGTGATTTTGCACTAAAACCTTAGTTCAATTCCGCTGTTTATGCTATCTTGATATCGTCAACCGATCTCATTAAGCTATGCGAAACGCTATTCTATCGATCGTCTCTTTTTTTCTAAGCTTTGGTGTGCTGGCCCAGGAAGGGGACAGGCAGCTGGTTTTTACGGCTACAGGGCTGACAGAACAGGCCCAGAAATTTCTTGACAGGGAAGATTATGACAAAGCCATTGAGTTTTGCGATAAGGCCATGGAAGCAGCTTCTATTTACAGAGAGGCATATATTGTGAAACATAAGGCCTTTGAAGCCAAAGGCACGGGCTCCGCTAAGAAGATCGAGAACCTCAAAGCGGCTCAGAAGATTTCTCTGGAGGATGAAGAACTGGCCTATTACCTGGGCAAAATCTACCAGAAGGGGTCACGTTTTGACGATGCCATCGCTGAGTATTCCAATGCTATCAACTATAGCTCAGATGGCTCTGAATTTCGTTATTTTTACTTCTTCAGCAGAGGTACCTGCTATACTAAGAAGCGAAAGAGTGCAGAAGCGGTAGCAGACTTTACAGAGGCACTGAAGCTTCGTCCGGAGAGCACATCTGCTTTGGTAAACAGAGGCTTTGGCTACTATAACCTCAAAGAAAAGACTAAATCCTGCGCAGACTGGCGCAAGGCCCGTGACCTGGGAAGTAATCAGGTCAACTCCTATATCGCGCAATATTGTAAGTAGCAGGGCTTATGGCATAAAAAAGAGGCTGTCTCAAAA
>DIYF01000060.1:2082-10002 GCA_002427745.1 Roseivirga sp. UBA6061 | reverse complement strand
GCTGTCTCAAAAGCTAAAAACATTGTCATTATCAATGAATACTCCTGAACCAGCCTCTTTTCTGCTTTATGCAGATGGGTGCTTAATCTCGTAGCTTGGAAAGCAATCTCAGTATTTCGATATACAGCCAGATCAGGGTAACGATCAAACCAAAAGCTGCATACCACTCCATATATTTCGGAGCTCCGTTTTCCTCTCCTTCTTCAATAAAGTCAAAGTCTATTACCAGGCTGAAAGCAGCTACGGCCACAATCACCAGTGAAATGCCAATGCTCAGTGGAGAGCTGTCGTGCAGAAAGGTCATAGGCATTCCCAGCAGGCTTAGTACAAAAGAGGAGAGGTAGAGCACACCAATTCCCATAATGGCCGAGCCTATCATCAGCTTGAAGTTTTCGGTCACGGGTATCCAGCGCATGCGATAAATTAACAGAAGGCTGAACAGAATGCCGAAAGTGAGCAGCAATGCCTGGAATACGATGCCCTCAAATGCTACCTCGTACATGGCAGATACACCACCGAGTGCCAGTCCTTTGGCCACGCAATAAACGGGAGCCAGTACATTGGCCCACTTTTTCTTAAAGGTGATGATCAGGGCAAGGATAAAACCGATGCCAAATCCTCCGAACATAAAGCCTTGTATGGAGGCCGGATTGCCCGAGCTCATAAAAATATTCCAGGTGTACATGGCAGAGGCAAAGGTGATCACCCCCAGCAGGGCGATTTTATTCACTGTGCCCTGTATGGTCATGGTTTGCGAACCAACCATTTCGGCAGGTTGAAAGATATCTGCCTTCAGAGCAGGGTTCTTTGATTTGTAAGAAAACATAAAGGTCTAAGGTTAATGTATTTAATGAAGTAAACTCTCAAGTGTTGAAGATAACAATTAGTACAGAAAGAGCTAGGGGAGCATGAAAATCTTAAGCCAATAGAACGGACATATTATGTGCTATAAGCCCAGGTTTTAGCTCAAAGTCATTCCAGCCCACTTTCTCTCGCGAGGTTTGAAAACCGGGGTTTCTTGACAAAGCGAACACCGGAACCTTCTGCGGCAGGAGCACGGATGATTTCTACAGGTTGAGCCTGAAATATCAGAGAGACTGAGGGTTGCCCCTTGTTTAAGCTTACTTCGTAATGTTCTCTTGCCATTATGGTCAGTATGGTGTGGAGTTCCGTATAGCTGGTCTCCAGATGAGCTATCATGGTGGTATTGATATCTCTTAGTCTGTCTACTTTCAGGTTATAGGACCAGAAGTCCGGATAGAGGCGATAATAGCCATAAGTGTCCGTTTTGAGGGCTCCATTGATTATCTCAGCTTCGTTTTTTGAGTGGAAATCTGTAGAGTTTCGGTGCCACAGGTAAGGATTCCGACCCTGGCGTGATTCATCATAGTCTGCCGAGCGCAGTTTTAACAGAATTCCCGCAGTATCATATCGGATTCCCGCGAGTTTGCCATCTCTTTTCTGCACATATTGAAAGAGGCTGTCAATGCCTGGTTTATGTGCCAAGTAGTACTCATCCAAATCGTTACGGTTGTCATAAAAGGCCCACCCGAAAAAGAAAGAGTTTGGAAAAGTATGGGTGTGCAGATCGATGGATATGGCTATACCAATTACAATCGAGACAAAGGGGTACCAGAAGTACCTGGTTTTATAAATGGGTTTTTTAGGCAGCGTCTTGTTTTCCGTATATGATTCGGGTAATGCTTCCAGCCCTTCTATCTTATGGGTATTGAGGTGCTTTACCTTTTCAAAAGCAGCCGGAGTTGTCCTCTTGCGAGCTCTCATTCTCATATACCAGCCCATTGTATCCATTTTGTCTTCTTTTCTATGGTTCAGCTTGTGCTATGACTATTTATAAACGAGCGTTTCGTCCGGAATCTCAGCATTCAGCGAGTAAAGACCGGTTTCAATTCTATGAAAAGTTTGGTCCGTTCGTTCCTGTAAGAGAGATATGGAATCTGTGGCCACCAGGGCATATGGCTTTCTGAATTTGGTAAAAGACAGAACGGTACCATGTTTAAATGTTCTGACCATGAGGTCGTACCTGTCCACCATTTGGAAGATGTGCTGGAGCTCCAGTGTGTCAGTTTGCAAATGGTTTAACAAGGAGGAGGGAATATCGCTGGCTTTTCTCAGGTCCAGATCGCAGGACCAGTACTCCTTGTAAACACGATAGAAGTCATGGTATTTGAACTTCAGATTTCCATCCACGATTTCAAACTGTTTGGTCCCTTCATAATAATCAACTCCCTGATGATGGGCCCTGACTGACCGGTCTTTCAGGCTGTCAAAGTAGTTTTCTGAACGAACCCGTAAACTTACGCGGTAAGGTGTGCTCAGCCTGGCAATCTTACCCTCTCGCTTTTCTATGAAGTAAATGAGCGAATCAAGCCCGGATCGCTCTTCCTGATAAAAGCCTTCAACGCCTTTTTTCTCAAAATTCCGGACTTCGAAGCGGTAGACCAAATCGTCTAAAACCAGAAAATCCAGCACCAGCCAGAACAAACCGAGTGTGGTTATCAATATGATCACCTTGAACCACTTTCTCTCTCTTATCGGCTTGAAGCGGATAGCCTGATATGCTTCTGAAGCATCATAACCTGCTTTGCTGGCTTCGGAAGGTACGGGGATGGAGGTTTTGCGGGCTCTTTTAAAAGCCTTTTTGGGTTTACGGGTGTAAACCTCCTTTCTCATACCAAAACCCATATACCCCATGGCCTGTGCTTTATATCAAGATATGAAGCGAATGGGTATTTCCAGGCCATTTCAGGGTAAGCGGATTTTAAGCTGGTTTTAAGGAGGTGAAGGCCCTTTAAGGCCCGAAATAGATATACCTTTTAAGGTATTTGCCATTACTGATTACCCATACACATTCATAATAACCTGCTGCGGCATTGGTGGTGGAGGTGATGAGTATCAGGTCTTGATAAACATAGCCCTTGATGGTGTTCTGCTGAACCTGATAAATGTAGTCGATGGCAGCTTCAGGAATAGGGACAGGCCGGTCGTTGACCGAGACAGTGAGGCCGGACAGTTTGTTGTTCGGGATACCATAGCCTAAGTCTGTACCCAGCAGGCATGCTTCCTGTGGTTGATTTTCCACCTTTACAAGACTGAATCTCACCTGAATGCTGTCGTTTTGAAGCGTGATCAGGTTATCGGAGATGGTTTGGGTCAGTTTTGTTCTGATGTCCTGAATAGGCAGTACGCGACTTCTGTGCATGTATCCGCTCTTTTCAGGAGAGTTGTAACAATGCTCAGCACTATGTCCCAGGGTCATCTGGATGGGTCTCCAGGTAGGATTCTTGTGATAGGGGTAGTCATAAATGTCCTGAAATACTTCTCCGTGCGAAACCCGGAAGAGCACTTCCGACTGAATACTGGTATCAGCTCTTACATTGGTATAACCATCAGGGTCTTTAATGATGGAAAGTTGTGCCGCTGCCTGAAAGCAAAGGGTAAATAATATGAGGGTGATAACATGCTTCATAAGATCAGGACTGGGGTACAGGTCTAGTAGAACTGCCTGCTTTCGAAATAGAGGGTGTCCTCATTCTCTCTTTCAAAATTGTATTCAATAAAATCCCTGTTCCAGTAGATGCGGTTTTTATCAAAGAAGTAGTACATAAAAGTACCACCATGGTGGGGCAGGATAGCTACCTGCTTGAAGTTCTTATCAAATACTATGATTTCTTTGTCCGTGCTAAAATCCCGGTCGGCATAATTCCTTTCAGAAAGCCCTTTCATGGCTTCCCTGAAATAATAGCCCGATACCGGGTCGTAGGTTAGTTTTCCGTAGCGATCGTTAATCCAGAGGTAATGACTGCCGATAGCGCTTGGGTCAATGTCCTTTCTGTTTTGGTCCACTTCAATATGCCTGCCTACTAACTTGCTGCGGGCAGGGTAAGTCTTTTGATATCCTTTAAAATCAGTGACGTAAAGGGTATGGGAGAGAGGAAAGCTGATGACGAACTTATCGATGTCCGGGTTGTAAATGATTTCGGCCATTTTAAGCTGCTGAGCTACATCTTTTCCCTGGTAGGGTTCTGGGTAGTCCAGAAGAAATTCGCTTGTCATACCGGTGTTCAGATCAATGCTGCCAAACATGTTGGGGCGGTTCTCATAGTCGGTTTTGAATTCTCCGATGGTAGCGGGCAGCGATTGCATATACACTTTCTGGTCTCTGTATGCCAGTGTAGAGTACACTCCGATGGCTCCAAAACCAATGCTGTCGTTTTTGATGCGCGTCTTTTTAAAAATCCTACCCTTCAGATCAGAGAGGTATAAGGTGGCCTGCCGCTGACTGTAGATCAGAATAGAATCTTCGCTGATCATATGAAGTCCCCCTCCGGGAAACACAGCATTGACGGCATTGGGCCCCTGAAAGTCGTATTTGATTTTCTTCTTCAGCTCACGGCTCTCAAGGTCGTAGAACAGAAGTGTGTTTTGCTGGTGATTGAAGATCATCAGTTTTGACTTACCCTTTATCGTAACCGGTTCTCTCAGGTAGTTATATAGATCGGCTTCCGGGTCGGTAAGGAGCCAGTAATCATCGGAAGTTTGGAGCCCTCTTGCTTTGGCTGATGATGATGTGACTTCACGGCTATGGCCCTGACTACAGGAGTCGAGCAGGGGAATCAGCAGTAACAGAATATAGGAGTAAGCTTTCATTGCAATAAGGAGTTAGTCAACTATCATCTCTTTTTTGAAAGGCAGTTTCAAGTACTCTCCGTTTTTAAAAATCATTAATTGCCCTTGTATAATCTTAGTACCCCGTTTCACTCCAAGGTAATCGAATTCAAGCTCCCCTCTGGAGGTGCTGCTGATCTTGTATTGCCTTTCTAGACTATTAGTAGCTTTGTCAATGATTTCGAATTCTACCAGATTCTTGAGTGTTGATGAATGAGCTTTTAAATGTATTTCACCTTTTACTTTCTTGCCTGAATAGACTTTCTCAGGCACATTAATGAATGGATACAAAACATCCGATTGGTAGAAATAGTTAAAGAACGATTCTTCTGCTTTTGAAATTAAATAGGCTTCAATCCCTAAGAGAGTACCCGGATTCTTCTCATCAAACTTTGTAGACATTTCATTAAAAAAGGCCTCAGAGTCGAAAGACCAAATGGCTTCCACCTCTTGCATAGCACTTTTTAAAGAAGATGCATATTCGGCCCAAGCACCTTCATTAATGGCGCGAGAGCGCTTTGCGCTGCAGTCCTTGAGTTTTTCAATTACCGGTTCAATAAACTGGTGAAGTCCCAGCTCCATATGTCTATTCTCGAGTCTTTTTATGGCATCATCATTTATATGTGCTAAAAGGTCAGAATTAAAGCCGGAATGCTGTTTTTGGCATGACTGGAAGGTTACAAGGATTAATAAGAGTGTACCTATCTGTTTCATGAATGTATTTAATGAATGACAATATAAAGTACACCTAAAAGAACGGTTCTCAAGGTCTTATCTCAATTCTTTAGATCAGGGCATCTCCCAACCCAGACAAAGCTTCGTCATCCATACTTTCCTGAATCAGCTGGAAAAACTGGCGCTCCTCCTTTCTTACATGAGATTCCAGGAGTGTACCAAGCTGGTGGAGTGTTTCCGAAAGCGCTTGTGTGGTGCGAAGGGCTACAAAGAGTTTGTCAAGGGCCGCATGCTCTTCAGTCAGTTCTGTTACCAGTGCCCCGAGTTGGTCATTGACACCGGCTACCACTGGAAAAAGCCGGGTCTCTTCCAGGGTAATATGGGCTTTCAGCTTTGCCTGGTAGAAGGCCAGGGCGTAATCGCGTTTGCCCTCGTCATCTTCCGGGTAGCCCTTTACGGGAGGTGCATTCTTTTTGCAGACCAGCGCCAGAAACAGCACGCTTCTGTGAAACCGGGAGAGGGGTATTAAACCGGGGTGTCTTCTCATTTCAACCTTTCCCAAAGTACTTCCACCGGGTGTTTGGCTTTTCTGCCGGTTCCATCCTTAATCTGGTGACGACAGCTTGTACCGGGTGCTGCAATAATTACCTCTTCCGGCTGTTTGCGTACGGTAGGGAAGAGTACCAGCTCGCCAATCTTCATAGATACCTCGAAGTGCTCGGCTTCATAACCAAAGGAACCGGCCATACCGCAGCAGCCGGAGGGAATCATCTGAACTTTGGTATTGGGCAGTGTGCTCAGCACTTTTTTGGTGGGCACCATAGAAGACAGGGCCTTCTGGTGGCAGTGTCCATGTACCTTGATCAGTTGCTCTGCCCCGGAAGGTATGGTAAACAGGTCCGGCTTCAGGTGTCCTTTTTCCATGGCTCTTGCCAGAAACTCTTCAATGGTAAGGCAATTTTTTGCAAGTCCTTCAGCCAGTTCTTTGTCTCCGTCTCTTAGCAGGCCCGGGTACTCATCTCTGAAGGTAAGCAGGGAAGAGGGTTCAATGCCTACCAGAGGTGCGTCTTCAGATATCAGCGGAGCGAAGAGCTTCACGTTTTTTTCTGCCAGCACCTTTGCCTGGTCCAGCAGTCCTTTGGAGAGGTAGGTCCGGCCGCTCTCTTCATGATTAGGCATGACTACTTCATAGCCCAGCTTATCAAGTAACTGGATGGCCTTTTTACCTATTTCCGCATCATTGTAATTCGTAAACTCATCGCAGAAAAAGTAAACTTTCGCATGTTTGGTACCTGGTCCGGGGCTGAACTGCTTTCTGAACCACTTGTCTAAGGGGACACGTGCCAGCTCCGGCATGCTGCGTTCTTTGGCGAAGCCTACAACCGACTTGGCGATGTTGCCGGTGAATTTATTGCCAAAAACCAGATCATAGGCCCAGGGAGCCTTGCTGGCAAGCTTCATGCTTTTGCTGAAACCGGCTATCTGCCTGGTACGGAAGGGAATCCCTTTGTCTTTGTAGTACTGATGCTGCCACTCTGCCTTAAGTTTGGCCATGTCCACATTACTGGGGCACTCAGAAGAGCAGCCTTTACAGGAAAGGCAGAGGTCCATTACCTCTTTGATCTCTTCATTGGCAAAGGGGTTTTTACTCTCAGAATGGGTCAGGATCTCGCGCAGGATGTTCGCCCTGGCACGGGTAGTGTCTTTCTCATTGCGCGTGGCCATGTAGCTGGGACACATAGTGCCTCCACTCAGTTCTGACTTACGGCAATCGCCTGAGCCGTTGCAGAGCTCCGCGGTACGCAGCATGCCCTGGTGTTCTGAGAAGTCCAGGGTGGTGTCGAAATCCGGTGTCTTTTGTCCTGCCGTATAGCGCAGGGAAGTATCCATGGGAGGGGTATCTACAATCTTTCCCGGGTTAAAGATGTTTTGAGGGTCCCACAGGGCTTTTACCTGTTTTACCAGCTCGTAGTTCTTCGCTCCGATCATTTGAGGAATGAATTCACCCCGAAGGCGGCCATCGCCATGCTCACCGGAGAGCGAGCCCTTGTACTTATCTACCAGGGTGGCAATTTCTTCGGCTATGGTACGGAAGAGTTTTACCCCCTTTTCTGTTTTCAGGTTCAGGATAGGGCGTAAGTGAAGTTCTCCTGAGCCTGCATGGGCATAGTGTACGCAATAGAGCCCATGCTTTTCCAGTATTTTATTGAAGTCAGCAATGTAGGCCGGCAGGTCTTCCACATCTACAGCCGTATCTTCAATGACCGGGGCCGGTTTGGCATCTCCGGGAACATTGGAAAGTAGGCCAAGGCCGGCTTTTCTCAGGCCCCAGACTTCTTTGATCTGACTGCCCGATACCACCGGGTAGGCATAGCCCAGCTGGGCCTGTACCAGAGCGTAGATAAGATTTTCGGCTGTTTTATCAACCTCCTCCTCTGTCTCTCTGGCCAGCTCTACTACCAGTACAGCCTGAGGGTCACCTTCCACGAAGAAGCGGCTTTGCTGATACATGGGGTTACGCTTGGTAGCCTCGAAGATGTAATGGTCCATCAGCTC
>DIYF01000060.1:760-2008 GCA_002427745.1 Roseivirga sp. UBA6061 | reverse complement strand
AAGATGTAATGGTCCATCAGCTCACAGGCCGAGGGTGCAAACTCCAGCGCCACCAGGTTGGCTCTCAGGGCCTCATCAATGGTGTGGGTATGGATGCACACCAGCCGCTTGTGCTTAGGCGGCAGCGGTGTGAGCTTTATCTTGGCAGCGGTCACGAAGGCCAGCGTACCCTCAGAGCCGGCAATCAGGCTGCTGAAATTAAAGTGGCTGCCTTCCTCACTGAAGGGGGCATGTCTCAGGAGCATATCCAGGGCATAGCCTGTATTGCGCCTGGGAATATTTTCTTTGGGAAAGCCCTTTTTGATGTCACTTTGGTTGGCTTCATCTCTTAGCATTTCCCGGGTTTCAAAGTAAATGCTGTTATGGAGCTCACCTGTAGTGGATAATCCGTTGCAATGGTCCAGAAAGGTGCCTTTGTCTACCGGGCCAAACCAGGTGGGGGTGCCATCTGCCAGTACCGTTTTTACCTCCAGCAAATGCTCGCGGGTGCTGCCATACACTACCGAATTGGAGCCGCAGGAGTTGTTGCCGATCATACCTCCGATCATAGCCCTGTTGGCGGTAGAGGTTTCCGGGGCAAAGAAAAGACCGTATTGGGCCAGGTGCCGGTTGAGGTCATCGCGTACGATACCCGGCTGTACCCAGGCCCATTTTTCATCAGCGTTTACTTCCAGTATACTACCGAAATGAACCGATACATCTACCACAATACCACCGCCCACTACCTGGCCGGCCAGCGAGGTACCGGCAGTGCGGGGGATCAGCGAGGTGTTATTTTCTCGTGCAAAGTTGACCAGGGTAATAATATCATTTTCATCGACCGGAATAGCCACGGCTTCGGGGAGTTCCCGATAGGCAGAGGCGTCCGTAGCATAAAGCTTGCGGGTGGTATTATCAGTGTGGAGATCGCCCTTGAGAGCTGCTTTTAGCGTGGTCAGATTCATCGGTGGCAAATTAGCAGATAATGCTTAAGCTGCCGAACAGAGTGGGGCTGATTTTATGATTTCCAAAGAGGGGTATTGGTTGATTGGTTATCAGTTGATCGGTGATCAGTTATTAGTTAATGGTTATTAGTAATAGGGGATTGGTTATCAGTGGGTCAGTGGATTAGTGATTAGTTAATCGGTGATCAGTCAATAGTCTATGGCTTTCAGTCGATAGACCATAGCTCAGTCGTCCGACCACTAGAGTGGTCAGACGACTGTTTCCCTGAAAGCGCCTCAGAATACCTCAGAGCCCTCAAAGCCC
>DIYF01000060.1:455-690 GCA_002427745.1 Roseivirga sp. UBA6061 | reverse complement strand
CAGAGCCCTCAAAGCCCCTCAGAGTCATTGCTTGCAAGACTCTGAGGAGTTTCAAGTTGATCAGTTACTAGTCAATGGTTAGCAGTGATCAGTGGATCAGTAATCAGTTAATAGTCGATGGCTTTCAGTGGATGGACCATGGCGTAGTCATTCGGCCGTGGAGTCGTCCGACCACTTGGAGTGGTCAGACGACTGTTCTCAAAGCGCCTCAGATACCTCAGAGCCCTCAAAGCCC
>DIYF01000060.1:0-313 GCA_002427745.1 Roseivirga sp. UBA6061 | reverse complement strand
TGCAATATTTATGGAATGTGCGAAATATCTCGCAAGCTAGCCTCAGGGAAGACGCGTTTTACTTCACCCTGATGGTGCCGTTTCGGTAAAGGTCCAGTGCCTGATTGAGCAGTGAGGTGATGGTAGCGATGGGCAAATCCTCAGCAGAGTTCAGCCTGAATATCTTCATACGGGCGCGCTGGCCGGTTTCCAGCTGTGGATGATCGAGGTGTTTGCCTTCCACAAAGAGTATATAGGGCTCACGGGTTTTCTTATCGGTCCAGAGGTAGCAAAACATTTTCTTTTTAAAGCAGAAGCAGGGCATACCCCACTT
>DIYF01000143.1:22558-139559 GCA_002427745.1 Roseivirga sp. UBA6061 | reverse complement strand
ATCATTTTTTCTGGACCTTCATAGCAGTATACCCTGCTTACTTCTATATCAGTGCCAGGGCACCTGAGGTGATTTCACTTTTCAGAGGTGTACTGGCAGGCTTATAGCATTTTTTCTTTCCAGTTGTCCGGTATAGAAAACCCCTGGCTCCAGCGGTGTGAGTCATTTGTTCCTATACAGTGCCAGAGGAGGTTGTTATTGTCGCTGCTGATTCTAAAAATGTTCGCAGTACCGGGTTCATCCCAATGTGTTATGAGCTCATTAGTAACTGGGTCTATGAACTTGAAAAAGGAGCTTTTGGGCTTGTCAACATCTACAAAAAATATAAACCAGCTTTCAAGGTCAAATTTGTTGGTATGCCATAACCTGAAGCCATGCGGAGGATAAAGAAAGTCACCGGCTTGCAGACAGTTAAAATCAAAGTAGTTGTTGAGAAGGGTTCTCAAATCGTTGAGTCGACCGTACGAAGGATTAAAAGCTATGTGGCCGGGCCGGAAAGACCATTCCTCATCAGGCTGGTGATTTGTATTTTGCGCTTTCGGCTCAATCCGTGGCAATGCCTTGTTCAGATGACCTTTGGCCTCGAGTGTCATGGCCTGCTTTTTATCAGGCAATACATCGAGGCTGGCACGCATGTGCCTATGTCGGTCGACCCCTGTTTTTCTTTGTAATTCAGTCCTGTCAAAACCGGCCGGTATTTCGGATAGAGCCCTGGCTGCTTTCCCTATGTCTTCAAACCCGGGTATCTCATTGCAATGGAACGAATAGAAGAGGTCTTTGTATTGAATCATAGTATTCTGATCGGTGCCTGGCCATGTCAATTTATCAATTCCAATTTGATTTACGACCCTTACCTGATGCTATTTTACTCGCAATAAACCTTGGTGACCAGTGCATTACTTTGTTTTTTTATGGTCTGATTTTAAGTGATGGCTGTTTCTGATGTCCTGCTTAATATCTCATACATCGAAAAGGCATAAACATCGTGTGCTGTTAAGTCTACATGAAAGTTAATCAGAAAAGAATTCTTGTGAGTGTGATACTCATGCTTACAATTGCCCTATTTTTTTGGACTGGTTCCAGGTACCCTCAGCTCAATGAGAAAGCGCTGCTGGGTGCTGATAATGAATCGATGGGTATAAGCTTCGATATATTTCGCACCATTCAGTTCAGAGATTCCTGGCTGGTTCAGGTGCTGTCCAATACAGCCAACTGGATAGAGACTAACAAAAAAGGCATGACTTTCGGGCTGTTTTTCGGAGCCATATTAATGGTTTTGTTTTCTCTGCTCAAGGACTATAAATCTAACAACGGATGGGTTAATGCCGTAATTGGTACTTTAATCGGTGCCCCTCTTGGAGTTTGTGTGAATTGCGCGGCTCCTATAGCCATGGGGATGAAGGATGCAGGAGCCAAAACGGAAACAGCATTGGCCACCATGGTGAGCTCTCCTACACTTAATGTGATTGTGCTCTCTATGCTTTTCTCCCTGCTGCCACCTTATATGGTCTGGCTCAAACTGGGATCAACAGCTGTTTTATTACTTATGATCATACCACTGCTCTCGAAATATATCAGATCAAAGAGCGGAACGAAGGGGCCTGTTAAAGAAAGAAAATTACCCGGGTTTTTCAAGCTGCCCCCTGCCAATATTGAGGTAGATGTGATTGGGGACAAAAGTTGGTTTGGTGCTATAAAATGGACAATCAAAGGCTTCTTTACAGGGCTTTGGTATTTAATCAGAACTGCTGTACCGCTGATGCTGCTCGCAGGTTTTCTGGGTAATGTGCTCATTACGTTTCTGCCGTTAGAGGGATTTATCCAGCTGACAGAAGCTGCCAGCACTACAGAGTCGGTACTTTTGATGATGGGGCTGGCTGTGCTTGGCACCTTCTTGCCTGTTCCTATGGCTTTTGACGTATTGATAACAGCGATTTTATGGGCAGGAGGTTTACCTGCCAAATATGCGGTGACTTTGCTGTTTACCCTGGGCTCATTCAGTATCTACTCCGCATTTGTAGTCGATAAATCTTTTTCCAGAAAGCTGGCCATTGCCATGTTTGCAGTAGTCACTATAGCAGGAATGGCCAACGGCACCCTTGGGCATTTTCTTGAGAAGCGACTGACCGTTGAATATATCTACGATCACTATCAGATGTTGAAAGATGCTGACAAGCAGCCTTCCGATTATGTAGTGGAAGCCAAAGACACCACTTTGCTCAGTTCATCAGAGTTAAATGCGCTGGTCAGTGTACGGAGTGAACAATCAGATTTGTTATGGAGTAAGCAAAATGTCCAGGTCTCAGGTGTACCCTTCAGGGCTAAAACTTCTGACTCTCAGGACTGGTTTTCGTCTATTGAAGGGCAAAGTATTGGTATGGATGTTCCTTACGTATTTTCTCCGATATATACTCAGGATGGGCTTGCGAATCAAAGGAGCATGTCAGCGGGTGATATTCATGGAGATGGGTACCCTGATTTACTGATGGCATCGGCCAATGATTTGTTCCTGTATGCAAACATGGATGGAAAGACTTTTCAACGGCAGGCACTCAACATACCGGATAGTCTGGAAGTGTTCGGAGGGGCATTGATAGACCTGGATAATGATGGCTGGTTAGATGTGTTTTTTACTACTTACAGAGGGGGTAATTACATCAAGTACAGCGATCAGGGTCGTTTTGATGAGGGAATGCTTGCAAGGCTGCCACAGACTAAGGATATGGTACTGAGTGCATCGGTTGCTTTCGGTGATGGAAATGGTGATGGCTTGCTCGATGTATTCTTGGGTAACTGGACCATGGGAGTGAATGGGGGATCCATACATTCTATACCGGCCTCTCAGAATTTTTGGCTAAAGAACACGGGAGACAGACATTTTGAGCTGCAACGGGCAGCAGCACCTCCTGGTGAAACATTGTCAATCCTTTTAAGTGATGTCATAGGAGACGAATCACCAGACCTGATCATAGGCAACGATTTTGTAATGCCCGATTATTTTTATTCAGGAAATCAATCGACAGGGGAGTTTGAACTGGTGGATAACCCCAGGGATCTGGTTGAGAAGACAACCATGACAACCATGAGTATTGCTACGGTGGATGTGGATAATGACCTTGAGTTCGAAATTTACGAAGCACAAACAGACAATCGAAATGCAGAGTTTCGTACCACCAGCATTGAAAAAATCTGTGGTGGAATAGAGAATGATGAACAGCGAGGTTATTGTGAAGTACTATTTAAAAAACATCAGGCCTACCTGGGAACGCTTGTTCATAAGAAGTTTGAGCATTGTGAAGAAGAAGATTTAATGGATTGCATTGCTTTTCAGCTGCTTCGACAAAAGATACTATATAAAAAACTGGGAAAACCGGAAGACTATTTTACCTCCGTATGGCCTAAGTATAACTTCATTGCCAACTTCAAGACGGATGAATACGTGAGGGCAGAGAATTATCTTGAAACAGCGGCTGATGCGAAAAGACCCGGGGGAGTGCTTCTTAAGAAAGATGAATCCGGAAAATACATGGGTCAGACTGATAAATACGGCCTTCGGGTTACCGGATGGGCCTGGAACAGCAAATTTGCCGACCTGGATAACGATGAATGGCAAGATCTCTATATAACGAACGGATACCTTTTCAAACCTGTACAGGAGTCCAACATGTTTTACAGGAATATAAACGGGCAGACATTTGAAGAACAAACTGTTGCATCTGGTTTGGTGAATTACCTTCCCAGCTCTTCTTACAGCTATATAGATTTTGATTTGGATGGTGACCTGGATATAATGCTTGCTACTTCAGTAGGGCCGGTTTATCTATATGAAAACAACAATCATACGAATATGGCCATAAGGTTCAGATTGGTTGACGCGTCTGGAAATCGTTATGGAATAGGTTCCAAAGTCACGATTTATTATGGTGACGGAAAACATCAAATGCGTGAGGTTCTGGCGAGTGGAGGTTATAAATCATACGATGAGCCAATTGCCCATTTTGGTCTGGGGCAACATAAGAGTATTGACAAGGTAGTGGTTAAATGGTCTACAGGCGAAGAAACTATTATCGAATCTCCTTTGGAGTCAGGCTTCTTATATACCATTCAAAGAGTTGATGCTGTTAACTGAAGCTGATTTAACGATTCGGTCTATTTTTATTAACGTACTACTGTGCTAATTTCCTCATCCCTTGACCGCTCTTAAAGCCTTCTTCCGGGCCGACTGGCCTTTCAAACTCTTACTACTAAGAGTTTTTGTACTTCTGGGTATCGGTAGGTTGAGTGTTATTGTTTTTCCATTCAGAAAATTAGCGGGCTGGATGGGACATGCTGAAAGAGAAAGCCCCCGGGATGTTTCTCTGAGTCACGAACAAAGTCTTATCCGGCTGGCAAGTGCTATCAATGCAGTGTCAAAATATACATTCTGGAGTAGCAATTGCTTTGCGCAAGCCCTCTGCGCTCATTGGATTCTGAAGGGGAGGAAATGGCATCATACTATCTACTTTGGTGTGAAAAAAGATGAAAACCAGGGCATGAAGGCCCATGCCTGGCTCAGAGCGGGCGACCGCATTGTCACAGGTATCGGAGGGCATAAGGGATATACTGTGCTGGGCAAATTCGCTTATTTAAGTTGAGATGACGTAATAAGGGCACTTTCTGTGTTTCATTTTCAGGGAAACGCGTTTCACAGTTGTTCATTATATGGTGGAAATTGCTGGGTAAATCCAACTTTGGTTTGAGTTTTTGCCTCTAATATCTAAAGAATGCTCTGGTATGGTTCGGGGCAGTTCTTTGTATGACATGGCAAAGTCGGATTATTCGTTAAATTGATTAGGTCAGAAAATCATAATGAAAAAGACTATTCTACTACTTGTCACCTTCTTCACTTTCTGGGGTTGCTCAGATGTGCCTGAAGACCCGTACTTAAGTCTTGATCCGGATTTTAAGCTTGAGACATTCTCCTTTGTAGTGCCGGAAACTTATGCCCTTTTTACAGACCGTAATCGCTTCTGGGGCTCTCCTTTTTTTATGAGCAGACTTGAGTTGAAAGAAGAAGGCAATGTGGCGGAAATGGAGGTGCAGTTTACCGGGGGCTGTGCCAGGCATCGTTTTTCATTATACGCTGAAAGCATTTACGATGATCGTACGGATCCCAATACCCCACTGGACATAACACTATACGTATACCACGGCCAGGAAAGAGACGAATGTGTATCACACCAAAGCCATACCTTCCGTAGAGTGGATCTTTCTTTTTTGACACCAGGTTTGTACAACATAACCATAGAAAACACCTCTGATCGTAATCAATATTTCTTCCCTGGTTATGAGATTAAATAATCATCAGGATGTATTCAGGGCAGGTAGTACGATGAAGAGGGGAATTGTCTTTCTTTTCGCTTGTCTTTTGATAATGGGTGCATCATATGATATGGCAGGCTATCAGAAAAAAGGAGATCGCATCTATATTTCCAAAAAGAAACAGGAGTCTGACAGCATCCGTAACGCGGTATCCAGGGAAAAGCCCAGACAAAAAAAAGACAGACCTCCGTTCAGAATCAAACTGGGTAAACCTGAGTTCAACGGAACGCTGTCCATATTCCGTTACCTGCCCGATGAAAATACAGAGTCTAATATCAATTTTAGTGGAGGTTTAGAAGTGTCTTTTGACCTCAGTAAGCAACTGCAGCTTTTCGGAGGGCTAAACCTGAACTACATAGATCAGGACTTCATGGTAGGGACAGAAAGGGTGCAGGGGCGCCTGGCTAATGGCGCCTTGCTGGCCAGGGAGCACGTTTCTACGGATGTCTTCGTCTTCGGGCTTGAAATACCCATTGGGGTACGATACCGCTTCCGTGACTCACCTAGTTCGCTGGTAGTAAGTGCCGGACTGTCTACCCGTACTTCTATCAAGGAGCGTTATACAGACCATATTATCTGGAAAACAGGTGGGCTGGTGGGAAGTAATTTCGTGGCCAGCACTACCCGTGAAACGACCATTGTCAATGACAGCCCGCAGGCTTTCGAATTCTTCAACCTCTTCAGTAGTGGCTTTCTGGCATTGGGTAAGTCCTTCAGGATAGGCTTTGATCGTACGGCCGAGATTCAGCTCACTTATCACTTTAATATGGCCGGGGTTAAGAACATCTTTCAGGAAGCCAGGTTTAAGAAGTTTGAGTCCCTTGGCATTACGCTCAAATACCCTCTTCATCTTGACAGGGTTTTTAAGGGGTCTAAATTCAGGTAGCTTTTCCGCTCATCTTTTTTCCTCTGAGGAACACATTGTCTACACTTTCCCTGCGTGATCGGGGACTGAATTTAGTGCCATCATTTTGTAGGGGGGTGGAAAGGTGTTAATTTCCAATCATGCCCGATAAAAATGCACTCAAGGCTTATTGGAAAGAGAATGTAAGGTATCTCATAATCCTGTTGCTCATTTGGTTTCTGGTTTCCTACGGCTGTGGTATTCTTTTCGTAGAACAGCTCAATCAGGTACGGATTGGAGGGTTTAAGCTGGGTTTTTGGTTTGCTCAACAAGGAGCTATTTATTCATTTGTCATGCTGATTTTCGTCTACGTACGGCTTATGAACAAGCTCGACAAAAAATACAAAGTTGAGGAGGACTAAGCGTTAATCATGGATGTACAGGTCTGGACATATCTTATTGTAGGCGTTACGTTCGCCATTTATATTGGTATCGCCATATGGGCAAGAGCCAGCTCTACCAAAGAATTCTATGTTGCCGGAGGTCATGTGCCTCCACTGGCCAATGGTATGGCTACTGCGGCCGACTGGATGTCAGCAGCCTCGTTTCTGTCCATGGCAGGCCTTATCGCTTTCTCCGGTTATGACGGGTCTGTGTACCTGATGGGCTGGACAGGGGGGTATGTATTACTGGCCCTTTTGCTGGCTCCGTATCTTAGAAAATTCGGCAAGTTCACAGTACCGGACTTTATCGGAGACCGGTATTATTCCAATGTGGCCAGAACTGTGGCCGTTATCAGTGCTTTGTTTGTCTCCTTCACTTACGTAGCAGGACAGATGCGCGGGGTTGGCGTTGTTTTCTCCCGCTTTCTCGAAACAGATATCAACAATGGCGTCTACATAGGTATGGGTATTGTATTTATCTATGCCGTTTTGGGAGGGATGAAGGGTATTACTTATACACAGGTGGCCCAATACTGTATTCTCATTTTTGCCTTTATGGTGCCGGCTATTTTTATCTCAATTCAACTTACCGGGAATCCCATACCCCAGCTGGGTTTTGGCTCTGATGTAGTGGGTACGGATGTTTCCCTCCTTGACAAGCTGGACGGTTTGATGACAGAATTAGGCTTTACGGCTTTTACTGATGGTAATAAATCTACCACCGATATTTTCTTTATCACGGCAGCTTTGATGGTAGGTACCGCAGGGTTGCCTCATGTAATCGTACGTTTCTTTACGGTGCCAAAGGTGAGAGATGCGAGGCTTTCTGCCGGTTACGCCCTGGTTTTTATCGCGATTCTCTATACCACAGCTCCCGCTGTAGCAGCTTTTGCCCGAACCAACCTGATGGATTCGGTAAATGACAAACATTACACTGAAATTCCGGAGTGGTTTGGTACCTGGGAAGAGGCTGGTTTGCTGGCCTGGGGGGATAAAAATGGTGATGGTGTTATTCAGTATCGTCCGGGGAAGGTCTTTGCTGAAAAGGCTCCGGTTTTTTCTGGTGAAGCAGGCCCCAGCGGACAAAGGCTGGTGAGTAACGAGCTGCTGATGGATAATGAGAATGAGCTTTTTATCGATCGAGATATTATGGTACTGGCCAATCCCGAGATAGCCAACCTTCCCAACTGGGTAATTGCCCTGGTAGCTGCCGGAGGTCTGGCTGCTGCGCTGTCTACGGCAGCGGGCTTACTACTGGTAATCTCCACCTCAGTATCTCATGATTTGGTGAAAAAGCAATGGTTGCCAGACCTTAGTGAGAAGGGGGAACTCTGGATTGCCAGGGGGGCTGCTATGCTGGCTGTGATTGTTGCAGGCTACTTTGGTATTAATCCTCCAGATTTTGTGGCGGCAGTAGTCGCACTGGCCTTTGGTCTGGCTGCGGCTTCGTTTTTTCCAGCCATCTTTCTCGGTATTTTCTATAAGCGCATGAACAAGCAGGGAGCTATTGCCGGTATGGTCACCGGTCTGGGAATCACTGTTTTTTATATGATGCGCTACAAGCTGGGATGGATTGGTGGGCCCGTCACGGCAGATGACTGGTGGTTTGGTATTTCACCTGAAGGTTTCGGTACAATTGGTATGATTATCAACTTTGTTGTAGCGCTGATTGTGTGTCATCTCACGCCAGCTCCACCCGAAGACATTGGAGAAATGGTAGAGAACATCAGAGTACCTGTCAAAAACTAAAATAGGGGATTCGTCTTGACGCTTTAGCTATAGTCAGGAGCTGTTTATCAAAAAAACTTCTTTCGTTATCTATATTTTCCTAAACTCAAAGACTAAAGAAAATCAATATGAGTGATCGCATTCATAGCCTTGGTGGCTACTTCCATGAATACCAAAAAAGTGTTCAGGACCCGGAGAACTTCTGGGCCCGTATCGCAGACTCTTTTCATTGGCAGCAGCGCTGGGACAAGGTGCTGGACTGGAATTTTGAAGGGCCGGATGTAAAGTGGTTTGTCAACGGTAAGCTGAATATCACCGAGAATATTTTAGAGCGTCATCTCTTTACTCATGGAGATAAGCCTGCTATTGTGTGGGAGCCGAATGATCCGGAAGAGGCGCATGTGACACTTACTTATAAACAGCTCCATGAAAAAGTCTGCCAGTTTGCCAATGCACTTAAGGCACAAGGGGCAGGTAAGGGAGACCGGGTGATCATTTATATCCCTATGGTGCCTGAAGCGGCCATTGCCATGCTGGCCTGTGCCAGGATAGGTGCCGTGCATTCGGTAGTATTTGCCGGGTTCTCTGCCACTTCTTTATCTGACAGAATTGTTGATTGCCAGGCAAAAATGGTGATCACTTCTGATGGTAATTTCAGAGGCAACAAGCAGATTCCGGTTAAGGCCGTAGTGGATGAGGCACTCACAACCAGCGATACCATTGAAAAGGTGATTGTGCTGAAGAGAACAGGTGAAGAAGTAACGATGAAAGAGGGGGTGGACATCTGGTGGCACGATGCTATCGAGGGAATGTCTACTCATAATGTAGCTGAAGTAATGGATAGTGAAGATCTCCTGTTCATCCTCTATACTTCGGGGTCGACAGGAAAACCCAAAGGAGTGGTGCATACCTGCGGGGGCTATATGGTTTATACGAGCTACTCTTTCCGCAATGTATTTCAATATGATCCGGGAGATGTATACTGGTGTACTGCTGATGTGGGCTGGATTACAGGACACTCTTATATCGTTTACGGACCCTTGCTGGCCGGAGCTACCTCAGTAATGTTTGAAGGGGTACCTACTTATCCTGATCCGGGGCGTTTTTGGGCTATTTGTGATAAGCATCAGGTAAATCAGTTCTACACGGCACCTACTGCCATTCGCGCCTTGCAGGCCTTTGGTACAGAACCCATTGAACCACACTCTCTCGATAGTCTGAAAGTAATAGGTTCGGTGGGAGAGCCTATTAATGAGGAGGCCTGGCACTGGTATCATGATCATGTCGGGAAGGGGCGCTGCCCCTTGGTAGACACCTGGTGGCAGACCGAAACCGGGGGTATTCTCATATCACCCCTGGCAGGTATTACACCAACCAAGCCGGCCTATGCTACCTTGCCGTTACCCGGTGTACAACTCACAATTGTTGATAATGAGGGTAATGAGTTGAAAGGAAACAGTGTGCAGGGTAACCTGTGCGTCAAGTTCCCCTGGCCTTCCATGCTGCGAACCACTTATGGCGATCATGAGCGGTGTAAGCAGACTTACTTTTCGTCCTTCCCGGGTTATTATTTCACCGGTGATGGTGTGAAACGCGATGAGGATGGTTACTACCGTATTCTCGGACGTGTGGACGATGTGATCAACGTGTCGGGGCATCGAATGGGCACAGCTGAGGTCGAGAACGCTATTAACGAACATCCCAAAGTAGTTGAATCTGCTGTTGTGGGGTATCCTCACGATATCAAAGGACAGGGTATTTATGCCTATGTCATCTGCGATATGGAAGGCCGCTCAGAAGAGAGCCTACAGGCCGAGATTAAACAAACGGTGACCAAGATCATCGGGCCGATTGCCCGGCCTGACAAGATCCAGATTGTACCCGGTTTGCCTAAAACCCGCTCTGGAAAGATCATGCGCAGGATTTTAAGAAAAATAGCTTCCGGTGAGGTAAGCAGCCTGGGTGATACCTCTACACTTCTCAACCCGGATGTGGTGGAGGCTATCAAAGAAGGAGCCGGCTTAAAATAACTAGTATAAGAGCTCTTTCTGGTCTTCTGATTCCCTGTTGCACCACTTTGCCCTGTACATTTGGGTATGGGGCATCACCATCATCATGGACATCATCACCATCACGATCATGGTGTTAAAAACCTGAAGGTTGCTTTTTTCCTCAACCTGGGTTTTACCATCATTGAGATAGTAGGTGGTCTTATGACCAATAGTCTGGCTATTCTCTCAGATGCACTGCATGATCTTGGGGATAGTCTCAGTATTGGTTTGTCCTGGTACTTCCAGAAGCTGTCTACCCGAAAAAGAGACCACACCTACTCTTATGGATACAAGCGCTTTTCCCTTCTGGGAGCTATTATAAACGGGGTGGTCTTGTTGGTTGGGTCAGTGTTTATTCTTTCCGAGGCCCTGCCTGCATTGTTCAATCCCGGTGAAACTGATGCGAAAGGCATGATGTACCTGGCGGTTTTCGGGGTAGTAGTGAATGGGGCGGCCGTACTTAGATTGAGGAAAGGAACCTCTGTCAACGAACGGGTTATTTCATTGCACTTACTCGAAGATGTGCTGGGTTGGGTGGCTGTTTTGATTGGTAGTTTGGTAATGCTCTACTTTGATGCTCCCTGGATTGATCCGCTCCTATCAGTTTTAATTGCTCTTTTTATTCTCTACAATGTCTTTAAGAGCCTCAAATCCAGTTTGAGTATAGTCTTACAGGCTACTCCCGATGATGTGGATATCCCTGATGTTCATGAAAAATTGATGAGCATACCGGAGATACGAGGTGTGCATGATTGCCATATCTGGTCGATGGATGGAGAATATCACGTGTTATCAGTCCATTTGGTACTCAATGGTGAGTATACGCTGGAAGAAATGGCCCAAATCAAAACTGTAGCCAAAGAAATGTTGAAAGAACAGGTAGAGCATGTGACCATTGAATTTGAAGGACCACATGAAGAATGTAAAGGCTGCTGACTGAAGGCTAAAAAATAGCCCCGCGGCTCACCCTTAATGCGACTGGGTGGCCCGGGGCCTAATCAACCTCAACACAACTAACCTAACCTATTATTTCTTTTCCACCCGGTTTTCAACTGACAGGGCCATTCCTCCTGTCCTGACTCCGGGTAGCAGTTGGAAGCAGCAAGTGATTTGTCGCAGCAAGTGATTTGTCAAAGACCTTCCTGCTTCCTGCTAATTCACTTATTTCACTTCAATCTTTGATGCTATCTTTTTGGCCTCATCTTTTGGGATGGTCACACCCAGTATGCCATTTTCATAGCTTGCACTGATACCTTTTTGTTTAACATTATCAGGTAACTGAAATGATCTCGAGAATTTTCCGTACTCAGTCTGGATGGAGTAGTAATTCTTCTCTTTTTTCTCGTTCTCAAATTTTCTTTCACCACTGATAGTCAACTTACCTTTATTCAGGTCGATGCTGAAATCCTTCTTGTCAAAACCAGGAACTGCTACGTGAATCTCAAAAGCTTTATCGGTTTCGGCAATGTCAACTCTTGGGTTAAAACTACTCTTGTTCTGAACGAATGAATCGTTAAAGAATCGGTCCAAAAAGCTGTCAACGGTGGCAGGAACGAATACGTCTGAATTTCTTCTTACTATGCTCATTTTATTTGTCTTTTAATTTTTTTCTAAACCTTGTGTCCTCTCTTCTTTCAAAACCATACCAATGCATTTTTTCTCATTTTTTACGTCATTCTGTCATGTTTTAATGAATTTCACTTCATAAATCAGACATATTGTCTGTTTTTGCTGGTAAAACTGTCGTATGAAGGCCTGAAAAGAATGTCTATTTTTAATGGTTTATCACTTTCCTATGAACAAAGACCTAACTCATCTACTAAAGGCTTTCGGGCCTGGGATACTTTTTGCCAGTACCTGTATTGGTGTATCGCATTTGGTTCAGTCTACCAGAGCCGGAGCTGACTTCGGATACGCTCTGGTATTGTTCATTATAGCGGCCCTGGTCTTCAAATACCCCTTCTTTGAGTTTGGCTCTCGTTATGCTGCTGCCACAAAGAAGAGCTTGTTAGAAGGGTATCTGGCAGAGGGGAAATGGGTTCTTTGGGTTTATTTTCTGCTAAGCCTGGGGTCTATGTTCACTGTGACTGCAGCCGTGACCTTTGTCACAGCAGGTATGCTTAATAATCTGACGGGTCTGACCATCGATCCGGCTTATCTCTCGGGGGGCATACTGCTTTTTTGTACCCTGGTACTGGCGGTGGGTAAGTATGGGATTCTTGATTCGCTTCTCAAGATAGTGGGGGCGGTGCTTCTGGTTTCTACACTGGTAGCCTTTTTTGCGGCTGTGGTAAAAGGGCGTGTAACTCCCGTAGAAGGATTTGTTCCCAAAGAGCTGACAGATCGTAGCAGCATCATCTTTGTCATTGCGTTGATGGGTTGGATGCCCACAGCTGTAGACCTCTCCACCTGGAATAGCCTTTGGGCCATCGAGCGAATGAAGCAGACCGGTTATGTGCCCAAACTCAAAGAGATTCTCTTCGATTTCAAATTTGGCTATTGGGTTACGGCTATTCTGGCCATCTGCTTTCTCACACTTGGAGCCAATGTGATGTATGGTACAGGGGTAGAGCTTTCAGGTAACTCTACCACTTTTGCTCATCAGGTAGTGACGCTTTTTACGAACGCCCTGGGCGACTGGTCCTATCTGGTGATTGCTACAGCGGCATTTAGTACCATGTTCAGCACAACCATCACCGTGGTGGATGGCTTTGGCCGGGCCATGGGTGAAACCATCCGGCTTCTTTTCTTCAAAGATGCCGGAGTCCGCACAACTTATACCTGGATGATGGTTACGGTAGCGGTGGTTTCTTTCTTTTTTATACTCCTCCTTTCTTCAAATCTGAAAGATCTGGTAGACCTTGCTACTATTCTCTCGTTCCTCATTGCTCCGGTCATTGCCCTGATCAATTACAGGGTGATTACCTCCAGGCAAATTGCTCCCGAGTATCAGCCGGGAACAAAGCTTATCTGGCTTGCCAGGAGTGGTATTGTCTTTTTGTCGGTTTTTGCCCTGATCTACGTAGTGGTGTATTTCTTTTAACCTCACCCTTCAAATCAGTTGATTTCAAAGCTGATCCTGGCAAAAATATACCGTCCGTTGATACCAAATTGTGAAGTCGCTCTCGGATAGATAAAGTTGTTACCTGTAGTAAGTCCGGGTACTACTTCATCCGGATAAGCATCAAAGACATTGTTGGCTCCCAGAGTCAGTCTTAAACCTGTGTCAATTTCTCTGGTAACGGTCAGGTCTGTGATAAGCTTACCACTATAAACATCATGTATACCATCTGTAATTGTGTTAGGGTTAGTCACCTCACCAAACCAGGCATTGCGCAGGAAGAAAGTGTACTTCTCCATCTGCAAGGTATGGGACAGGTTAGCTTTAAACCTGGGCTGGGCTCTTTCCAGGAAGAGCTGGTCCCTGGTTCCGAAATAAGTATCGGTAAGGCCGGCACTGGCTAGTATTTCAGAGGCTTTGATGTCTCCTATCTGTTCGGTAGCATAGAGGCTGGAGGCGAAGTTGCTAAAAAGTCTCCATCGGCCCGGTTTAGAAACTTCATGAGTCACTACCACATCTACCCCGGAGGTTTCTGTGTCGATGGCATTGGTAAAAAAGCGAGCCTGCGTGGCATCAGCCTGATCAAAAAGAGACTGTAACTCTTCCTGAGCAGCATTCTCAGGATTGTCAGGACGGGAGAAATTACCGGTCAATACCACTCTGTCATCTATTTGTGTGTAAAAACCATCCACGGATATCGTGATGTTGGCCTCGGGTAGTTCCGCTACCATACCGATGCTTATGCTCTTCGATTTTTCCTGCTTCAAAGAAGGAATTCCCAGTAGGTTCGCAGCACGGCTATCGTTAGAAAATGTGCCTACATCTGAGAAGACGCCATTAATGATATTGGTACTGGTGGCAGAAAAGTGAAGCTGATGCAATGAAGGCGCCCTGAAACCCGTACTGGCCGTACCTCTGAAACTGAGGTTATCAGAGGCTATTATACGCGTACTCAGTTTTCCATTAAATGTATCACCAAAGTCGCTGTAGTTTTCATACCTGCCGGCGACAGCCAGGGTCCAGTTGGTGTTGAGATCAGCTTCCAGGTCAAGATAGCCCGCATAACTGTTACGGAATCTGTTTCTTTCGTTTTCAGGACGGTGCCCCGGAAATACCTGAATGCCTGCCGGGCGCTGCCTTCCAAAGAAGTCAGTCACTCTCAGGTTATCCGGTGTGGCATTGGTGACTACATCACCATTAATATCGTAAGCCGCGTAGGACTCTTCCTGTCCGGCAAATACCTGATAGTTTTCCAGGCGATACTCCAGTCCGAGAGCCACATTCAGGCCTGAAAAGATGTCTTTGTTGTATTTGCTTAAATCCAGGTGAGTTGTGTTTTGACTAAATGAAAAGCCACCGGCATAAACAGATGTAGGAGTGGCTCTTCCCAAGGTAGCATTACTCGATTTCACGACTGTGTAATCAAAAGTGTTTCTGCCCCAGGTGTTATTAAAGTCAACCTCCCAACCTGTAGCAGTAGTACCCTTGATTCCGACTGAAAGGGACTGATCTCCTACGTCACCATGGTATTCAGGCAGAAACCCGTTGATATATACCGCGGTATTGGCACGGGCCTGGTCGGGTCTCCGATAGAATCCTGCCGACTGACTGTTGCGATAACTGACCCCTCCAAAGGCATAAGCTGTAAAACGATCGCTTACGGGTATTTCTGAATTGAACATGAATTTACCAGATCTTAACAGCGTCTGGCCCACCCTCATGCTATATAGAGTGCGGTCCTGGTTTCTCGCTACCAGCTCTGCATCTGTTACATCAATACTGAGCAGACTCTGCAGGGCCGTCAGATCACTGGCACTGGCAATTTGATCTTTGAAGTCCTGAGAGAAATGGCTCACTTGCTGACCAAAGCTTCTGACCTGATCCAGGCTTAAACTGGCCACGTCAGCTCCGTTTTGCTGCGCAACCCACTCGATGGCATTGTATGCGTTGAAAATACTCCCTGTAAAACCCTCTGCTCCGGCTCTGAGCGTAGGTTGTCTTGTAAATACACTGCCCGTAAAGTTGATGAATCCACCCCTGTCAGAAAGCGGGATACCATAATTCACGTCAAGCTGTACCTGGTCACCATCCGTTCCTCCGCTGTGGTTGTTTCCTGCATCACTCGCATAAACACCGGTATTGAAGGCCACATCGAGCCCCTCAGTTTGCTTCTTCAAGACAATATTGATCACTCCCGCGATAGCGTCAGATCCATATTGTGCGGCTGCTCCATCTCTTAATACTTCTATCCGGTCGATGGCAAAGGCGGGAATAGCATTCATATCAGTACCAACACTTCCCCGTCCTACAGAGCTGTTTACGTTGACCAGCGAAGAAGTATGTCTTCTTTTTCCATTGATCAGAACTAACACCTGGTCCGGGCCAAGGCCTCTTAATGCGGCCGGATCAATATGGTCGGTACCATCGGCCACCTGCTGTACTGCTGAGGTAAAACTGGGGGCTACGAAGTTAAGCAGTTGGTTTACATTTAACTGAGGAGAACTCTGAACAAGCTCCTGTATGTCCAGTACATCCACAGGTACTGTAGATTCGATAACCGTACGATTCTTGTTACGAGAACCAATGACCGTAACATCTTCAGCCCGGCCCGATGCGGGGAGCAATACAATATTCAAAACACCGTCCCCTTGCTTTACGGTGACTTCCTGTTTTTGAAAGCCAATGTAAGAGCAGATCAGTATATCGCCTGATTTGGCCGTAAGGGTGAATTTTCCGTCAGGGTCCGTGCTGGTTCCTGCAGAAGTACCTTTGATAAGAATGTTGACACCAAAAAGAGGGGCTCCATCCTGATCCAGAATTTGACCATTTATAGTGCTTTCCTGGGCAGAGGCAGAAATTGCCATTAGTACCAGGCATAGAAAAATTGAGAGATATTTAAATTTCATGGCATTAGGTTTTAGTCGATTCCATACGCCATAGTTTTGGTAAAATGTGAAGTAAAGGCCTGGATTTGAAAGAAATAAGAGGAGGTATGAGACAAGCTGTGGACGCGTTGTGCGTGGCCGGTCAAAAAATGCAGATAATTGATGAAAAAAATCTCCGAAAAGACTTTGCAAAGAGTAACGCAACTGCTAATATTGCACTCCGTTTTGCAGCATTCGGCTGTTCAACGTTCAAAAAATTAACTTCATTCCTCCTTACCTGCCTGCCGGCAGGCAAGGCTCAGAACTGAGCTTTCGCCTCCTTCAGGTTTAGAATAACATTCTTCTGGTATTGAGAAATATGTAGGGAAAATAACATTCCTCCTTAGCTCAGTTGGTTAGAGCATCTGACTGTTAATCAGAGGGTCCTTGGTTCGAGCCCAAGAGGAGGAGCAATCTAAACCACGCTAATGCGTGGTTTTTTCATTTATAGAATCTGGATTTGAAACTGGCGAATAGCGAGAAGCCGATGCGTCACACAATCCCGGCAGGCATAATGAAGCCATATTAAGCCTGATTACCTTTTGTTTCCAGACGAATCTGTTTTTTTAAGCCAGAAGTCTTAGGCTACATTGGCCACATCAGCCTGCAGTTTGATGATGTATTCATTCAGATCGATGGAGGAATCAAGCTGAAGCTTGTCTCTCAGTCGTTTTCTGGCCCTTTCGGCTCCCTTTAGAGAGATTGACATGGCTGCTGACAGTTCTTTGGTAGAAGGGTTCAATAAGAGCATGCAGGCCACATTGGTATCAGTTTTATTGAGATTGGGGTAAGTTTTTACAAGGAATTGAACAAAATCGCTGTAGAGCAGATGTAGCAGATTAGGGTTGAACATATTCAATTCTTTCTCATTTCCTATTTCTTGTATCAGGCTTCTAGTCTGCTCTTTCGTTTCCGGATCTTCCCTGTCTATTGCCTGCATTAATTGATTCTCAACAGATACATTTGCCATATTGGGAATGACCTGATTATTTCCCCTTACCAATTGCCTTATATTTTCCTTCAATTCTTTGACCTGTAGAGTATACTGAATTTCTGATTTGGCCATTTTTGCATTCCTTTTCCACAGAATACTGAGTGCACCTGTAATGATCGTTATGATCACCATGGCAATTACAATTACATAGGTGTTCCTTAGCTTAGTCTGATTGATGACAATCTCCTGAGCAGCTATTTGTTCGTTTTTTTGAGAGAGCTGATATTTGGCCTCGAGCTTTTGAATGGCTTCAAGCTTCTGGGCATTTGAGGTGCTGTCTTTGAAAGCAAGCAACTGATCGTAATACTCGTAGGCCAAAGTCGGCTTTGCTCCATTTTTACAGCTTTTTATGAGGTTTTTCAGAATAGTAGGGATCAATCTCCGGCTCTTTGCTTTCTGTGACAGAAGCAAGGCCTCTTGGCCGTACTCAATGCTGGAGGTATAGTTTTTGAGCAGTCTTTCAGTAGCAGATAACCTTGTATAAAAAGAGCTTGCCGAATAAGCCCCAACAATGTCTTCCTTTGCGAGATATTCTACTGACAAGAGAGCCTTCTTTGCCTCTTCCGGTAGTTTCAACCCGTTGTTATATGAGGCCAGGTTCAAAGTGAGTGTATATACATTCAACTCCTGATTTTCAGCTTTGCAAAGATCGATCATAACCAATACTTCGTTTTTTGCCAACAGGTATTCTTTATGTGAACTGAGATACTGTAAATAGAGCGACCGGATATAAAGCTCGTCAGTCACTTTAACTTGATTGGCGCCATCCAGTAATTCCAAGGCCTTGTTCAGATATTGGGTTTGACTGGAGGTATCGCCTATGATATAATAGGTATTTGAAAGATTAGCATAACTCCTTGCAAGAGAAGACTTGTCTTCGAGTTCTGACAAGACGTCAATTACCTGAAAAAAAGCTCTTAAGGCTGCCTCATGTTTACCCGCCTTTAAATGACTTTGTCCCAGGTTGTCGAGGGCCAGTGCAGCTTCCTTTCTTGCTCCGATGACCATCAGGTCAAGGGCGGCTTTGTCCAACAGCTCAATGGCTTTGTCCATCTCATCCATGAGTAGCAGAACAGAACCTTCAACGAACAGAGCCTGAGCATTCCAGTATGGGATATCATATTCAGCCGCCTCCTGAGTCAGTAACTTTTGATAATAAAGAGCACTGTCTGCATTGGTTTCTGTAAAAGAGAAGACCTTCTCATAAAGAGCTCTGAGTCGTTTTTCAGGGTCTTGCTGTTTTGACTGAGCCCGACAAAATACCGGGAGTACTGTAAAAATCAAAATGGTAAGGGTACTAAAAAAGATGTATTTCATTGTCTCTTTCTATGTATGTAATAATCTGATAATCAGTTAACTTGATTGGTCTTCGGTCTTAGTCCGGGTTGGTTGTTAAGACCAGGACAGATTTATCGAAGGGCGAATCTCTCACTTTTGCTGTGCTTTCTTTCAGAACCAAAACAGCAGTCGCTGATTCCTTGGTGTAAAAGTCCCAGACCAACAGACACGCCTCATCGCTATTTGCCTTCTTGAGGATTAACAGGTAGGACATCAGGTAGCTGACAAAGCCTGTGTCCAGGAATTGGAATGAATTGATCTTGTTATACCTGATCATACTGTTGGTCATTATGCGGGTTTAGCTTCATTTTCGGTTCGTTACCCCGCTTTTGTGGCGAGTCCCGAACATAGAGTTAATAGCACATGTGTCAGAGGCAGGACTCTTAACGCTGTGAGATTCATTTTCAGTAGTTAAACACTAGTGCTGGTATCCGACTGAGAGGCCTGGTCATTTCTTTTCGGCTTCAGACAGGTCTGACCATTGGTCAATTGAAAAGAGTGTTGGAGTACCAATAACTCTTTTCACCACATATATTTCATCCTGACAGATGTACTGGGAAGGTCGCGTGTGTAGGTATTACAGGCCTGGATAGAATGTTATTTACCGGCAATCGAATGATCGCGAGATTTGGTGTTTCAAGGTGAAACGAGATCATCTGGTGATCTGAGGTACTGATAAAGGTAGTCAATTTAGTCCACTCATCAAATTATAAACCTGAATCCCCTATGGCTTGGTCGCTTTGTCTTCATCTGACGAATGTACTACCTGTTCCAGCATGTGATTTTATTTTTTGAAGGGAGACCATTCTTATTTGAGTGGATTTTTGAGACTGTCTGGTTTAGTCGGGGCATGTGGGGGAGGGAGTAGGGGCAAAAAAAAAGGATAAACGTTGGTTTATGGGGTGTTTTGAGTGTGAGATTTAAAACATACATAAACCGCAGGAATTTTGTTTTCCTGATACTTTTCAGAGGACTTTTGCTATATGCTATACTGGCCTGTGTATCTGCATCTAACAGTGTATCTGCTCAAAATCTGGTATATCAGTCTTCCACTCCCGCTCCCCATGCCATTGATGTCGCACTCAATACCAATATTACTGTTTCCTTTGATGATGACCTTGATGCCGCGACTATTTCGGAAGCCAATATTGTAATCTGGGCAGAGCGTCAGGGTATATTGGCACAGCCTGGTATCCTCAAAGGGGTGTTTAGCGGAGGAGGTGCAGGAAATCAAACATTTACCTTTGATCCCACGGATGATTTACTACCGGGAGACAGGGTTCATGTAATAATAACAACAGGTTTACAGAACCTATCGGCCGAGTCACTGGCCAGTCCTTACTCTTTTGACTTTGAAGTTACGAATAGTGGTAGTTCTCCTGCGTTTAACACAACTCTCGTAGATAATATCACTGATCAGATAGAAAGTGCTGAAATAGCCGATATTGATGGGGATGGCAATATGGACGTACTTATTACCTCCTATAATGATGACGACATTATATGGTTCAGAGGTAATGGTGATGGCTCATTTTCAGGTAGATTGTTTATTGATGCTTCTGAAAACGAGGCCCACGATGCTGTTCCCGCAGATATAGATGGAGATGGTGACCTTGATGTTTTTGTAGCCTATGACGATGGTGTTTTATGGTTTGAAAATGTCGGTTCAGGAACCACAAGTTTTGTAAACGGAGCCAACCGAACTCAGATTGTTACACTTACTAATGCCGATGTAAGGGCTGTTGAGCCGGCTGATGTGGATGGTGACGGTGATATAGATGTCATTATTGCAGCCAGTAGTGGTGATGATATCAACTGGTATGAGAATACAGATGGCACAGGAACCTTTGTTCTGGGGCAGCAGATTACTTCCGGTGATGCCAATGATTTGAATGGGGCCTATGATGTGATCGCTTCTGATTTTGACAATGATGGTGATACAGACCTGGTTTCAATTAGCAATGTCGGCAATGACCTCGTCTGGTGGGAAAATGACGGATCTGGAACATTCTCTCTGGGGAGTACGGGAAACGACATTGATGTGGATCTGGACGGGGGCAGAAAGTTAGCTGTTGGTGATGTTGATAATGATGGAGATGTCGACCTGATAGGAACAGCCCTCGATGATGACGATATCATCGTATTCATCAATAATTTTATTGGTTCCGGATCTGTGACCTTTAGTGCAGATGAATTTGTGAACAATGACATCGATCAGCCTGAGGGAGTTAGACTCGGTGATATAGATGGTGATGGTGATCTGGATATTCTGGTTGCTGCCAGAGGCACGACCAGTTCAAGGGCCGCATTCAATGGCTTCTTTTGGTATGCCAATAATGGCTCCGGAAACTTTAATGCTACTCCTAACATCATTCAGGAAAATGTCCTCAATGCCAACTCCCTGGCGATTGGTGATTTAAATAATGATGGTCGGCTCGATGTAGTGACGGTTGCAGGATCAGGTAGCCTCGGTGAGTTTTATACTCATTTGAATGTAGTTGAATTGGGTATTTCAGCCATACAACAAGGAAATGAGTCTGGCCCTACAGATGTGGTATTCAGAGTCTCTGTTTCCAGCCCCCCACTATCGGATCTTGAAATAGACCTGACCGACAACGGAACGGGTACGGCTACATCGGGAGATGACTATGTGGCGTTGCCCGCATCTGTCACGATTGTTGCGGGTAATTCTTCTGCTGATGTCAATGTTACTGTAATTGATAATGATGCAACGGGAGAATCCTTTCTGGAAACCATCGATGTCTCTATCTCGAACCCCAGTTTGCCCGGGTTTGTAATCCTGGATCAGAGTTCAGCAACAGGTGTTATTCAGGATAATACAGCTCCTTTCACTATCAACAGTACCGCTCCGGCATCTTCTGCACTGGACGTAGCCCTGTCTTCCAATATTGTTGTCAATTTCAGTGATAATATAACAGTAGGCTCTGCCACTACCGACAATTTTATTGTATACAGTGACAGGCGAGAAATAATCCCGGGTGTTCTCAGTGGAGGAGGGACTTCCTCTCTTACGTTTGATCCGAATGGTTCAGGGTTTCTGCCGGGAGAAAGAATTTCGGTACTGATTACGCCAAACTTAATTGGCCAGTCCGCTTCCGGGCTGTCCTTAGGTCATTTTTTCACCTTTACTGCAGCCGTTGAAACGGGCGGGGCCAACCCCTCTTTTAGCTCCGGCACCGAGGTTTCAAGTGTCTCGAGTTCCGGAGATTTCGAAAGTGTTGAAGCAGTAGATATAGACGGTGATGGTGATTTAGATTTACTGGTTACCTCATTCATCAGCGATGACATTATCTGGTTTGAAAACACATCGGGTGACGGATCGACCTGGGCTCAGAATTTTATCGATTCAAGCGAAAACGAAGCCTTTGATGCCACTGCAGGGGACATTGACGGAGATGGAGATCTGGACGTACTGGTAGCCTATGATGACGGAGTACTGTGGTACGCCAATGTGGGTGGTACTTTTGTTAATGGCTCTAACAGAACAGAGATTGTCTCTTTGACCAATCTCAATGTCAAAGGTGTGGAATTGGTTGATGCTGATGCCGATGGAGATCTGGATGCCTTTGTGGCTTCAGGAGATAATGATGCCGTTATCTTTTACAAAAACGATGGCAGTGGTACATTCACAGAAAGTCAGGTTTTAATCTCTGGGTCAACCTTCGATGATGCCTATGATGTTAAGGCTGCCGATCTGGATAATGATGGAGATTTTGATATCGTGGCTGCCTCAGAGGACGATGACGATATTGTCTGGTTTGAAAATACAGATGGTCAGGGGACTTTTTCCGCAGCAGTGATTATCGACCCTTTTCTGGATGCTGTCAGAGAAATCGCCTTGGGAGATCTGGATGGTGACGGAGATATCGATGTCGTTGGCAGTGCGAGAAATACGGATGAAATAGGTATTTACCTTTCTAATTTTGCGTCTACAGATGTTGTCACTTTTGGAGAAACAGAAGTCTTTTCAGGCCTGTTGAATGAGGCTGAGGGTATTCGGCTTGGAGATTTAGATGCCGATGGTGACCTGGATATCATAGTAGCATTAAGAGGAGATGCTGACCTGACTGTACCGCGTTTCGGAGACGGCATTTACTGGTTCGAAAATGATGGTTTAGCGAATTTCAGTGGTCCTAATGAACTCGTTACCGGACTTGACCAGGCCAACGCACTTGCTTTGGGAGATTTCAATGGGGACGGTACATTGGATGTGGTAGCGGGATCTGCCGGTAATTCTGATGATGTATTCCTCTATTTAAACCTGAATGAAGTAAGAATTAGCGAGACGGTAAGAGGAAATGAAGCAGGTACAGTAGGACTCGAATTTACCATTGCTCTTAATTTTACCAACAACACAGGAGGTAATATCGATGTTGAAGTTACCGATCTTTTAACAGGAACTGCCACCTCGGGAGTGGATTATACCGATTTTGCAGCCGCTTTTGGTTCCAATCCTGCCACCGTTTCTATTCCTGACGGACAATCTTCTGTAACCTTGACCGTGCCGGTATTAGACAATGCAGATGCTGGAGAAGGTTTTCTGGAAACAGTTGATGTATCGATTGCCCTGGTTAGCTCCATAGATGGGTATCAAGTTCTGGATGAAGGTACCGCTTCCGGTGAAATTGAAGATGATGACCCGAGGGTGTCGTTCGTCAGTTCCACACCTGCGGATGGCGAAAAATCCTTTGACAGAACAGCAAATCTGACCTTTACTTTTGATGCTCCCATTACTACGGCCACCGCTACCGCAGACAACTTCATCATTTATGGCAGTCAGTCTGGCCTGATCAACGGAGTATTTAGTGGTGGTAATACAGCTACCATTACATTTGATCCTGCCGGTGACCTGATACCGGGAGAGCAGGTGAGCGTCACTATTACACCGGATATTAGAAGTACTACAGCCACAGCCCCTGCCAGTGATGAGTATGTGCTGTTTAATTTCATGGCTTCTACTGATGCTATTCCTGGGGCTGCCTTCGGTTCAGCCAATGATGTACCTGACAATAACGCTTTTGAAAGTTTCAACGCTGTCACTACAGGAGACATTGACGGTGATGGAGATGTTGATATAGTTTCTGCAACACAATCAGGGGGCGTGGCCTGGTATAGAAATACCGATGGTATCGGTACTTTTGAAGATGCCGGCCAACCGGCTTCCAGCAGTGGTATAGGTAGCTTTGTAAGGTTAGGAGATATTGATAATGATGGAGACCTGGACATCATCAAAATGGAAACCAGAAATCTGGTCTGGCACGAAAACACCGATGGAGCCGGTACTTTTTCCGCTGAAAATGCAATAGAAAACACAATTACCAGTGGAGTGTCTAAGGGAGTGAGCCTGGGAGATGTGGATGGTGATGGCGATTTGGATATCGTGGCTTCGCTGACCTCTCATTCACAAGGTTTTTCCGTTGCACTTTACATTAATGTAAACGGTGACGGGAGCTCCTGGTCTCAGGTGGCGATAGACGCTACCAGTAATATTAATAAGGGGGTTATCTTTTTAGATGCTGATATGGATGGTGACCTGGATATAGTCACTTCTGAGGTGAGCTGGTATCAAAATACAGACGGTGCCGGAACTTTCGACCCTGAAGTCTTAATCCTTGATAATGTAGGGAGCAGCGTGAGTAACGAATTCATCACTGCGGGAGATGTTGATGGAGACGGAATTGTTGAGGTAGTGGTTCCTGATGCAAGCAGGGTAAACTATGTAAACTTCTCATTGGATCCTGTGACCAAAGCATTGACAGGATCACCCGAAGAAGTTCAGATCAACCCGACTAACCTGGGTGACCCGAGGCCTGTTATTGTAGACCTGGACGGAGATGGCGATCTCGATATGGCTGTTGCGGCCAGAACCGGTAATCAGGTAATCACTTTCCTGAATGATGGAACAGGTTCTTTTACTCAGGAGGAGATCGTTTCAGATGGTGAGTTTGTCACTTTAACGCAGATTGCTGCTGGCGATTTCGATGGCGATGGAGATCCTGACCTGGTCGTTACTAATACGAGCTCTTTTAGTCAAAACTGGTATGAAAATGTAATCCCCATTTCGCTTGGTGTAACCAGGGAAGGGAAAGAAGATGGGCCTGTTTCGATAGAACTTACTGCTACTATCCCTGTTGTAAATACAACGGGAGCCGCTGTAACGGTGAACCTTACCGATTTAGGAACAGGTTCGGCTGATTTAACAGATTACAGTTTAGACGGTGGTACAATAAGCATCGCCAATGGGGCCAGTTCCGGAACACAAACCATAACGGTGGTAAATGACGGTGACCTCGAACTGCTTGAAACCATTGACCTCCAGATTAACACCTCCTCTAACAGTGCCTTTGATGTTGACCCCGAAGCCTTTGGTGTGGTAGCAACGATCATTGACAATGAAACTCCCTTATCTGTCTTAACGATATCTCCTTCGGCAAACGACCCTGGTGTTACTCTGAACAATAACATAGACATTGTTTTTAGCGAAAGTATAGACGGTGCCACACTTAATTCTTCCAATATTGTCGTCTTTGGATCTCAGTCCGGAGTACTGACGGGAACCTTCTCAGGGGGAGGAACTGCCAGTGTTAGTTTTGATCCTGCCAACGATTTTACTGCCGGAGAAAAGATAACGGTTACTCTTACCAGTGGTCTTTTGGCAGTCAGTGGCAATTTTCTGACATCTACCTTTACCTATGAGTTCATAGCTGCGGGTAGTGGAAGCGGGATTTTCCTTACACCACAAGAGGTAGTCAGTAGTTTTGCCGCCACCAGGGTGTACCAGGTAGACCTTGATGGCGATCAGGATTTGGACCTTTTGGCGGCTTCTAGTTCAGAAATTGCCTGGTATGAGAATACAGACGGGCATGGTACACTGGGGGTACAGAATCTGGTAACTAATGCTTCTTTTACGATAGCAGATCTTTATCCTGCTGATATTAACGGGGATGGAAATCCGGATATAGTTGTGCTTTCCAGTGTAGATGATGATCTGTCCTGGTTTGAAAATACGGGAGGCAGTTTTGGTGCAGAAAACTTCATCGATGCCAATACTACAGCACTCAGGTTTTTTGTGGCAGATATGGATGGAGATGGCGATCTGGATGCTGTTGCGGGAGAAAGTGGAGATGGCGTACTCTATTGGTACGAAAACACAGATGGACTGGGGACTTTTACCACAAAGCAGGCTATTATCTCCACAAGCGATGTGGGGGGACCCGTTACTGTTGGAGATGTAAATGGTGACAGGCTTCCTGACATTATATCAGGAGGGTTCAACACAAACTTTGCTCTGGGATGGTACGAAAATCAGGGGTTATTAAACGGGGCACTTAGTTATGCTTCTCCTACAGCTATAAGTACAGATAACAATGCCGCTCAGGCTGAATTGATTGATCTTGATAGTGACGGTGACCTGGATTTATTGGCCATAACCCAGTCTCAGGATCTGGAATGGTATGAGAATATAGATGGCAAAGGGACATTTACTGCAGCATCAGCTATAGATAATGTATCAGCGTTTGCTACAGGTGATTATAATGGGGATGGTAGAATTGATATAGCCGCTTTCATTGAATCAGAAAACCGCTTCGTGATTTTCGAGAATCAGGGCTTTGCAGTTGGAGGGCTGTTGAGCTTTGTAAAAAATGGGATTGTTTCAGACTCAGACACAGAACTCGACCTGGTTGCTTTTAATTCGGGAGGCATCAGTGCCGGGGATTTTGATGGAGATAATGACATTGATTTCGTTGTTACCGAGTCTGATGACTTTATCTACTTCCTGGAGAATGCGATTCCTATTGTAGTAACGGTTACTACCAATGGGAATGAGGAGGGATCAGAGTCAATTGACCTGACGGCAACGGTCGCTGTAACAAATAATACAGGCAGCACTATCTCCCTGAATGTCGGCAATGGAGGAGGAACCGCGACTGAGATCAGTGATTATGGTACACTTGCCGGGCTTACACTTGACATAGCTGATGGTCAGTCCACTGGTTCAGTCAGTATACCCGTAGTTGATGATGCTGACCTTGAAGGTCAGGAGACGGTCATTTTTTCATTAACTAACCCCGGAGTAGATGACCTGTTTGATGTTGCTCCTGAAACCCGTACAGCAACGGCTGTTATTGCCGATAATGAAACCTTTCTGCAGGTCACCTCCACCTCACCGGCACAACATACCATATCAGCATCACTTTCAGGAAATCTGACAGTTACATTCAGTGAGGACATTGATGCGACTAGTGTCAATAGTACCAATGTAATTGTACGTTCGGCTCGTCAGGGAAACCTGAGTGGCTCACTTAGTGTTGCCACCAATCAAATTACTTTTAATCCGGACAATGATTTTATAGAGGGTGATGAAATTTCACTTCTGGTCAATACAGGTATTCTGAGTACTCCCGGTACCAATGCGCTGCCTCTGGAGTTTCCATACATTTTTACTTTCAGAACGGCTACAAGAGTGAATGCCACTCCCGATTTTTCAGAGAGAGTTATAATAGATGCCAGTGTTTCATCTGTTAGTTCTGTACTGGGCATTGTGCCGGTAGATCTTGATCAGGATGGAGATATCGATCTTATCATTGCGTCAAGTAATTTATTCTGGTATGAGAACCTTGACGGGGCGGGCACATTTGGGGCCAGGGAAACGATCAGCTTCAGTAGTGTTTCTGCTGACCAGGTTACAGTGGCCGATATTGATAATGATGGAGACCTTGATATTGTTACCGATGATGAATGGTTTGAAAATAATGGTATAGAGGTATTTTCCATTGGAGAGACTTTTAATGGATCCTCACATGATTATACTATACCTGTCGACTTTGATTATGATGGCGACCTGGATGTCATAGCCCAGGAAGGTACAGGTTTCGGCTGGATTGAGAATACCGATGGGCTTGGGGATTTTGGTAATTTTCAGCTGCTTATCGGGCAAATTGATCCCGGCACAGAAATAATTCTTGGCGATCTCGATAATGACGGGGACCTGGACATGGTGGACCCGGGTACTACGAGTGGAACCCCGTTTTCATGGTATGAAACTGCTTTTGATCCAGTGTCGGGGCAATTTTCTGTAACCCGGAGAACAGACATTATCAATTCTGAATTCGGGGCCTCTGAAGTGCAGATTGGTGATATGGATGGAGATGGGGATGCTGATTTGGTATTTGTCAATGCACAGCAGGACAGAGTGTATCTGTTGAGGAATATGTTCTCTGGCAGTGGCGAAGTTGCTTTTTCGGCTGCTGAAGAGATCTCAGATAATACTGGAGGAGCAACCTGGCTTCAACTGCTGGATATGGACGGTGATGCTGACCTGGATGTGTTGGTTGCCGGTGCAGGTGACAATGATATTTCATGGTTTGAAAATGATGGTACTGGTGACCTGGGAGATGAAAAGCTGATAGATGAGGATTTGTCAGACCTGAGTACTGTGGCCTTTGGTGATATCGATGGTGATGGAGATATGGATTTAATATCTCACTCCGAAACAGATGATGACCTGGTCTGGTATCGGGGAGGAGAATCTGTAAGCCTGATAGTAACGGCCAATGGAGATGAAGCCGGGCCGGTCAATATTCAATTCACACTGACCCTTGAAAGTACGAACACATCTGGAGCAACGATAACCGTTGATATAGATGATACCGGTAGTGGTACGGCTACGTCAAGTAGTGATTATGTGCCTTTCCCTTCGTTGCAGTTTGAAATACTGAATGGAACAAATTCGGATGTGGTTGAAGTCACCGTGGAAGATGATGCGCTGGTAGAATTTTCTGAAACGCTGGAAGCCATTATCAGCAATATTTCAAACAACCAATATGTTATTAACAGCGGCCGTAATACAGCTGTGGCTACCATAGCGGATAACGAGGCCCGTTTTGTCATGGTAAACTCCTCACCCTCTCCGCATGAGATAGGAGTAACAGCCGATGCAAATATTACACTTACTTTCAATGACGATGTAGACGCTGCCACCATTAATTCAGGTGCAGTTACCTTGTTTAGCAATAGGTTCGGCATAATCGGAGGAACGGTCAGTGCTGTTGGGGGGGATGCCAAATCGATTGTCTTTGACCCGACTGATGACCTGAAACCTGGTGAGCTTTACACGGTGGTGGTGAATAATACACTGTCTGGCCAGACCCTGGGCGCACTCTTCAACCCCGCTATTGTAAACTTCAGAACGGTATCTCTCAGGCCGGACTTTAATAATTATTTTGAGCATAATTCAGGTATTGCCGGTGATCAGGTGTTCTCTAATATTCCAGGTGAAGCTGACCCTGACTTTGGCGTTATCTCTGCTGAGAGTGTCAGATTAGTGGACTTTGATCTGGATGGAGACCTGGATTTGATAGCCCCGCTGGCCTCGATAAGCAGCGGTCCAAATCAGTGGATTTTTTTCAATGACGGATCGGGAAACTTTAGTCAAAGTGACCTTTTTTCGAGAAGCGGAGTTCAATTCTCGTCCTTCGTTGACGTAGGAGATATTGATGGTGACGGAGACCTCGATGTTCAGACCTATTCAAGTGAAAACGAACAACTCTACTGGTTCGAAAATGAAGGAACACTTCCACTGACGACTCGTCACACCATTGCTACGATCTTTGCCAACTCATCAGCAAACGATTTTGAAGGAAGACTCATTGATATTGACAGCGATGGTGATGTGGATGTAGTAGGCTATCGTGATGATGATGGTGATGACGAACTTATTCTATATCTCAATGATGGCAGTGAATCTTTTAGCCCTCTGTCCATAACGACAGACCTTCTGGATCACGGTTTCGGTATGGCCGATGTTGACGGAGACTTCGACTTTGACTTCGTTGTGGTAAACTCCAATACAGAATTGGTCTGGCTTGAAAACAACGGAGCACTCAGTTTTCAGGAGAGACTGATCTCCTCAGTTGGAGATTTTTCAGGAACGCGGATTATTACAGACGATATCAACTCCGATGGTCTACAGGATGTGCTGGCCTTTTATAACTCCGGTAATGTATTAAGCATCTTTACCAATGGTGCTGGACAGGTCTTTTCTGAAACCCAGGTGAGGGCGGGTACGGTTTCTTCTGGTTTTGTATACGAAACAGGAGATTTTGATAACGATGGAGCGGTAGACATCTTTTTGTTCGATGATCAGAATTCGATCAACTCCTATATGCTCCTCCGCAATGACGGCTCCGAAAACTTTACTGAGATCAATTTTGGTACGACAGATGCTGCTAATGATGTGGTATTGACTGATGCAGTAGATTTCAGTAGCGGTGACCTTGATGGAGATGGTGTGTACGACTTGGTCTCGGTGTCAACGGGAAATGGAGAAGATTTCAATGTCAGTTTCTGGCTGGAAGGCAATATTGGTGGTGCTTCTATTCAGACAATCCAGCATGGTAATGAGGAGGGACCGGTTGACATAGTTTACAGAGTTTCGTTGAACGCAGTGAATGGATCCGGAAGCGATGTCATCATTGATATTGCTGACAATGGTACGGGTACGGCTACCAGTGCATCTGATTACAATGCTTTCAATACAGTAGCCACTACTGTCACCATCCCGAATGGAGGTGATTTTGCAGATTTCACGCTTCCTGTCGTTGATGACACAGTCTCTCCTGAGGAAACAGAGACCGCCGTTGCCTTGATTCATGGTACAAGTGATGCCCGGGTCGTTATTATTGATGATCAGGATATAGCGAGTGCTAATATCATAGATAATGATAATAATCTCATCGGCCACACGCAGGTGCTTTGGCTCAGAGCCGACCTGGGTACTTCTACAACCAATGATGGCAACACATTGTCGGCCTGGGAAGATCAGAGCGCAGCGGGTAATGATGCTACCCAGATCCTGGGGGGTACGGTACAATATGTACTGAATGATTCAGATCATACTAACTTTAATCCGCTGGTCCGGTTTGCTGCCAGTGGCTACTATGAACTGGCTGATCCGTCACTTTTGCCCGGAGGAGGCAATACAAGAACCTATTTCCTGGTAGGTAAGTCGGATGATACCGCAGCCAATAATCGTTCTTTTTTTTCCCACGGGTCTGTTGGTGTGGCTGAGAGAGTGAGTCTGACTCTGAACGGAAATGCCCTTGAAACGGCAATTACTGTTAACGGCCTTACGAGAGGAGTGAGCGGAGGAGCGGCCCCCGATGTGGAAATAGGTACATATACATTCACATCCTCATCAACGTCTGATGCATTATTTGCCATTGATGGTTCGGAAAGACCCTCTTCAGTATTGTCTGGTTCAGACCGGATACTCACTACAGGTGGAGATGTGGCTAATGTAGGCGCCAGCTTTAGTGGCTCCGCACTCGATGGAGATCTGCAGGAAGTTATCGTTTATGACGCAGCTCTTTCAGCTTTAGAAAGACAGCAGGTCGAAACATATCTTGCTGTTAAACATGGTATTACTCTCACTAATGATAACAATGGCAATGCTCTTACATTTGAGGAGAACAATAATGATGGTATCAATGAAGGCGATTATGTTACTTCTCAGCAGATAGTTGTCTGGGATGCCACCATCAACAGTCTCCATCATAATAATGTAGCAGGGATAGGTCTTGATAACCTGTTCAATCTTAGCCAAAAGCAATCCAAAAGTATCAGGCCTGGTGCCATTGTAGCCATTGGACTAGATGACGATAACGATGGACTGGAAATAACAAACCTGTCGAATACGAGCAGTTTTAGTGCTGATGGAGATTATCTGATATGGGGTCATGATAATGGTGCAACTTCAGGTTCAGTTACTGAACTGGACATTAATCTCGCGGACAGACGACTCGTCAGAGAATGGAAAGTGCAGGAAACCGGCACCGTGGGTATGGTCTCTCTTCAATTTGATGTATCCGGACTTTTGGGAGCAGGGAGCCTCAATACCGGAGAGAATAACCTGGTCTTGCTGGTTGATGATGATGGGGATTTCAGTAACGGGAGTGAACTGGTAGCGCAGTCTTTTCTGACTGCGGATGATAATCTGGCCAACTTTTCGGTTGACTTTACCGATGGACAGTTTTTTACGCTGGCAGTACTGGAAAATGGACCTGGAGGAATTGGTGAGGATGTTTTTTTATGGCTCAGGGCCGATCTGGGTGTTTTGCCAAATACCACAAATGGTTCTACGGTTAACCTGTGGGAAGATCATGGGCCATTGGGCAATGATGCCTCCAGGTTGGGAGTGGACCCTCTTATTCAGGACAACATTACGGATAACATCAACTTCAATCCGCTCGTTCGTTTCAATGGAAATGACGGTTTTTCCCTTGATGCTACCTTACTACCGGTCAGTGGCTCCTCCAGAACCTATTTTGTAGTAGGCAACGGCAATTCTGGCAATAACTCTCAGTTCAGCCATGGTAATGCCGGAAGTGGGGCCGGTATAGCCCTCTCAAATAATGATGGTGTAAGACTTTCGGTAGATGTCAACGGAAGTGAATACGGTATGGCAACGGCTGCTTCCGTTACAGAGATAGCGACCTTCCATTTTGATGGTACTAATCTGAGTGACTTTTCCTTTAATAACAACGGACAACGCCTTACCGCCAGTCAATTGGAAGGGGCTGATGTAGCTATCAATACAGGTGTAGAAAATGCCTATGTAGGGCTCGATATCAGTGCCTCAAACTACTTAAGCGGTGATCTTTCAGAGGTAATCGTATATGGTTCCGCACTGAGTGCTACAGAATGGCAACAGGTGGAATCATACCTGGCAATTAAATATGGAATCACGCTTACTAATGATAATGATGCCGATGGTTTTCTCTTTGAAGATTCTTTGGATAATGTTGATGGAATTGAGGAGGGAGATTATACAGCCAGAGGAGGGCTTATTTTTTGGGATGCTTCCCAAAACGCTGTTTACCACCATGATGTTTCAGGTATTGGGCGAAATGACAAGTCGTTACTCAATCAAAAACAATCCAAAAGTATTAACTCTGATGCCATTGTTGCTATTGGTCTGGATGGGGATGTAAACGGGCTGGAAGCAACCAATTCGGCTAATGGTAGTAGCTTTTCTACAGACAACTCCTATCTGGTATGGGGTAATGACAACACCCCGTTTAATGATGGTGGTAGTACAGAGTTTGATCCTCAGCGAGTACAGTCGCGGATCACTCGAGAGTGGTTTGTTCAGGAAACGGGAGCCTTGGGTACCGTTACTTTACAGTTTGATGTGTCAGATCTGTTGGATGCAAATGACCTCAATGCACTGGAGGAGGATGTGGTATTGTTGGTTGATAACAACGGTGATTTCTCCGATGGTGGTACTACGATCATAAGTCAGTCATATATCGCGGCCAGTGACAACCTTGTGAACTTCAGCCATGATTTCTCTGATGGTCAATTCTTCACATTGGCTGCAACATTATGTGGCCCGGGTGGTGTCTTCAACGACCTTGTACTCTGGTTACGTGCAGATATAGGCACAGCTGCTACCACCGAGGGGGCATCTACAGGTACCTGGGATGATCAAAGCGGATCGGGTAATCATGCCACGGTTACGAACGGTACGCCTGCCTACACACTTACTTCATCCAATACGAATTTTAACCCATTTATCAGGTTAGACGGAGATGACTCCTATAGCCTGATGAATCCCTCCCTTTTACCTGCTGGTGGCAGCGATCGTACTTATTTTGTGGTTGGGCAAACTGCAGATCAGACAACTGATGGCGCAGTTTTTCTTAATCACGGAAGTACGGTATCTGCCGGCCAGCGCGTGGGGCTCACCCTCAATGGAGATAACAATGAAGTTGCTGTAGATTACAACGGAGTAGTCAATGGTTTTGCCGGTTCACCCTCGGGAACTGTTGCCATTGGTGCCTACACTTTGGCAACAGGTAATTCTGCCGGCACGAGTGTCTTTTTAAATGGAGCTACCCGGCTCCAGACGGAGCTGTCAGGGGCCAACCTTTCCATCAACACGGGAAGTGCCTATGGCGTCATAGGTACAGATGGATCTGAGTCAGATTTTCTCAATGGAAATATCCAGGAAATTGTCGCTTTTGGTGCCGCTCTTACAGCAGAAAACAGGCAGAGGGTCGAATCATACCTTGCCTTAAAGTATGGGATCACCCTCACAAATGATAGTGATGCAGATGGCAATCCTTTTGAGAGCTCTCAGGATAATGCCGATGGGATATCAGAGGGCAATTATGTGATCTCTGACCAGACTGCTGTATGGGATGTCACTATGATGAGTGCGACCCATAACAATGTAGCCGGTATTGGCAGGGATGACCTGTCTTGTTTTGAACAGAAAATTTCAAAGAGCGTCAATTCAGATGCTATAGTGACTATAGGACTGGATGATACACAGATTCCGGACGGTTTGGAAAATACAAACCTGGATAATGACGGGACTTTTGAGACTGATTTGTCTTTTCTGATCTGGGGACATGATGGTTCAGCTCTTAACGCTCCGAACGAGGAGTTTGATCCCGTTCAGGTGAATTCAAGGCTCAATAGAGAATGGAGGGTTCAGGAAACAGGAACCATAGGCACTGTTGTCGTTCAGTTTGACATCAGTAGTATTGCAGGACCTCCTGATGGATTGACAGGAACGAATGACGAAAGTCAGGTAGTGCTCCTGGTCGATAATGATGGTGATTTTCGTAATGGAGCAGTTGTTGTCGCACAATCTTTCGTGACACCTGGAGATAACCTGGTAAACTTTCAGGTGAATTTTTCCTCCGGTCAGTATTTCACACTTGGCTCTAGCGAAGAAAGTGCTTTGCCCATTTCTCTGCTCTGGTTTGAATCATACGCACATGAAGATCATATCCGCCTCAAGTGGGCAACCGCTAAAGAGGTGAACAATAGTCATTTTTTGATCGAAAGGAGTGAGAATGGTCTTGATTTTACAGAAGTAGGCTCTGTCCCCGGAAATCTGGATAGTGATGCAATTCTTGAATACGGTTGGAGTGATTATTCACCGTTGTCAGGAGCTAATTATTACAGGTTAGTAGATGTAGATGTCAATGGGATCAAAAACTTCTCTTCTGTTCTGAGAGAGAACTATATAGGGGAGTTTATCAGTACGGCCTATCCTAACCCTGTCACGAGCGGACAAAGCCTGTACATGCGATTACCAACTCTCAATGAACCCTCTCAAAGGGAGATCGAAGCGCAGTTCTTCACAAGTACAGGAATAAGGTTAGTCCCCTCTGTAACTCAAAAAGATGGCTTGCTGACAATCAGTACAACAGGCATTAAGGAAGGTGTCTACCTGCTCCATGTACTTTATGACAGATTCGAGGTCAGGCACAAAATCATCATAACACGCTAAAGCAAGGAATAACAAATGAGCTTTTTACTTAAATCCATGGGACTTGATTACGAAGATTTCAGAGTGACAGACGGAGGAAACCTGAATGTCTCAGTCATTAAAATAGATCAGGATAACACATTCTTTAATTCCTTCAGGCTGTTTCCTGTTACTACTCAGGTAGAAAACAAATACTATTTCCACCTGGAAAGCCTGGAAAAAACAGTGGTCTTCATCACCATTTATGATCAGTCTGGAAAAGTAAAGCAGAACACCACGCTCCGTGTGTCCAAAGGTAAATACCTGATCAGCTTCAGGACAGTGCTTGAAGATGGTATTTACATGATCAAGGTGGATGGTCCACGCATAGTTCATTGGTGCAGCTTTTTCATAATAAACAAATCCAGGGAACAATCATGAAGGTAACCCGAACAAACGGAATCTGCGAGATCGGCTTGGATGGCGGTATTTTTCGCTACTACGTCAGGCGTCCTTATCGACCTCTCTTTAAGCTTCTCAGGCTTAACAAAGGGGTAGAAATACCTGTCAACATCGTGTTAAGCTACCAGCTCTATCAAACCTGGTTTGGGTTATTCATAAAGCTGAGAATAAACAATGTTTCTTTCCGGACTAAAAAATTATCACCGATCACTTTATCACCTGTTTGGGTCTTTGACCCCAGGGTTGGCGCTAGAGTCATTCACGATTTTGATCAGATCATTTGCATGAACAAGACAGGGGTGAATTTAGGCCTCATGAATGTTTCGACCGAGGAACTGGCATCTTATTACGCTGATAAAAAGCGGGTGCATGGAAGGAATCAAAGTACGGCAATTATTGAGAAGACTTTAACCCCCATGGTTAAAGGTGCTTCCTGATTGCGCAAAATATTCATATCGGACAGACGGTCTGATAATTAGCCTGCGGCAAGTCATAGTCTGCTATGTCGTACGAGGTTAAGGTGAGGAACCGGCAGTGTAGTGGCTGCCGGTTTACTTCCTGAAGAAATGAAAGGCAACCGGGATACGCCCGGTTCTTAGGAAGGGCAGACAAAGCGCTTTGGATGGGTAAGTTAAGCGCGTGCACCTTCCTGATTTATTACCCGGTTTTTTCGGGTTTTGATGGTTGAGACCTCTGGCAGTTTAACTGCCGGAGGTCATTTTAGAGTTAGAAAATCAATTGGATATGAACACACAGGGATATGGCAAGGGCATACTTGAAACCGTAAAGGTGATACTGCTTCTTTTCTTGATGATTGCTCCTTTACCAGGCCTGATGGCCTCCGGTAAACTGTCAGAAGATGTGTTTAGATATTTTCATATTCAGGTGAAGCCTGAGGGTGTATTGCTTCAATGGAGGTTGCTGGATGATTTCAAGGAGAAGCAGGTAATATTAGAAAAGAGTCAGGGAAAGGCTGGCTTTGAGACGCTGAAAGTGTTTAATGGATCAGATACGGGTTACATGGATGTTCATGCGGTTTTCGGCAAGTTCAAATATCGCCTGAGAATGGATCATGAAGGTAAAAAGTATTACAGTGATATACGTCTGGCAGAGACTTACCTGGGAAAATCTTTCCGACAATTACATCCATTTGGTGGTATTGAAGCTGGTGAGAGCTTAAGAATTGTGTTTGGCCATATGCTGGATGACACTATTGTGACTGCCGTCCTTTATGATACTGAGGCCAATATCATTATCCACCCTGTAAAGTACCTCCTTCCTGATCAACTGTTTGAGTTTCCTACCGATAACCTGATTCCTGGAGAATATGTGCTAGCGGTTAAATCTCAGAATTGGCCGATGTCCATTTTTAAATTTCTGATAAAGTGATTGGTGTAAAGAGTAGTAAAGAAGGCAGAATGGCCTTTAAAGAACCACTAGAGCCTATCTGTCACATTCCGGAAGGCAGCATGTTCAAAGGGCTTCTGCTGGCTCTTGATTTAAGAGTCTCCGGTTCTTTCTGTGGAAAGATTAAAGGGAGAGGACATGTTTGGATCTCCAGGAATGGATCCGTACAAAATTGTCTTGAAGCGAATGAAGTAACGATTGAAGGAACCTTTGAAGGTATAATCATAGCCAGTAAAACGGTCCGTTTGATGGCCACATCGGTAGTGAAGGCAAACATTTTTTGCAACCTGCTCCTGGTGGAAGAGGGAGCCAGCCTGAACGGCAGTTGTGACATGGATAAAAGAGTTAGCTGACGATCGTGTCAATAAAAAACATTTTCCGGAAGACGTCCGGAATTTATCAAGTAGTAGTACGAGAGCAAGCAGGTTGTCTTACGCTTGCCTCACTCTGGAGATCCTTAGTTAAGGACTTCATTTTTGATTGGGAAGTACCCGGTAGCAATTATACCGGGTACTGACTTAGGCTACTTGAAAAGAGACCTTATGAGTAATCATAAGTATTGGTGCTGAGCCAGACGGGTTAGGCGCATGTTTAGGTAACGCCTGCCTGTGTAAAATCACAGGCAGGCTAATTTTTTAGTAAACATTATATCCACATTCCTGAATCCGGGTTTGGCAGGACATACCGGACATTTCTCATCACCACATTGAATACCTGCTGTCTTCTGATGGTCACAGATTCCTCGGCATAATGTAAGCAGACTGTGATATATGGTCTGCAAAACCATGTCTTAAGCCATATGTTGGTCCACAATATGTCAATACTCTCCCATTGGCAGAAAGCAACCTAAGCGCTTTTTTGCGAAAGGCCTGAAGTTCCCTTAAAAAGCCAAGGAGCTTTTGAATAGCGGTTATCAGACAGGATGCATTCCTGATTGTTCCTCTGTACCGAATGAAGGCCTCATGTAACCTCAGAATCTGATATTATGAGCCTGACACATGGGTCTTCGTTGGTTGATTATTTATATGAGCGCTCCGGTAAATATGGAGACCGGTCAGCCTATGTCTTTTTAGACAGTACCGGGCAGGTTACATCTGAACTGAATTATACTCAGTTGCTAAGGGAAGCAGGCAAGATGGCCAACGCTTTGAAACAGATCACCCGGCCCGGAGATCGTGTTGTCCTGATCCTGCCCCACGAAGACTCCTTCATTAAAGCATTCTACGGCTGTTTATTGGCAAAGGTAATTGCGGTTCCTGTACCTACTCCCGGGAACATACGTAAGACGGGTCGTCTTAAGAATATCCTCAACGACAGTGAACCATCGGTTATTCTGACCAGTGGTGCCTTTATCTCAAAGTCAAAAAAATGGTTTGATCAGCGTCTGGATCTCCAATGGTTGGCCATGGAGGAGCTTCAGGGAAGTGGCCCTGTAGAACATCCGGATGTCGGCCAGTCTGATATTGCCTTTTTACAGTATACTTCAGGATCTACCGGCAATCCAAAAGGTGTCATGGTCACTCATGGAAACCTTGTGAATAACCTCGGATTGATCAAAGAGGCCTATGACCTGTCTGAAAGTACACCTGTCCTGAGTTGGTTGCCTTTGTTTCATGATATGGGACTGATTGGCAATATGCTGCAGGGAGTTTACAGTGGCATGCCCGTGTATCTGCTGAAGCCTGAGGACTTTATTAAAAGGCCACTCAACTGGCTCAAATTGATTAGCGAAAAGCAAATCTACTTCAGTGGAGGACCAAATTTTGCCTTCGATCTCTGTGTTGAGTCAGTTTCTGAAGAAGAGCTTAAAAACCTGGACTTGTCTTCCTGGAAAGTGGCTTTTAACGGTGCCGAACCTGTAAAAGCGCAAAGCATATTAAGGTTTAATAAGAAGTTTCAGGCAGCCGGATTATCGGGTCATACAACTACTGCTACCTATGGCATGGCAGAAACCACTCTGGTGGTAAGTGGCAAACTCAGTGCGGATGGTCCTAAATACATTGATCTGGACGATGATCAACTAAGGCAAGGTGTCGCACAGGAAGTGACAAAAAAAACGGAAGGTACCACCTATGTAGGCAACGGATATGTATTACCCGGTTATACCGTAAGAATTGTCTCACCCGATTCTATGTGCGAATGTGAACCGAATCAAATTGGTGAAATTTGGCTGAGCGGACCCAGTGTAGCCATAGGGTATTGGAATAAGAAGGAAATTACAGAAAATACCTTTAAGGCATACCTACATACCAACTCGGGTGGGGAGGAAGGGCCTTTTTTCAGAACCGGTGATATGGGCTTCCTGCTTGATGGAGAGCTGTTTATAACGGGCAGGTTGAAAGAAATGATGATCGTGGGGGGGATGAATTATTATCCTCAGGACATTGAAAATACTATCCAGAGCACCTCAGAACATCTCACTGTTAACGCAGGAGCCGCTTTTTCAATCGAGTCGGATGATAGCGAAAAACTGGTTGTTTTTCAGGAGATAAAGCGAACCAGTTTAAGACATTATGAGGCCTCAGTTCTTTTTGAGGGAATTCGACAGGCCGTCTTCGAAGAACACAACCTGAGCATCCAGGCCATTGTTCTGCTTTCTCCGGGTCGTATTCCAAAAACCTCAAGTGGTAAAATTCAGCGAGGCCTAGCGAAACAGAGCTACCTGGAGGGTGACATCCCGGGTCAATTAGATTCCTGGCATCTGGAACAATCCCAATCGGGCTCCGGGCAAAGACTGCCTGAAGTACAGAAGACCAAAGGAGCACAGGATCTTGAGGACTGGTTGGTTGAGACACTTTCCAGTTTGCTTGAGGCCTCCGGTACACCAGTCAATGCTCAAACCCCATTCGCTGCCGCTGGCCTGAGCTCAATACAATCTATCAGGTTTTGCGGACTCATCAGTGAGAAACTTGGCAGAGACATCAGTCCGGTATTACTGTATGATTACCCCACGGTGTCGCTTTTGGCAGCCTGTCTCGCAGGGGATGTATCCCTAAGTAGAAAAAAGCACAGATCTTCTCTGTCAACAGGTGAAGATATTGCCATTATCAGCATGAGCTGCCGATTCCCCGGAGCTGATGACCCTGATACTCTTTTTGATAACCTGATCGCAGGTGTTGATAGCATTAGTAAAGTCCCTGCAACACGTTGGTCTGGTGCTGAACCAAATGAATCCCTGATACGCCACGGAGGCTTTATTGAGAAGATAGACAAGTTCGATGCTTCACTGTTTCATATCAGCGAAGCCGAAGCCAGGCAGATGGATCCTCAGCAAAGGATTTTGCTGGAACTGTGCCATGAGTTAATCGAAAGAGCCAGGTATGCTCCGGACTCGCTCAAAGACAGCGACACGGGTGTTTTTATCGGAGCAGTACAGAGCGAATACGGTCACCTTTTAAGTGCTTCGGGGAGTGACAAAGATGTCTATACGGTTACTGCTAATGCACTGAGCATTCTTGCCAACAGGCTTTCATATCAGTTTGGCTTTCAGGGACCAAGTGTTGTTGTTGATACGGCCTGTTCCTCTTCATTGATGGCTATTCATGAGGCTGTGAAATCGTTAAAGTCCGGAGAGTGCTCTCTGGCTATAGCCGGAGGGGTCAACCTCATGTTGTCACCTGAGACGGCACTGACATTGCAAGGAGTAGGAGCGCTGTCGCCTGACGGCCGATGTAAAACCTTTGATGCCTCGGCCAATGGATATGTAAGATCAGAGGGCTGTGGTATAGTGCTGTTAAAACCCTTGTCATTGGCTTTGTCTGATGGTGATGAGGTATTAGGAATTATCAAGGGAAGTGCGGTCAATCAGGACGGGGCGAGCAACGGTTTGACAGCACCCAACGGGCTGGCACAACAGGAGGTTATTGAAAGTGCTTTAACAGTAGCAGGGGTAAAACCTGCTGAGGTGGGTTATGTAGAATGTCACGGAACCGGAACAGAGCTGGGTGATCCGGTAGAGGTAAGTGCCATACAGGCTGTTTATGGCAAAGACCGGGCTGGTAAAGCACTGAGACTGGGATCACTTAAAGCCAATATTGGTCACCTTGAAGCCGCTGCGGGTGTAGCTGGCTTTATCAAATCGGTAAAGATGCTTCAGGAGGCCAGAGTGCCAAAGCAGATTCACTTTAATACCCCTAATCCACATATTCAGTGGGAAGGTATGCCACTTTCGATAAGTACTGAAAGTGAAATCTGGAGCGATGAGGAACGCAAGATTGGTTTAAGCAGCTTCGGTATAGGTGGTACCAATGTTCATATGATCCTGGGCCAGGCCCCGACAGAAGTTCACCCATCTTCCAGTGATTTAAAACCTGGCCCCAGGGCCAGACAACTGGTGTTGATTTCTGCAGAAAGCAGACCCACTCTATCGAATCAAATATCGAATCTACAGACCCATGCATCACATCTTAGTGATGCTGATCTGCCTTCTTTGTGTTATAGCCTGGCAACTACCCGGACACACTACAGGCACCGTCTGGCCATGGTGACCGACAGCCAACAGTCTCTGGAAAAACAACTCTCAGAAGCCTTGGCTACAGGTCTTTCGGGAAGAGGTAAAACGGCCTTTCTCTATACCGGAGGGGGGGCGCAATATGCCGGTATGGGCAAAAAACTCTATCACACTGAGCCATACTTCAGGCTGACGATGGATCGGTGTCTGAGTCTGGTAAAGGAACAAACCGGTGAAGATTACAGTGAAATCATCTTTGCTGAAGAAGGCACAGTAAATGCCCTTAAGCTCAACAAGATAGAGCATATGCTACTCGGGCTTTTCGTTATTGAATATAGTCTGACCAGGCTCTGGCAACATTGGGGTGTTCAGCCTGACTACCTGATAGGCCATAGTCTGGGAGAGTTGGTAGCTGCTACGGTGGCTGGAGTTTTTAGTCTCAAAGATGGTATTCGCTTGGTGGCTGAGCGGGGTCGGTTGATGGCTTCAGTAAAAGCGGAAGGAGGTATGGCTTCTGTCGAATGCGATGCTGAATCCTTATCAACCTATTTGAAGGATGAACCGGCTGTGAGCATAGCGGCAGAGAACGGTCCTGTGCAGACGGTGATCAGTGGTGCTGCCTCATCAATGAACAGCCTTGCTCTGAAGCTTACCGAAGCTGGTATTAAGGTAAAACTCTTACCTATTTCTCAAGCTTCTCATAGTCCTATGATGGACGAGATTCTCGGGGAGTTTCGTAAGATCACAAGTGAACTGACTTACCATCACCCCGGATATCAGTTGATCAGTAACCTTACCGGAGAGCTAGTCGGTGATGAAATGTGTAATCCTGAATACTGGGTCAACCACCTTCGACAGCCTGTGCGGTTCTCCACAGGTATGAAGGTACTTGAAAAAGCAGGTGTTACCTCCTTTATTGAAATAGGACCTTCTTCAGTATTGCTGGGTATGGGAAGCGCTTGTTTAAGCCCTGATTACGAAGGTCAATGGCTTCCTTCCCTTCAAAAAGAGGAAGATGATGAAACTACGCTGCTGGAGAGCCTTGGTCACTGGTTTACAGCTGGAAACAATCCCAATTGGTCTAATTTCTACGCAGGAAGGAAGCAAAAGAAAGTGGATCTGCCCTCTTATGCTTTTCATAGAAAAAGGTACTGGATTCCGACAAATCCGGAGCGAGCCAACTCAATAAGTAGTCATCCTCTCTGGAAAGCGATTGAAGAGGGTGATCCGGAAAAGCTCAAAACTCTGATCGGTGGTGAGGTTAATTCCGAAAACCTGGCCGCCTATGCTAAGAGTTTTGATAAAAGTCAGATACTCCAAAAGCTTGTTTATTCTGTCGAATGGAATGACAAAAAAATCAATACAAAGATTTCGACTGCAGCCCTTGCAAAGGGGTGGGTTTTTTTATGGAATAATGAGGATTCTGTTTCGGCAGCTTTTAAAGCCTCATTCAAAGAGCTTATAGAAACCTGTGGAGGTACTGTACTTGAAACAAATAAAACAGAGGAAGTTATCAGTCTTCTTAAAGAGTCAGAAGAACCTCCAAAATACGTGATCAGCTTTTGGCCGGATACGGTGACAGGGTCACTGGCAGATCAGGCAGAAAGGAACTCACTCAGGGGCTTGAAGCAATTGCAGGCGCTGAAGCCGGTTCTTGATGATGCAAGACTAATCTGGCTTTCGGAGGGTGTTTTCAAAGAAAATGCAGCACCAAACCTGGTCGCTTCTTCTTTATGGGGACTTGGTAAAGTGTTTATCAATGAATCCCGGCATGCCAATTTCAGACTAATAGATCTTCAGGCTTTCAATCCGGAAGAGGTTTGTATGACCTTACTCGAACTGGTTGCCTCTGACAAAGCCGAGAGAGCATTGAGAATAGAGACCGGTCAGGTAAGTGTCCAGCGTTTGGTAAGAGCAAATATCTCTCCCCAATACCTGAACAAAGAAGACTTTCAGGGAGGTAGTGTTTTAATTACCGGAGGTTTGGGTGCCCTGGGAATGATCACAGCCGAATGGCTTGCTGAAAAGCAGGTGAGTCAACTGGTGCTCCTTGGACGCAGAGCGGCCAAAGCAGCAGTTCAGGAGCGGGTAGCCGCTATTGAGCAAAAAGGGACCAAAGTCTTATTACTTCAATGTGATGTGGCTCGTATTGATGATCTCAGGCAGGTGATTGAAACAGTACAACAAAGTGAACATCCTTTGACAGGGGTGATTCATGCTGCCGGTATCTCGAAAGAGTACGATCAGCAGGAGGCATATCTGCTCGAGAATCATAGTGAAAAAGATTTACTGGAGGTTTGTGAAGCAAAGGTGCGTGGTACCTGGAATCTCCATGAACTGACGAAAGACTGCGATCTGCAGTTCTTCGTTTCGTACAGCTCCATATCTTCTGTTTTAGGAACAAGTGGGCTGAATAGCTATGTAGCCGCCAATACTTTCCTGGATGTTTTCTCTGCTTTCAGAAAGAGCCTGGGACTGCCCGCGACTACCGTCAACTGGGGCCTGTGGTCAGAGGGGCTTGCCGTAAGTCAACTGGAAACTATCAGGCAGCAAGGCTTTATTGCTCTTGATGCCCAATCCGCATTTGAAGCCTTGTCATATCAGATCTCAAGAGGTATTGATCAGGCAGTAGCACATATCGACTGGTCAAAGCTCGGAACACTATACCAGGCGAGCCCCTTGAATCCACTGCTGTCCCTGCTGGAAGATATCGAGCAGGATGACTCAACGGATTTAGCTGAAAGCCCTTTTGTGGTAGGGTTAAGACTTCTTCCGGAAGGACTGCAACATGATCGGCTGACGGCTCATATACAGGAAAAAGTAGCTGCCATCTTTATGACAGACCTTGCGGATGTTATAACGCATCAGGGTTTGGCAGAGCAGGGACTGACCTCTTTGCAGGGAGTTGAGCTGGCTAATACGCTAAGCCAGGATCTGGGCTTTAGAATATCCCCGGGTCGTATCATCACCATCCCCACCATCACAGACTTGTCTGGATGGATTTTGAGCAAACTGTTTGGTGCAGATGAGGTATCTGATCAGACCCGGGTTGAAAGTAACCATGCAGGAGAGCCAATCGCCATTATCGGTACAGGACTGCGTTTGCCGGGAGGAGTCGAAGACCTCGAAGGACTGTGGCAACTGATGGATTCAGAAGTCAGCACAGAATCTGAAGTTCCATCCGACCGCTGGTCAATGGATGCATACTTTGACTCTGATCGTGAATCGCTCGGTAAGACTTATACACGCAAAGGTTCCTTTATAAAAGGTCATGATCAGTTCGATCGCGAATTTTTCAGGATTAGCCCGGAAGAAGCGTCTCGGATGGACCCCATGCATCGGTTGATGCTGGAGTGTGGCTGGCATGCGCTGGAAGACTCAGGTATAGTCAAGTCAGAACTTGAAGAAACCAGAACGGGCATCTTTGTGGGCATTGGTCACAGTGGCTACAGTCCCGCAACTTATGATATCTACGATACGCCTGGTCTTTCCAGAAGCTTTTCAGCCGGTAGGCTATCCTATTTTTTGGGATTGAATGGTCCGAGCATTTCCGTAGATACAGCCTGTTCCTCTTCCTTATCCGCCTTGCATATGGCGGTACAGAGCCTGCATAGTGGAGATTGTGATATGGCCCTGGCTGCAGGAGTCAGCCTGATGTTAACCCCGGACCATTATATTGCCCTATCACGCATGGGAGCCCTGTCACCTGATGGTAAATGCAAGGCTTTTTCGTCCGATGCCGATGGTTTTGGCAGAGGAGAAGGCTGTGTCGTACTGGTCTTGCGCCCTTTGAGTGCAGCACAGGAAAGGGGCGATAACATTTTGGGTGTAATCAGGTCTACAGCCATGAACCATGATGGGGCGAGCAGCGGACTCACAGTACCCAATGGCAAAAGCCATGAGAAACTGATGAAAGAAGCCCTTGCAAAGGCAGGCCTTTCAGCTGATTCAGTTTCTTACATAGAAGGTCATGGCACTGGTACCAACCTGGGCGACCCCATAGAAGTAGAAAGCATCCAGCGCGTGTTTGGAAGGTCAGAGCGGGAAACACCATTGCGGATAGGTACCATCAAGAGTAATATCGGACACCTGGAGGCTGCCTCAGGGGTGGCCGGAATTGCCAAGGTGTTGGTGAGTTTTCTGCATGATAGACTCCCCAAAAGTTTGCATAGCGAAGTACTGAATCCCAGGATAGATTGGGAGAGCTACCCGGTAGAGGTGGTACAGGAAGCTACCGCCTGGCCAAGAGGCATAGCACCCCGAATAGCTGGAGTAAGCAATTTTGGTCTGAGTGGTACAAATGTCCATGTGCTGCTGGAAGAAGCACCCGGGCAAGCCGAATTAACCACTGGAACCGCGGCACCACGATCATCTCAACTGGCAGTGGTATCAGCAGAAAGCCGCCAGGCCTTATTGGCCCAGGTTGCAGCCTTAAGAGAACATGTATCTGATCTTGACGATGCAGCATTCCAGGCTTTGTGCTATAGCCTGGCCACTACCCGTACACATTTCAGGCACCGCCTGGCCCTTGTTGCAGACAGCCATTCTGTTCTGCTCGAGCAGCTGTCCGGCTCCGTAATTCCTGGTCAGACAAAGCGAGGAAAGACCGCATTTCTTTATACAGGAGGTGGCTCACAGTATGCCGGTATGGGCAAGGAGCTCTATGATAGCGAGCCATTTTTCAGAATGGTACTCAATGAGTGTTTTGAGCTGATCAGGGAAAAAACTGGAGAAGATTATCAACAGATCATTTTTGCTGAAGAAAGTTCGGAAGGAGCAAAGAAATTAGACGGCATTGAGCACATGTTGGTGAGTCTGTTTGCCATCGAATACAGCCTTACCAAACTCTGGGAAAACTGGGGAGTACAACCCGATGTACTCATAGGGCATAGCCTGGGTGAGATTGTAGCAGCGACCATAGCCGGTATCTTCAGTCTGGAAGATGGCATTGCCCTGGTAGCAGCGCGAGGTAAGCTCATGGCCTCAGTAAAAGAAGCTGGTAGCATGGCTTCTGTGGAATGCGATATGAAGTCACTTCAACCCTATGTTGAAACGGAGGCTGATGTAGACATTGCCGCAGAGAATGGCCCCTTCCAAACGGTGATCAGTGGTGCTTTAGAGCCAATGGAGCGGGTGATTGCCAATTTGACCAGGGCAGAGATCAAGATAAAAGTATTGCCCATCTCTCAGGCTTCCCACAGCCCCATGATGGATGTCATCCTCGAAGATTTTCACAAGGTTGCCCGGCAGCTGACATATCACGAGCCTAAATACCCTTTGATCAGCAACCTGACCGGTCAGCTGGCAGGTAACGAAATGTGTAATCCGGATTATTGGGTGAAGCATCTTCGACAGACCGTTCGATTTTCAACCGGTATGCAGACTCTGCAGCGAGAAGGGGTCACATCGTTGATTGAGATGGGGCCGCAGGCAGTGTTGTTAGGCATGGGTAGTGCCTGTGTCAGCGATGATTTTGAAGGCCGGTGGCTCGCGTCTTTGCAAAAGGAAGAAGCAGATGAACCGACCCTGCTCAAGAGTCTTGCGGGCTGGTATGAAGCGGGAAATGACCCGGATTGGTCTGCTTTTTACAAGGACCGCGAACAGCAAAAATTACCCTTGCCTCCCTATGCCTTCCAGAGTAAACGCTATTGGCCGGAAGAGGAAGAACAAGGGTTGATTCAAAGCGATGACCCCTTATGGCAAGCCCTTGAGGCAGAAGATCAGGAAAGCATCGATGCATTATTGGGGAGTGATTTTACACCGCAGAATTTAATCAGGTACCTCAAGCGTGACGAACTGGCAAAACAGGCTGCTGAGTTAATGTATGTCACAAAATGGGACGATGTTTTGGAGCCCCTGCTCTCAGAGGAGCCAATGGGGGATTGGGTACTGCTTGAAAATGGCTTTGGTCCGATCACTGATGAATTCAAGCAGTCGGTCGGTGAGTTTATCAATGAGCTTGGAGGTCAGCTAATCTGTACAGACAACCTTGACACAACGATAGAACTTCTGAAAAAGAAAGACGCTCCAGGGCTTATTAGCTGTTGGACTTTGACCAACGAAACGGTATCGGCAGAAAGGGCAGAGGAGCTTTCCTTTAAGGCCTTAACTCAACTGAAGCGCCTTTCAAAAATGGAAGGATTGAAAATGCTTTGGATAACACAAGGAGCATTTGAACCTTCATGCGAAGCAGCCATGGCTTTGCAATCAGTCTGGAGTTGGGGCAAAGCAGCCATCATTGAGGGGCATGAACCCGATTTGCGTTTAATCGATGTCCCTGCTTTTAATCGTGAAATGCCTGGAGCTGCCTTGACAAGTGCTTTGCAATTAAATGGCCCCGAACGCCTGTTCAAAATCGAGGGGGATCGATTGTTGACTCAAAAGTTCGTGAGGTATCAATCAACATCTGTGGGTACGGAGGTATTAGCTGACTTGTCCAACGCCTCTGTTCTGATTACCGGAGGACTTGGGTACATAGGATTGAAGACGGCCCATTGGCTCTCAAAACTCAAAGTGGGGCAGCTTATACTGATAGGGAGAAGCGGACTTTCTGAGCAGGCCAGTGAGGAAATTTCCATGATTGAAAGAGGAGGAAGCAGGGTTTCCACTTACCAATGTGATGTAAGCGATCTGGCGAATTTGAAAATGGTCTTGGATCAAATTGACCCGCAATTCCCATTGAAAGGCGTGGTGCATGCCGCCACCGTATTGTCTGACGGACTGCTGGTGAATCAGAGTCAGGCAGATATCAACAAGGTGTACCAGGCAAAAGTAAAAGGCGCTGTAAACCTTCATGAGTGCACCAAAGGTCTGGATTTGGATTTCTTCATCCTGTATTCTTCGGTTTCAGCGATTTTGACCCCACCCAGTTTAGGCAACTATGCAGGCGCCAATGCTTTTCTCGATGCCTTGGCCACTTTCAGGCAAAGCCAGGGTTTGGCCGCTACCTCGGTCAATTGGGGACTTTGGGATGGTGGAGTAGCTGATGACGATGTGAGCCAGAGAGCCAAAAAACATGGCATGAAGGTATTGAATTCTGGCGCTGCCTTTCATGCACTGGAAAGCATCCTCAAGTCAAAACTGGCTAAGGCTGCCATACTCGACATGGACTGGTCGGTGAACAGTCACTACTACGGAAATTCGACCCTCAGAAGTCTGATTTCCACATTGATCAGGCAGGCTGACAATGCTCCGACTTATGGGGCATTTTTGGAATCACTCTATCAGCTTTCTGAAAAAGGAAGAAGGCAAAAACTGGCCAACCACCTACAAGACTTAGTGGCCGAAATCATCAATAAAGAGAAGTCAGAAGTTGACGTGACTTCCGGCTTATTTGAAATGGGAATGACTTCTCTGCAAAGTGTAGAGCTGGCCAATACCTTGAGTCGAGATTTAGGAATTCGTGTCTCTCCTGGCCGGATCATTACGGTTCCTACCATTCACTACTTAACCGAATGGGTTTTAAGCAAAGTCTTTGAAAGACAGGAAAAGCAGCCTGAAGCGGTACAAACAGCCGGCCAATATGCCTGTGAACCAATAGCCATTGTGGGTACCGGGCTTCGCCTGCCCGGAGGGGTTGAAGATCTTGGAGCACTATGGCAACTGATGGATTCGGAGATTAGCACAGTGTCTGAGATTCCATCTGACCGCTGGCAGGCAGACAGGTATTTTGATGCAGACCGCGATCGCCCTGGCAAGTACTATACACGTTACGGCTCCTTTGTCGATAATTATGCGGGCTTTGACCGCGAGTTTTTCAGGATCAGCCCTGAAGAGGCCACCAAAATGGATCCCATGCATCGCATGCTGCTTGAGAGTAGCTGGCATGCGCTGGAGGGGTCGCGTACGGCCAAATCATCACTGGAAGAGAGCCGAACCGGGATATTTGTTGGCATTGGCTCCAGCGGATACGGAGGTGAGATGTCTAAAACCAGCCTGGGAGGTTATGATGCCACAGGTCAGTCCATCAGCTTTTCAGCCGGCAGGCTTTCCTACTTTTTAGGCCTGAACGGTCCGAGTATTGCCGTAGATACTGCCTGTTCTTCCTCACTGTCAGCTGTTCACATGGCAGTACAAAGTCTACAAAATGGCGACTGTGAGATGGCACTGGCTGGTGGGGTCAACTTAATTCTAAATCCTGACCATTACATTGCACTATCACGTACAGGGGCCCTTTCGCCTGATGGCAAGTGTAAGGCCTTTTCCTCCAGTGCCGATGGTTTTGGTCGTGGAGAAGGCTGTGTAATGCTGGCCTTGCGGCCTTTGAGTGTTGCCGAAGAGCGGGGTGATGAGATATTGGGTGTGATCCGTGCTACCGCCATGAACCACGATGGCGCCAGCAGTGGCTTGACCGTACCCAATGGTAAAAGCCAGGAAAAACTATTGCGAGAAGCCCTGTCAAAAGCAGGTATACCTGCTGGCTCAGTTTCTTACATCGAAGCCCACGGTACCGGTACAGATTTAGGCGACCCAATTGAGGTAGAAAGTCTACAGCAGGTTTTTGGTCAGGAAGAGCGAAAACAGCCTCTGCACATTGGCACCATCAAAAGCAACATAAGTCATTTGGAAGCAGCTTCCGGAGTGGCCGGTATTTTGAAAATACTGGCAAGTTTCCGTCATAACCGATTGCCTAAAAGCCTTCACAGTGAAGAGCTCAACCCCAAAATAGACTGGGAGAGCTTTCCGGTTGAGGTGGTGAGGGAGTCTATGCCCTGGAGCCGGGAAGAAGAACCCAGAATAGCAGGAGTGAGCAACTTTGGTCTGAGTGGTACCAATGTACATGTATTGCTGGAAGAGGCCCCCGAGCCGGCCCGGGTAAGCAGTGAAGCCGGGCTTGCAAGGCCTTATGAACTGGCAGTGGTGTCGGCAGAGAGTCGTGAGGCCCTGGCTGCTCAGATCTCCATGTTAAAGGAAAGGCTGACAAGCTTACACGAAACTGAGCTCCAGTCCCTATGCTACAGCCTGGCTGCTACCCGTACAACTTTCAGGCATCGAATGGCCTTTGTAACAGACAGCAAGGCCTCATTACTTGAGCAGCTCTCTTCAGCTACTATTCCAGCTCATGTAAAGGGAGGTAAGACGGCATTCCTATATACCGGCCAGGGTGCTCAATATGTAGGTATGGGGCAGCAATTGTATGAACATGAACCTGTGTTCCGTCATTGGATGGATCAGTGCCTGTCAATCATATCGGCTGAACTGGACGAACCTTTTGAAGCGATATTGTTCGGTAACGAAGATCAGCTGAACCAGACCCAATACACTCAGCCTGGCCTTTTTGCCCTTGAGTTTAGCCTTACTAAGCTATGGCAACACTGGGGCGTTGAACCTGATTATCTGATGGGTCACAGCCTGGGGGAGATCGTGGCTGCCACCGTTGCGGGAATTTTCAGCCTGGAAGATGGCATTCGACTGGTAGTAGCAAGAGGTCGTTTAATGGGCAGCTTGCCCGTAGGAGGCGCTATGATATCTGTATCTCTCAGCAGGACGAAAGTGGCTGAGTATCTGGACGGCCATCAGACAGAAGTAAGTCTGGCAGGTGAAAACAGCCCTGATCAGGTAGTGCTTTCGGGTTATTCGGAAGCTATCGAAACTATAAAAGTAGCACTGGAATCAGACGGTTATAAGGTCAAGACATTAAATACCTCTCATGCTTTTCATAGCCCTCAGATGGATGCCATTCTGGACCCATTTGAAAAAGTAGCTTCTGACCTGACTTACCACGCTCCGGAATATGACCTGGTGAGCAATGCAACTGGAGCACTCGGTGCGGAGGAGATGCAAACAGCTGCCTACTGGGTAAATCACATTCGTGAAGCTGTACTATTTGCTAAAGGCATCCAAAGCCTTGAAGAACTGGAAGTGGCGCGTTATGTGGAAATGGGACCCGCCCCGGTGCTGAGCCATTTGGGTATGCAGAGTGTGGAAGAAAACAGCAAGAGTACTTGGTACCACAGTTTGTCCAAAGACAAAGATGATGTGCAGGAGATACTCAAAAACCTGGCTGGCTGGTATAGTCATGGTGGTGATGTAATCTGGCAAAACTTTTATGAGGGGAGAGAGCAGCCTTGCATCAACTTGCCCAACTATCGCTTTCAGAGAGAAACTTACCGCATAAAAAGAACTGAAAGCCCATTGCGTGTTGGTGAGAATCCACTGATACAGGCCATACAGCACAAGGATGAGCATCAGGTTCAAACCCTGCTGGGGGGTGATTTTACACTGGAAAAAATGGCGGAGTATCTCCAGGGAGCAGCTGATGTGGAGAGCAATCTCGTCTATAAGTTGAAATGGGAGGCTAAAAGCCTGTCCTTGAACAAGCCTGAATTCAAAGGGAAATGGCTCCTGTTAAACTCACAGACTGCCAGGTCTACAGCAATTCATAAAGAATTAATGAAGCTGCTTAATACAGCCAAGGCAACGCTCACAGAGATCTCGGATGTAGAATCGATCAAGTCCACATATAAGCCTGATGAAATCTCGGGTATCATCAGTCTCTGGCCAGCCGCTGGAACAGATACCCTGTCGGGAACCATAGAACATACGACTTTGGAGGGGCTTTATCAGTTGCAGAAATTAATGGAATTTGATATTCCGTTATACTGGTTTACAGAAGGTGTATGTAGTGAAACACCCAAGGAGGATTCACTGGCTTTTGCTCCTTTATGGGGACTGGGACGGGTCTATCTCAATGAGTTTCCTCAGAATATGCTTCGAATGATTGATCTGGAATCATTTGAAAAATCCCCGCACCAAAGACAACTGACCCATGTTTTTGCCAACGAATCAGATGAGCATTTCTATCGGTTTTCTGGCGATCAATGGCAGGTGCCAAGGCTGGTGAGCCAGGTAAATTCAAAAAGGGTTGAGCCGGTATTTGATCAATTGCGCGAAGGCACAGTATTGATCACAGGCGGGCTGGGGGCTTTGGGCCTGGAATCGGCCGAATGGTTGGCCTCCAAAAAGGTGGGACAATTGCTATTGCTGAGCAGAAGGACCCCCACTGACGAGATTAATGAACGGTTGAAGGCCATTGAAACAAAGGGCGTGAAACTGATCGTGGCATCTTGTGATGTGGCTAACAGGCAAATGCTATCAGAGATCCTGGTCAAGCTTGATCCATCCTATCCGCTCTGTGGGGTTTTACATACTGCAGGAGTCCTGGATGACGCCATTTTTGTCAACCAAAACAAAGAAAAGATTCAGAATGCCTTCAAGGCTAAGGTAGAAGGCACCATAAATCTTCACGAATTGACCAGGGACCGGGAACTGAGCTTTTTCATTTTGTACTCGTCATTCAGCTCAGTGCTGGGCTCACCGGGACAGGCCAACTATGCCGCGGCAAATGCTTTCATGGATCGTTTTGCAGCATTCAGAAGACAGCAGGGGCTTACTGCTGTTTCGGTCAACTGGGGTGTTTGGAATATGGGAATGGCTACCGATGCAGTCAGAAATGAATCTGAAGCGATGGGCATGCTTTCGCTCGACACAGAACAGGCCTTCAGGGCATTGGAAAGTCAGATTTCTGGTGATGAGGCCAATGTATCCATTGTAAACATTGATTGGCAACGCTTCCTCGCCAATGAAATTCCGGATATCAAGGTGTTTTCACAGTTTATGAAAGATGATTTGGAAGCTGATTCACTTTTAGAAGAACCTCCCTTGCTGACACGACTTAAATCACTGTCGTCTCAAAACAGATACACGGTACTCATCGATCATATAAAAGCCACGGCCGGCTCTGTCCTCACGCTGGAAGCAGACACCATTGATATTGCCAAAGGATTGACCGGGCAAGGCATGACTTCACTGCAAGGAGTGGAGATTTCAGGCACATTGAGCCAGGACCTTGGCGTTCGTATTTCCCCTGCCAAAGTAGTTTCGCTGCCTTCCATAGACTCATTGGTGGAGTACATCTTGGAACTGGTATTCCCTACAGTAGATGCATCGGAAGTGGTAAAAGATGAACTCGACAAACTGATAAAAGGCTTGGCCACCACTTTGAACAAAGAGCTATCTGATAACACCAGCCATCAGTTAACATCAGGGCTTTTCAAATTGCTGCAATCGCACATGCTGGAAGACAAGGAGGAAACACAAGATTTGGATGAGGCTGCTTTGGAGGAAGCAGATTATGATGATTTAAAGAGCCAATTGGAAAAGGAATTGGGTAAGAATGGCTAGTACGGACAACGATAAGGAGCTAATAAAAAATGCCTTAAAGACTATACAGTCTTTAAGAAAAGAAAAGGAGAAGTACTCCGAGCCAGTGGCCATTGTGGGGGTAGGTATACGCCTACCCGGTGGTGTTGACGACCTTGATTCTTTATGGCAACTTTTAGAGGGGGAGACCTGTACGGTGTCTGAAGTACCGTCAGACCGTTGGTCAGTGGATGACTTTTATGATCCTGATCGAAACGCACCGGGTAAGACCTATACACGTTCGGGGTCCTTTGTAGAAGGTCATGACCTGTTTGATCGTGAGTTTTTCAAGATCAGTCCCGAAGAAGCAAACCGGATGGATCCGATGCATCGTTTGCTGCTCGAAAGCAGCTGGCATGCCCTGGAAGAGTCGTGCACACTAAAATCCGAGTTGGAGGAGAGCCGTACCGGGATCTTTGTAGGCATTGGACTCAGTGGCTACCGCTCTGGTGATATGTCCCATTCCAGCTTGGGAAGCTATGACGCCACCGGCTTTTCCATGAGCTTTTCAGCAGGACGATTGTCCTACTTTTTGGGCCTGAATGGTCCGAGTATTGCCGTTGATACGGCTTGCTCTTCTTCTTTGTCGGCCCTGCATATGGCGGTACAAAGTTTACAGAGTGGAGATTGTGACATGGCCCTGGCCGGAGGGGTGAACCTGATATTGGTTCCTGATCATTACATCGCCTTGTCAAGTACAGGAGCCCTCTCACCTGATGGCAAATGCAAGGCATTTTCAGCTAATGCCGATGGCTATGGTCGCGGAGAAGGCTGCGCCATGCTGGCCTTGCGTCCGTTGAGTGCGGCTCGTAAGCGAGGAGATGAGATTTTGGGCGTGATCCGATCCACTGCCATGAACCATGATGGTGCAAGCAGCGGGCTCACCGTACCCAATGGTAAAAGCCAGGAGAAGCTTATGAAAGAAGCCCTGTCCAAGGCAGGTATTTCCGCCTCTTCTGTTTCTTACATAGAAGCACACGGCACCGGCACCGACCTGGGCGACCCCATTGAGGTAGAAAGCATCCAGCAGGTATTTGGCAGATCGGAGCGGACAAGCCCTTTGCGCATAGGCACCATCAAGAGCAACATCGGTCACCTGGAGACGGCTTCCGGGGTGGCTGGCATTGTAAAGGTACTGGCGAGTTTTCGTCACAATCGACTTCCCAAAAGCTTACACAGTGAAGTACTGAACCCCAAGATAGATTGGGAGAGCTACCCGATAGAGGTGGTACAGGAGGCTACTGACTGGCCAAAGGGCGATACACCCAGGATTGCGGGAGTGAGCAACTTTGGTTTGAGCGGTACCAATGTCCATATACTGTTGGAAGAGCCACCCGGGCAAGCTGAATTGAGCATTGGGAATATGGCACCGCGATTATCTCAATTGGTGGTGTTATCTGCCGAAAGCCGCCAGGCCTTATCAGCCCAGGTTGCAGTCTTAAAAGAACAGGTATCTGCCCTTGACGAGGCAGTATTACCGGCTTTGTGCTACAGCCTGGCCACCACCCGCACGCCATTCAAGTATCGTCTGGCTCTGGTTGCCGATAGCACTGCTGCTTTGCTGGACCAGTTGTCTACCATAGCGCCAAAGCCGTTGCCGGAAAAAGGTAAAACCGCCTTTTTATACACCGGGCAGGGAGCGCAATATGTGGGAATGGGCAAGGCACTTTATGATACTGAGCCTGTTTTCCGTCACTGGATGGACAAGTGCCTGACCCTTATATCTGAAGCAATGGGTATTGCCTTTGCTCCCATTCTGTTTGAAGGAGAAGCTCAATTAAACGATACTCAATACACTCAGCCAGGGCTATTTGCCCTGGAGTACAGCATGACTAGGTTGTGGCAACATTGGGGAGTAAAGCCCGATTATCTGATGGGGCACAGCCTGGGTGAAATTGTGGCGGCCACAGTAGCGGGCATCTTTAGCCTGGAAGAGGGCGTTCGACTGGTAGTGGCCCGAGGTCAGTTGATGAGTAGCTTACCTTCAGGAGGGTCAATGATCTCCGTAGCAATCAGCAAAGAGGAAGTAAGCTCCTACCTGACCGGCCGTGAAGCAGCGGTGAGCCTGGCAGGGGAGAATGGCCCCAATCAAATCGTATTGTCGGGCTACTCCGGAGCCCTGAGTGAGATCGCAGAACAATTAGAAGCAGCAGGTCATAAAGTAAAGACCCTGAAAACTTCCCACGCCTTTCATAGCCCTCAAATGGATTCCATAATGGAGCCCTTCAGGGAGATTGCAGAAGGGTTGACCTACCACGCACCAACCTTGGCCCTGGTGAGTAATGTCAGTGGCACTTTGGGCAGTACTGAAATGCAAACACCGGCCTATTGGGTAGATCACCTCCGCAAGGCGGTATTGTTTGCCGGTGGCATTCAATATTTGGAAGAAGCAGGCGTAACCCGATACATAGAAATGGGCCCGTCTCCTGTTTTGAATCATTTGGGTATGCAGGTAGTGGCTGAAGAAAGCAAAAGCAACTGGTATCACAGCCTGGCCAGAGGTAAATGTGAAGAGGCGGTCTTGTTAGAGAATCTTGCCGGCTGGTATACCGATGGTGGTTTTGTAGACTGGCCTGCCTTTTATGAAAAAAGAGAGCAGCCCTGCATTCCGCTCCCAAAATATGAATTCCAAAGAAATAAGTATGGGTTAGGGTCAAAGCCCGTGGCTCCTCAATTCACTGCAGATGATCATGAGACCTTTAAGAGCAGTTTTTTGTCCGGGCTGCTCACCCTTCCTGAGAGTGATCAAAGAGCACAGCTCAATGATTGGTTAACCACGTTGCTGGCTGAAATCATGTCAGTCTCTGTATCCGAAATACACAATGATCAATCCTTTATAGACCAGGGGTTCAATTCTCTGAGATTGACCGAGGTATTGGGAAAGGTAAAGCAGGTTTTCTCGGTAGATATTGCCGTAAAGGTCATCTATGAATACAGCAGTTTAGAAGCCTTTGCGGCTTACCTGTTTGAACAGATACAATCCACGCATAAGGTTGACCTTTCGTCTGTTGAACACTCGTCAACACTGATAACGGAACCGGAAGCAGGGCAAGATGGAGCACTCTCCTCCATGCAAGAGCGGCTATGGTTTTTACACCTGCTCAACCAGGGGAGCACGGAATACAATGTTTGCGTTGAGTTGAGCTACCATGGCAATCTCGCTCAAAACCATTTAGAGGCTTCCTGGAACTATCTGGTGAGGCGGCACCCGCTCTTGAGATCAGTGATTGAAGAAGGTCCGCAAATTCAAACCTGGGAACAGTGGTCACCCGACATCACCTGGACCGACTTTCGATCTCTTGATGAAAAGGAATGGGCTGATCGATTGAGGCAATTTAAAAGAGAGGGGGAACACCATGAGTTCGACTTCAAAAGTCCGTCTCTTCACATCAGGGTAGCCCAAACAGACGATGCGCATTTCAAGCTCTTCATTGTTCAGCATCACCTATTTACTGATGGATATTCCAACCTAAACCTCTTAAAGGAATTCATCGCTGTCTACCAGGCTTTCAGCACCGGAAACAGCCCGGATCTGGCCCCATTGACCGCCACTTACGCTGATTTTGTGAGAAAGGAAAAGGCACTGATCAACTCAGAAAGAAGTGCCGGGGCCAGGGCTTACTGGCAAGACAAGCTTCAGGGCATGCCTCGCTTAGAGCTGCCATCAAGAAATGTGGCCTCAAAACTTCATGCACCGGATTTGGCCGGAGGCAAATCATACTTTGAGTTTAGCAAATATCAGACGGCTGCTCTGATGGGCTTTGCTTCCATGCAGGGAGTCACGATTAACACCTTGCTTTTTAGTCTCTACGCGGTCTTGTTAAAGCGATACTCGGGCATGAATGACTTTGGTATCGGCACTGTTCATCGCAACCGCGACATGGAAACTTTTGCCGGGGTTCAGGGCTTTTTTGTAAACACCCTTGTATGGCGTTGCGTTTTTGAATCCAACGATGGCTTCGGCTCCTTCCTTCAGCGAATTCATCAGTTGTCAATCGAGAGTGCGGAGTATCACGATCTTCCTTATCAGGAAGTTATCAAGGCGGTAAATGGCCCGGATAATCAAACTGCCAATGCCAATTTATACAACGCTTTTTTCTCAACGAGTATCGTACCTGACTCGAAAAGCAGGGGAGCCATGCATGGCTGGCGTGCCGAAAAGCTACTCATCGACCTGACCATAAGTGAGCTGAGTAAAAATGACTTAAGCCTGAACATTGGTCTTGAAGACGGGCAATTAAAAGGAGTATTCGAATACCGGCTAAACCGATTAGATCCCCAGGTTGTGAACGGCATGTCCAGGTACTACAATGCCCTGGTTGAATCGGTATTGAGCCAGCCTGATGTACCCCTCAATGAGATTGATGGGCTGCTTAAGGAAGAAAGAAATCAAATTCTCAATGACTTTGGTACAGGAGCAAAAAAAGAAACAGAAGTACCTACCGTACTGAACCTCTTTGAAGAGCAGGTGAGCAGGCAGCCTGAAGCCGTTGCTCTTTCCTACAAAGGGGAAACACATTCTTATAAAACCTTCAATGCCCGTGTAAATCAGCTGGCGCATTACCTGGTGAAGCTTGGTATCCGGCAAGAGGAGAAGGTACCTGTCTTACTGGAGAGGTCTACAGAATTGGTGGTGGCGCTGTGGGCCATTATGAAAGCAGGAGGCGCTTATGTACCCATCGACCCAACAAACCCTGAACAGCGCATAGCTTACTTATTGGACGATTTGCAAGTGCCGCTAATCGTCACCTCCTCCAAACATGCTGGCTTAATCGCTCATCGCAGTGAGCAAAAGGTGCTCCTGGATGCAGATGCGCAGAAGGTGCGCGAGATGAAGGAAGACAACCCCAAAATCTCTCACGACTCTACTGACCTGGCTTATGTCATCTACACTTCTGGTAGTACCGGGCAGCCCAAAGGCGTAATGGTGGAACATGGCAATGTGCTCAACTGGATGCAATGGGCCAATGATTACTTCAGGACAGGTGCTTCAGACACCTTTGTTCAAAAAACCGTCTTCAGCTTTGATGCCTCCAACAGAGAGCTCATCTGGCCCTTTGTCTGTGGAGCAAAACTGGTGGTAAGCGAACCAGGCACACAGAGCGATGCCGGGTACCTCAGGCAGCTTATTGAAGAAGAAAGAGTTTCGGTGATCCACTTTGTACCGGCCATGCTTGATGCTTTCCTGGAAGAGGTAAAGCAAGGTGATTGCCCTTCCTTAAAGCATGTCTTTTGCAGTGGTGAGGCATTAAAAGTCAGGCAACTCGAGCTGTTTAAGCAACGTTTTGATCGGGCAGAACTTTACCATAAATACGGACCGACAGAGGCTGCCATTTCAGTGACCTGTCGCCCTGTTCCGGCCAAAGATGTTTCGTTGGCTACCCTCCCCATAGGAAAGCCCAACTATAACACCCGCATTTACATCGTAGACGATTCAGGTAAGCCGGTTCCGGCAGGGGTTGCCGGTGAGCTTTGGATTGGCGGTGACCAGGTAGCCCGGGGCTATTTGAACAGACCGGAACTTACTGCAGAAAAATTCATAGATAGTCCTTTCACAGAAGGAGACAGAATTTATAAAACAGGCGATCTGGCAAGATGGTCAGTTGGAGGAGAGGTAGAATTTATCGGTCGGGTAGATCATCAGATCAAAGTCCGTGGTTTCCGTATTGAACCGGGAGAGATTGAGAGTGCACTGAGACAGCATGCCTCGGTAGAGCAATCCGTGGTCACCGGCTATCTGGCGGAGAGCGGCAGAAAGCAACTCGTTGCCTATGTGGTGGGCTCTCAGACGCTGAAAACAGAGGAGCTGGAGAAATTTCTGCTTGAGAGATTGCCAGATTATATGGTACCACAGCTATGGTTGGAATTGGAGGCGATTCCTCTTACCCCAAGTGGTAAGGTTGACAGAAAGCAACTCCCGGTTCCGTTGGCAGGCCATAAGGATTATATCGCTCCCGGAAACCCCACGGAGTTAACCCTGGCAAAAATATGGCAGGAGATTTTCAAAGTTGATGAGGTAAGTACCAATGACAACTATTTCGCGCTGGGTGGTGATAGCATAACCAGCATCCAGATAAGGTCACGCGCCAGGGCGGAAGGTCTGGACATCAGTGTCAATGATATCTTCACCCATCAGTCTTTAGCCTCTCTGGCTTCAGTGGCCCGTGAACTGAAAGTGAAATCGAATATCGATCTGGCCCGGGGGCATTTCCCGGTTAGCCCCATACAAAGCTATTTCTTTAACACCCATCTGGGTAATCCGTCTCATCACAACCAAAACATACTCATTGACGCACTGAAGGAGGTTTCCATTCCTGCCTTAAAGCGTACCTATGAGTTGCTTTTGGAGCATCATGATGAATTGAGACTGGGCTTTTATGAGGAAAGCGGACGCTGGAGACAGAAATATGGCACCGTTTCAGAAGAGACCTTTCATGTAGAAGACATTGACGACTTTGAGGAGAGTCTGTCTCAGAGAACTCAATACTGGCAATCCAGGCTGGATATCTCAGAAGGGGTGCTCAGCCGCTTTGTCGTATTCAGGTGTTCAGGCCGGTTGAGGCTGTTCATTTGTATTCACCACCTGGTAATGGATGGATTTTCATGGAGGGTATTCATCAATAATTTCAACACGGTTTACAGACAGGTAAGCCAGAATAAGCCGCACCAGCTTCCTGCGAAAACAACTCCTTATGGTCTGTGGATCGAGCATCTGAATGATTGGTTTAACGGGAATCAGTCTCTGGCACTTAAGCCATGGCAAAAGGCTTCCGGAGACGACCCGGACCTGTCCGATACTGACGAGCACAAGCCGGTAACATGGGCAAAACCAAAGGAGCTGACTTTTGAAATGAGCCCGGAGAAGACCACAGAGTTGACCGACTGTATTCTGGCTTATAAAATGAGGACGGAAGAGTTGATGATGACGGCCCTCTTAATGGCTTTGGACAGCTGGTATCAATCAGATAATGTCAACATCAGCATACAAAGACATGGCAGGGTCAGTTTTGATGACAGCATCGATGTGAGCCAGACCCTGGGGCGTTTCACTTCTTTGTACAACCAATACTTCAATCTGGTAACAGGAGATGATCCGGACCTTTGGCTGAAATCGGTAAAAGAACAGATGAGGGCCATACCCTATGAAGGGATTGCTTGTGGCCTTGCTCAAGAAGCAGGCCTGTTGTCGCATACACCGGGAGAAGTTTTATTCAATTACCTGGGACAGTTTGATACCCCCTGGAACAATGAGCATTTCGCATTAGCTCCTGAAGCAGTCACACCTGTCATCACGGATCATAGAAGCAGCTTTAAGATCGAGATAAACGGTTCAATTCAGGACGGAGGACTGCGTCTTGACTGGCATTTTGATGCTGCAGAATATGAAGAGTCGGTCATAAGCACTTTGATAGATGGTTTTTCAAAAAGTATAAATAAACTCATTGGCCATTGTCAGCAGAATCATGGATACACCCCATCCGATTTTCCATTGGCCCGTCTGGACCAGGGTCAGATTGATATGCTGCAGGATGAACTGAAGGAGCCAATCGAGGATATATACCCCCTGACCCCCGTGCAAGAGGGGATTCTTTTCCATACACTGATGGAGAAAGAAACAGCTCCTTACCTGACCCAGCTGGAATTGGTGGTCCGGGGAGACTTCCGAAAGAGCACTTTCCAAAAAGCATGGGAACTGCTCGTTGACCGGCACAGTGTGTTGAGAACCGCGATTCTCAATCAGACAGGAGACACACTGCAGGCCGTCCTGAGAACAATGGCGCCCGACTTAAGAATCTATGACTGGACAGACAAATCAGCAGAAGAACGGGAGAAAGCTCGTCAATCCCTGCTGAAGAGCGGAGTTGAAGAAGTTTTTGCTTTAGGCAAGGCATCCCTGATGCGATTTGATTTGGTCCGCCTGGAGCATAACCAGGCCCGGCTTATCTGGCATCATCACCATATACTGTTTGATGGCTGGAGCAGCGCCATCTTATTCAGGCAATTTCTGGCCGTTTATCAGGCGCTGGAGGCTGATATAACTCCTGAATTACCAGCGGTCCGTCCTTTCAGTGACTATGTACAGTGGTCATTGAAAGAAGCACAAAACCTCGAAGCCAAAGAGCAATACTGGAAGACCAAGCTATCAGGCTTTACCACACCCACCAGGATCGATTTTGGCAGGACTATGGCAGCCTCCCCGTCCTATGATGAAGAGCGCACTGAATTGCCTGATGGATTGCGACAGGTACTTCAGAAGTATGCCGTTGAAAATCGACTGACTCAGAATACACTGATACAGGCAGCCTGGTCTGTTTTGCTGTCGCGCTATGGTAATACCCGGGATGTGGTATTCGGAGTCACTAATTCGGGCAGGCAAATCCAAATGACAGGTGTTGAGGATATGGTGGGCTTGTTTATCAATACCCTGCCGTTGAGAGTATCTGTAGGTGAAGAACCTGTCAGTCAGTTGCTGGAAGGCATTCAGCAACAGCAGCAAGCCGACAATGAATACGCGGGCAGTGCCTTGTCTGATATCAGAAACTGGGTTGGCCTGAAACCAGACGTTCCTCTTTTTGATTCTATCCTGGTTTTCGAGAATTACCCCATTGAACAGTCCCTTGAAAATCTCACTGGCTTACCTTTTGAACTGACGGATACAGGTTTAAGACAATACACCAATTACGACCTCACTCTGACCATCATGGCGAATGATGGTTTGGAGCTAAGCCTGAGTTACAGACAAGGAAAGTACACGCAAGAAGATATACAGGAAATCCTGATGCGTTTCAAACGCATCCTGGAGCAGCTCATATCTGTAAATGATGATCTCCCGGTCAATCAACTGGATATATTGGCTGAGGAGGAAAAACATCAGCTGCTCCATGATTTTAATGCTGCGGAGGCGAACTACCCAAAAAACAAGACCGTTGTAGACCTTTTTGAAGAGCAGGTTGATAAGAACCCAACCGCTACAGCTTTGGTATTTGGTAAAGATCAACTGAGCTATTTTGAACTCAATCAACGAGTGAATCAGTTGGCTCATGGCCTTATGAATAGGGGTGTGTCCACAGGCTCAGTCGTTGCCATATGTGTCGAGCCCTCCTTTGAAATGATCATTGGGGTACTTGCCATTATGAAATGTGGAGCAGCATATGTACCCATTGACCCTGAATATCCTCATGAGAGGATACACTTTATAATCCACGACTCTAAGGCCTGTCTGGTACTGATTCACAATGACTCTGCGGGGCTGGAAGGCCTCGAAACACAGGCTCTTTTCAATATAGACGCTTATCTGGCAAGTCAGGGAAATGAGAATGTCAGAAATCCGGAGACTTTGACTTCTCCTGATAATCTGGCCTATGTGATTTACACCTCGGGAAGTACGGGCAAGCCTAAAGGAGTACAAATATGCCATGACAACCTGAATAGTTATTTGGCATCTGCCTCAGACTACACCTGTCATCAGAGTACTTCAGGGAGCTATTTGTCGCTTGGTTTTCATTTTGATGCATCTGTTACAAGCATTTTCCTGCCACTTGTCCATGGCAAATTGTTGGTGGTAGGCTCAGGTGAAAGGGATGCGATTTATTCAGACCCCAACTTTTTATCATTCAGACCCTACAGCTTTCTTAAAATCACACCGGCTCATCTTTATATGCTCGAGAGCTCTTTTGAGCAGGTGAAGCCTCAGGATATTGCCGACAAATATGTTATTGGTGGAGAACAGCTCAGAGAGTTTCATATAGATCTTATAAGAAAGCATGGAAGTGCTACTGTTGTCAATGAGTATGGACCCACAGAAACCACAGTCGGGGTTATAAGCCAATCGTTTCAGACCTCCGGGGCATATATATCAGGAAGCTCAGGGGTGGCCATAGGTAAGCCAATGGGGGGAGTTAAAGCTTACATCTTAGGTCATGGAAATCTCCTTTTACCGGCAGGAGTGCCTGGTAACTTATGGGTTGGAGGAACACAGTTGGGCATTGGTTATTTAAATCTTCCTGATCTGACAGCCGAGCGGTTCCTTGATAATCCTTTCGGAGAGGGACGAATATATAACACAGGTGACCTGGCGCGCTGGTTACCAGATGGTAGCATTGAGTTTTTAGGCCGTGGAGATGACCAGGTGAAGATTCGTGGATTCCGTATAGAGCCTGGGGAGATTGAGACGGTTTTGCAAGGCCATGATGCCATCGAACAGGCTGTGGTGATGGCCCGGGGAAAGAATGACGGGTCAAAACACCTTGTGGCTTATATAGTAGGTAATCAGGATACCGATCAAAACATATTCGAAGTATATCTGATGGACTTTTTGCCGGAATACATGGTTCCCCGACAGTGGATCTGGTTAGACTCGGTTCCCCTTTCTCCGAATGGAAAAATTGATAGAAAAGCCCTACCCGAACCCGAAGCAATTTTGCGGAATACTGTATACACGGCACCTGGAAACAGACAGGAAGAAAAAATTGCTGAGATATGGCAGGAGCTACTGGGAGTAGAACGAATTGGTATCCATGATGACTTCTTTGATCTGGGAGGGCAATCATTGTTGGCCATCAGACTGATTTCAAAGATCAGGTCAGTTTTCAATGTAGAGGTCCCGGTAAATGAGATATTCAGTCACACCAGCATAAAAGCGTTATCGGGACTCATTGATGAGAAAAATCAGGATACGCGCTTCCCTACAATCCGACCCGCCATACGACCTGAAAAGATTCCTTTATCCTTTGCACAGGAACGTCTTTGGTTCCTTGATCAGCTTGACGGAAGTGTGGAATATCACATGCCCGGACTGATAAAGATCACTGGAAAACCAGACCTGGAGGTTATCGAAAAAGCATTTCGCTCCCTAGTCGAACGCCATGAAACCCTGAGGACCGTCATAAAACAGCAGGACGGAAAAGCTTATCAGGAGGTATTGGCTCCTGACCAATGGCTATTGAGAAAAGAAACGGTTGAAGGGGAGGAATCTCTGGCAGTCAGGGTCGCAGAAGTCATATCAGAACCATTTGATCTGGAGTGGGACTACGCACTGCGAGCAGCACTTTTTTCTCCTGGTGAAGAGGAACACCGCTTACTCATAGTCATCCATCATATCGCTTCAGACGGCTGGTCGGAAGCCATTCTGGTCAGAGAATTTTTGCAAATATATGAGGCACTGGCAGCAGGCCATGCTCCGGGTTTACCGGCAATTGGGCTGCAGTATGCTGATTATGCCCTGTGGCAACGACAGTACCTGGAGGGGTTGGTGCTGGAAGATCAGCTTGGCTATTGGAAATCGCAATTACAAGATCTTGAGCCCCTGGAGTTACCCACCGATTATGTGCGATCTGCTGATAGCCACAATAGTGGAAGTGTTCATCATTCTTGCATAGATGCCTCTTTGACTAAAGGACTCAGGGAGCTGTCAGACAGGTCAGGTTCTACACTTTTCATGACACTGCTGGCAGCTTTCAAGACACTAATGCACCGGTACAGCGGTCAGTCCGACATCAGCGTGGGTACCGTGGTGGCCAATCGCGGTCAGTCGGAAATTGAGGCACTGATCGGATTCTTTGCCAATACACTGGTACTGCGCAGTCATGTCAAAAGCAATGAAAGCTTTGAGACGCTGCTTTCGCAGATAAAGCAAACATGTCTCGAAGCCTATGACCACCAACAGGCACCTTTTGAGAAAGTAGTAGATATAGTAGCCAAAGACAGGGATATGAGTCGAAGTCCCCTGTTTCAGGTCATGTTTGATCTTCAAAACAATGAAACAATGCCCGACTTGACCTTACCGGGCCTGGATCTGGAACTTGAAACCCTCGAACAGACTACTGCCAAATTCGACCTGCACCTGAGTGCAAGAGAGTCGGGGGATGGCATTCTCTGCAAATGGGTTTATTCCACAGACCTCTTTTCGTCTGTTACGATTGATCGATTGGCAGGGCATTTTCAGAACCTGTTGTCTGTTATACTGGAAGATGCTGCCATGCCGCTGTCCAACCTGAATTTGTTGTCGGCAAGGGAAGAGGCACAATTGCTGAATGAATTCCAGGGAGCCACCAGGGACTATCCAACCGGAAAGACCGTGGTAAGTCTGTTTGAAGAGCAGGCAGAAAGCAAGCCTGACGAGGTTGCCGTGGTTTTTGGCGACAGACAGTTGACTTTCAGGCAGCTGAATGAACAATCAAACCGTTTGGCTCATCACCTTATCTCTGAATACAAAGTCAAATCAGATGATATCATTGGTATCTGTGTTTCCAGGTCTGTAGAGATGGTCATTGCCTGCCTGGGGGTCTGGAAGTCTGGGGCAGCCTTCTCACCATTTGATCCCGGCCTGCCCGGGGACCGCCTGGCCTTTATGATGCAGGACTCTTCTGCCATACTAACTATAACGGACGAGTTCACAAGGGAGTCAGGGGTTGATGGAGTTCTGTTATCATCAGCCTTAGAGACGAAGGAAAGCAGGAACCCGAAATCAGCAATCCCTGAAAACGCCCTGGCCTATGTGATCTACACCTCAGGAACAACGGGCAGACCAAAAGGGGTGATGATCGAACATGGAAGTTTGATGAATATGACCCTGGCCTGGGCCGACCATTTTGACTGGAACCACCATCCGGTCAACCTCCTGCAGATTGCTAGAATGTCCTTCGATATCTATGTGGGAGATCTCTGCAGAAGTATCCTGATGGGAGGCAAACTGGTGATTGCGGCTGAAGAGGATCGCACGGAGATTTCAGCACTCGCAGAACTGATCCGGACACAGGAGGTTTCGGCATTTCACTTTACACCGGCTTTAGTGGTACCTCTTATGAAATCGCTGGCCAATCGACCCGAAGTTTATTCAAGGCTAAGGTGGGTGATCCTCGGAGCCGATACCGTAGCCCTGGATGATTTTGGCTGGATGCTGGAGTTTTTTACTGATAAGGGAATTGGCGTGGTGAACACCTACGGACCTACCGAGACAGCCATTGACACCACCTGTTATCTGACGGACCACTCTGCTTTGCCAAAACAAGGCAGTACGCCAATTGGCAAGCCATACAATAACAATCAGGTATACATTCTCGATGAAGGCATGTCGCTACAGCCAGTTGGTCTGGTGGGAGAACTCCACATAGGAGGCGTTCAGGTAGGAAGAGGCTATCTGAATCAGCCTGCACTTACGGCCGAAAAGTTCGTGTCTAACCCCTTTCAGGAAGGCCGTTTGTACAAAACCGGTGATCTGGCACGCTGGCTTCCTGATGGCAATATTGAATTTTTGGGTCGTAAAGACGATCAGGTAAAAGTTCAGGGTTTCAGAATAGAATTATCCGAAATAGAAAGCACACTGCAACAGCATAAAGCAGTAAAACAGTCTGTGGTTGTGGTAAGTGAAAATGCCGGTGGGCACAAGCAACTGGTGAGCTATGTGGTTAGCGTCAATGGTTTTGACAAAGGGGTGCTGACTTCCTGCTTGCATAAGCATCTCCCTGACTACATGGTGCCTAAAAAATGGGTGAACCTCGATGAAATTCCGCTCACACCGAATGGTAAAGTCGACAAAAAGGCACTAAGGCAAATTGACCTGGCCCCGGACATTGCAGAAACCTATGTGGCACCAAGAAACTCAAAGGAAAAGGTACTTGCGGAGATCTGGCAAAATGTACTGGCCGTTGAAAGAGTGGGGGTTCACGATAACTTCTTTGAGCTTGGCGGAGACAGTATCATCAGCATCCAGGTAGTGAGCCGTGCCCGGACAGCCGGCCTCGGATTAAAGGTTAAAGACCTGTTCAATCATCACACAGTAGCAAGTCTTGCACAGGCTGTAAGCGATGTAAAACAAATCAAAGCAGATCAGTCCTTGCTCACAGGCAGCTTTGAATTAAGCCCGATTCAGGATGCTTTCTTCAGAGCCGGTCATCACCTGCCAAACCATTATAATCAGTCCGTTCTGCTCAGATTGCCGGCTAGGGCCAGTGCTTCGGCCCTGGCAGCCAGCCTGAAAGATTTGCTGGAACATCATGATTCCCTGAGATTCAGGTTTAAGAAAGACCAGCAAACCTATGGTCCACGGCCGGATTTCATACCCTTTCATGAAGAGTCGGTCGCGGATTTTGATGACTCGCTGACAGCCCGCATAAATCACTGGCATGCCGGCATGAACCTTGAGGAAGGGGCTCTTACCAGCATGGTGCTGTTCCATTGTGAAAAAGAACAAGAGAGCCGGTTGTTTTGGACAATACACCATCTGGCAGTGGATGGCGTGTCCTGGCGTATTCTGCTTGAAGATCTTGATATGGCTTATAAAGCCCACATTGCGGGCAAAAGCCCTGAGCTTCCAGCCAAAACAAGTAGCTATGGAGACTGGGTAAAAAGTTTGAGAGAATGGGCCGATACGGCTGGCCCGACTGAATTTGACTACTGGCATAAACTACCTCAGGGGGTGCCATCATTGCCTCTGGATGCAGACCGGGCTGACAATTCAGAAGTGGAGGTAAAGGAGCAGCTGCTGAAACTTGATAAGGAAAGAACCACTACACTGCTGCATGGAATTCATAGCTATGGCCTGGGTACGGATGAACTGCTGATAGCGGCCCTGATACTTGCACTAAGAGACTGGACAGGACACCACGCTTTTCTGATTGATCAGGAAAGCCATGGTAGAGTGAGCAAATCGGAAGAGATCGAGATAAGCCGCACAGTAGGTTGGTTTACCTCTCTCTACAGCAGCTATTTTGATATTTCAGGCTGCGATACCCCTGATAAGGTACTCAAAACGGTGAAGGAGCAGCAAAAGGCCATACCTGACGAAGGCATTGGCTATGGACTACTCAGGCAGCAGGGAGTAAAACTGGCTGAGGGCCATGTGCTCTTTAATTATCTCGGTCAGTTCGACAGTGCTTTTCAGAGCGACCATTTTCAAATGGCCGGAGAGTCCACTGGAAGTAATCACGGAGGTAAAACCCGTCAGCATCAGCTCGAGATCAATGGCCTGGTGGTTTCGGAAATGCTTTCGCTGAAGTTTGAATACAACGCGGCCTGTCATGAAGATATAACCATCAGCAGTTTAGTCGAAAGCTTTGAAAAGCATATAGACTCCCTCCTCAGTCAGTGCAAAGAATCTTACGGGTATAGCCCTTCAGACTTTCCGTTGGCCGGCTTAAACCAGAAAGCACTGGACAAGCTGGTTGGGGTCCACAAGGACAATATTGAAGACATATATGTGCTGAGTCCTATGCAGGAGGGAATTCTCTTCACCACCCTGATGAATGAACAATTCGATCCTTACCTCGGAAGTCTGGAGCTGGTACTACAAGGCGAGATCAACACAGATCTGTTCAAAAAATGCTGGGAGCAACTGCTGATCCGTCACGGTGTACTACGCACAGCTTTTACCATGACACCAAAAGGCAACCGTCAGCTGGTACTCAAAAAGATAGACCTGGACTATCATGTGCATGACTGGGAAAGCAAAACAGCTGAAGGGTTGGCATCTTCAAAACAACAGCTTCTTTCGGACATTAGAGGGAGCGTCTTCGCACTTAACAAGGGCGGTCTGGTACGCATCGATTTGATAAAGGAAGGGCCTGATTTATACCGATTTGTTTGGCATTTTCATCACCTTTTGACCGATGCATGGACCATTGCAGTCTTGCTCAAGGAGATGCTTCAACTCTATCGCCTGGCAATTGAGGGAAAGGCTTTAGACCTTCAGCCCTCCAGACCTTATGTTGATTATATCAAATGGGTAATGTCACATCAAAATTCGCAGGCCGGTAAAGACTACTGGACGGCCAAACTCCGGGGTATGAATCAAGCTACGAAAGTACCACCGGGAACCACATCCCAACACTTGAGTGGTTTCGATGCCATCAACCAGTCGCTTGATGAGGCTACCAGTACGCTTTTGATGAGTTATGCTGAAGAGCAGCGAATTACATTGAACACTTTGTCCTTAGCTGCCTGGTCTGTCATACTCGCTCAATACAGCGGAAGCAATGATGTAGTCTTTGGTGTGGTGAATTCGGGCAGGCCCTCTGACCTTGATGGCGTAGAAGATATGGTCGGCCTCTTCATTAATACTTTACCCATGCGCATAAACGTGAGCGAGGTAGGGAAGGATGGCTTTTTTGAAGGCATTCAAAACCAACAGCAGAATGATAACCAGCATACCTACGTAAGTCTGGCCGATATACAGCGCTGGAGCGACTCCACCATGGGGACCAAACTCTTCGATACCACTGTGGTATTTCAAAAAGCGCCCATAGATGAAGACCTGAAAGCACTGAATAATCTGCCTTTCAGTAAAAAGTCGGTTGACTCTCTTGAGTTCACGGCTATGAAAAGAGAAGAGAATGATGAAGATGAAATCTATGCCTTGATACTATATATCACTGAAGACAAAGGTAGGGTCAGCTACAGATTGAGCTTCGATGCAGGTCGCTACCTGCCTCGTGAAGCACAGTCAATATTAGACAACTTTATAAAAATTATTACCAGGCTGACTTCGATCAGGCATTCTGCTGATTGATGTGATCCATTTTACAAATAACGTTATGAGTTCAAACGAATTTTTGAATCAACTGCTCGGACTCGATGAGCAGGAAGAGCAAAAGATCTTATACGATTTTAACAGTACAGCTGTACCCTACCCTGAAAACAAGACGGTCATAGACCTGTTTGAAGAGCAAGTGCTTAAAGCTTCTGGGAAAGAAGCTTTGTTGTACAATCAAGAAAGGCTTTCCTATCGTGAACTCAACCAGCGAGTTAACCAAATGGCTCACTACTTACGGAAAGCAGGAGTGACGGAAGAAAGTATGGTGCCGGTATGTATGAAGCGATCCACTTGCTTGATCATCAGTATTTTGGGCATCTTAAAAGCGGGCGGAGCCTATGTGCCTGTAGATGTATCACTTCCACTGGAGCGAAAGACCTATATCCTGGATGATTGCGAATCACAATTTTTGCTGGTTGACGATACCTCTGTTGGGGTGTTAAGCGGCTTTTCAGGTAAGGTAATCAATGTATCATCAACCGAGGAGGAGATTTCTCTGGAGCAAAAGGAGAATCCTCAATGGAGGGTGGACCCTGACCAATTGTCGTACATGATATACACTTCAGGTACTTCAGGCAAGCCAAAAGGGGTCATGATAGAACACAAAGGCTTAACCAACCTGGCCCTTGCCCAGATTTCCACTTTTGGCATACATGCTACCGACAAGACACTCCAGTTTGCGAATGTCAGCTTCGATGCTTCAGTTTCAGAAATTTTTGTCAGCCTGGTTTCGGGCTCTACGCTTGTTTTAGCAGATGATGAGGTTATCAAAGACAAAGAAAGGTTCCTGGCTTATGGCAGACAGAATGGTGTTACCGTAATTACTTTGCCCCCCTCTTACCTGGCTCTTTACGGACCGGGCGATTTGGATTTCCTCAGGGTGTTGATCACGGCAGGCGAAGCGGCCAAACAAGAAGCAGTCGATTACTATGCCGGCAGGCTCAATTACTTCAACGCTTACGGCCCTACAGAGTGTACGGTTTGTGTTTCTGTACAGAAATTAGAAGCAGGGCAGCCTACCGTTTCAATTGGTAAGCCCATCAACAATACCAACGTATTTATTCTTAACGATCAGTTGCAGCCAGTATCAATTGGGGTTGCCGGTGAACTCTGTGTTGCCGGAATAGGGGTGAGCAAAGGCTACTGGAATAAACCGGAATTGACCAATGAGAAATTCATAAACAACTTGTACGGTGAAGGGAGGCTGTATAAAACAGGAGACCTGGCCCGCTGGCTGCCCGATGGTCAAATTGAATTTCTTGGTCGAAAAGATGATCAGGTAAAAATAAGAGGGCATCGCGTAGAACTCGAAGAAATCAAGAGGACCATAGAAGCCTGTCCGGGAGTGGAAGATGCCGCAGTAGTTTTTGAAGACAGCACAAACACGGGTTTGCTCTCTGCCTATTTCAAAGAAAGACGTCAAATAGAGTTGTGGCCTTCAGTAGCTGAATTCTTCATTTATGACGATTTGCTCTACCATTCCATGTACAGTCATGAATCGCGGAATGACAAATACAGGCAGGCACTGGACAAAGTAATCCAGGGTAAAAAAGTACTGGAAATAGGTCCGGGTCCGGAGGCGGTATTGTCTAGGTTATGTATTGACTGTGGGGCAGATCATGTTTATGCAGTAGAAATCCTGGAAGAGACTTACCAAAAGGCGAAAGCCAAAGTCAGCGAATTGGGACTTACGGACAAGATTACCATCATTCGGGGAGATATACTGGAAACCCAATTGGACATCGATTTTGACTATTGTGTTTCTGAAATAGTCGGGTCAATTGGTGGTTCTGAAGGCTCTGCTCTGCTGATAGATAAGATTAAGCCCATGCTTAAGAATCCGGCCAACATGATTCCCAAACGGAGTGCTACAAAAATGGCCGTGGCTTATGTAGATCAATCTACTTATGAGTTTGGGTTTTTAGGCACACCATACAGTTATGCCGAAGAAATAGCCTCGCTGTATGGAGATCAGTTTGAGTTCAGACTTTGCCTTAAAAACTTTAAAAAGGAATGTATCCTATCTACTGAAGGCATGTTAGAAGACCTGGACTACAGTGCCGGTCTTGAAGTTGAAAAGGAACATGATGTAGTCTTTCAAATTGAGTCCGATGGATTATTTACGGGCTTTATCGCCTGGATGGATCTTTTTCTGGACGAAGAGGTACACCTGGATGTGATGGAAGACCAGGGCAGCTGGTTGCCTGTCTATTTCCCGGTTTCTGTTGAAGGTTACCCTGTGTCATGCGGAGATATAGTAAAGTCCAAAATAACCAGGTCACTTTCCTCAAATGGGGTTAACCCAAATTATTTCATCAAGAGTACCCTTTTTCGAAAGAATGGTGAAGAGATTTCATTTGAACTCCATTCTTACCACCATAAGGAGGTAGTAACAGGAAACACCTTCTACAATCGACTTCTGAGTTCGTGGAGAGAAAAACAACTGACTCAGTTGAATGAAACTACCCTGAAAGATTACCTCGCGGAAAAACTGCCTGAATACATGATTCCGGCTCATATACAGTCTCTGGATCATATTCCACTTACTTCAAACGGGAAGGTAGACAAGACCCTACTGCCTGCAGTGACCGAAACATCAAAAGAGACCTATGAGGCACCTCTTAGTGATACTGAAGTAAAGCTTGTTGAAATATGGCAAGAAGTGCTGGGCAAAGACCTTGTTGGTGTTCACGACAATTTTTTCGAAATGGGCGGTGACAGCATTATTGGAATGCAGATGGTATTTCAGGCCAGAGAAGCAGGCATGAAACTTGAAGTAACGGACGTTTTCGAGCATAAGACCATTGCTGAATTGGCTATCAAGGTGTTGCCCGTCAATGCCGAACCCGTCATAATTCAATCGGAAGCAGGCCCCAGCGTAATCTCTCCCATTCAGCACCGATTCTTCAAAGAACCCAGAAAACAGCCTGAATTTTACAATCAGACTTTGCTGCTGAAAGTACCGGAGGATATTAGCCGGGAGGTATTGAAAGAGAGTTTCGCGGCAGTCTACAATCATCACGATGCCCTGAGGGCTACATTCTCAAAACAAGGCGATTCCTGGCAGCAACAGGACTCGGCATTTGTGAGTGAAATCCCTTTTCACGTTGAGGAGCTTACAGATTTTGGAGAGTCACTTTTGAAGCGCTCTCAATATTGGCAGGGTAGTCTGAATCTGCAGGAAGGACCACTTACACAAATGGTATTGTTTCTTTGTCAGGGAGAAGGCCGTTTGCTATGGTCTATACACCACCTGGTGGTAGATGGCTTTTCCTGGAGAATTCTGTTGGAAGACCTGAACAGAGCTTTTGAGCAACTTTCTCAAAACAAAGAGATAGCCCTGCCCCGAAAAACTTCTTCTTATGGCCTTTGGGCACAACACCTTCAGGACTGGTACAAAACGGAAGAATTTCAAACGGAACAAGGCTATTGGAATCTGTTACCAACACAGATTAAAGGATTGCCTGTCGACAGGCAGCGCGATGGTATCACTGTGGAGACCCGGGCCCAATGTAAAATTGAGCTCTCAAAAGCTGAAACAGAAGAACTCATCAAGTCTGTACAGTCTTACAGACTGGGAGTTGATGAAACTGTGCTGGCAAGTCTGTTGCTCGCATTAAAGCAATGGAGCGGTAATTCTGAATACATCATCGATCTTGAAAGTCATGGTAGGGTCAGCAAAGACCCGGACATCAGCATCGATCGTACTGTTGGCTGGTTTACTTCTCTGTATTCTGTTCACTTTGATTTGTCTCGTTTTGACACGGTTGATGAAGTGCTCAGGAGTACTAAACTACAAAAAGGAGCAGTGCCCGGTGAGGGTGTTGGATTGGGCTTAATGGCTCAGTTCGGAAACAGGGTAGCAGCAGAAGGAGAGGTGCTCTTTAATTACTTAGGCCAGTTTGATGCCTCTTTTACTGACAGCAAGTTTCAGATTGCCAAAGAAGATATTGGCAGGTCAGCGGCAGAACAGCTGAGCCCCTATAAGCTGGAGTTCAACTCGTTGATCATTGAAGGCAAGCTCGATATTTCCTGTAGGTATGATGGCGCCATCTACAAGTCTGAAACAGTTGAAAACCTGTGCAAAAGCCTGAATGACTGGATTCACCGGGTGGTAAAACATTGCCGTTCTTCCTTCGGGTATAGCACCTTGGATTTTCCGTTAGCCTCTTTAACTGAGGCTTCATTAAACCAGCTGACGGAAAAATTTAAAGCCAATATCGAAGACGTTTACCCACTCAGCCCCATGCAGGAAGGTCTGATATTTCATGGTTTGACTGAGTCTGATTACAACATTTACCTGACACAACAACAATTCACTTTAGGCAATGATTTGAATGTCCGACATTTTAAAAATGCCTGGAGTCAATTGATCAGTCGACATGCCATTTTACGGACTGCCTTTAGTGTAACCGAACAAGGAACATTCCAGGTGGTATTGTCTGATGTGGATTTAGAGTACACCGAACTGGACTGGTCCCGGGAAACTGCAGAAAGCAAGGAAGTACTGGTAGAAGAGCTGATGAATGAGGCGAGGTCATCAGTATTTGAAATGGACAAAGCGCCATTGATGAGGCTTGACATTATCCGGGAAAAGCACGGATTCCGTCTGTTCTGGCATCATCATCATGTTTTATTAGATGGATGGAGCGGCCCTCTTGTTTTTAAAGAGTTTCTGGAAATTTACCAATCCATTGCAAAGGGTCGGGAGAGCGATTTACCACCCGTACGACCCTATCGCGATTATGTGGGCTGGTTACAAGAGAAGACTCAGACCGGTATGAATGCCAGGAAATACTGGCAACAAAAAATGGCCGGTTATGACCGCCCTACTGATCTGAGATTTAGGAATGGATTACCCTCAGCTCGTCATAAAGAGGAAGAGTTCCTCCTGGAGACTTCAGTGAGTCAAAGGCTGACCGAGTTCGCAAAGAAGGAGCATCTCACGACCAATTCCATTGTCCAGGGAGCCTGGTCATTATTGCTGTCAGTATACAGCGGTCAGGATGATGTTGTGTTTGGAGTAACGAACTCCGGCAGGCAGATTGATCTGAAAGGAGTTGACAGTATGGTTGGACTATTCATCAATACCCTTCCAATGAGGGTCAGTACTGAGGGTTCAACGGTGAGGACGTTCCTGAAAGGCATACAGCAACAACAGCAAAATGACAACCAAAATGCATACATCAGTCTTTCTGAAATACAAAAATACAGTGAAGTAACTTCAGGTACAGCCTTGTTTGATACCCTGGTGATCTTTGAGAATTATCCGATTGCTGAGGAGCTAAAAAATGTATCCAACATTCCTTTTCAGATTTCAGGAGTCAGAACCATAGAGTATAGTAATTATCCTATCATGCTCACCATCATCCCTGGCGATGTGCTCAAGTTTAACCTGAAGTACGACTCAGGTAAATTCAACAGCCAGGAGATAGGGGCAATGGTAGAACAACTCTTTGTTTTGATAGGACAGCTCCTGACCAACCCGGACACAATGCTGGAAGAATTGTCCATTGCAAGCGAATCTCAACAATCATTGATTCTAAATGAATTCAACAACCCTAATCTCGAGTATGATCGGGAGCAGACCATCATTTCACTGTTCGATGAGCAGGTAAAGCAATTTGGGGAGAGGATTGCCCTGGTTTCCGGTGAATCGACCTTGAGTTATAAACAACTCAATGAATCAGCCAATCAACTGGCCTGGTTCCTGAAAGACCAATACGATTTGCAGCCGGAAGAATTTGCGGGAGTTTGTCTTCCCAGAAATGAGTGGATGGTAATTTCTATTCTGGCACTGGTAAAATTAGGCGTGGCCTACGTACCTGTTGAGCTGCACTATCCCCAATCCCGCGCGCAGTTTATGCTGGAGAACAGCCATTGCAGACTGAATCTCAATGAGGTTGTACTCAATGACTTCTTTGCAGTCAGAGAACAATACCCCGTAACCAATCCTGAGCACGAAGTAAAACCCCGTTCTGCAGCTTATGTGATTTATACATCAGGATCTACCGGCCGGCCAAAAGGCGTAGTCATAGAACATTACAATGTGACTCGCCTGCTTAAGCCGCACCACTCGCTTTTCGATTTTACTGAGGAAGATGTCTGGACGATGTTTCATTCTCATTGCTTCGATGTTTCTGTGTGGGAGATGTATGGCGCATTGCTGTTTGGAGGCAAGCTTGTTATGGTAGACAGCGAGACTGCTAAAGACACAGCCAGATTCATTGATCTGATCAAAGAGCATCGGGTGACCATTCTCAGTCAGACCCCATCTGCGTTCTACAATCTGAATAATCTACTCTCAGAACAAGGGTTTGATCAGCTTGACCTGAGGTATGTCATATTTGCCGGAGAGCCACTCAAAGTCAACAGTTTGGAAGGCTGGAAGAAGGCTTATCCGGAAACCAGGTTGATCAATATGTATGGTATTACAGAAACCACAGTACATGTTACCTACAAAGAGATCACAGAGAAGGAGATTAATCAGAATATCAATACCGTAGGTACAGCCCTTCCAACATTGCAGTGCTATATACTGGATAAACATCAGCGGGTATTACCCATCGGGGTAGTAGGTGAGCTATGTGTTGCAGGTGCTGGTTTGGCCAGAGAGTATCTGGATCAACCCGATTTGACCAATAATAAGTTTATACCCAATCCTTTTGGAGAAGGCAGAATCTATCGGTCGGGAGATTTGGCCCGATGGATGCCTGATGGTGGCCTTGAGTACATTGGCAGGGCCGATATGCAGCTGAAAGTAAGGGGGTTCAGAATTGAACCCGGAGAAATTGAGGCCCACCTGGAAAATCATGAAAAGGTCAGGAATGCTGTGATTACAGCCCTTGAACAGGACACAGGTACTAAACAATTGGTAGGCTATATTGTCGGTGAAGAAGACCTGAAGTTTGAGGTATTAGAGCAACACTTGTCGGGGCTTGTGCCCGAATACATGGTACCTCATGTTTGGGTAAAGCTGGATGCCATACCCCTGACCAATAACGGAAAAACCGACAAAAAACGCCTTCCGCTTCCTGAATACCAGGTCACTAGTCAGTTTGCCACAGCAAGAAATACCGTTGAAAACAAACTTATAAAGATCTGGCAGAAAGTACTCGGGGTCAAAAGGGTAGGCATTGATGACGATTTCTTCACACTCGGTGGCGATAGCATTGTTAGCATTCAGATTGTATCACTAGCCAGGGCCGAAGGAATCGGTCTTAGTCCTAAAGACCTCTTCACCCATAGCACCATTGCGCAACTGGTACCCATTGTTAAGGAGATAAAACACATCAGGGCGCAACAGGGAATTGTTACGGGTAGTGCCCCATTGGCCCCGATACAAAGGCATTTCTTTAACAGTAGGCTCAGGAAACCGAACCTGTTCAACCAGGCCGTGTTCCTGAAAATTGATCGCGATCTGAGTGAAGAACTGCTCAGAGAAGCCTTCAAAGTTTTATTGTACCAACATGACGCATTGAGGTTTAACTATCCTGTTGATAATGATGGCATGGCAAGCCAGACTTATGGCAAAATGCCGGATCACCTTCCGTTTCATATTGAGGAAATCGCTGATCTGGATAAGACACTGCAGGAGAGAGTTGCCTTCTGGGATTCTGAGATAGACATTGTTAATGGTCCTTTAACCCGCATGGTGCTATTCAAATGTGGAGAGCAAAGGCGTCTCTACTGGAACATTCATCATCTGGTAGTCGATGGGGTTTCATGGCGTATATTATTAGAAGACCTGAAACAGCTTTGTGAGCTGATCCGGGCTAAAAAACGACCAATACTATCTTCAAAGACCACCAGTTATGGAGAATGGGTTAGCCATCTCTATCAGTGGATTGAGGGGCCGGTTCGGAATGACCAGCGGACCTATTGGTCCAGGGTACCCAAACATTTGCCCGAATTACCTGTGGACTCTTTAGCCGTTGAAATTTCGCCCGCATCTCATATCATTAAATTGGGCAATGAAAGAACCGACAGAATGCTCAAGGAGATTGGTTCGTATCGGTTAGGTGTTGATGAATTTGTTATAGCCGCATGGCTGATGGCCCTGAAAGCCTGGAGTGGTCTGTCAGAATTCCTGATAGATCAGGAGAGTCACGGCAGGATGAGCATGGATCAGCAAATCGATATCAGCAGAACGGTAGGTTGGTTCACCTCGCTGTACTCCACATATTATGATGTTTCAGAGAATAGTACGCTGGACCAATGGATTAAGAATGTAAAAGAGCAACATAGAAGTATTCCTGACGAAGGCATTGGTTACGGCTTGCTCAATTGTCTTGAAGATATAGAACTTCCCCATGGCGAAATTCTATTCAACTATCTGGGGAAATTTGATTCCATACTGCAAAATCCATTTTTTGACCTGGCCAATGAAGAAGCGCAGGTCTATCAAAAGGAACCCCTTGATGTTTATAAGCTGGCAATCAATGGGTTGATCCTGGACGATGGTCTTAATTTTTATCTGACCTACAATTCAGGTCAGTATGAAAAATCATCAATTACTCGCCTGGCTCAGCTATTTGAAGAGTCAGTGAAGAAACTGCTCCGGCAATGTGAACAACATTTTGGATATACCCCATCAGACTATGATTTGATACAGGTAAATCAGGCAGAACTGGATATACTGCAGCAAGACTTTGGGGATAAGATCGAGGATATATATGGTTTGAGTCCAATGCAGGAGGGCGTGCTGTTTCACAGTTTGATAGACCAGGATTATGATGTCTATTTGATTCAAAAAGACATCAGCTTTCAGAGTAAGGGCATAGACCTGAACCATCTTACCGAGGCCTGGAAGCACCTTTTGAATCGGCATCCTGTTTTGCGTACTGCATTTGTCATGCTCGATAGCGGCCCCGCTCAGGTGGTACTGAGTCAGGGCATATTTGAACTTGTAAAGCATGACTGGAGTGGCATGAGTACACAGGAGCGACTTCAGCTAAAAGAAGATCTGATGCTGCAGGCCAGGTCCGAGGTGTTTGCGCTGGGCAAACCCACTTTAATGAGGATAGATTATATTCAGGAAGGTGAAGGTTCCTGTCGTTTGCTCTGGCATCACCACCATATCCTTACCGATGGCTGGAGTGGTGCGCTGCTATTCAAAGAGTTTATCGGATTGTATTCGGCTAGTGTTAAAGGGGAGGAACCTGCCGTGCAATATGTAGACTCCTACCGCAGTTTTATCGAATGGCTGTTCCATAAAAACAGAACGGAGTCCGAACAGTACTGGAAAGAGAGGCTATCGGGCTTTACACAACCCAGTAACTTGTTATTCGGCCAAACAGGCAAATCATCCGGTAGATATGGCCAGATAGATTATCACCTCACTGATGACCTGAGTAAAAAACTCAATAGTTTTGGTCAGCTCAATAAGTTTACTCTAAACACACTGATACAAGGTGCCTGGTCTGTTCTTGTGTCGCAATTGAGTGGTACGGAAGATGTGATATTCGGAGTTACAAATTCTGGTCGACATGTACCGCTTCCGGGTGTTCAGGAACTCGTAGGACTGCTGATCAACACCATTCCCATGCGTGTTATTACCAGGGCAGATTCGGTTATTGATTTATTACATGAGATTCAGGATCATCAGCAAAACGACAGTGAACACGTTCATTTGGGCCTTACCAACATTCAAAAATGCAGTGGTGTTGATCCGGGAGTCGGTCTTTTTGAGACCCTTGTGATCTTTGAGAATTATCCTTTACAAGAAGTCGATGAAGAACTTCCCTTACAGGTCAGTCATTCAGAGACGATTGATTATACGAATTACCCTCTGACCATTACTGTTGTCCCTGAAGAGCAGGTGTATTGTAAATGGAACTATGATACGGGCAGGTTCACGGCAGAAGAGGTGAAAATGATGTGCGATACATTTACCCGCATCCTGGAAAAACTGGCCCATGAGGCCCGCGAGGTGAACGAGTTGTATCAGTTAAATAATGAAGAAACAGAGCACCTCGTCTTTGATCTGAACGATACAAAAAGAGAATTACCAAAAGCAGCAACACTGGTGAACCTGATAGAAGACCAGGTGGAGATCAGTCCGGAAGCCTGTGCGGTGACTTTTGAAGATACTTCCCTTACCTACAGGGAATTGAATGAAAGGTCGAATCAGCTGGCTCACTACCTGATCAGCCTCGATCTGCAAAAGGAGGAGCTCATTCCTGTCTGCATGCATCGTTCAGAAGATTTACTGATATCCATCTGTGCTATTCTCAAAGCCGGGGCAGCCTATGTACCGGTAGACCCCGCCTATCCTGAAAACAGGGTGAATTATATGCTCCGGCACTCTGGAGCGAGGTTCATGATTTGCAATAATGAAACCGCAGGCATTAAAGCGGAAGGACTTCACAAAGCGATTAACCTTGATGAGTTATCGGCTTTAACAGGAAAACAGGCAACTGAAAATCCTAAGGTAGAAACTGAGCCTGATCAGCTGGCTTATGTGATCTACACTTCAGGTAGTACCGGACAGCCGAAAGGAGTGGCTGTTGAGCATGGTAATGTTGTCAACCTGTTGATCGATATGCAGGATCGTTTTAAACCTGATTCGGGAGATAGTCTGCTGGCTGTCACGTCTGTTTCTTTTGACATACATGTGCTGGAAATGTTCCTGCCATTGGTAAGCGGAGCTGGTTTGGTGATTGCTTCTTCACCAGATACGAGGTCACCGGAAAAGCTCATGTCGCTTATCAATACAAAAAAAGTAACGATCATGCAGGCGACTCCATCTACCTGGCAGCTGTTGATCGAGGCAGGCTGGCAGATTGATGAACCACTTACTGTGCTTTGCGGAGGAGAGGCAATGCCTTCAGACCTTGCGGCTCAAATCTTGTCAAAACCGACTACCCAGGCGTTGTATAATATGTTTGGCCCTACTGAAACCACCGTCTGGTCTTCCTGCACCAGGATTCTCAGTGCCGACCATATCACGGTAGGAGTTCCGATGAGCAATACCTCTTTTTATGTGCTGGACGAAAGCGGCAGATTAGCTCCTGCAGGAATTCCCGGTGAACTCTACATTGGGGGTGCCGGTGTGGCCCGTGGCTACCTGAACGAACCAGGCCTGACAAAAGACAGGTTCCGGGAAAGCCCCTTTCAGGAGGGAGAAAAACTCTATAAAACGGGCGATATGGCGCGTTGGACTGATCAGGGAGAATTGGAGTTTATCGGAAGAAGAGATGAGCAAATAAAAATACGAGGCTTCCGCGTGGAGCTGGAAGAAATTGAACATATCCTTCAACAGCATCAGGATGTCAACCGTGCCGTGGTGACAACACGTGAATACACAGGGGAGAACAAGCAACTTGTGGCCTATGTCATGACCGAATCTTCGCTTGAGAAAGACAAGTTGGAGAGACATTGCCAGACTCATCTGCCTGACTACATGGTGCCAAGGCTGTGGGTAGAAATTGAGGAGGTGCCGCTCACTCCCAATGGTAAGGTTGACAGAAGGTCTTTGCCAGATCCTGATATAACGAGCAAAGATATCGTAGCACCCCGTAGTGAAGCAGAAAGTACAATGGTTGATATTTGGAAGCAGGTGCTTCAACTCAATGCTGTAGGTATCAATGATAACTTTTTTGATCTGGGCGGAGATAGTATCAGCGCTATTAAGATCATGTTCCAGGCAAGGCAACAGGGCATCCTCCTGAACCCCGGAGATGTATTCCTGTATCAGACCATCTCGGAACTTTGTCTGGCCTCGGGTGATACTACAGCAACCGACCTCTCTGAAGAAGATATAGGAGGAGCATTCGGGCTCACCGATCTGGATTCATCAGATATTGACGCTTTAAAAGACCAATATGGCTGGTAATAATATTGAGGACATTTATCCTCTGACCCCCATGCAGGAGGCCATGATGCTTCAGGCCCTTGAAAAGAAAGAGAAGGACACCTACTGGGCCAGGTTTCAGGTATGTCTGACAGGCAGATTTGATGAAGACAAATTCCGTTTGGCATGGCAAAGGCTTACCGAACGCTATGCAGTCTTGCGTACCGCTTTTACCGTCACGGATAAGGGCCCTGTTCAGGTAGTTCTGCGTTCTGTTCAGCTTAATTACAACCAACACGACTGGCGTCATTATGATGAACAGGCCCGGGAGTCTATGCTCAGCGACCTTTTGGATGAAGCCGGTGCCGATGGCTTTAAAGAAGGGAAGGCCCCGCTAATGCGATTTGAACTGATCAGGGAAGCTGAAGAACAGTACCGGTTTATCTGGTACTACCACCATATCATTTTCGATGGATGGAGCAGTCAGATCATTTTTAAGGAATTGTTGGCGATCTATCTGGGGACCACCTCTGTTTTAGGAGAAGCCCCACCATTCAGAAATTACATACAGTGGCTAAAAGGAGAAAAACAGTCAGAGGCCTCTGTAAATGCGTATTGGCGACAAAAACTATCAGGTCTTGAAAATGTATCGCGGCTACAGGTGGCAGGTACTGCAACGAGAATCTCAAGCTTCCAAAAGACGCAGAGAACCTTAGACAGTACTTTAACCGGTGAACTGATTTCATTTGCTCGCAGCGAAAGGGTAACGATGAATACCCTTATTCAGGGAGCCTGGTCAGTGCTGATGTCCCGTTATTGCCATACGGAAGATGTGCTTTTTGGAGTAACCAATTCGGGGCGTGATATACCACTGCCGGGTGTACAGGACATGGTGGGCTTGCTGATCAACACACTGCCCATGAGGGTGACGCTTCAAAACCTCGATGTCACCACCTTGTTGAAGCAGCTTCAAAAGCAACAAATGCAGGATAACCTCTATGCTCATACACGGTTGAGTGATATTCCGGAGCTGGCGGGTTTTGAAAAAGGCACCTCATTGTTTGATACCCGGCTTGATTTTCAAAACTATCAAACCGATGCAGGTACATCGCAACTTCCGTTTGACCTGTCTTTTCCCGATGCCGAATTGAGTAGCCAGCCCGATACAATGGGGGGCGAAGCCCATAGCGATTATGCACTTTCCCTGTTGATCTCAGTTCGTGAGCAGGTCGGGTTTTATCTGAAGTATGATGCAGCACGATTCACTCAGGCCACAGCAGCAGACTTGTTAAGTCAGCTGGAAACTGTATTGACAGAAATGATGCGTCACCCCGGGCAAAAGGCGGGCGATATTCAGATAATGAATGAGGAAGCTACCCGTCAGATGATGGAGTTGTCGAAGGGAGAGCAATACAATTTTGAAAGACAGGGAACAGTTGTTGACTGGTTTGAGGCTCAGGTAGCCAGAAGTGGCACTTCACGGGCGGTTTTATGTGGAAATGAGGACTGGTCATACAGGGAGCTTGGAGACAGGGCCAGTCGAATGGCCCGTTTCTTAAAGCAGAACGGGCTGCAGCAGGGCACATTTGTTCCGGTGGTCTCGGGGCCTTCTGCCCATATGGTAGCGGCCATCCTGGGAATACTGAAGGCGGGTGGTGTCTATGTTCCGGTTAATCCTGACAACCCTGAAAACAGAATACATACAATGCTCCGGGAGCTGGAGGCCGACCAGGTAATTGCTGAACCCGATATGGCTATCCTTTTTGAGGGCAAGCCCTATCAGATAGTGACCCTGGAAGATACCGCAGACTGGATGACAACTGTATCGGATAGTGTGGTGAATAACCCGGTTGATCCTGTTCAGCAAGCCTATATGATTCATACATCTGGCAGCACAGGAACCCCTAAGGGCATCATGGTTACCCATGCCAACTTCTCTCACTACTTGAATGCGGTCAGAGATTATGGTGATACCGGTTCAGCCAATGGTAGTTTTCTGAGCCTGAGCCCTTCATTTGATGCTTCCATTACAACCATATTCCTGCCTTTGATAAGTGGCAAAAGCCTTGTCTTAAGCACCCAAAGTCAGGAAAGGGTTTTTGAAGACCCCAATTTTCTCTTAAACAGGCCTTATGATTTTCTGAAACTCACTCCATCCCATATCCGTTTGTTGAAGCCCCTACTCGAAAAATATGGAGCAGATGCTATAGCAGCCGGTTATGTGTTTGGTGGTGAGGCCTTACAACCTGAACACCTGGAAGTTTTTCGCAATAGCCGGGTTCGTGTCATCAATGAGTATGGTCCTACAGAGACTACAGTAGGCATCTGCCGTTATGCGCTGGATATGAGCAGGTATATGGGGTCGGAACAGTCCACGGTGCCGATAGGCAGACCCTTTTACAACAACAATGCCTATGTCGTGGATGACTCGGGCAGATTGGTACCCGTAGGAGTAACAGGAGAGTTGTGGATCGGAGGGGAACAGGTGACTCAGGGCTATCATAAGCGGCCTGAATTGACAGCCAGCACATTTATTGACAGTCCTTTTGAACAGTGCGAACGGGTCTACAAAACCGGAGACCTGGTAAGCCGACTTCCCTCCGGAGAACTGCAGTTTGCCGGTCGTAAAGATGAGCAGCTGAAAATTCGCGGTTATCGCATAGAGCCGGGCGAAATAGAAACATTACTTAACCAACACCCGGATGTAGTTCAATCTGTTGTTAGAGCGAAAACAGGAGCTCTGGAGCAGGCGCACTTAGTCGCTTATGTTGTCACCAAAGAGGCTTTGGAACAGGAAGTTCTTGAAACCTGTCTGCGGTCACAATTGCCCGATTACATGGTGCCTCGCTTATGGGTTAGCATCGATAGAATTCCACTGACCTTACACGGAAAACTCGATACAAAGGCACTTCCGGAAGTGATTTTGGAAGGACAGGCAGACGACCATGTTATCAGTGACCTGGAAGCATTAATGGTCGATATCTGGAAAGAAACCCTGGGTATCGAAGAAATAGGAATACACGACAATTTTTTTAGTCTGGGGGGAGATAGTATTATCAGTCTTCAGATTGTATTTAATGCCAGAGAAAAAGGAGTAACCTGTGACCCGGGAGATATTTTTGACTTTCCCACTGTAGCCTTGCTTTGTGAGCGGGTGAGTAATACGTCAGAGGAGCAAAAAGAGGAAGAGCTTTCATCTCCCGCTACCTTGGAATCTACACTCAATGCACTGCCCAAAGAGGACCAGGAGAAGCTCCTTGAGCGGTTTGAAGGCAATATTGAGCGTATCTATCCACTTTCACCAATGCAGGAAGGAATACTGTTTCACGCCATGCTGGCTGAAGGCAGGGATGCCTATTGGAACCAGATTTTACTGCGCTTGACAGGTGAGGTTGACCCGCAAAGAATGCAAAGTGTATGGGAAAAGGTGATTGCGAAGTTCGATATTCTCAGAACCGCCTTTATGCTTACAGGGTCGGGCCCGATACAAGTAGTTTGTAAGAACACTACGATTGACTTTCGTCATCACGACTGGGGGAAACACAGCAGGGAGGAGCAATCACATCTTCTGGCAGAATTGATTGCCGAAGCAGACAAGCAGACTTTTGAGCTGGGCAATACTCAACTCATGAGATTCGACCTCATTCGGCTTGATGACAATTCATATAACCTTCTGTGGTATCACCATCATGTTCTGATGGATGGCTGGAGTATTGCCAAACTCATAAAAGAGTTCACGGATATTTATACATCAAATGGCAATGCTGACCCGTTTGTGGCCAGAAAAGTCAGACAGTATGTGGAATATGTCGAATGGTTGAACGCACAGGAGAAAAGCATCCAGCTTGCCAATGACTATTGGAAAGAAAAGTTATCAGGCTTCTCAATGAATCCGATTTATCGTTGCGGATTACCTGAAGTTGACAACCAGGCAGTGTTGGAAGTGAATTGCATGATTGATCCTGGTTTTCAACAAAAGCTGAAGGCAATTGTAAAAAAAGAGCATATCACTCTGAATGCACTCTTTCAAAGCGCATGGTCTGTACTTCTGGCTGCCTATACAGGTAGTAAAGATGTGATTTTCGGGGTGACCAATTCAGGTAGACAGATACCCCTGGATGGCGTTGAAGGAATGATCGGCTTGTTCATCAATACATTGCCAATGCGTTTGAACCTTGAGGGTATTACTGTAAGAGAGCTGCTCAAAGAGGCGCATCAACAGCAGAAAAACGACAATAAATACTCTTATGTACCGCTGTCAGATATTAAACAATGGGCAGAAGTAAGCGATCTGGGTTTGCTGTTTGAGTCGCTGGTGGTCTTTGAAAACCTGCCGTTTGCTGAAGAATTGAAGCACAGGTCTCAATTACCATTTCGTACCGAAAAATTGGGAGATACCGGCTTCACCAACTATCCACTGACCTTAACTGTTTCACTGGGAGAGGGCATTGTTATCAATTTATCCTATGATGCTGCTCTTTTTGAGAAAGAACAGGCCAGTCAAATGCTGAAGAGCTTCATACATATTTTGGAGCAGTTAGAGTTTAACCTTGACAATGCACCAGTTGAAATACCATTGCTGAGTCAGGCAGATTCAGAACAAACTCTGAGAGGTTTTAACAGGCATGAGGCGGTATTTCCACAAGACATTACGGTGGTGGACTTGTTCGAAAAGCGAGTCAGCGAGTCCGCAGGTGAGGTGGCTCTTGTCTTTGAGGATAATGACCTGACATATCACGAGTTAAATGCCCTTTCTAATCAAATAGCTCACTTTCTGTTAGAAGTTGGCAAGGTAAAACCTGATGAAGTAGTAGGTATCTGTATGGAAAGGTCCATGGAGATGGTGATTACCACATTTGGAGTATGGAAATCCGGAGCGGCCTTTGTACCATTAGAACCTGCTTTACCATCAGATCGCCTGGAATTCATGCTTAAGGATTCAAAATGTCAATTGGTAATCGCAGACAAACAAACCGCACCAATTTTAGAGAAGCATCCGGTTGCCGTCCTTGAGCTTTCACAAATGGATGAGCGATACCCTGCTACTAACCCGGATGTGTACATACCTTCAGAAGCGCTCAGTTATATCATTTATACCTCTGGTACCACTGGAAGGCCGAAAGGAGTAATGATTGAACACAAAAGCCTGCTCAATATGACTTATGCATGGGAGGCAGCTTATCAACTGAATGAGATGAATATCAGCATGCTTCAATTGGCCAGGATGTCCTTTGATGTATATGTCGGGGACCTCTGCCGTTCTGTGTTGATGGGAGGAAAACTGATAATTGCCTCAGAAAGATCCCGTCTGGATTTGGAGGCCATGGCCAGACTGATGAGCGACCATAAGATTTCCATCTTTGAGTCTACTCCCGGATTGGTCATTCCCCTGATGCAACATGTTCAGGCGAATAAAGCTTCCTGGGAGCACCTGAAGTATCTGCTGATCAGCTCAGATACATTACTCCTGGAAGATTATCGTATGCTGTCAGGCTTTTACGGTAGCCGGGGGGTCAATGTGGTAAACAGCTTTGGTACCACCGAAACTACTGTGGACAGCAGCTATTATCTGGCGACCGCCTCTGAGCTTCCTTCGGTGGGTAATACACCTATTGGAAAGCCGTTTAAAAACACAACTTTCTACATTACCAATGAAGCCCTGAACCCACTACCTGTAGGTGTACCAGGAGAACTGTTGGTCGGAGGGGTACAGGTGGCCAGAGGCTATCTGAACCGGCCAGACCTGAACAAAGAGAAGTTCATTGAAAGTCCCTTTGTGCAAGGTGAGCGATTATACAAGACCGGAGATTTGGCCCGCTGGTTACCCAATGGGGATATTGAGTTTATTGGTCGAAAAGACAATCAGGTCAAGGTACGGGGTTATCGTATAGAACTGGGTGAAATCGAATCGGTGCTACAGCAATATGATGGCTTAAAGCAGGTCGTGGTGACCATCAAAGAAACCCCCTCTTCGGAGAAGTTTTTAGTAGCTTATATCACCTCTGAACAAGAGCTGTCCACCCGGGACCTGGAAGCTTACCTGGCCGGGAAGTTACCTGACTATATGATTCCGGGAGTTTGGCTTCAGTTAGAAAGCATACCATTAACTGCCAATGGCAAAGTCGACAGAAATGCGCTTCCTGAACCAAATACTTCAAGGCTGACAGCACGTACATATGCACCCCCAAGAAATGTCCTGGAGGTCAAACTATGTAATATCTGGCAAAGTGTATTAGGGCTGGAGCAAGTAGGAATTGATGACAGTTTTTTCGAGCTGGGCGGATCGTCAATTAGTTTTCTAAAAGCTAAATATTTGATGGAACAAGAGCTTGGCAGTCCGATTGACATACTTGCCTTTATGTCAAGTCCGGTGATCTCAAAACTCCAGTTATATCTTTCCGAGAGTTTTCACAGTGAATTCAAAGTACTGGACTGCTTGCAACCAGAGGGCCGGAATCTACCCTTGTATTGTGTTCCGGGACTAGGAGTAAGGGCTTTTTTCTTCGTTGAATTATGCAAGACCCTCGGTATTGATTCTCCTTTCTATGCATTCAATTCATTGATCTGGAGTGGAGAAGAGTTTCCTGCTAGTCTGGAAGAAAATGCCGTACGTTTTGTGGAGGAACTGGAGAAGACAGCGATCAATAAACCCATTGTGCTGGCCGGACATTCTTCAGGAGGGCGGCTTGCCTTTGAAATGGTGCATGTACTGGAATCAAAAGGAATTCAGGTCGATCACCTCATCTTATTTGACGCCTTGTTAGATGTTGAAGAAGGCGACAGTGAAGTGGATCCACGTACAAAGTCTTACGAGGACGTCTGTCTTCAAATAATCCGATCTTCTTATCAGGTGGCTGAAGAGCCTGTTCCACTTGCTGACAGTGACTTTCTGACGCTTCAGAAAAAAGGTGAGCACCTAAGGTGGTTGGTAGAAAATGTACTACCCATTTTTGGAGTGACTTACACAAAAGAAGAACAAGAACAAAGGTTCGGGTCTATGATTCATGCTTACTGGCAGGAAGATATTAACGACTACACTTATCTCACTGATCGCACAGAAAGAAAGATCAAGGCGCCCATTACAATTTTTAAGGTTTTTGAAAGTCCGGAGCAACAAGAAACTGAAAATCTCATTTTAGAAAGACTGAGCCTTTTTACAGCTGGTGAGGTAAATGTTGAGTGGACAGGGGGGAATCATATAACACTCCTCAAGGGTGATCATGTAGGCGGGGTAGCCCGGAGACTATCACAAATGTTATCAACAAATAAGCAGGAACCCATGAGTGCTTCCTAGGATCAATTTACTCCTGACAGTAGAAATGTATACCACATTTTGGTAGTAAGCCTGTGCTTGAAGTAGGAACGATTTGTCCATGATATGGCTTCGAATGTACCTCCGGTAATACCTAATTTGCATTCACCCTGAAATCCTGTTAACTCCTTCAGAATCAGGGTGAAAAGAAAATGACTTGCGTATATGGAAAAATATTATTTGAAGCCTAACCTGGTAGGAGAGCCTCTGTTCGACCGATGGTATGCCTGGTCACATCTTATATCCCCCGCTACGGCTGCATTCAATATCAAGCACCGGCACATAGATATTATGCAATCCTTTGTGCAAAAACCGGAGCTTCACGAAATGGCTGTAAAGACACCTCACATGAAAGGAGGTCCCTTTATTGATTATCCCAGGGAAAGAAAAGAAGACATACGCGAGCTGCTTGAAGAAACCTTACGTGATCAGCAGGAATTACTTGAGTTTGCAAATGCCGTTTGGGAATTAAATCAACTGTTGCTTAATGAGGCAGACGGCCATAGTCTGACACCCCTGTATGAGCGTATTCCGGAGCCACTCCGAGGCTATGTTGAGTTGGCCTATGATGTAAATAACAGGCCGACTTTCAGGTTTTTTGAGGCCTTGCTCTATGCAAGTCGCTTTTACAAGCCGTCCAGTCAGTCAATGGCCTTCTATCTTATAGACAAAGATGATGACAGACCTTTTGTGCTGAGTACACCACGACTCAAAGAGCCACATATTTTGGATCTCGCGATTCCGTTTAACCATCCGGGTATCGATGAAATCTACCGCTTGGAGCGTCAGCCACAAACGCTTGAGTATATAAAGAATGCGCTCGGAGTAGGTGATGATCAGGAGGAACTTTTGCGCAGCTTTCTTTCCACAGAAGCACCTCAACCCTATAGGCGCTATGAGGGCGATGGCTTAAGGGTCCGTTACTTCGGCCACGCCTGTATTCTGGTTGAAAGCAAAGATGTATCCATACTGGTCGACCCACTGGTCAGCTATGGCTATGAGTCCGAACTGTCCAGATTTACCTATGCAGACCTGCCCGATCAAATCGACTTTGTTCTCATTACCCATAACCATCAGGACCATGTATTGTATGAGACTCTGCTAAGAATAAGGCATAAAGTAAAGCATATTGTGGTACCCCGGAGTAGCATGGGAGACCTTCAGGACCCCAGCCTTAAACTGAATCTGCTGAATGTGGGCTTTAGCCAAGAACAGGTGATTGAGCTTGCCGATATGGAAAAAGTAGAGGTTCGGGGTTGTGAGATTACAGGTTTACCTTTTATGGGTGAGCATTCAGACCTTGATATCCGAAGTAAGCTTTGCCATCACTTCAACATACATCAGAAATTCACCATTCTCTTTGCCGCTGATTCACAAAATATAGAGCCTCGCCTGTATCAGAACATACATGGTATCACGGGAGATATTGATGTGATCTTTCTGGGTATGGAGTGTGATGGGGCACCGCTTTCGTGGCTTTATGGGCCCATCATGCCCGAGAAGCTGGCCCGTAGTAAAGATCAGTCCCGCAGGTTGGCCGGGTGCAACTTTGATCAGGCCATAGACCTGGTGAATCGTTTTAATCCCAGAGATGTATTTGTATATGCTATGGGTATGGAGCCCTGGCTTGAGTATATCAGCTCTATTAAATATACCGATGAGTCAAAGCCCATTATAGAATCAAACCGCTTGATTGAGGCCTGTAAGAGCCAGGGGCGAAATGCGCAAAGACTCTATGGAGAAAAGACCCTGGTTTATGAGGATAAGTAATGTCCGATGAACCGTTGTCCTGCCCGGACAGAATTATCTAAACCCGAGAAAAAATGAAAGTACTAGACTCTTTAAGGGATCTGCTCAAACTTGTCAGACTCAGTAAACCATTGCTCTTTCTGGGCGTATTGTTTCTAATCTCAAGCGCGGGTGTAAACCTGCTGATACCCAAACTGGTCGGAGATATCTTCAATACCCTTGAGAGTAATTTTGTGCTTTCCGACATTCACACCCTGTCCTTCTATTTGGCGCTTGTATTTTTAGGAAGAGGCCTGTTTACCTATGGTCATACCGTGTGCTTTGGCAGACTTACAGTACAGTCTCTGACAGACCTGCGCCAGCGGGTATACGGGCATGCCGTAAAGTTGCCTGTGTTTGTTTTTAAGAAGAAAAATGTAAGTGAAATTACCAGCAGAATATCAGCAGATATACAAAGGCTGGAGAACTTTTTTAATCAGGTAATTCCTACACTTCTCAGCCAGAGTATTGTGGGTATCGGGGCCCTGGTGATGACTTTCATCATTTCCTGGAAACTGGCCGGGATTATCCTTATCATTTTTCCATTGGTTCTGTTCCTGTCCGGAAAACTGACTAACGGCATTAAAGGTATCTCCAGTGAATTACAGGGAGATACTGCCAGGTCAAACATTATCATTCAGGAGTCTCTCACGGATATTTATGCGGTAAAATCCTTTACCAACGAACCGTTTCAGGTACAGAAATTTAAGCGCATGACAAACTCTGTTACGAAGCTGGGGACAAGACTCATTCTGGCTGAGTCCCGGTATGAACTTATCAATATGATCACCATGGGTTTATTGATTGTATTTATGATCTGGCGGAGTGCTGTGATGATTAGTCAGGGTACTCTTGGGCAGGGAGATGTCATTGCTTTTGCTACCTACCTCTTGTTGGTGTTTGGTTGCTTTCACACCATTTCAAAAGCCATTGCAGATGTACAGAAAAGTGTGGGAAGTGTTGAATCCATTCTTGAACTGCTTGGTAATAAACCAGAAGAGCTCGAACAGACTGGTAATGTTGATTTATCAGGGTCACTGAGGTTTGAGAATGTGAATTTTTCCTACCCTGACAATCCGAAAAAATTCATTCTGAAGAATATCAATTTTGAGATTCCCCAGGGAGAAAGATGGGCTTTAGTTGGTTCCTCAGGGTCGGGTAAATCAACCATCGCTTCCTTGGTGCTACAGTTTTATCAGCCCACTACCGGTAAGGTATATTTCGATGATATAGAAATGACAAAACTGAGCCTGTACAACATCAGAAAAAATATGGCTGTGGTACCCCAGAGCTCCAGCTTGTTTACAGGAACAATCAGGGAGAATATCATGTATGGCCGACTGGATGCTACGGAAGAAGAGTTTCAGGAAGTGGCCATTGAAGCCTCAGTAGATGAATTTGTAAAAGACCTTACGGATGGTTACGCCACAGAAGTGGGAGAGAACGGAATGCGTTTATCTGGTGGGCAGCGACAGCGTATTTTGCTGGCCAGGGCCATGCTCAAAAACCCGAAAATATTAATCCTCGATGAAGCTACTTCAGCCCTTGACAGCGAAACGGAAATGCTTGTTCAGGTAGCGATATATCTGATGACTCAAAAATGTACATCTCTTACCATTGCCCATCGCCTGTCTACAGTGAAAACTGCCGATAGAATTTTGGTCATGGACCAGGGCGAAATTATTGAACAGGGTACTTACGAAGAGCTAATGGCTGATGATAACAGCCATTTCAGACACCTGAACTTTCTTAGCCTGGACACAAAAGAGTCTTAAGCTTTCCTGTTAATCATGCATAAGAGAGCTCATTTATCTGATAGGAGTAACCAGTCCGGGAGTCAAGGAGGCTAAATCGATAGGAACGATTTGTCCATGTACATGCCATCATTGGGCCAGTTTTTATGGAGATCTTGGTCAGGCTACCAGTTATCCGTAAAGCCTGGATGCTAATTTTAGAATTAGCATTATTTCTGTTTTCGGTTGAGAATATGGCAGCGTCAAAGAAAGACAGTGATGAACAACATTCACTTACGCAAACTCACAAGCAAAGAGAGAGATATTTCTACTAAGCTTTCAGCTACGCCATTGGTGTTGGAGCATCAGGGGTCAAGTAAGGGTACGCTTGAAGAGTTAATGACATATTTGTCTGATAATTCGGACGAACTGGTAGAGGGTTTAGACCGACATGGGGCGTTGTTGCTTCGTAATTTTAAGATAGAATCAGAAGTAGATTTTGAAAATGCTCTGACCAGCCTGAGCCATATAAATTGTATGGATGACTATTTTTTGGCCGAAACCGGAAGATTATTGGTTGAAGGCACGAAATATGTCTTTTATACAAACAAGTTTTATAAAACAGGAGCCGGACTGGCTTTTGGTGTATTTCACAATGAAGGTTATCGAAGTGCTGATGTACCCCACTATATTTCCTTTTACTGCTTAGAGCCATCCAGGCAAGGGGGAGAAACAGGATTGGTGGATATGGCCGGAGTTTACGCGGCACTCAGCAGCGACCTGAAAGCTAAACTTGAATCAAAGACTTTTTTCTCTGAGTCGGTTTCTTTGTCTTTTTTGGCCAAAAAGTACAATGTTCCAATCACCAGGGTGGAGGAATTTTGTCAACAGCAGGGGTACAAAGTAACAACAGATAATGATAGTCAGGACAAGACCCTTGTGCTCTTCAAACCAACGGTTATAGAACATCCGCGGACGAAAAGGCCTGCTGTGATCGTGAACATGGGATTAAAAATTGTGAAAGGTCTGGAGAACTATTTCATGGAAGATTATCGCGGGTTAAAATGGTGGCTTCATCGACTCTCCTGGAAATATAAGTTCATATACTATCTGGATATGTTCTCTCGTGTCTCCAGAATTTCTGAGAAATACAGGGAAGTAAAAAAGGAAGCCTCTCTAATGGAAAAAGATCCGGCTGGAGGGACTAAGAGTAAAGTAAAACCCAGAGGTAGCGAGCACCTTTCCTATGATACCCTGGAGAAAGTTATCACGACAGACGAAGGGAAACAGTTTCAAAAGGCTTTGAGGGAGAACTTCGTTTCGTTCAGATGGGAAAAAGGAGATGTATTGATCGTAGATAATCTTCGAATGTGCCATGCCGGCATGCCTGGCAAAGGGGCTAGAACGGTTAGAGCGATCATGTCGAACCCGGTTCAATTTGAACTCTCGGAATCATCTCCGGGCAGACAAAGTATTTCGCCTGGTCCACATAGTCAAACGGCTATCCAAAAACTGCGTCAGCTATAAATGAGAATAGTTTGATGGGCAAATTGCTGTTTGGGTATAGGGCCTTTCTATTATCGGATAGAAGCCGGGAACAGTAAGCGGTTTTAGATCATTGGGTTTTCACTGTAGGGATAGTGTCAGCTTTTAGAACTGGTTTAGCACTGTCAGGAACAATATGTCCACGGTAGAAAGGTGGGTCATTGAAATAGTAGGTCTTAATTGATAAAGGGTATTTAGACATATAAGCAACTTGATTGAAAGACAGTCCTGATGCTTCGATTTCTAATTAAAATTTTAATGTGATGCTGACTTTTAACGAATTTCATCTGGCTGATAATGCCAAAATAGTTTCTGATTCAGTACCCGGAGTTGGGTCACAAAAAATGCTCAGGAAACAGGCTGAAATAGAAGGCAGTATTGTCTCTTATCCTAAGATGTTTCCCATCGCCATTAAGAAGGCTAAGGGAGCCATTATAGAAGATGTTGATGGCAATCAGTTTATTGATTTCTTCGCTGGCTGTGGTGTGGTAAATGCTGGTCATGTAAACCATGAAATTCTCGATTATGTTAGTGATCAACAGCAGGAACTCATCCATGCCCTTGACTTCCCTACTCAGAATAAGCTGGACTTGATCGAATCCATTCTGGAACTCACTGCTCCCGGAAAAGCTGACGACTGGAAGATGGCTTTTTGTGGTCCTTCAGGCTCTGACGCGGTGGAGGCTGCCATTAAACTGGCCAAACATTATACAGGGCGGAGCTCTATCATAGCCTTTCATGGTTCCTATCATGGACTTACAGCAGGATCACTGGCAGCAACAAGTGATAAGAAATTTCGCAAAGACCTCAATACTGCTTTACCGGAGGTACATTTCATCCCCTATAGCTACCCTTATCGTAGCCCCTTTAAAGAAAATGCTTCGGGATTCGATGCTGCTGATTATCTCGAATACCTTCTCGAAAACCCTCAATCGGGCATGACAAAACCAGCGGCCGTTTTGCTGGAGCCTATACAAGGGGAAGGAGGCAATATTGTGCCCGAAGAAGGCTTTCTCGACAGGTTAGTTCGGATTGCCAGAAAACACGATGTGTTGGTCATCTATGATGAAATCCAAAGTGGATTTTTCAGGTCCGGGAAGTTTCTGGCTTGTCAGTATGCTAAAGAGCAACCGGACATCATTACCATGTCAAAGGGGTTAGGAGGTGTTGGAATGCCTATTTCTGCTATTGTCTATCAAAAACGAATTGAGTCCTGGGGATCGGGTTTCCATGTCGGCACTTTCAGAGCTAATCAGGTGGGTATTGCTGCGGCCAGAGGGGCGCTCTCTTTTATGGAAAAGTACAATGTGCCGGATCATGTGAATGAGATAAGCGAATACCTTTTCCAAAAACTGTACAGATTAAAAGAACGATTCAACGAAATCGGAGATGTAAGAGGAAAAGGCTTGTTTATCGGTATCGAGTTTGTGAAAGACAGAGAAACCAAAGAGCCACACCCTGAACTTGTTGGCCTCATTAAGGAAAAGGCCTTTCAGTTGGGGCTTCTGTTCGAGGTAGGAGGACATTACCAGCATGTTATTCGTTTTGTTCCTCCGTTAATTATCAATGAATCGATTGTTAAAAACGCCATGGAGATTTTTGAGAAGGCTCTGATAGACGCACAGTTAGAAACAACAGGTTATCAAAAAGCACTTCACGCTGTACTTTAAAAGACTGAAGCTTAAAACGAAACCAAAAGGCCCCTGATGTTTACATCAGGGGCCTTTTGGTTTCAAATAAATGTCTGATCTCCTAATAGCCTGATATCACTTTGCTGGTCGACATAACAGATTCTTCCATTATTTGCTTTAATCTGAGTCCATGATCGAAAATGAAGAAATGATTCCCCGGTAACCTCACAGACCTGAAACTGCCGGAAGTAATTTCTGACCAGGACGACAGTTCCTCATCTGAGATGTCTTCCTGATCACCGGCCAGAGCGACCACAGGGATATCCAGTTTCAATGCATCAGCCTGAGCATAGCGATAAACCGCCTCGAAGTCAGCACGGATAATAGGCTCGAAAAAATCGAGTAATTCAGGTTCGTTGAAAATGACTTCAGGTAATCCGCCATATCCCTTAATCTCTTTCCAAAAAGAGTCTTTTGTCATCAGGTGTCTGGGTAGCGTATGTTTATCACCAAATTTGGGTGCCTGCCGGCCACTGACCATCAAAAACAAAGGAGGGGCGATGGCTCTTCGTTTGCATTCCAGAGCTACCTCGTAAGCAAGTAATGACCCCATACTGTGACCATATAAAAAGTAGGGTCGGGTAGGATCAAAATTCGGACGAGCCCAAAAGTCATTTACCAGTCCCCTGATACTCCTTTGAAGGTTTTCACCCATTCTTGACCCACGTCCGGGTAAACGGGCAGGTTTCCGGTCAAAAGACTTGAAAGTGGCCATCTGATCATAGGCATATTCATTACCTCCCGCAAAGGGAAAATATACCGCCTGAACATTACTGAATTCTTGCATAAAGGAAAGCTAGTGGATTCAATCGAACTGGCTAAGCATTGAAAGCCCTATTATGAATGAAGGGAACGGTTTGTCCATGCGCGAGTCAGATTGAGGTGGGTTTTTTACGGAAATTTCCAACTCCAAAAGATCTCAGGCACCGAGACACCACAAGAATGACCGTTTGCCCCTGGACAGTACTCACACATGTCCACAGGCTTATTGACCTTATGAATTGAGGTGATCTGAAAGCACAGAGATCAGAGGATAGAACTTTTAGCTTTTATGTCATCCCGGGATTCCACATATCAACCACCTCGTTTCGTTGCGCTTTCTGCAACAAGCCGACAAGAATTAGAAGCAAAGATCGAGGCTTTGAAGAATCATATGTCTGATTTGGGCGACACTTCTCTGGGTTCTCTGAGCCAGTCTTTATCTCATTATGCCCAGAACTCCTGTAGAAAAGGATTCATCTGTCTCAGCAAAGATGATCTGACAAAGCAACTGAAGTCAGTAACTGCTATCCCCGGTACAACAAAAGGTAAAACGGCTTTCTTATTCTCAGGTGGTGGTACACAACGTCTGGGCATGGCACTGGCCCTTTCTCAGCTCTCACCTTTTTTCAAACAGACACTTGACCAGTGCATAACAGAGATTCATCGTCAAAGCGAAATTGATCTCAAAGAGCTGTTACTCACCACAAACCAGGATGAAACACTCAGGAAAGAGCTAGATAAATTTCAGACTATGCTACTCAGTGTTTTTACTCTTGAGTATAGCCTGGCCCGTTTGTGGATGCATTGGGGAGTAACCCCGGACCTGCTGTTGGGTCATAGCCTGGGCGAATGGGTGGCTGCTGCCATTGCAGGGGTTTTGAGCCTTGAAGATGCGATCAAATTAGTATCATCCACTGGCCGGCTGATGGAGAAACTACCCGATAGTGGGAAGATGATCTCTCTTGAAATGACAGAGCAGGAGGTAATTCCCTATCTGGATGGATGGGCTTCAGAAGTCAGCATAGCGGCTGTGAATGGCCCCGAAAGCCTCGTAGTCTCCGGTTCAACACTGGTTGTAGAAGAGCTTGGTAAAAACCTGGAGAAAGATGGCCACAAAGTGAAAGCACTGCGAATTTCTTCAGCCTACCACAGTCCACTGATCAGCGAGACTTTCAGAGAGTACGAAAAGACCTTGACCACACTCGATTATGCACCACCTGCTATACCCATTATTGGCGGCCATACCGGTAAACTGGTTGGAGAGGAGATCGCAACTCCTGACTATTGGCTAACCCATGCCCGTGAGAGGGTCAATTTTTACAAGGGCATGCAGACTCTGGAAAAAGAAGGGGTAAGTCGCTTTGTGGAGATAGGTACCAATTCGGTGTTATCAGGAATAGGGCTTTTCTGTGTTGAAAAGACAAACCATCTGTGGCTGGCCTCCATGGATAGAAAACAGGGAGATGCAGATACGCTGTTAAAGAGCCTTTCAGCACTTTATGAATCCGGAGTCGACCCCGATTGGCAGGCATTATACCAGGATTTGGGTTTTACCGGGTTGAAGCCGGTTGACTTAAGTTTCCTCGATAACCTCTCTGTTTCATCTGGCACCCCGCAAGACTCTGTTAAGGTGAATCCGGTGGTCGAACAGCTCATGTCACTGGCTGATGACCGGCAAAGAGAATTTTTAAAGGATTACCTGGAAGGAGAAATCAGAAGCTTCCTCGAATTGGGGCCAGGCGTTAAGCTTTCTTCAGACCAGACCTTCAAGGAGTATGGGATGAGCTCTGTAAAGGCGCTTAAACTGCGCAATGAGCTTTGTCAGCAACTTGGCTGGCCCCTGGCCAATACCCTATTGTTCGACTACCCTTCTGTTGACAAGTTGACGGATTATCTTTTCTCAACTTATGTCCGGGAAGCTGATTCCAGCGACCAGGAGGCTTATGCTGAACCAGGACAGCATAGCAATGAGCCGATAGCCATCATCGGGATGGGCTGTCGCTTTCCGGGAGATGTCAGGGATCCGGAAGGCTTATGGTCTTTACTTGAAAAAGGGGTAGACGCTATTGAACCCATTCCTTCCACCCGATGGGACATGGATGACTGGTATGATACCGACCCGGAGGCAGCAGGTAAGATGTACCAGCGCGAAGGAGGTTACCTGAAAGACATAGAGTCATTTGATGCTGCATTTTTTCAAATCACCCAACAGGAGGCACTTTCGATAGATCCGCAGTTACGCTTGTTGCTTGAGAGTAGCTGGGAAGCCCTGGAAAGAGCTGGGATCAGACAGGCCGACCTGATGGAGAGCAATACCGGGGTGTATTTCGGTATGTTTGGTACCGACTATAAGCATCGTGTTTTCAGTGGAACGGACCATATAGATCACTATGCCTTTTTGGGCACTTCTCATAGCACCATTGCAGGGCGTCTTTCCTACTGGCTGGGCTTAAAAGGCCCGAGTATAGCTGTGGATACAGCCTGTTCTTCTTCTCTGGTATCGCTGCATCTGGCGGTTCAGGCCATCAGGAATGGAGAGTGCGATCAGGCCCTGGCCGGAGGAGTGAATTTACTCCTCGACCCAGAAGAGACCGTATATTTTAATCAGGTAAAGGCACTTTCTCCAAATAGTCGTTGTCACACTTTTTCCAATAAGGCAGACGGTTTTGTGCGCAGTGAAGGGGCAGGTGTATTGGTTTTAAAACCACTGTCTAAAGCACAAGCCGATGGCGATAAAATCCTGGCTCTGGTCAAAGGTTCAGCGGTCAATCAGGATGGAAAAAGCCAGGGCTTTACAGCGCCCAATGGTCCCTCACAGCAACAGGTTATCAAAAAGGCCCTGAATCAGGCTGGTCTCAAACCTGCGGATATCGATTACATCGAATGTCACGGAACCGGTACAGACCTGGGTGACCCGATTGAGGTACAGTCTATCGGGGAAGTTTTCAGAAGAAAAAAGAGCCCGGTAGTACTGGGTAGTATCAAAAGCAACATTGGTCATACAGAAGCTGCGGCAGGCGTGGCTGGTATTATCAAGACCGTTCTGAGCCTGCAGCATGGTTTGATCCCCAGGAGTTTGCACTGTGAGGAGCTAAATGAAAAGATCAATTGGGACGCTTATCCGGTAAAGGTGGCTCAGGAAGCCATGCCCTGGGAAAGGGTGGAAAAACCCAGAAGGGCAGGTATAAGCAGTTTTGGTATCAGTGGTACCAATGCCCATGTGATTCTGGAAGAGGCTCCCGGAATAGTGACACCGCCCTCCGAAGAAGAAACTGGTCCTGTGCTGACGGCCAGAAGCCATCAGTTGATCTGTATATCAGCTGAAGGTATTGATGCTCTTGCAGGTCAGCTAAAGGCATTCGAAACCCATGTCAGGGAGAATAAGGATCAATCAATCGAATCTCTGGCCTACAGTCTGGCGACCGCGAGGAGTCACTTCCGGACCCGTATGGCGGTAGTAGCCAAAGACAGAAAGGAGTTATTGAGCAAGCTTTCTGAGCCTGGAGATATGGCAGTTCCACAGCCAGGTAAGTTAGCCTTCTTATACACCGGGGGAGGAGCCCAGTATGTGGGTATGGGTCAGGAGTTGTATAATACAGAGCCTGCTTTCAAAACAACATTGGATCAGTGCCTGGGCCTGATCAAGCAAGAAACAGGAGAAGATTTTAGATCCATTCTCTTCGCAGGAGAAGGCAGTGTCGAAGCCAAAAGACTGGATGAGATCGACTGCATGCTGTTAGCACTGTTTGCTCTGGAATACAGTCTTACCAGACTATGGCAAAGTTGGGGCGCAGAGCCGGATGTCCTTCTGGGGCATAGCCTGGGAGAAATCGTAGCAGCCACAGTGGCAGGAGTTTTCAATCTTGAGGATGGCATTAAGCTGGTGGCAGCCCGGGGCAGGTTAATGGCTTCAGTAAAGAGAGCCGGCAAGATGGCTACCGTGGAAGCGAGTCTGGACGAATTGGAGTCTTATCTGTCTCAGGTAAATGAGGTAAGCATAGCAGGTGAGAACGGCCCCCGACAGACGCTGATCAGCGGGGCTGCTGAGGGGATAACAGAGATAGCTGATCTCCTGGAGGCCGATGGCTTTAAAGTAAAAATCTTACCTATCTCCCAGGGGTCACATAGTCCCTTGATGGAGGAAATCCTTCCGGCCTTCAGGCAGGTAGCTCAACAGATTACTTATCACAGGCCAAAATATACCCTGATAAGCAATGTCAGTGGTAAACTGGCAGGGGAAGAAATACAGACAGCAGACTACTGGACCCGGCATATCAGAGAGGCTGTACTCTTCAGCAGTGGTATGCAGGTGCTTGAAGAACAAGGTGTGACCACTTATCTGGAAATAGGTCCGCAACCCGTACTGACCGGCATGGGGGCTTATTGTGTCAGTAATTCCGAAGACTGCCAATGGCTGGCCTCTATTCAGTCAGATCAGCATGAGACCCAAACGGTGTTGGAAAGTCTGGCGGGACTCTATGAGGCAGGCATCAACCCTGACTGGACCGGGTTCTATAAAGACAGGACACGGCAAAAGGTACCACTACCTACTTATGCCTTTCAGCGAAAGCGATATTGGATCGAGTCCAAAAGAAATCAAACCGGAGGCAAGGCAACAGGTCATCCCTTTTTGGGTTCCGAACTGGAGATAGCCGGACAGAAAGTGTATGAGCAGGAATTAAGCCTGAAAGATTATCCGTACCTCGCTGACCATCAGGTGATGGGAGAGATAATGGTGCCCGGAGCAGCTTTGGCAGAGTTGGTGCAGGGCTTTATTCAACTACAGGAAGAGAATTACCAGCTGGGGGAACTGCTGATTGCCCAACCCCTGATTTTGCCTAAGGAAGGTGGAGTCAGATTGCAGTTGGTCACAGAACAAACAGAGGATGGCTACGAGTTTAAGATTCACAGCCGCTCAAAAGAAGGAACCTGGCAGCTGCATGGCAGCGGTCAGGTAACAGTGAAGGAAGAAACGCATTTTGGCGCCATTGATCCAGAGGCTTTAAAAACAGGGTTAACAAGAAAAGAAGCAGGCTCTGTCTATGATGATTTTGAAGAGGCAGGTATCCACTATGGTCCGGTTTTTCAGGGACTTGAGGTAATATATGCAGATGAGAACCAGGCGGTCGGCAAGGTAGTACTGAGTGCCACATCATCTGAGGGGTACGGGCTGCACCCGGCCTTGCTGGATGGCGTTTTCCAGTTGACTGGAGCCGTTAATAACCAAACAGACGCTTCAATCTATCTACCCTTTGAGCTGGGCAGTTACTACCTGCAGCTTGCTGGTCAGTCGGAAGAAGTCTGGGCCGAGGTAAAACTCACCAGTGTTTCAGCAGATCAGCGTCAGTTTAAAGTCAGAATCTGGAATGAATCGGGAACAGCCATTGGCGCTGTTGAAAACCTGCTTTTAAGAAAGCTGGATGCATCAGCATTTTCCTCCACCGACAGACAGCATACAGACTGGTTGTTTACTACGGATTGGGCACCGGTTGAGCTTGAGCCCCGGAGCTTAAAAGAAGGAAACTGGACCTTAACTTCTGCGCCTGACTCTGAGATGGCAGCGAGCCTGTCAGTTGAATTGTCCGGGCAAGCTATTGACCTGACCGTTCAGGATCATGGTGCTGAATTAGCTTCAGGTACAAGGGGGGTAATCAGCCTGTTGGAATCAGAAGCAACAGGAACTGACCTGCCGTTGGCCACCGAGCAGTTGAGTGGTATGGCCCTGACAGCACTGCAGCAGGCATTATTGGCAGGAGTTGAGGAGCTGGTCTGGATTACCAATGGTGTTCATAGTGACTCACCCAACCTCGTGCAGTCAGGACTTTGGGGCCTGCTTCGGGTGGCCATGAATGAGTATCCCGATGTTCGGTTCAGACTCATTGATCTGGCGGATAAATCACCGGAGAGCCTGGCTGTTTTAACCCCGGCTATCACCAGTGATAGTCCTGAAGAGCAGCTAAGAATAAAGGCAGGAGCAACAGAAGGTATTTACCTGGGGCAGGTAACATCATCCGACCGTGAAAAACTGAAAGATACAGACAACTATGAACTATCAATCGGTCAGTCTGGGAGTATAGAAGATCTGGGGCTCAGGGAAACTAATAGCAAGAGTCTGGCAGTCGATGAGGTTGAAATAGAAGTCATGGCTTCCGGCTTAAACTTCCGGGATGTTTTGAAGGCACTGGGCTTAATCCCCGAGTCCTTGGATAATACCGCAGAGCTGGGTTGCGAATGTGCGGGAATTGTAAGTGGTGTAGGAAGTAAAGTCAGCAAATACAAAGTGGGTGACTCGGTCTACGGGCTGGCCCTGGGCAGCTTTAAAAAGTGTGTGGTGGCCAAAGAGGCGATGCTCTCCGGAAAACCTGGTGAACTGAGCTTCGAATCTGCTGCTACTCTACCGGTAGTATTTGTAACAGCCTGGTATGGCTTAAAGCACAAGGCAGGTTTAAAAGCCGGAGACAAAGTACTTATCCATGCCGCAGCGGGAGGTGTGGGCATGGCAGCCATTCAGGTAGCACAATACCTGGGAGCTGAAGTTTTTGCTACCTGTAGTGAGAAGAAGAGAGCAAAGGTCAGGGCCCTGGGAGTCGACCACATCTATGATTCCCGCAGCCTGAGTTTTTATGATGAACTGCTCGCAGACACCCGGGGTGAGAAAATAGATGTAGTGCTCAACTCTCTCATTGGAGAGGCTATTGATAAGGGACTCTCTTTGATAAAGCCGGGCGGTACTTTTGTAGAGATCGGAAAACGAGACCTGAGAACCCAATCAGAAGTTTCAGATCAATATCCTGGTGTGACCTATGAGTATTATGATCTGCTCAGCCAGATTGTTAACAACAGCCCGGAGATTTCAGAAGTGCTCTCTGAGCTCTCTGTTCTGATAGAAGAGGGTGTTTTCAAACCACTTCCTAACAAGGTCTTTTCTGTAGAACAGGCCAAATCTGCCTTCAGCTACATGTCCGGAGGACATCACACCGGTAAGATCGTGCTGAAAATGGCTGATGCACCTTCCGAACGATCATTGACTTTAGATAGGGCAACCGTGCTCATTACCGGTGGGCTGGGAGCTCTTGGCCTGAAAGTGGCAGAACACCTGGTGACCAAACATAAGCTGGCTCATTTGCTTTTATTGGGCAGAAGAGAGCCCGGTGAAGAAGCTCAGCAGGCAATTGAAAGACTCATATCCATAGGAGCCAAAGTCACAGTACGTGCCTGTGATGTTTCTGACAGGGCCTCTCTTGAGAAAATTATTTCATCGATCCCGAAGCAATACCCATTGAAAGGAGTGTTTCATGCAGCAGGGGTATTGGACGATGGCGTACTGTCAGAGCAGAATGCTGAACGTTTACATACCAGCATGCTGCCGAAGGTTTATGGAGGATGGTACCTGCATGAACTTACTCGAGACCTTGATCTGGATTTATTCGTTCTTTTTTCCTCAATGGCCAGCTGGTTTGGCCTGGCAGGTCAGAGCAATTATGCCGCATCCAACCTGTTTCTCGATCAGCTGACTAGTTTCCGCAGGTCACAAGGCCTGTCTGGTCATACGATTAACTGGGGGCCGGTAGCCGATGTAGGGCTGGCCGCACAACTCAGTCAGGCTGACAGAAAACGAATAGAACAAGGTGGCGTCAGTTACTTCAGGGTTTCGGAAGGACTGGCACTACTTGACCTGATACTCGAAAGGAAAGGGGCACAAACAGGCATTCTACCCATCCGCAAACACCAACTAGGCAAGGCCCTGATGCAGAACCACGGAGAAATTCCTGCCTTCTATAAAAAGGTGGTTGCCGTGAGCAGACAACTGGGAGAAAGAAACCTGGTACGTCAGCTGATTTCATTGGAAGAGGAGCAGCGAGAGCACTTTTTAAGCAACTATTTAGGCAGTCGCATTGCATTGGTACTAGGGACGGAGCTGAGGAATATTCCCATGACTGAGCCCTTAAAGAATTTAGGATTAAACTCACTGATAGCGGTAGAGTTGCGGAATGGTCTGAGCAGAGAACTGAGCTTGAAGTTACCCGCCACGCTGATGTTCGACTATCCTACCATGGACAAGCTGACAGCGTATTTACTCAAAGAACTAACCGGAAGTCATACCGAAGAAAAACCAGGCACAGCGTCTACTACTACTTCCATAGAAGAGCCCATAGCAATTGTAGGTATGGGCTGTCGCTTTCCGGGATCATCCGATAGCCCCGAAGCTTTGTGGGACCTTTTAGAGAAAGGTGAAGATGCCATTGAGCTTATTCCTAAAAGCCGTTGGGACATTGAAGAGTGGTATGATGCAGATCGGGATGCTGTTGGCAAAATGTATGTACGGGAAGGAGGTTTTATTGAAGGAATAGAATCTTTCGATGCAGCCTTTTTCAATATCACCCCTCAGGAGGCGCGGAGTATAGACCCTCAGCAGCGGCTGTTGCTGGAGTGTAGCTGGGAGGCATTAGAGCGGGCAGGCCAGCATCGCTCTTCCCTTTACAATACAAATACGGGAATCTATATCGGTATTTACGGCAATGACTATGCTAATCGGGTGTATTCCAATGCAGCGGCCATAGACCAGTATTCCCTGATGGGAACGGCACATAGTACCACGGCAGCAAGACTGTCTTACTTTTTAGGTCTCAAAGGGCCAAGTCTGGCGGTAGATACAGCTTGTTCTTCTTCACTGGTTTCGCTGCATTTGGCAGTCCAGGCAATCAGGAACGGAGAGTGTGATCAGGCCCTGGCCGGGGGAACACAACTGATTCTGGATCCAAAGGGAACAGTCAATGCCTGTCAGATCAAAGCCCTTTCTCCAACCGCCCGCTGCCATACCTTCTCAAACAAGGCCGATGGCTTTGTCAGAAGCGAAGGAACAGGAGTCTTATTGCTGAAACCACTGTCTAAGGCCCGGGCTGATGGCGATAATATTCTGGCGATAATCAAAGGCACTGCTATCAACCAGGACGGAAAGAGTCAGGGTTTCACGGCCCCCAATGGCCCGTCACAGCAGCAGGTAATTAAAAAGGCATTGGCCCAGGCACAGTTGCAGCCGGCAGATATTGATTACATAGAATGTCATGGTACAGGTACTGACCTCGGTGACCCGATTGAAGTACAATCCATCGGAGAAGTATTCAGGCAAAATGCCAGACCTGTGGTGTTAGGCAGTATTAAGAGTAATATCGGTCATACAGAAGCTGCGGCTGGCATTGCCGGTGTGATCAAAACAGTACTGAGCCTTCAGCATAGATTAATCCCCAGATCGCTGCATAGTGAAGAGCTGAGCGAGAAGATTGACTGGGACCAATACAAAGTAAAGGTAGCACAGGAAGCAATATCCTGGCAGCAGGGAGATCGTCCCAGAAGAGCAGGCATCAGCAGCTTTGGCATCAGTGGTACCAATGCACACGTGATCTTGGAGGAGGCCCCATCCGGTGAAGAACCGGCCTTACCGGCTGAAAGGTTAGCAGCAAGAAAGTATCAACTCCTGACCATTTCAGGAGAAGGACAGGCAGCCTTATCAGGTCAGGTGATAAAGTATAAAAACCATCTTGAGAACCAACCTGATCTAAGCCTGGAGAGGCTGGCTTATAACATGGTGACCACGCGGAGTCATTTTCGTTCCAGAAGATCATTTGTTGTTCAGGATGAAGTCGATTTTTCCCAGCAGTCAGATGCAGACTGGGCTCCCTTAGATCTGACTCCCGGGAAACTGGCCTTCCTTTTCACCGGACAGGGCTCACAAAGACCTGGTATGGCCATGGAATTATATCAGGCTGAACCTGTTTTTGCCCAGTCATTGGATACCTGTCTTGCACTTATCAAAAAAGAGACCGGAGAAGATTTCATTCCCCTGCTTCTGAAAGAATCTGATGGACAAGGTGACCAGCGAATTCATCGGACAGAGTACACGCAATTGAGCCTGCTGGCCTTTGAGTATAGCCTCGCGAAACTCTGGCAACATTGGGGCATCAAGCCAGATGTACTCATGGGGCACAGCCTTGGCGAAATCGTAGCGGCTGTTATAGCGGAAGTATTTAGCCTGGAAGACGGGATCAGGCTGGTGGCTGCCAGAGGTCAACTGATGGGTTCCTTGCCTGAAGGAGGCAGGATGTATGCAGTGAAGGCAGATAAAGCGACCATCGAAAACTGTCTTGAAGGGGTGTCACAAGTGAGTCTGGCCGCAGAGAATGGACCTCTGCAAAATGTCATCTCAGGAAGCTCCGGGGCTTTGGAACAGGTACTGTCACAACTACCCAAGCAGACGAAATATAAAGAATTGGTTACCTCGCATGCCTTCCATAGCCCACTGATGGAGCAGATTCTACCAGCTTTCAGGAAGGTTGCAGAGCAGATTAGCTACCAGCCTCCCAAATATGCCCTTGTTAGTAATGTAAGTGGAAAAATTGCCGGGGAAGAAATTCTTTCAGCAGAGTATTGGGTAAGCCATATTCGGGAAGCCGTCCTTTTCAACAAGGGCATGCAATTGCTCGAAGAGCAAGGAGTAACATCCTATCTGGAAATTGGTCCGGAACCAGCCCTGATCAATATGGGGTCGGTTTGTGTAGAGAATGCATTAGACTGCCAGTGGCTGACTTCTGTGCAGTCCGACACAGAGGCAAGCAAGACCCTGATACAAAGCCTGGGTGCTCTTTACGAATCAGGAGTTGATCCCGACTGGACCGCTTTCTATCAAGGCAGAGAGCAGCTACGCATGGATTTGCCGACCTACAGCTTTCAGCGGAAACGCTATTGGATCGATGTCTTCGAAAACACCTTATTGAAGAAGGATGATCCGCTTTTAAATGCATTGAATAGTGCGGATGATACAGAAATCGAATCCATTCTCGGAGGCGAGCTAAACAAGCGGAATCTGTCGGGTTACCTGAATCGACACGACCTGGAAAGGGCCGCCTCAGAACTCATTTATCAAACTACCTGGCATGAATTGGAGATATCTGATGTGCCTGTGGAACAAGCCCTGGAACACTGGATAGCCTTAGATAATCAGACCGGTGAAATATCAGAAGAGGTATTAAATCGGTTGTCTCAGGCTTTTGGTGGCGCACTCACACACACCAGCGATTGTGATTCAGCCTTTGAGTTGATGCAGCGTCTCGAAAACTGTTCTGGTATTATCAGTTTATGGGCACAGCCTCCGACAGAAGACCTTGCGGGTCAAATAGAAGCTGTATCTGCTAAAGCACTGGAACAGCTCCAGCAATTCCCATATGAGAGTAAGAAGCAACTGGTCTGGGTTACAGATGAGGCATTCAGTAATAATCAACAGCAGGAATCTTTGGCGCTTGCTCCCCTTTGGGGACTGGGGAGAGCGGCCATCGTAGAAGATGATGGCTTCGACTTCAAAATGATCGATACAGAGGGTTTTGACTCTGATCAGTGGGAAGCTTCATTGGTAAAAGCTGTATCGACTCAATCCTCAGAGCGCTTACTCAGAATAGAGGAAAACAGCCTGCTGTCACAAAGGTTGATACGGCAGGTAGCTGAAAAATCAGGGGCCGGAAACTTTCCTGACCTGTCTAAAGGCACAGTCTTGGTCACGGGTGGTTTGGGCCATATCGGTATCAAAACTGCTCACTGGCTGGCAGACAAAAGAGTTGGACAAATATTGCTTTTGGGCAGAAGTGAGCCGAACCCGGCCGCCCAAGTAGAAATCACTGCGATTCGCGAACGTGGTATCATGGTAAAAACCGCTCAATGTGATGTCAGCGATCGTGTATCGCTGGAGGCGGTCCTGGCTGATATCGGTCAGGCCTATCCGCTCAAAGGAGTAGTTCATGCCGCTGCCGTACTGGCCGATGGACTCATCATGAATCAAAGTGCCGATCACCTAAAAGAGGCCTATGGAGCCAAAGCAGTTGGTGCGCTCAACCTGCATCACCTGACTATGGGAATGGACCTTGACATTTTCGTGCTTTATTCTTCCATGCTTTCTGTAATGACTACTCCGGGTTTGGGCAGTTATGCCGCTGCCAACGCCTTGCTCAATCATTTATCGGTGCACAGGAAGAGCATGGGGCTTACAGCTACCACGATTCAGTGGGGCCTTTGGGATAAGGGTGGTTTCGCTAATGAAGAGGTGAGCGAAAGAGCCAAGGACCACGGTTTTGATGTTTTGGATACCGATCTCGCCTTCCGTGCGCTTGAGCAGCAAATCGTTCGTGGAGAGGCCAATAGTGCTGTCACGCAGGCCGACTGGAATGTGGTGGCCGGTATCTATGAGAATAGTCCATTGGGTTTGCTGATTCAATCCCTGGCTATTGAGGAGCCACAGCACAAGGTGCAGGACAGCCAGGATTTTATCAAGGAGCTCTCTGTCCTCAATCCCAAAGAACAAAGAGAAAAACTCAGCAATAAGCTCTGGGATATCATTGTCCCCATTCTTGGAAAGGAGAGAAATGAGGTTAACAGAGTGGGAGGCTTATTTGAAATGGGCATGACCTCGCTACAGGCCATAGAATTGTCAAACGTGTTAAGAAAACTGGGTATGCCTGTATCTCCCGCCAGGGTGGTGTCTTTGGCTACAGTTGATGAAATAACAGACTTTATTCTGGAAGAGATCAGGCCCAAGGAATCATTGCAAAAACTACTGAAATCAAAGATCTCTGATTTTGTTCAGGACCTCAGTGCCAATGCCCAAAAAACCACCTCTCATGAGTTTCAGAATAAGCTCAACAATAAGCTTCTGGAGCTTATCACTCCCATGCTAAATCTGACTTCTGAACCTGTTGAGGAGGAAGACAATGATGAGATTGATATGCTGGACATGGATGAATTGCTGGACGAACTGGACGACAAACTGGATCAAATACTCTAACCGGGTTTTAAAATGGATGAAAGCAGACTTAAAAAATCGATAAAAGCGATCAACCTGTTAACCAGGGAAAACCAGAAGTACAAGGCTCCTGTGGCGATTGTTGGCGTGGGAATGCAGATGCCTGGTGGTGTGCAGGACCTGCAGGCTATGTGGCAACTGCTGGCTGAGGGCAGAAATACCGTGACGGATATTCCCAAAACCCGATGGGATGTTGAAAAGTACTTTGATGCCGATCCGGAGGTACCGGGTAAATCTTATACGAACAAAGGGTCATTTATAGATTCACCTGATTTGTTCGACCGGGCTTTCTTCAGGGCCAGCCCGGAAGAGGCAGCCAAAATGGATCCCCAACACAGGCTTTTATTGGAAACAAGTTGGGTGGCTCTTGAGAATGCAGGGGTATTGAAGTCCGAACTTCTTGAAAGCAAAACGGGAGTTTTTGTAGGAATAGGCCCTACACAATATCCTTCTCATTTCCAGCAAAAGGAGCAGTTAACCAATTTTGACGCAGTAGGTATTCCTACCAGTTTTTCTGCTGGGCGTATATCTTATTTCCTGGGTTTGAACGGACCCAGCATGGCCATTGACACCGCATGTTCATCATCACTGACGGCCATACACTCGGCAGTACAGAGCCTGAGAAACGGTGAATGTAAAATGGCTTTGGCCGGAGGAGTAAACCTGTTGTTAGATCCTGATATCTACTTAATGCTGGCCGAAACCCGGTCTCTGTCGCCAGATGGTATCTGCAAAGCCTTTTCTGCTAATGCTGATGGCTTCGGAAGAGGAGAAGGTTGTGGTATGCTGGTCCTTCGGCCGCTTGCAGATGCTCTGGAAAGAAAAGACCCGATTCTGGGAGTAATCAAAGGAACAGCAGTCAACCACGATGGTGCTAGCAGTGGAATTACCGTGCCCAGCGGAAAGGCACAGGAAAGAGTACTAAAAGATGCCCTGCTCAACGCACGTCTGAATCCGGAGCAAATTGACTATGTGGAGTGTCACGGAACCGGTACAGATCTGGGAGACCCTATTGAGGTGGAAAGCCTTCAGAGAGTGTATGGTAAAGGCAGGAACAAGGACCTGCTCATCGGCTCTGTGAAGAGTAATGTTGGACACCTGGAGCCAGCTGCAGGCATGGCCGGCATTATCAAGGTATTGGCTTGCCTTCAAAATAACTATCTCCCCAAAACCCTTCATGCCGAAAAACTGAATCCAAAGATTGACTGGAAGGGAAATGGCGTTGCTGTGCTTCAACACGGACAAGCCTGGGAGAAGGATGAAAATCCTCGCAGAGCGGGAGTGAGCAGTTTCGGTATCAGCGGTACCAATGCTCATATCATTTTAGAAGAAGCTCCGAAAGAGGCCAATGAAGAGGTAGAAGAAACAAAACTACCCGCCAGACCCTATCAGTTATTGACGGTATCAGGAGAGGGAGAAGAAGCCCTGCAAGGTCAGCTGGCCAAACTGAAGACGCATATCAAGAGCCATCCTGAACAATCTCTGGAAGCCCTGGCCTATAGCCTGTCTACCACACGCAGTCACTTCCGTAGCCGCCTGGGTCTGGTAGCTTCCGACAAGGAATCACTTCTCAGTAAGCTCTCAGGTCCCATTCACCCGATACGTACCAGTCCGGGTAAGCTGGCCTTTTTGTATACAGGAGGCGGGAGCCAGTATACAGGCATGGCCAAAGAACTCTATGAGACCGAAAAGACCTTTGCCACCACCTTCGATGAGTGCCTGTCACTGATTGAGCAGGAAACCGGAGAAGACTTGAAGCAAATCATCTTTGCATCTGCTTCTACAGCAGAAGCTGCTAAGCTGGACCAGATCGACTATATGCTGCTGGCTTTATTTACAGTAGAATACAGTCTGACCCGCCTCTGGCAAAGTTGGGGTATAGAACCGGATATACTAATGGGCCATAGCCTGGGAGAGCTGGTAGCAGCCACCGTAGCAGGCGTCTTCAGTCTGGAAGATGGTATCAGGCTGGTAGCAGCCCGTGGTAAGCTGATGGCTTCAGTAAAACAGGCCGGCAAAATGGCTACTGTAGAAGCCAGCATTGCTGAATTACAGCCCTACCTGGACAAGGAGCCCTCAGTAAGTGTAGCCGGAGAGAATGGCCCCAGACAAACCCTGATCAGCGGAGCCGCAGCAGGGATAGAGTCGATGGCCGATCAATTGAAGAATTCAGACATCAAAGTCAAAGTCTTACCGATATCTCAGGCCTCTCACAGCCCTTTAATGAAAGAGATACTACCGGCCTTCCGGCAGGTGGCAGGTCAGATTACTTATCATGCTCCTCAGTACCCTATCATCAGCAATGTAAGCGGTAGGCTGGCGGGAGAAGAGATCCAAAGTCCTGACTACTGGACGGATCATATCCGTCAGACGGTACTGTTCAGCAGTGGTATGCAGACCCTGGAACAGGAGGGCGTAACGACTTACCTTGAGATGGGGGCCGAGCCGAGTCTGGTAGGCATGGGAGGCCATTGCGTGACCAATTCAGAGGACTATCAGTGGTTGGCCTCACTACAATCAGAAGGCTCAGACGAAGAAACGATAGTGAAGAGTGTGGCAGCTCTTTATGAGGCGGGCTACGCTCCGAACTGGGACAGCTTCTACCAGGACAGAGAACAGCAGAAGGTACCGCTGCCCTCCTATGCCTTCCAGAGGAAACGATATTGGATTGACCTTAAAAATCAGTCAAACAGCGGTATACATACAGGCCACCCATTGTTAGGCTCCGAGCTGGAAATTGTAGGTCAGAAGGTCTATGAACAAGAACTAAGTCTGCATGATTTTCCATATCTGCAGGATCATCAGGTTTTTGGAGAAGTGGTACTGCCCGGAGCCGGATTGGCCGAAATCGTCCAGGGCTTTATACACTTACTGAAAGCTGAGGCAGATTATGAACTGACTGAACTCCTGATTGCACAACCCCTGATCATCCCGCAGGAAGGTCGTGTCCGGGTTCAAATGGTCACGGAAGAAAGTGAAGGCGGCTATGAGTTCAGACTCTGTAGTAAAACAGACGGGAGTGACTGGCAGGTACATGGCACAGGTCTCGTTTCAGTATCTGAAGTACCACAGTTAGCTTCTGTTGACCTTATGAAGAAGAAAGCCGGTCTTTCTGCCAAAGATGTCAACTCTCTTTACGATGATTATGAGGCAATAGGCCTCAGCTATGGGCCAGCATTTCAGGGAATTGAAGAGGTATATGCAGATGCAGAACGCGCTTTCGGACGGGTAGTTATTAAGGCTGAACAAGACAGTTATCACCTCCATCCTGCCATTCTTGACGGAGTCTTTCAGCTCGCTGGGGCTATGCATGACAGGACAGATGAAACTACCTATCTGCCATTTGAGATTTCAGAGTATCATTTACTGTCAAAGCCCGCCAATGGAGAGGTATGGGCCGAAATTCAATTAGAATCCAGAGAGGATATCTATAAGCGTTACAGGGCGAATTTGTGGGATGAGGCAGGCTTGCCCATCGCTATTGTTAAGAAGCTGTCCGTTCGCAAGCTGGACCCCTCCTCCCTCTCCAAAACCGGGGTAGCTCATGCCGATTGGCTGTACGGTATCAGGTGGCAGCCGGTAAAGCTTTTGACGGGTCAGATGCGAGAGGGCCATTGGCTATTGACTGGTAATGACAGTCAATTGTCATCTGCATTGACAGAAGCTCTCTCCGATCAGCCGGTTACGATTGAGAGAACAGATCATAATGTCCCTGTTCCGGAAGGCACCAAAGGATTGATCAGCTTATGGGAGGCTGAAGAAGATCCAACGGATATGGCTCAGGCTACAGAGGAATTGAGCTGTTTGGGTCTCATGCAGCTTCAGGAGGCCATCAAGGCGGGCATTGAAGAAGTAGTATGGGTTACGCAAAGTGTTTACGGAAGCAAACCCAATCTGGTACAATCTCCACTATGGGGCTTGCTGCGTGTTGCGATGAATGAATATCCTGATGTACGCTTTCGATTGATTGATACAGCAGAACACCGGAAAGCTACAGCAGCTGATCTTGCCGAAGTCATTAAGAGTACTGATCAGGAAAATCAAATTCGACTTACACATGAAGGAGCTCAGGGGCTTAGACTGACCGGGTTGTCGCCAACACAAGGTTCAACACCTGATTTGAAAAACGGCACCCTCCTGATTACGGGAGGCCTGGGAGCTTTGGGGCTGAAAGTAGCTCAACACTTTTCCGGGCAGTATAAGGTAGGGCATCTACTCTTACTGGGCAGAAGTAAGCCCGGCAAAGAAGCACTTGAAGTCATCAGTAAACTTGAAGCAGCCGGTTTAAAAGTTACGGTGGCCTCCTGCAATGTGGCAGATAGGGATGCCCTGAAAAGTGTGATTGAAGATATACCGGCAGCTTTTCCACTCAAGGCGGTCATACATGCTGCCGTGGTGTTGGATGATGGTATTTTATCAGAACAAAATAAAGACAGGCTGCATACGAGTATGTTACCCAAGGTTCATGGAGCCTGGAATCTGCATGAACTCACACAACATCTCGATCTGGAGCTGTTCGTCCTCTTTTCATCTGCAGCCAGCTGGCTGGGCTCGACAGGTCAGGGCAATTATGTAGCCGCCAACCTGTTTTTAGATCAGCTGAGTAATTACCGCAATGCACTTGGTTTGGCAAGCCATACAATCAATTGGGGGCCTGTCTCTGATGTGGGGCTGGCCGCTGAATTGAGTGAAGCAGATAAGCAAAGAATTGAACAGAAAGGGATCGGATACTTTCCGTCATCTGAAGGAATCCGCTTATTGGATGCAATCCTGATGATGAAAGAATCACAGACCGGGATCATACCCATAAGAAAGCATCAGATGGGCCGGTCATTGATAAAAAGTCATGGTGAGGTACCTGCTTTTTATCGGGAAGTTATATCCGCTGGCCGCCAAAGAGGAGACCAGAGTCTGGCTGTTCAGCTCATGTCGCTTGTGGCAGAAAAACGAGAAGCCCGTCTTGGCAAATATTTAAGAGAGCATATCGCATCCGTATTGGGTACTGAGGTTCGCAATGTACCGGTTAACGAACCCCTGAAGAACCTGGGAGTCAATTCTCTTATGGCGGTCGAGTTAAGAAATGGCCTGGGCAGAGAACTCGCTCTGAAGTTGCCGGCCACACTCATCTTCGATTATCCTACAGTAGATGACCTGTCGGGATATTTGCTCAGAGAATTGACAGGGAGTCATTCATCTGCTCAAAGAGGAGAGGCATCAGTGGAAAAGACCAGTCATTCCGAAGAAGAACCCATTGCAATCATCAGTATGGGCTGTCGTTTTCCGGGCACTTCCAATAGCCCGGAAGACTTATGGGAGCTATTGGCTAATGGTGGTGACGGGATTCAAACTATTCCTGAATCACGCTGGGATATTGACGAATGGTACGATGCCGATCCTGAAGCTCCCGGTAAAATGTATGTTCGGGAAGGAGGGTTCCTGGAAGGAATAGAGTCTTTTGACCCCTCTTTCTTCAAAATCAGCCCGGAGGAGGCGAAAAGCATAGATCCGCAGCAAAGGTTATTACTTGAGTGTTGTTGGGAAGCTTTAGAACGAGCCAACCTGTTACAGTCAGAATTGAGCAATACCAATACAGGAGTATATGTCGGTATTTCCAGTAATGACTATTCCCACCGTACCTCGTTGAAAGCCGATCAACTGGACGCTTACAGCTTACTGGGAACCGCCCTGAGCACCATTGTGGGAAGAGTGTCCTATTGGCTCGGATTGGTCGGTCCCAATCTGGCTATCGATACAGCTTGTTCTTCTTCACTGGTCTCTTTGCATCTGGCGGTGCAGGCCATCCGAAATGGAGAATGCGATCAGGCTTTGGCCGGAGGGGTCAACCTCTTGCTCAACCCGGTATCTACGGTATACTTTAGTCAGATAAAATCTCTCTCTCCGGGAGGGCGTTGTCATACATTTTCCAATGGGGCAGATGGTTTCATCCGTAGTGAAGGTGCCGGCATTGTATTGCTGAAACCACTGAGCAAAGCAAAAGCTGATGGGGATAATGTGTTGGCACTGATCAGAGGAAGTGCCATTAACCAGGACGGCAAAAGCCAGGGCTTTACAGCACCCAATGGTCCTTCACAGCAAGAGGTGATCAGAAAAGCCCTTCAACAGGCAGACTTAAAGCCAGAAGATATAGATTACCTCGAATGTCACGGTACGGGTACTGACCTGGGTGACCCCATCGAAGTACAATCCATAGGAGAGGTGTACAAGCAGAATACCCGACCTGTGGTGCTGGGTAGTATCAAGAGTAATATCGGGCATACTGAGGCCGCAGCAGGTATTGCCGGAGTGATCAAAACTGTGCTGAGCATGCAGCACGGTATGATCCCGAAGAGTCTGCATAGCGAGGAGTTAAATGAAAAGATCGACTGGGAAGCCTACCCGGTAAAAGTAGCCCAGGATGCTATTCCCTGGGAGAAGAACGGAAGCCCTCGCAGAGCGGGAGTGAGCAGTTTTGGTATCAGTGGTACCAATGCCCATATCATTTTAGAAGAAGCTCCGGCAGAGGCACCTGAAGAGGCAGAAGAAACAAAAATACCCGCCAGACCCTATCAGTTATTGACGGTATCAGGAGAAGGAGAAGAAGCTCTGCAAGGTCAGCTGGCCAAACTGAAGACCCATATCGAGAGCCATTCTGGACAATCTCTGGAAGCCCTGGCCTACAGCCTGTCCACCACGCGCAGTCACTTCCGTAGCCGCCTGGGGCTGGTAGTTTCCGATAAGGATTCACTGCTCAGTAAGCTCTCAGGTCCCATTCACCCCATACGTACCAGTCCGGGTAAGCTGGCCTTTTTGTATACAGGAGGCGGCAGCCAGTATACAGGCATGGCCAAAGAACTCTATGAGACCGAAAAGACCTTTGCCACCACCTTCGATCAGTGTCTGTCACTGGTTCAGCAGGAGACCGGAGAAGACTTCAAGCAGATCATCTTTGCATCTGCTTCTGCAGCAGAAGCTGCTAAGCTGGACCAGATCGACTATATGCTGTTGGCCTTATTTGCAGTAGAATACAGTCTGACTCGTCTCTGGCAAAGCTGGGGGATAGAACCCGATATACTGATGGGTCATAGCCTGGGAGAGCTGGTAGCAGCCACCGTAGCAGGCGTCTTCAGTCTGGAAGATGGCATCAGGCTGGTAGCAGCCCGTGGTAAGCTGATGGCCTCAGTAAAACAGGCCGGTAAGATGGCCACTGTAGAGGCCAGCATTGCTGAACTACAGCCCTACCTGGACAAGGAGACCTCAGTAAGTGTAGCCGGAGAGAATGGCCCCAGACAAACCCTGATCAGCGGAGCCGAAGCAGGGATAGAGTCGATAGCTGATCAATTGAAGAATTCAGATATCAAAGTCAGGATCTTACCGATATCTCAGGCCTCTCACAGCCCTTTAATGGAAGAGATACTACCGGCCTTCCGGCAGGTGGCAGGTCAGATTACTTATCAT
>DIYF01000143.1:0-22441 GCA_002427745.1 Roseivirga sp. UBA6061 | reverse complement strand
AATGTGAGTGGCAGGCTGGCAGGTGAGAAGATCCAAAGCCCTGACTACTGGACGGATCATATCCGTCAGACGGTACTGTTCAGCAGTGGCATGCAGACCCTGGAACAGGAGGGCGTAACGACCTACCTTGAGATGGGAGCCGAGCCGAGTCTGGTAGGGATGGGAGGCCATTGTGTAACCAATTCAGAAGACTGCCAGTGGTTAGCCTCACTACAATCAGAAGGCACAGACGAAGAAACGATACTGAAGAGTGTAGCAGCACTTTATGAGGCGGGCTATGCTCCGAACTGGGATAGCTTCTACCAGGACAGAGAACAGCAGAAGGTTTCCCTGCCCACCTATGCCTTCCAGCGAAAGCGCTATTGGCTGAAAGTTGAAAGTAACCACTCTGGAGGCAGCCAAACGGGCCATATGTTGCTGGGGGCTGAGCTGGAAATCGGAGGGCAAAAAGTATTCGAACAAGACCTGAGTCTTAAAAACATTCCTTTCCTGGAGGGACACCAGGTTTTTGGTCAGGTGATTATGCCCGCCACAGGTTTCATCGAACTGGTACAGAGTTTTGTTTCCAGAACAGAGGGAGACCTTTACCTCGAAGAGCTGCTAATAGCAAAACCGCTGATACTTCCGAAGGAAGGAACGGTTCGCATACAATTGATCACAGAGAGAGAAGCCGAGGACTATAGTTTCCAAATACACAGTAAAAGCGCTTCAGGGCAATGGCTTCAACATGCGAGTGGAAAACTTTCACCCGGATATGCATCTGTTCTTCCCTCTATAAAACCCGATGAACTTAAAAACGGCCTGAAACCGAAAGAAGCCGGTGCTTTATATGATGACTTTGAGCAGATGGGAATCAGTTACCGGTCGGCTTTTCAAGGTATAGAAGCTGTCTTCTCAGATAACAGCAGGGTGGTTGGCAAAGTGGTGCTGGACCTTGATAGTCAGGAAGGCTATCACTTTCACCCTGCTATGCTTGATAGCGTATTCCAGCTCTCAGCCATTCTGGAAGCTTCAGAAGGCACTACCTATTTGCCCTTTGAGGTGAGGGAGTATCATCTGTTTTCAGAAATCAATACAAGTGTAGTATGGGCTGAATTAAGCAAGTCAGATGAAGGAGATGACCAGAAGCGTTTTGAAATCAAAATCTGGGATGAATCAGGAGCACCTGTTGCCCTGGTAAATGGCCTTACGGTAAGGAAAACAGACCAGTCATCTGTGTCAGGAGAGAAAATGGTTCATCATGACTGGCTTTATAGGAGCAGCTGGCAGCCTGTAGAGCTCACTCCCGGATTAATGAAGTCAGGCCGGTGGGTATTCGATGCCGGTCAGAACTCAAGCCTGGCAACGGCTCTGTCTGGTGCACTTTCAGGTCAGCCGATAACGCTTGAAAGCTTTACGCCCGAGTCACCGGTATCGCCAGGTACGACCGGATTTATCAGCTTTTGGGAAGTAGAGGAAACTTCCGGAGATGTGGCGATGGTAGCTGAGGAACAATCTGCCCTGGCGCTTGATCACATACATCAGGCCATAGCTGCTGGTGTAGAAGAGATGATCTGGGTAACCCGGGATGTACATAGCACTACCCGGCCTGCCAACCTTATTCATTCACCCTTGTGGGGCCTGATGCGGGTAGCTATGAATGAATATCCGGAGGTACGCTTTCGTCTGATCGATCTGCAGGACCCGTCAGAAGAAGGAATATCCGCACTGTCTGCTGTGATTACCAGCGAATCCGCAGAGGACCAGCTCAGGATATCACAGGAAGGTATTGTGGAAGGTCTGAGGTTGGAGAATGCTCCTTTGCCGGATACAGAAACCTTGAAAGATGCAGATAACTATGAATTAGTAGTGGGCCAGGAAGGCAATCTGGACAGTCTGCAGTTGAAACCGGCACCTCTCAAAGTGTTAGGTGACTATGAAGTAGAAGTAGAGGTAAAAGCTGCAGGGCTCAACTTCAGAGATGTGCTCATCGCACTTGGGCTTTATCCTGATTTGGGAGGTAACTCAGGCTTTAGTGGAGAATTTTCCGGGGTGGTGAGCCGAACCGGAAATGCTGTAAAAACATATAAGACGGGTGATAAGGTTATGGGGCTTGGCGCAGGTATAGGCCGCTTTACTGTGTGCGACCAACAAACCCTGGTGCCCATTCCTGAGGATTTCACCTTCGAATCTGCCGCCACTATTCCGGCAGTTTTCTTAACGGCCTGGCATTGCCTGAAAGAGCTGGGGCAGTTAGAGTCAGGACAAAAAGTACTTATCCATGCTGCGGCAGGAGGTGTGGGTATGGCTGCTATACAAATAGCGCAACACCTGGGGGCAGAAGTCTATGCTACCTGTAGTGAAGCGAAAAGACAAAAGGTCCGCGACCTGGGCGTTAGCTACATTTACGATTCGCGAAGTCTGAGTTTTTATGATGATCTGCTTGAGGATACCAGGGGCGAAAAGGTAGACCTGGTACTCAACTCACTGATTGGGGAGGCCATTGACAAAGGGCTGGAATTGACCCGGTCTGGAGGTAAATTCCTGGAAATAGGCAGACGCGACATCAGGGACAAAGAAGCGGTAGAAAAGGAATACGGGGTTAGCTATTGCTTCTACAACCTTGTGGAATATTGTACAGAGAAGCCTGAAGTGGTGGCACAGTCCTTTGAGCAACTGCTGCGTCACTTTAATTCTGGCGTACTACGTGCCCTGCCTTATCAGAGCTATCCCATTCAAAAGGCAGAACGGGCTTTCAGAACCATGTCGGCAGGCAAGCATACAGGCAAGCTGGTATTGCAAATGACAGACCTTGCAGAGGAGGAAAAACTGCTGTCAGAAGAGGCTACTGTGCTGATTACCGGTGGGCTTGGAGCCCTTGGTCTCAAAGTGGCCGAACACCTGGTCAAAAGCCATAAGGTGCCACATCTTGTACTACTGGGCAGAAGTGAACCAAAAGAAGAAGCGAAGTCCCTGATTGCTCAGCTTCAAGCTGAAGGTGCCAGAATAACGGTGGAGGCTTGTGATGTCTCTGACAGGGCCTCTCTTGAGAAGGTCATTTCATCCATACCTGCACAATACCCTTTAAAAGGAGTAATTCACGCAGCTGGAGTACTGGATGACGGCATACTGTCTAAGCAAAACGCAGATCGGTTGCACACCAGCATGCTGCCGAAAGTTTACGGAGCATGGCATCTGCATGAACTCACCCAACACCTCGATCTGGACTTATTTGTGCTGTTTTCTTCTGTGGCCAGCTGGCTGGGCTCTGTCAGCCAGGGTAATTATGCCGCTGCCAACCTCTTTTTAGATCAGCTGACCACTTATCGCAGGTTCCAGGGCTTAACAGGCCATACCATCAACTGGGGACCGGTTTCTGATGTAGGTTTGGCAGCAGCTATGACTGTTGCGGATAAGCAACGCGTGGAGAATAATGGTTTGACCTATTTCACTTCAGCTGATGGCTTAAGTCTTTTGGATACTATTCTTCGGGGAGCTGAATCCGGAGTGGCGATTGTACCCCTTAGAAAACATGCATTACGCAAAAACCTCTTACAAACGAGGGGAGGGCTCCCCCCTTTCTACAAGGAGGTGATTGAGGAGGAAAAATCTTCCGGTATGCAGGCCGTAGTTACTCAGTTAATGTCTCTGGAGAATGCGCAGAGAGGCCCCTATTTGAGTAATTATTTAATTGAAAGGGTAGCGGCAGTATTAGGCACTAACAGTCGCAATATCCCTGCATCGGAGCCTCTTCAAAGTTTAGGAGTCAATTCCTTGTTGGCAGTAGAGATCAGAAATAGCCTGGGTCGGTCTTTAGGCTTAAAACTACCAGCCACGCTCATGTTTGATTACCCTACTATTGAGAAGCTATCTGACTATCTGCTAAGCCGGTTAATTACTCCTCAGGAGGAGCCAAAAACGGTAGACTGGCAAAACCTGATCAATCAATTGACTCAGGGTACTGATCAAGACACCGGAAAAGGCGATCGGATCATCAGTGCGATCAATAAGCTGCGTGATTTGGTAGAAGAGAATGCTGAAAGTGCCGGTATAGAAACGGGACCTGATGATGACGCACTGATGGATTTGTCGGATGAAGAAATATCCGAAGGTCTGGACAAAATTTTTGAGGAAAGGTTAGGCAATTAAACAGATATGGCGACCACTGATAACAAGTCTTTAGAAACAGAGATTATCCAGTTAAAGAAGAAATCTTTCAGGGTAATCTCTCAGCTCAATAACCGTATAAAAGAGCTTGAAGGCGAAATCGAGCACAAAGAGCCCATAGCCATTATTGGCATGAGTTGTCGTTTCCCCGGAGGTTCAGACAGCCCTGAAGCCCTTTGGGATTTGCTGTCCGCTGGGAGAGATGGTATTGAGCCCATACCCCAATCGCGTTGGGATATCGAACAGTGGTATGATGCCGACCCTGAAGCTGCCGGTAAGATGTATGTGCGAGAAGGCGGCTTTGTCAAAGGCATTGAGTCTTTTGACCCTTCCTTTTTCAAGATCAGTCCGCAGGAAGCCCGGAGCATGGACCCGCAACAGCGCTTATTGCTGGAATGTAGCTGGGAAGCTCTGGAGCGTGCGGGTCTGCGTCAGGCTGACTTAAGCAATACCAATACCGGAGTATACATCGGTATTTCCGGGAACGACTATCTGGTGAGCACTTCGGGAGATACAGGACAAATGGATGCCTATAGTCTTTTGGGGTCAATCAATAGTGCCATTGCCGGGCGAATAGCCTACTGGCTGGGGCTTACGGGTCCTAATATGGTTGTGGACACAGCCTGTTCTTCTTCTTTGGTATCCCTACATCTGGGAGTGCAGGCACTGCGCCAGGGGGAATGCGACCAGGCCATCGTGGGAGGTGTGAGCCTCTTACTCAGCCCGGCTGGTATGGTGTACCTGAGCAAAATCAAGTCACTATCTCCAACCGGCCGATGTCACACATTTTCCAATCAGGCCGATGGCTTTATCCGGGGCGAAGGTGCTGGCGTATTGGTACTAAAGCCATTGAGTAAAGCTAAAGCTGACGGGGACCCTATCCTTGCCCTGGTGAAAGGTACAGGAGTAAATCAGGATGGTAAAAGTCAGGGTTTTACAGCCCCTAATGGTCCCTCACAGCAGCAGGTAATCAAAAAAGCACTGGCTGAGGCACAGTTGCAACCTTCGGATATAGGTTACATAGAATGCCATGGGACGGGCACAGACCTTGGAGATCCTATAGAAGTGCAGTCTATCGGAGCCGTTTTCAAAGACAACAAAAAACCTGTTGTTCTCAGCAGCATTAAGAGCAATATAGGCCATGCCGAAGCTGCTGCCGGAGTAGCCGGAGTTATTAAAGCCATATTGAGTATGCAGCATGGCTTAATCCCCAGGAGCCTTCACAGTGAAGAGCTGAATGAGAAAATAGACTGGGCTTCGTACCCGGTCAAAGTAGCCCAGGAACCTGTAGAATGGGGAAAGAATGAGCAACCCCGGAGGGCGGGTATCAGTGGTTTTGGTATTACCGGTACCAACGCACATGTGATTTTGGAAGAAGCCCCGGACAAGGAAGAGCTTAGCCAGGAAGGAGTGCTGCCGGCAAGAGCCTGTCAGCTTGTCCCGGTTTCCGCAGAAGGCAAAGAAGCTCTGCTGGGACAAATCTCAGCTTTGAAGGACTATATCCTGTCCGATAAGGGGCCTTCATTGGAAGAACTGGCTTATAGTTTAGCCACCACCCGCAGCCATTTCAGAACACAACATGCTTTTATCGCTCAGAACAGGGAAGATCTGATACAACAGCTATCCTCAGCTGACCTGCCTACAAACACGTCTCCCGGTAAAGTGGCTTTCCTTTTCACAGGGCAGGGTGCTCAATATACGGAAATGGGTAAAGGCCTTTATGATACGGAGCCGTTTTTCAAAGCGACCTTAGATACCTGTTTCGAACTGATTCAATCTGAATCCGGAAAAGACTTAAAATCATACCTTTTTGCACCGGCAAATGATGAGGAGGCTGACCTGATTCATCAGACGACTTACACTCAGCCCGTTCTTTTTGCTATTGAATACAGCCTGGCCCGGCTATGGCAACACTGGGGGGTAACTCCGGATATTTTAATGGGGCATAGCCTGGGTGAGTTAGTGGCTGCTACTATCGCGGGAGTGTTTAGTCTGAATGATGGCATGAAGCTGGCCGTTGCCCGCGGCAGACTCATGGGACTTCAGCCTCAAACAGGCAAAATGGTTTCAGTGCGTGCTGACAAGGAGTCTGTGGCCAGGCACCTGACGGATAAAACAGCTATGGTGAGCATTGCTGCTGAAAATGGTCCCAGGCAGACAGTGATCTCTGGTGACACAAATACCATCAATGAGTTAATGAGCTCATTTGAGGCAGAGGGCATCAAAGTCAAAGAGCTCAAAACTTCTCATGCCTTCCACAGTCCTTTGATGGATCCGGTACTCAACGATTTCAGAAGAGTTGCTGAAACCATTAGCTATAGCCCTCCATCCATTCCCCTGGTGAGCAACGTAAATGGGCGACTGGCCGGAGAAGAGGTACAAAAGGCATCCTATTGGACCAACCATATCCGTACGGCTGTACTGTTCAGCACAGGCATGCAAACCCTGGAAGCGCAGGGAGTTACCACCTATTTAGAAGTGGGGCCTCAGCAGGTGCTCACAGGTATGGGAACTCACTGTGTAAGTGAGGAAGATCAATATTGCTGGATACACTCATTGCAGAAAGATCAGCCAGATCAGGAGGCCATGCTGGGAAATCTTACCAGATGGTATGCCAGCGGGAGGGATATTGATTGGAGAAACTTCTATCAAAACAGAGAAAAACCCAGGGTGGGCTTACCAACCTACGCGTTTCAGAGAGCGCGACATTGGGTTGAGAAACGTAAAAGCCATTCCGGAGGAAAATCCACAGGACATCTGCTGCTGGGCTCTGAGTTTGTGGTAGCAGGACAAAGAGTATATGAGCAAACGCTTGACCTCAAATCATACACTTACTTCAGCGATCATCAGGTTTTTGGCAAACTGGTAGTCCCCGGGGCTGCCATGGCAGAATTAGTCCAGGGTTTTATCAGTCAGTTGGAGGGCACTTATCAGCTTGTAGAACTATTGGTTGAAAGCCCGATGATTTTTCTGGAAGAGGAGATTCAGGTACAACTGATCACCGAGAGCGTTGCAGAGGGCAACTACAACTTCAGTATTTATAGCAAAACCAAAAAAGCCGATTGGCAGCGCAATGCCTCCGGTCTGGTGGAGGTAACAGATGAAGGCCTCTCCCATTCAGTTAACCCGGCTTCCATCATTGAAAATCTGAAACCGGAAGAAACGGACGACCTTTACAACAATATGGAATCTGCCGGTGTTTCTCTCGGACCGGCCTTTCAGGTGGTGAAAGAAGCCTATCGCAATCAGGACAGGCTTGTAGGCAGGATTGAACTGGGCAATATTGATGTCAGTGGTTATCAACTTCATCCAACCTTACTCGATGGTATCTTTCAACTGAGCTCCGCTTTCAAGTCGGAAGAAGACCTTACTGCTTTTTTACCCTTTGAGATCCGTGGATACCAACTGTCCAACACAGCAGCTGACACCGTTTGGGCTGAATTTATACTGATTGATCATTCTGAAAACATCAGGGTATTCAGCATCAATTTCTGGGACCGGTCAGGGAGCCCTTTGGGAAGTGTTGAGGAGTTCAAACTTCGAAAAGTTGAGGCATCCCAACTCGAAATTGCCGGAGACTGGCCTCAGGGAGACTGGCTGTTTACCACTGATTGGCAGCATATAAACCTGGAAAAAGGCATTTCTTCTGAAGAAAGCTGGACGCTCCTCAGCAATGATACCTCCACCACTCTTGCTCAGTCACTCCTGACAGGAGCTAAGGAAAGGAGTATTCCACTGGAGGTACAGGATTCTGAAAAGTCAATCACGAAGTATACAAAAAAGCTAATCAAACTCTGGGAGGCTCCCGAGGTACCCGGTGAGATGCCTGTGGTAATAGATAAAATGGCGGTTCAGGCCCTTGAACAGCTTCAATGGGCTGTTAATTCCGGAGTGGAGGAAGTGTTTTGGGTAGTAAAGGGACTTTTTGCCGAAAATGACCCGGCCAATTTAATTTTCGCTCCGGTAGCAGGCTTGTTTCAGGTAGCAGGACAGGAATATCCGGAGGTCCGTTTTCGCTTAGTCGGACTTGACGAAACCTCACTGGAGGATCGCGAAAAATTACTCGATGTACTGCAGTCTGAAAATACCGGGCAACAAATAAGAATTACTGCCAATGGTGTTGAAGGCTTGCGACTGATCCCCGGGAAGGGGCGTCTGAAATCGCAAAATGAAACAAAAATTCCTTTGCTGAAGGCCCCTAAGGCTACGGTGCTCATTACCGGAGGGCTTGGTGCATTGGGTTTAAAGGTGGCAGAACACTTCGCTAGGGAGCATAAGGTAGCCCACCTTTTGCTTTTGGGCAGGAACGAACCCGGCCTGCAAGCGCAAAAAGCTCTTGAAGAAATTGCTTCTCTGGGCACAGAACTTACGATAAAGCGCTGTGATGTATCTGATGCAGCAGCCCTGTCAGAGGTCATAGAGAGTATTCCTGCTGAACTTCCTTTGAAAGGGGTGGTACATGCTGCGGGTGTTTTGGACGATGGTGTCTTAGATGCTCTGACTTCTGAAAGGCTATTAGAGGTAATGAAACCCAAAGTACGGGGAGGCTGGCATTTGCATGAAGCTACCAAAGAAATGGATTTGGAGCTATTCCTGCTTTTTTCATCAGCAGCTTCCGTGCTGGGAGGAACAGGTCAGGGGAATTATATCGCGGCCAATACCTTTCTGGACCATCTGGCCACCTATCGGGTTGCCTGTAGTTTGCCGGCTCTGAGTATCAACTGGGGTCCGATTTCAGATACAGGCCTGGCTGCCAACCTGAGCAAAGAAGAAAAAAACCGCATAGAAAAGGCAGGACTCAGCTATTTCTCCTCTAAAGAGGGGGTACCATTGATAGATCAGGTGGCTCATGCGGAGGCATCCCAAATGGGCATCTTTCCCCTTCGAAAACATCAGTTTAAAAGGTCTTTAAAGGCTCGTTTCAATACGGTTCCATCCTTCTATGATGAAGTGCTGACTCCGGACCAAAAAGAGAGCAGCAATAGCTTTATCGACCAGCTTCAGGCAATGGAAGAGAAGCAAAGAGCTTCTTTCTTCACGGCCTTCCTGAGAGATAGTATCGCTGGTATGCTGGCTACTGAGGCCGGTGCCATTTCCTTAACTGAGCCTTTGGAAGATTTGGGTGTCAACTCACTCATAGCCATAGAACTGAGGAATATGCTGGGTACGCAGCTGGGATTGAAATTACCGGCTACACTCATATTTGATCATCCTTCCATTGACAGACTTTCCACATACCTGATGTCTAAGATATCGGGCGCGAAGAAAACAGCGATTACAAAGCCGGATTCCCGGATGGTGGATAGGGCAGAACCCATCGCTATCATTGGTATGAGCTGTCGTTTTCCGGGAGGGGCCAATGACCCGGAAGGCCTTTGGCATCTTCTTTCTCATGAACTTGAGGGGATTGTCGCTGTGCCTGAAGACCGATGGGATATGGATCGATGGTATGATCCTGTGCCCGGAACAGCCGGTAAAATATATGCACGTGAAGGTGGTTTTCTGGAAGATATCGAAACCTTCGATGCCGGCTTTTTCAGAATTACCCCCCAGGAGGCCCGGAACATAGATCCGCAGCAAAGACTTTTACTGGAGTGTAGCTGGGAGGCATTGGAGAGAGCCGGCCTGGACCAGAAAGAGATGTTGGGCACGAACACCGGAGCCTATTTTGGTATTTGTAGTGCAGACTATCAGCACCGTATAAAAGCCGAGGCCAGTACAGAAGCCGATGGCTATGCTATTTTGGGTACAGCGCATAGCGCTATTGCCGGTAGAATCTCTTATTGGCTGGGTTTGAATGGTCCGAATATGGCCATTGATACGGCCTGTTCTTCGTCATTGGTTTCTTTGCACCTGGCCGTACAGGCTCTAAGAAACGGAGAGTGCGATCAGGCTTTGGCAGGAGGCGCCAATGTCATTATCAGCCCCGAGAGTAGTGTGTATTTCAGTCAGCTAAAAGCCCTTTCACCTACGGGGCATTGTCATACCTTTTCCAATAAAGCGGATGGATATGTGCGATCTGAAGGAGCGGGTGTATTAGTGCTGAAACCATTGAGCAAGGCTAAAGCTGATGGCGACAATATACTGGCACTTATCAAAGGGAGTTCAGTGAATCAGGATGGTAAGAGCCAGGGCTTTACAGCACCCAATGGCCCGTCACAGGAATCTGTGATCAGTAAGGCCCTTCAACAATCGAACCTGAGTCCGGAGCAAATCGATTATGTAGAGTGCCACGGAACAGGAACGGATCTCGGAGACCCTATTGAGGTACAGGCCCTGGGAGAGGTGCACAGCGGCAGAAAGTCTCCCTTGGTAGTGGGCAGTATCAAAAGTAATATCGGCCATGCAGAAGGAGCTGCCGGAGTAGCGGGAGTGATAAAGACAGTACTGAGCATGCAGCACGGTATGATCCCGAAGAGCTTGCATAGCGAGGAGTTAAATGAAAAGATCGACTGGGAAGCCTACCCGGTAAAAGTAGCCCAGGATGCTATTCCCTGGGAGAAGAACGGAAGCCCTCGCAGAGCAGGGGTGAGCAGCTTTGGTATCAGTGGTACCAATGCCCATATCATTTTAGAAGAAGCTCCGGCAGAGGCACCTGAAGAGGTAGAAGAAACCAAACTACCCGCCAGACCCTATCAGTTATTGACGGTATCAGGAGAAGGAGAAGAAGCCCTACAAGGTCAGCTAGCCAAACTGAAGACCCATGTAGAGAGCCATCCTGAACAACCTCTGGAAACCCTGGCCTATAGCCTGTCCACCACGCGCAGTCACTTCCGTAGCCGTTTGGGACTGGTAGTTTCCGATAAGGAATCACTTCTCAGTAAGCTCTCAGGTCCCATTCACCCGATACATACCAGTCCGGGTAAACTGGCCTTTTTGTATACAGGAGGCGGCAGCCAGTATACAGGCATGGCCAAAGAACTCTATGAGACCGAAAAGACCTTTGCCACCACCTTCGATCAGTGTCTGTCACTGATTCAGCAGGAGACCGGAGAAGACTTTAAGCAGATCATCTTTGCATCTGCTTCTACAGCAGAAGCTGCTAAGCTGGATCAGATCGACTATATGCTGCTGGCCTTGTTTGCCGTAGAATACAGTCTGACCCGCCTCTGGCAAAGCTGGGGTATAGAACCCGATATACTGATGGGCCATAGCTTGGGAGAGCTGGTAGCAGCCACCGTAGCAGGCGTCTTCAGTCTGGAAGATGGCATCAGGCTGGTAGCAGCCCGTGGTAAGCTGATGGCCTCAGTAAAAAAGGCCGGCAAAATGGCTACTGTAGAAGCCAGCATTGCTGAACTACAGCCCTACCTGGACAAGGAACCCTCAGTAAGTGTAGCCGGAGAGAATGGCCCCAGACAAACCCTGATCAGCGGAGCCGCAGCAGGGATAGAGTCGATAGCTGATCAATTGAAGAATTCAGACATCAAAGTCAAGGTCTTACCGATATCTCAGGCCTCTCACAGTCCTTTAATGGAAGAGATACTACCAGCCTTCCGGCAGATGGCAGGTCAGATTACTTATCATGCTCCCCAATACCCGATCATCAGCAATGTGAGTGGCAGGCTGGCAGGAGAAGAGATCCAAAGCCCTGACTACTGGACGGATCATATCCGTCAGACGGTACTGTTCAGCAGCGGCATGCAGACCCTGGAGCAGGAGGGCGTAACGACTTACCTTGAGATGGGAGCCGAGCCGAGTCTGGTAGGCATGGGAGGCCATTGCGTAACCAATTCAGAAGACTGTCAGTGGTTGGCCTCACTACAATCAGAGGGCTCAGACGAAGAAACGATACTGAAGAGTGTGGCGGCTCTTTATGAGGCGGGCTATGCTCCGAACTGGGACAGCTTCTACCAGGACAGAGAACAGCAGAAGGTTTCCCTGCCCACCTATGCCTTTCAACGGAAAAGACACTGGATCGATGAGGCAGATAATGTTTCGGGAGGCCGTGCTACCGGTCATGCCTTACTGGGTTCTGAGCTTAATATGGCAGGCACCTCGTATTACGAAAAGCACCTGAATGTCAGGGATGCTGCTTTCCTGTCTGATCATAAAGTGCAGGGTAAAACAATTGTTCCTGCTGCCGCATTGGCAGAACTGGTACAAGGCTTTATTTCTGAAAAGGAAATGGATGCCCGGATTGGTGAGCTGCTGATAGAGAGACCTTTGGTAATTTCTGATTCAGGAATAGTTCAGTTGCAACTGGTAACCCGTGAAGAAGAAAATGGTCGGTTCGATTTTACCATCCACAGTCGTGAAGGAGAAGCAGATATCTGGCAGCAAAATGCCAGCGGAAGTATCGAAGCAGAAGCAGTACCACCCTTCCCCGATCTGGATGTTGAGGAATTGAAGGCGGACCTGCAAGCGCTTGATATCGCAGAATTCTACGATGATTTTGAGTCGATTGCCATATCCTACGGAGCTCTGTTCCAGGTAATAGAAGAAGCTTATTCAGATGAGCACAGGGTTTTTGGAAGAGTTAAACTAAGAGCAGAAGAAGGTGATTATAACCTTCACCCGACATTACTGGATGGAGTTTTTCAGCTACTGGCCGGTATTCAGGGACATAGCTTTGAAAGCACCTATTTACCATTTGAAATCAATGGATATGCCCTGAAACATATGAATCCACGAGAAATCTGGACCGAGGTAACAAAGACGGGTGAAGAAAACTCGCAGGTATCTTACCAGATTCGGGTGTGGGACGATGAGGGCCAGGGCATAGGAGAAATTGCCACCCTGAAGGCGCGTAAACTGGATCCGGGAGCCTTTGAAGAGTCAGGCCTGAAGCATCGGGATTGGTTGTATACCACAAGCTGGGAGCCTGTGACCCTTGAATCGGGCACACTCGCAGAGGGTAGCTGGCAACTGACGGGAGAAGAGAGTTCTTCAGTATTGGAGGCACTGAGTGCCCACCTCAACAGCCAGGAAATACAGCAACTGACAGCACCTGTACAGGAAGGTACTTACGGACTTATCAGCCTTTGGGAGGGATTCGATCTCGATTCAGGGCTTCCTGAAACAACGGCTCATATTACGGGCATTGCACTTGAACAACTGAAAAGCGCTGTTCATGCAGGTGTAGAAGAAGTTGTGTGGGTCACCAGAGATGTGTTTAACACCTCTGTTAAGTCGGGTCTTATGTATGCACCGCTCTGGGGCCTTGTCAGAGCTGCTATGCAGGAGCATCCCGGTATCCGTTTTCGCTTGATAGACCTCGGGAAAGAAGTGTCCGATTCCCGTTTTGTGGAGGCCATATGCTCAACAACCCGCGAAGACCAGCTAAAACTGGGGACAGATTCAGCAGAAGGCCTGCGTCTGGTTCCGGGGGCATCTGTTCATGACGAACAAGATCACAACCAGGGAGCACTTATCTCCGGCAATGGTACTCTGTTGATTACAGGAGGTCTGGGCGCTTTGGGTCTGAAAACAGCTCAGTACTTTGCTCAGGAACACAAGGTGAGCCATCTCATACTGGCGGGACGCAATGCTCCCGGTGAGAAAGCAAAGCATGTCATAGACGAACTGACCTCATCCGGCACAAAAGTGACGGTAGCCTCCTGCGATGTGTCGGACAGGGCTGCGGTGTCTGATTTGATTGATGGTATTCCAAAAGAGGAGCCACTGAAAGGAATCATTCATGCTGCGGGTGTTTTGGATGATGGTATCCTGGAGTCTCAGACTAAAGAGAGGTTACATGAAATGATGCTTCCGAAAGTGCATGGGAGCTGGAACCTTCATGAATTGACCAGAGATTTAGAACTGGACTTATTTGTCGTCTATTCTTCTTTTACCTCCATTACGGGTTCTTCCGGTCAGACAGGTTATGCGGCTGCCAATGTCTTTGTGGATGCACTGGCAGTCTACAGACAAAATCTTGGACTCCCGATACACTGTATTAACTGGGGGCCGGTAGCGGATGTTGGTCTGGCAGCTGCCCTGGACAAGGAAGAAAAAGCCCGGATCTCGAGGTTGGGTATTGATTACTTCTCCTCGGCAGTAGGTCTGGAAGTTATGGCACAGGTATTATCAGGCTCAGGCACATCCATGGCCATCGCACCTATACGTAAAAACCGATTAAGCCAGGTGTTACAAGCCAATCATGGGAGTGTTCCGGCCTTTTACACTCGTATTCTGCATGACAGGCAGTCTTCAGAAAAAACGTCACTGACCGGGCATTTGCAACAGCTGGATCAAAGCCAGCGAGTTGGTTATCTCAATACCTATCTACGCGAGCAAGTCGCGACCGTAGTGGGGAGAAACCCAATGGAAATACCTGTTGAGGAGTCACTGAAATCATTAGGCATTAATTCTTTGATGGCCATAGAGCTGAGAAATCAACTCAGTCGTCAGCTGGGGTTAAAATTGCCTGCAACGCTCATGTTCGATTATCCAATCATTCAAAACCTGAGCGAATACCTGATAAGCAGGGTCCTTGAAGACCCGAAGCAGTCTGTCAGTAAGAGGTCAAAAACATACAGCCATACTGATGAACCTATCGCGATCATTGGCATGGGCTGCCGTTTTCCGGGAGGAGCTGTAAACCCGGAGGCGTTTTGGAAACTATTGTCGGAAGGCAGAGATGCCATTGGCCCTATTCCCACCACCCGCTGGGACGTTGAATCTATCTATTCTGAAGAGCCGGGAGTTCCCGGTAAAATGAATACAAGGGAAGCCGGCTTGTTGAAAGACATTGATCAGTTTGATGCGGGCTTCTTTGGCATTACTGAGACCGAAGCAAAAAATCTCGATCCTCAGCACCGCATTTTAATGGAGACCGCCTGGCAGGCAATTGAAAGCGCAGGACTAACTAAATCAGGGATTTTTGGTACTGATACCGGGGTTTTCATGGGACTCATGAGCCATGAGTATGAAAATATGCAGTCTGGTGATATGAATGCCCTCACAGGCTTTGCCGGGCTCGGAAGTGCGGGCAGTGTGCTTACAGGCCGCCTCTCTTACTGGCTGGGTCTTAAGGGGCCAAGTGTGACCATTGATACAGCCTGTTCTTCCTCTTTGGTAGCCATGGATATGGCAGTCGAAAAACTGCACAATGGCAGTTGTGATATGGCAATTGCCGGTGGTGTTTCCCTGATTCTGACCCCTGCCATGCATATAGAGTTTGGCATGCTTCAGGGCATAGCCAAAGATGGTCGCTGTCGTACTTTTTCAGATCAGGCTCATGGTACAGGCTGGAGCGAAGGCTGTGGTGTTTTGATCTTAAAACCTTTAAGTAAAGCACAAGCCGATGGAGATCAGATTATGGCCCTGATCAAAGGCAGTGCGGTTAATCAGGATGGTCGCAGCCAGGGACTTACAGCTCCGAACGGGCCTTCACAGGTACAGGTCATCCAAAAAGCACTTGACAGAGCTAAACTGAGCCCCAATCAGGTTGATTATGTAGAAGCACATGGCACAGGAACGGAACTGGGAGACCCTATTGAAGTACAGGCTTTAGGTCAGGCTTATTCCGAAATAACAGAGCGTCATAAACCTTTGATTTTGGGTGCTGTGAAAAGTAACCTCGGTCATACCATGGCTGCGGCAGGAGTAGCAGGCGTCATCAAGACCGTTCTCAGCATGAAGCATGGTCAGATACCTAAAAGCCTGCACTGTGACGAACTGAATAAAAAGATCGATTGGGAAGCCTACCCGGTCAAAGTGGCCCGGGAAGCATTGCCCTGGGACAAAAACGGAACACCAAGAAGGGCCGGGGTGAGCAGTTTTGGCATCAGTGGCACCAATGCTCATATCATTTTGGAAGAGGCTCCTGAACAGGGCACAGATCAGGCAGGAAAAACAAGTGACCTGCCTGACAGAGCGTATGAGCTGGTTACGATATCTGGCGAAGGAGACAAGGCTCTCAAAGCGCAGGCCAAGGGACTGAAGCTACATTTAGAAAAGCATCCTGAACAGACATTGGAAGCCCTGGCATATAACCTGAGTACCAAACGTACCCATTTCCGAAAACGTCAGGCATTTGTGACAAGTGACCGTACAGAACTGCTGAACCTACTCGGTTCGCCTGTTTCTGAAGATGTCCCTACACCGGGCAAGCTGGCATTTCTCTTTACAGGTCAGGGAGCTCAATATGAAGGAATGGGCAAATGGCTCTACGACTCTGAACCGGTTTATCGTGATTCCATAAAGCAATGCCTCGCACTGGTCAGGCAAATAACGGATGAGCACTTCTATCAGAGTCTTTCTGAAGAACTGACAGGCAAACCTGTCGGCAATATTCATCAGACAGAGTACACCCAACCAGGGCTTTTTGTAATGGAATACAGTCTGTCAAAGCTGTGGCAGCACTGGGGAGTGATCCCCGATCTTCTCATAGGGCACAGTCTGGGAGAACTGGTGGCCGCCACGGTGGCAGGAATCTTTAGTCTGGAAGACGGTATTCGTCTGATTGCCGAACGGGGCAGACTGATGGGCGCCTTGCCGCAGGAAGGCAAAATGATGTCTGTTCGCTGTGACAGATCTACCCTGGAAAAGCATCTCGAAACCTGTGAAGGTAAGATCAGTATAGCAGCAGAAAACGGACCGCAGCAAATGGTGGTTTCAGGAGAGGACGCAGCTATTGATAAACTTGAAAAACTGTTCAAAAAAGAGTCGGTCAAAACCAGAGCTTTGAATACCTCTCATGCTTTCCACAGTGCACTCATGGAGCCTGCCCTGGAGAGCTTCTTACAAGTAGCGGAACAGGTAAGCTATCATGCACCACAATACCCGATTGTAAGTAATCTGACCGGTGAACTGGCAGGTGATGAAATACTGACAGCGGCCTACTGGACCCGTCATATTCGCGAAACAGTGAGCTTTAACCGTGGCATGCAAACTCTGGAAAAAGAAGGAGTCACCCAATATCTGGAGATTGGTCCGGAACCTGTATTGACGGGTATGGGAGCCTATTGTGTTAGCAACTCAGAAGAATGCATATGGTTAGCGTCTGTAAAAAGTGATACACCGGAAACAGAAACCATGCTCAGTAGCCTGGGCGCCCTGTTTGAGTCCGGACTTAATCCCGACTGGAGAGCATTCTATCAGGGAAGGCAACAAGGCCCGGTCACACTTCCTGCCTATCCTTTTCAACGAAAGAGCTATTGGATCGATATCGAAGACACCTCATCGGGAGGCAAGCCTGTACAAGGGGCCTTGCTGGGCAGAGAACTGACCATTGGGGGTGAACTTATTTATGAAAAAACACTGGATCTCAACAAACTGACCTACCTGAGAGATCATCAGGTTTATGGCAACGTCATCTTCCCTGCCGCAGGTATAGCAGAGCTCGTACAAGAGTTTATCGCGGAGCAGGGTTTAGCTACTCAGATTGATGAGTTACTGATTGTAAAGCCGGTAACACTTTCTGAACGCCCTACGCAGATCCAGCTGGTCACCAGCAAGACTGCAACTGACAGTTACCAGTTTTCAGTCTTTGCAAAGGATGAAGAGGACAACTGGGAACGCTGCGCCAATGGCACGCTATCAGCCGCTTCTGATTCCTCTGATAAGCCGAGAGACATTGCTCTACTCACCAAAGGAATGTCGGTGGTTGGCAGGGATGAGCTCTATGACAAATTTGAATTGACCCCTATACACTATGGTCAGGCTTTTCAGACAGTCAGCGAGCTATATGTAGATGAGGGTCGCGTTGTAGGCAAGTTGGTCTGCGATAGCAATGATCAGGAAGGTTATCAGATCAATCCGGCCCTGTTAGATGGTGTATTTCAGCTGGCCGGCCAGCTGAGCTTTGGTGAGGATGAAGAGGTTTATCTTCCCTTTGAGTTGGATCAATTTCAACTAAAAACAACCAACCCTGATACACTTTGGGCTGAGTTGACGCTGCAAAGCTCAGATAAAGATCAAAAAGTGTTTGAAGTCAGCCTTTGGGACCATTCAGGTCGATGGGCAGGGAAGGTGGGCGCCTTGAAAGCCCGAAAAACCGATACTTCCCAATGGCAGCAAGAAGGCAGGTCGGTAGAAAATCAATGGGTTTATACTACAGACTGGGAAGAGGTATCTGTTGACCAGGGCGGCTATGCCGGATCAAACTGGGCCATGATAAGCTCACAGGAAAGTGATTTGGGTCGACTGATTGTCTCTGATATCCAAACGGCAGGACTTACCTGTGAACGATTGGATTTTGGACAAAGTACCGAACAAAACCTTGACGGACTTATCTGTGTTTGGCCGGGGGCTGATGTGAAAGATAATCTGCCTGAAGCCGTTTCAGACCTTACCACCACTGCCTTGCTCCAGTTGCAACAAGCTACCAATGCCGGTGTGCAGGAAATCACCTGGGTGACTGAAGGAGCCTTTGACGATAAGTCTAACCTCGTATCTGCTCCTTTATGGGGAATGCTTAGGGTAGCCATGCAGGAAAATCCACACATTAGATTCAGACTAATTGACTGTGAGGCTGGCCGGGCTGACTTACATCAGCAGGTACTCAATGCGGTTCGCTCAGATAGTTCTGAGGCCCAGTGGAGGGTTGATTCGCAGGGAATAAAGGGACTCAGATTAGTCAGTTCAGCAGCCTTGATGAGTACTGAGATTGAGGCTGACTCTGAGTCTTTTATTTCAGAAGATAGCTCCGTTTTGATTACCGGTGGGCTGGGTGCGCTGGGCATGAAGGTGGCGGAGCATTTTGCCTCCGCTCATAAAGTTGGCACCCTGATATTACTGGGAAGGAGTGAACCTAAACCGGAGACTCTAGAGCGCATTGCCACCATAGAGAAGTCGGGTACCAGGGTGATAGTAGAAAAGTGCGATGTATCTGATCAGGCCGGGCTTGCTGAGATCATCCGGAAAATTCCGGCAGACTGCCCTTTGAAAGGAGTGGTTCATGCAGCGGGTGTTTTGGAAGATGGTGTCATTGCATCGCAAAGTACTCAGGGCCTGAAGCGTGTGTTAGCACCCAAGGTTCATGGAGCCTGGATTTTGCATGAGCTTACCAGATCGCTGGATCTGGACTTTTTTGTACTGTTTTCGTCCATGGCCTCACTTCTGGGCTCACCCGGACAAGCGAATTATGCAGCTGCCAATGCGTTTCTCGATGCGCTGATCACCTATCGCGGTTCACAGGGGCTTCCCGTATCGGGTATCAATTGGGGACCGGTTTCTCAGGTAGGCCTCGCGGCAGATCTGGGGATTGACGAGAAAGCCCGTATCGAAGAGAGAGGAATCGGTTTTCTGCCTGTAGACCAGGGCCTGAATTTGCTGGACAGAGCCTTGAGCCTGAAAGTCAATCAAATCGCACTGCTCCCTATGAAAAAGCGTAAGTTCCGACAGTCTCTGGAAAACGCTTTTGGCAGGGTACCGGACTTCTTCTCTGAAGTGCTGGAGTCCGGACAAGCTCCGGAACAAAACACACTGATAAAACAGATCAGGGAATTGCCCGCTGAACAGAGAAGCAGCTACCTGATAGATATGCTCAGAAAAGGATTGGGAGAGGTGCTGGGACTGGCTGGTGCCGGTACCCTTGCCCTGGACAAACCTATCATTGAACTGGGACTGGATTCTCTGAAAGCCATTGAGCTTCGCAATCAACTGAGCCGAAAACTTGACCTTAAGCTTCCTGCTACCCTCATCTTCGATTATCCTACTATCAGTGACTTATCCGGGTTCATTTTAAATGAGATGGACTTTGAGCAGGAGATACAAGTAGACTGGAAGCATTCGATCACACAATTTATTCAAAGCCAGAATGCTGACCTGTCAGTCAACCTCGGGGATGATCAGATAGCCGCTACACTGGATCGCCTTACTACGCTTCTCAAGCGTGCCGAAGAGGATGGACAGCCTGTAGAACAGAAACCTGCCGGGGATATCGATGAGTTTACGGACGATGAGATCGACTCAACATTTGATGAATTAATGAAAAACGAACTGGATTAAGCCGAATATCAAAAATGAAGGAACAAGACGAGATCATCCGGATAAAGAAGAATTCGCTTAAAGTCATTACTAAGCTCAAAAACCGAATTACTGAGCTGGAAAATGAGGCCAATGATGAGCCAATTGCCATCATCGGTATGGGCTGCTCCTTCCCCGGAGGTGCAAATAGTCCTGAAGCTTTCTGGAAGCTTCTCAAAGACGGTCGTGACGCCATCAGTAAGGTGCCTTTGTCAAGATGGGATGTGGATGAAATCTATTCTGAGGAAGCCGGAGTTCCGGGTAAAATGAATACCCGGGAAGGTGGATTTCTGGAAGACATTGACCAGTTCGACAATGCCTTTTTTGAATTGTCTGCCTCTGAGGCTAAGTATCTGGATCCTCAACATCGCTTGTTGATGGAAATCACCTGGCAGGCCCTGGAAAATGCAGGCCTCTCCAAAGAGACCCTTTACGGTAGCCAGACCGGGGTATTTATGGGGCTGATGACAAGGGAGTATGACCTCATGCAGTCAGATGGCTTTGAAGATATTGACAGCGCAGCTGTAAGTAATGCACCCAGTATCCTTTCGGGCCGCCTGTCTTATTGGTTAGGACTAAAAGGGCCGAGTATTACACTGGATACGGCCTGTTCTTCATCGCTCGTAGCCATGGATATGGCCATAGAAAAGATACGTAATGGTGGTTGCGATATGGCCATTGCCGGGGGAGTGTCTTTGATACTGACGCCCGCTTTGCATATAGGCTTCGGTATGTTACAAGGCCTTGCCAGTGATGGACGTTGCCGCACTTTTTCAGATCAGGCAAAAGGGGTGGGCTGGAGTGAAGGTTGTGGTGTGGTAATCCTCAAACCTTTAAGTAAAGCCAAGGCTGATGGTGATAATATTCTGGCACTGATCAAAGGAAGTGCAGTAAATCAGGACGGCAAGAGCCAGGGGATTTCTGCTCCCAATGGCCCTTCTCAGGAAGCCGTAATCAAAAAGTCTCTGCAGCGCGCCAAGCTCTCACCAGATCAGGTGGACTATGTGGAGTGTCATGGTACGGGCACTTCTCTGGGTGACCCTATTGAGGTGCAGGCCTTGGGGAAAGTATACGGTTCCGCAAAGCGGTCTTCAGATTCTCTGGTCATCGGATCAGTTAAGAGTAATATGGGACATACGCTTGCTGCTGCCGGAGTAGCGGGAGTGATAAAGACAGTACTGAGCATGCAGCACGGTATGATCCCGAAGAGCTTGCATAGCGAGGAGTTAAATGAAAAGATTGACTGGGAAGCCTACCCGGTAAAAGTAGCCCAGGATGCTATTCCCTGGCAGAAGAACGGAAGCCCTCGCAGAGCAGGAGTGAGCAGTTTTGGTATCAGTGGCACCAATGCCCATATCATTTTGGAAGAAGCTCCGGCAGAGGCGCATGAAGAGGTAGAAGAGACAAAACTACCCGCCAGACCCTATCAGTTATTGACGGTATCAGGAGAAGGAGAAGAAGCCCTTCAAGGTCAGCTGGCCAAACTGAAGACGCATATAGAGAGCCATTCTGAACAATCTCTGGAAGCCCTGGCCTATAGCCTGTCGACCACGCGCAGTCACTTCCGTAGCCGCCTGGGTCTGGTAGTTTCCGATAAGGAATCACTCCTCAGTAAGCTCTCAGGTCCCATTCACCCGATACGTACCAGTCCGGGTAAGCTGGCCTTTTTGTATACAGGAGGCGGCAGCCAGTATACAGGCATGGCCAAAGAACTCTATGAGAGCGAAAAGACCTTTGCTACTACCTTCGATGAGTGCCTGTCACTGATTCAGCAGGAGACCGGAGGAGACTTTAAACAGATCATCTTTGTACCTGTTTCTGCAGCAGAAGCAGCTAAGCTGGACCAGATCGACTATATGCTGCTGGCCTTATTTGCCGTAGAATACAGTCTGACCCGTCTCTGGCAAAGCTGGGGTATAGAACCGGATATACTGATGGGCCATAGCCTGGGAGAGCTGGTAGCAGCCACTGTAGCAGGTGTCTTCAGTCTGGAAGATGGCATCAGGCTGGTAGCCGCCCGTGGTAAGCTGATGGCCTCAGTAAAGCAGGCCGGCAAGATGGCCACTGTAGAAGCCAGCATTGCTGAATTACAGCCCTACCTGGACAAGGAGCCCTCAGTAAGCGTAGCCGGAGAGAATGGCCCCAGACAAACCCTGATCAGCGGAGCCGCAGCAGGGATAGAGTCCATGGCTGATCAATTGAAGAATTCAGACATCAAAGTCAAGGTCTTACCGATATCTCAGGCCTCTCACAGCCCTTTAATGGAAGAGATACTACCGGCCTTCCGGCAGGTGGCAGGTCAGATTACTTATCATGCTCCCCAATACCCGATCATCAGCAATGTGAGTGGCAGACTGGCAGGAGAAGAGATCCAAAGTCCTGA
>DIYF01000141.1 GCA_002427745.1 Roseivirga sp. UBA6061 | reverse complement strand
GCGGCTTTTGTACTGGTCTATATCATACTGGCCTTTCTGGTGGGCTATCCCGTGTTGATGGCTGAGTTTACCATCGGTCGTTATACCCGTCTCGCGCCTCCCGATGCCTACAAAAAACTAGGTGGGGGTAAAGGGTACTTCTGGATTGGCATATTGGGCCTGGTCACCGTGGGCTTTATTCTCAGCTTTTATTCCATCATAGCCGGAGGAATGATCGCCTATTTTGTCGAGCCTCTGGGCCGGTTTTTGGGAATGGAGACTTTTGCCGATTGGGTCATCAGCCAGAGTGAAAGCAGTAACGCAGTATTTACCTCAATCTTCTTTTTGCTTACGATTCTCATTGTGTCAGGTGGAGTGAACAAGGGGATAGAGAAATGGTCGAAGCGCTTTATGCCAATGCTTTTTGTGCTCTTCGCTGTCCTGGTCATCTACGTGCTTACCCTGGATGGAGCTTCAGAGGGGCTTAGCGTCTATTTACTTCCTGATTTCGACAAAATCTTTGATCCAAAGCTTATTACGAGTGCCATGGGGCAGGCGTTCTTTTCTCTTTCTTTAGGAGTAGGCGGCATGCTGGTTTACGGGTCTTATACGCGCAAAGAGGCCAACCTTACCAGGCTGGGCTGGCTGGTAACCATTTGCGATATCGGGGTAGCCTTTATTGCCGGTCTGTTGATTATCCCGGCTATGTATGCTGCGGCCAATCTGGGTACTGAAATCTTTGATGCCCAGGGCGCCCTCATCTCCGGGCCCAATCTGATTTTTCAGGTGCTTCCCGGGCTTTTCGACTCTATGGGTCCCATTGGGCCTGTGGTGGCGCTGGTTTTCTTTCTGCTGATGAGTATTGCTGCCCTTACTTCTTCCATCGCTATGCTGGAACCCGTAGTAGCTTACGTTGTCGACAGTGGCAAGGCGGAACGGAAAAAGGCCACATTGTTTACGGGTGGATTCTTCTGGCTCGTGAGTATCATCGTGGTGCTGAACTACGATGCCCTCTTCAATGGCCTTGTTACGGCTACCACGGTTTATGGGCAGCCTTTTCTAGGTCTGGCCATCGCCATTTTTGCCGGCTGGGTAATCAGGAAGAATATTCTGTTGAACGAGTTGAAGAATGGTTTTCCTGAAATTGAACAGAGCTTTTTCTATAAGATCTGGCCCATATTCCTTAAAGTGGTATGCCCGGTGCTGATCCTGTTGATCTTTCTGCAGTCGTTTTAAGGCTGATGCCTAAAACTGTATAGGAGCTTTTCGCTTAAAATCTTCGGCCGTAATAGCCCGACCGTTAATGTTGGGAGAATCCCAGTCCTGGGTGATTTTCCAGGTGCCGTTAATCTTCTTAATCACGATATGAAACTGACCGTAGAAGGTACTGCGGTTGCCCTTATTATCTGAGGTAATTTTAAAAATGCCTGTTTCGTAGGAAGTGTCATCCGTGGTTTGCCGGCTTTCAAACCAAAAGTCGAGCGAAGTCTTTATTCCGCTATTCCGGCTGCTGGCATAGCTCTCAACATTCTGCTGCTTAAACAGGTTTTGCGTGTCTACCCCATCAGGTGTTACCCGCAGCACCTCATCTGCATAGAGTGCGTTCAGCGCTTTGGCGTCTCTGGCTTCAAATGCCGCATGAAAAGGCTGCCATACCTGCTTATCAATCTCAATCTGTCTGAAGTCCTGACTTTGTGCCACGATAGTAAGGTGCACTGATACTAAAAGACAGGTTGTAATTAAAACTCTTTTCATTTGGCTTTCAGGTAAGGGGTTAGTGGTCTCAAGGTAAGCTTAGATTTTGCTATAAAACAAACCCGAGATACAACTAATTAAGTGCCCCCGATGATTTGCGTCCATTAACTCCGGGGATATATTCCCCAGATGACCATTAACTGACTACTGATAACTTGTCGATACAATGCAGCCTGACCCCTGAGGTCTAAACCTCAATGAATATCAATACCCGGTCAATGATCACTTTAAGCGTATGGGCACCCAAACCTCTTCTTCTGCTTCAGGATGCTGTGGACCCAGGTAGTCTTCGGCCATAATTTCAAATTGATCTCGCTCGTCTATCTCATATACTGAGTTGGGCAACCATTGTCCGTGGATGAAGTCCATGGTAGCCTTAAAGTTCTGGGCAGGTCCTTTGTGGATAAAAATAGCATACAGACCACCTGCGAGTGAGCGTGTTTCCATCCCTTCGGGGATTTGCTCAAAGGCCGAAACCTCAATGCTCGCCCAGCTGGTATAGCGCGTGGCCGGAGTGAAGCTTTCAAAACTGACACTCATATCCCGCTCATGCACGGCAAAGAAGCCGGTGAGCAGGCTGTTCCGGATGGAAAAACGCTGGGGCATAAAGGTCTGCCAGAGCTTTGGGATTTGATTGTCCATCAGGCAGGTTTCTGTTTTCATGCCTACCAGTTTTCTTTCTGCTATTTCTACGATGCGGGGTTCCATATTGAAATTTTCTAAGTTCTTTATGTTTTCGGGAGAGAGCGTATAACGTTCATAACCTACCTGATGCCGGTTGCCACGCCTGCGGTATTTACCGGGCGGCATACCCAAAACCTGCTGAAAAGAGCGGGTATAGGCTTCCTGAGACTCAAACTGATAAGCCAGCGCGATGGAGAGGATAGAATCCTTTGTCGTAATCAATTCAGCGGTTGAAGCCGAAATTCTGCGCTTGCGGATATAATCCATCACCGTTTCACCCACAACTTCTCCAAATAAGCGGATCAGGTGATATTTGGAATAACAGGCTTCTTCAGCTACCTGGTCCAGGTTCAGCGGGCTTTTAAGCGACTGCTCTATAAAGTTCAGTGTCTTTTCTATGCGCTGGGCGTGGGTGGCTGAAGTGACTGTTTCGCTACTCATTTCTCAGTGCAATGATACAGCCTTCACAGGAGAAATTTTTGATAGCAATTGCGATTGTGGTTTCGGGCTTATTGACTGCGCAGTGTGTCGAGCAGCTCAAGGATGGCTTCCTGTTGGCTAAAGTGCTGAAATACGTGCTGAGCACCAAGATTCGAGAGCTTGCCATCGTTTTTTACATCGATACCGATGAACGGAATATCAAGCTCCTTGCAGGTTCGGTAGTCCCATGAGCCATCTCCGAAGTAAACGACCTGGTCAAAAGGCCGCTTTGTCAGCTCTTGTGCCTGACCGATGGCTGCCCTGGTAATATCTGCTCTTGACTTGTGCAGATCGCTGTGGGCAAAAGCAACAGGTGTCTGATCAATACCGATGGCCTTCAGTTTAATCCTGGCAGATCGTGACCAGGAACCCGTGGCAATGCCCACCTGAAATGCCTCCTGACCCTGAAGGAGATGAAAGAAAGCGGAGGCACCCTGTATCTCCTTAAACTGGCCGGGCTCTCTCTCCAGCTCTGAGATCAGTTCTTTTTCAAAAAGGCCTATGATGCGCTCATATTCTTCAGCGGTGGGCAGTCTTTCCCAGGCCCGGCTGATAATGGTTTCAGTGATGGCCCAGTCAGTAACGTGCGGAAAATCATCCCAGTTTGCCTGGCTGATGTCAAGCCCGAATGCTTTGTGAAAAGCCGTCATAAAGCATTTGTCCTCTACCTTTTTGGTATCGGAAAGTGTACCATCAATATCGAAGATCACCAGCTGAACGGACATGGCCGCAATGTATTAAAAGTGTTTGTAAAGCCCGCGGGGCATCCACTTCATCAGCAGGGCAAAGAGCCTCCATCGCCTGGTTACATAGGCCACACTGCGCTTGTTTCGGATATGCTTCAGAATCTGTCGTGCTGCCTTTTCAGGGCTGGCCACCCAGAACTTTCCCGGTCCTTTGGCCATGGCAGTGTCCACAAAACCCGGCCGTATATCTGTGATGATAACAGACTTCCGGGCATTCTGCGCTTTTTGTCTTAAGCCCTCCATATAGGCGATCTGGTAGGCCTTGGAGGCCCCGTAGGCAGGTGCCATTTTATTACCCCGAAGTCCGGCAATAGAGGTGATGGCCACAAGCTGACCATGACCTTGTGTATGAAAGTGTTGATAGGCCCAGTCTGCTATTTCTGTGAAGGCCAGAATGTTCAGGCGGTTTGTGCGGTTTTCTATCTCAGGGTCAAGTGACTCATTGAGGTCTCCCATACCCGCACTGATAATCAGCAGGTCCAGACCTCCCAGACGCTTTGTTATGGCGTCCAGTTCAGTTCCGTTATCGGCTTCCGTACAATCAAAGCTGGAGGTGATGATATTGTCAGGGTAGCTCTGCTTTACAGTGTCCAGTTGCCCGGCTCTGCGCCCCGTGATGGCTGTCTTATAGCCACTATTGGCCAACTGCAGGGCCAGCGCTTTGCCTATACCGGAGGATGCTCCAACAATGATGGCTTTTTTCGAGGTCACCATATTACTTCAGGGCGTCCATCACTATTTCCAGCCGGGCGATCAGCTCCGTATGATCAGGTACCCTTTCCAGTCCCTTCTCAATAATTTCTTTGGCCTTTTGATATTCCTTTTTTCTGTAGTAGTGGGCGCCAGCCTCGGCATAGATCATCCCATACCGGGCATCATCAATTTTCAGGTCTTCCCCGAATTTATCCCGCAATTCGTCCATGAGTCCAAGGTATTCAAGCCCCTTTTTCCGGTTGTCTTCTCTGAATTGCATATAGCCCAAAAAGCTGTAGTTATAGAATTTGATGGATTGGTAGAGGCTGTTTTCTGTCAGGAAAGTGAATTCCGCCTCATATTCGTTCATACTGGAGATGGTACGTGTGCTGCCACCGCGGGCAAACTTTTGTACAAGACAATCAGTAATCATCGATTGCGTGCCCACATTCTTACTGTTGAGTTCATAGGCCTTCTTCAGCTTTTCCAGGGCCTTGGTGGTCTGAGATTTTCTCAGGTGATATTCGCCATAGGCGATAAAGTGGCTTTCAGAAATAGTCTTTTTGATCTCAGCATCTTTGAGTTTGTCTGTAAGCGTTTGATAGACCGAGTCAACGAAGGCTCCGTTATCCTTAACCAGCAGGTTGTTGTTCAGTATGATTTTATAGGTTTCGGTCACCATTGACTCTGAGTCACCATTTAGATTGGTGAAATCCGCAAGTAATCTGATATCGTCCAGTGAGTCGAAATCACTTTCGGCAAAGATGCTTACCATGATACTTGATTCCAGAAAGTCTATCTTTTCAGAGGGGTAGAGCAGAGCTGATTTTCTGACTGCATTAAGTGCCGCTTTGTATTGCTCTTTTTCCAGGTGCTGCAGGGTTTCGTTATAATACTGCAGACCTGCCAGCTGCCTGATGTCAATGTTGTCTTTGCTGTAAAAGAAGTTATTGTATACCTGCGTGATTCCCTGCCGGTCTACCTCACTTTGTTTAATATATTTTGATTCCACCAGGGCCTCAACGGCTCTTTCAATGTCTTTTTGGCTCGGTGAGAAATAACCGGATTGTGGGGCTGTGGACTCCAGCAGAATGTTCTTTGTATAAGGATAGGCTACGGCATATACATGGGTTGGAGTTTCCTTGATTTGATAGGGAATGCCATAGCTCTTCAGTATAAGTGCATAGAGAGCTGTAGCTGACACACAGTTGTACTCCCGTGTGCGAAAAATCTCGTAAAAATTAGATACCTCTATATACTGGTCAAAGAAGCGATCGTGGGTGAGGTCAAACAGGATTTTAAGCTTCTTTTCCTCATTTTTCGAGCCGAATTTTTTCTTTTCCAGTGCTTTTCTGAAGTCCGATATATAGGTGGTGATGGCTTTGACTTTCGCTTCTGTCATGCCATCGGATATAGCCATTAGTAAATCCAGGTCTTGCGCTTCTTCCAGATTGCTGAATACCTTTTCCTCGAAAGGGGATTTGAAATCCAGTGAGGCCAGATCTGGTTTTTCCTGAGCCCTTATGAGCGGAATGCTTATGAGAAACAGGAAAATATAAGACCAGCACCTGAGGGCTCTTAAAGGAGTACGATCGGATTTCATGGCGGTCATAGCAGGGGGGGAGTTAATGAAGACACGGTATTTGACCAAACAAATAAAACAAATCAGTTCAGAGTATTCATAGTTTAATGCCGCGAAAGCTTCTTTGTGCATAATTTACTATTAATAATCTGATTGCCGACTGCTATAGTGCAGCCGGGATACTCTATCTTAAGTGCTCAAAACACAAGAACCTATGGCTAAGTATACAGTGCAACCGGGAGATACCCTGGGGAAAATCGCAACAAAATTTTTAGGCAATGCATCCCGCTATATGGAAATAGCGAAGGCGAATAACATGGAGAACCCCAATGCGCTAAGCGTGGGGCAGGAGCTGGAAATCCCCGGTGAGGCTTCTGATGATCAGCCAACACCTGCGGCACCTGTTTCTGTGGGAGTATCTCCTGTACCACCAGCTGAGTTTGTGGTCATAACAGCCCTGCAGCTTAAGGATATCCTTACCAATGCGACTGATGAACACATAGAGAAGTATACACCTGCGCTGAATGCTGAAATGCAAAAATATGAGGTACACTCTCCCATAAGGGTTGCTCACTTTATAGCCCAGATTGCCCATGAAAGTGGAAGCTTTCGTTACAGCTCAGAAAACCTGAATTATAGTGCCGGGGCCCTGAGAGCCGTTTTTGGTAAATATTTCCCATCGGACGAGCTGGCAGAGGCCTATGCACGTCAACCCGAGAAAATTGCCAACCGCGTGTACGCCAGTCGTATGGGCAATGGTGATGAGGCCAGTGGTGAAGGCTGGAAATTCAGAGGCAGAGGGCTGATTCAGCTCACGGGCAAAGAAAACTATACCAACTGCGGAAATGCCATAGGCAAAGATTTACTCAGTGACCCTGATCAGTTAGCCACTGACCCCTATGCTGCTGTGGCTGCCTCACTGTGGTTTTGGAATTCGCGCAGCCTCAATACACATGCAGATAATGATGATGTCAATACTGTGACGAGACGAATCAATGGGGGGCTTAACGGACTGGATGACAGGGTGAGCTACCTGAATAAAGCCAAAGCTGTTCTGGGAATAGCTTAGCCTGAAGAGGTGCCTAATCAAGGCAAGGCTTTTTCTGATGGCTCGTCTATATGCCTGATTTCGATGTCAGGATTTTGCGCAACAAACTCAAGTACGGCAGCATTCAGGTGATCCCAGTTGCTTTTACATCTGCTTTTCAGGAACTTGGTTTTCTTAGGGAAGTTTCTGGCATGAATAACCATATGGTCCTGTGCCACAGTAACTCCCTTAATTTCATCCAGTCTTCTGGAGTTACCGAACCGGAAATTGAGTCTGTCCTGCTCAATGGTCAGAATTTCTCCGGGCCACCTGATCAGGAGGACGATGGCGTGAATAGTAAAAACAGAAATCAACAGGATGATATAAACACTGCCTTTTTCAAGGGGTTGTTGTGAAAGCAACCACATGGTGATTCCCCAGTAAAAAAGTTGGTTGAGGGATTCATAACTTGTAAAAAGGAAGCCGTTCTCAGGGTTTTGAGAGATATCCACTTCCTCTTCCCGGTACCTGAAGAGGCGTATACCGGACTTCACAATGATCAGAGAGGTCAATATAATGAGGGCTATGTAAATCAGGTCGTAAGTCTCCATAAGCAGGTATACCCTTTGAAATTAGAGTTTATCCGGACCAATTCCTCATCTCAGATGAGAGTTTGTAAAGAATCAGGTCAGCCCCAGGCCAGAAGCGATACGACAAGATTGAAAAGTGCATGGAGCAGCATGGCCCACCAGAAGCCCAGCCTTAGCCTTACTACCCCCAGAAAGACGCCTGTAATGATCTGAGGAACTATGGCAATCAGGTACAAATGAGCTGGTAGCTTATCCAGGCTGAAATTGGAGATATGCACTGCAGCGAAGAGGAAAGTGAAGCACCAGAAAATGGCGACTCCATAGCGTTTGTAAAAGCGCTTGATATCCGTTTCGAATTGCCTGTTATTTCCTGAAGTCATCCAGTACAGCCAGAAAGCCAAAAGCACCAGGCTGATGGCCCAGTGAAAGATCACCGTAAAAAGTGCCGTCAGTATCAACCAGATGCGAAGGTTTCTTTTGCTATACCGCATCGGCAGTCGGAAAATAAATTCCTCCAGAGGAGGTGCCAGAAAAACAGCCATCAGCGTAAACTCCAGCTCAGTGAAGTCTTCCATGGCACCATAAGCTTCCTCAATTTCAGGAAAGAGCACATTGAGTGGCCAGCTTAGTAAGAGCACAACCACCAGGTTTAAAAGCAGATAAACCGTTCCCAGCAGTAAGAGCTTATTGCCGTTGGAAACTGGAGCCGGAGATATGCGTATGCGCTCTGAAGCCAGTTGCTTCAGGTAGGCGAGTTCGGTTTTAATCAAAGTCCTGGCCATTCTCTTTACTTGGTGTCGGGAAGATAACGATGGTTAGCAATCCTGACTCTGAAATTTTGTATTAATGTGTTGAAAGGCTAGTTTTCACAGACGATAAATCTCATGAAAAAGAAAGAGTGTCCTTCCTGTGCTATGGAAGTAGATCAATCAGAGAAAATCTGTCCTATTTGCCAGTATGAGTTTCCGACTCAGGCGAAGGGAACGACCTGGGTGGCGGTATTGCTGATTCTGGTGATTTTACTGTGGTTGTTACTGTAATCCAGTCTTTGTCTCGTACTGCGAGCAGGAGTTCTTTTTTAAAGTCTTCCCATCCATCGCCCAGTTCTGGTTCTGTGAATTCATGATAGTGCTGAATCAGGGATTTCGTCCAGATTTCAATATGGTCACTGGCGAATTTTATGCTCTTGATACGTTTGAAATGGATATCCTGGTTTCCTTCTGAAGTTTTAATTGCCTCTGCATCCAGAGAAATGATACCCAGCTTTCTTTGTTTCAGGAACAAAAACATATAAATCAGATACAGTACCGTGGTGCTTTCTGTAAGCACGGGATAATACTCAATAGCCCATAGCGCCATGGGGAATGCTGTAAAGTAGATAGCGGTTTGGACCCAATCGGGTTGTCTGGATTTGAAACGGAATACACCCGGTGATTCCTGATTGACAACTACTTCCCGGATGTGCCTCTGTTTAAAGAACCATTGGCCGATTCTGATAACCATGCCTATATTTAACAGGATTAACAAATAATACCAGGACACATATATACTCCAGTCTTTCATACCTTCTCAACTTTTATGTGATTGAACTGTGAGGTATACTGCCCGATGGCTTTCTGAAAATCAATCCAGTTCTTATCCATTAGTCTTTTGCTTTTGAAGCTGTAGTGGTTCAGATACTTTGTGGTATCAATAATCACTTCATTCTCTGAGATACTCACCCTGGTAACCTCAGTGTTGCTGACTCTGACTTCCCTGTCTTTAAAAAGTACGATATCCTCTTCCAGGTTGACCCGTTGCTGGTTGAAGCTAATGTAGAGGACTAACAGGATCAAAGTAAATGGTAACATCAAAAGGACTGATGGTAGTGATGGGACAAAGATTATTATGATGACCAGTGGTATGACGGGTATAAAAGTAAAACCATCATTCCTGCTGAATACAAACTTGTTATCATGCTCTGATGCCATGATATCCTTTCTGTAGCGATAAGCAGACCTTATTTTGATAGCGTAATCATAAAGAAAATAGAGCGCGACAAGAATCAGAAGGTACCCATCTTTTGACATCAGGGATGAAGATATGAGAGTTTAACAAGACACTAAAAGGCGATAACTGAAATCGCTTGTTGTGATCGAATATACTCATTATTTAAAATTGTGTCGTATCTTATTCAACTGTCGGTGGGGCGATTTAATCAGGTTGAAGGCAGCCTGGCCGACTTAACCAATATAGATGGTGACTTATCTTGTTGACAGTCTTAACAGAACCTTATGAGAAACTCCGGATTGATTTTGCTGATGTTAGTATTGGTAGCCTGCGGCTCAGATGACCAGGCACCTTTTGTCAATACAGCAAAGGCTGATCTGGAAGCCCTTTCGCAGGATACAGGAGGTACTCATACGGCCGTTCCCTTACAGGCAAATGGCCCCGATTATGCCTATTACCTCTATGAGCCGGGAGGTTATGCTGAAGATAGCCAGGACTATCCGTTGCTGATCTACTTGCATGGTATTTCGGATTTCGGAGACCCGATACGCCAGGATGACCTCCATAAGGTTTTGAGAAACGGTCCACCCAAAATGATAGAGGAGGGGACCTGGAACCCCGAGTTTCCCATGCTGGTAGCCTCACCCCAGCTTATGATTACCGATTTTGACTGGCAGCCAAATACGGTGCACGGCTTTATTGAACATTTGCAAAATACCTACAGGGTAAACCCTTCACGTATTTATATCACGGGAATCAGCATTGGCGGAGTAGGTATATTTGAATACATCCGTAACCTGGGCAGCAGGTCAATTCCAGCGGCAGCCGTACCAATAGCAGGGGCCGGGGCAGAAAACCTGGTATCTACCTTTGGTGATGTGCCTGTCTGGGCCTTTCACGGAGAGGAAGACCGGGTGATTCCTTTTGAGCGAGGCTCCAAGCAAATTGTGGATGCGATCAATGCAGCCAATCCCAAGGTCAGGGCGCTCATTACCACTTACCCGGGAGTCGGGCACGATGCCTGGACCCGCACCTACGATGGTACAGGTATGGGGCAGGAAAACCCCTTGAATGATCCTTTCAATCGATCCGTTTTCAACTGGATGTTCAGCAAGAAGAAAGCTGAGTGACCAGTAAACTTCGGTTATCTGAACTGATTAGCCCGGATATTGTCATTAGCCAGTCTGGCGGTTTCCTCTATTCTCTTCTTACGGGTATCCGGTCTCTTCGCGTTGAAAATCCATTCCAGGATACCGCGTTTTACTGATTTTGGAAAGGCCGTAAAGTTGTGCTGAGCATGAGGGTACTTTGAAAAGGCCTGTTGCAGGTCATCCGGAATCACTCCGTTTTCCACATCATTCAGTGCATCCCAGGTACCGCGATCTTTGGCCTCTTTCACCATGGCCAGGCCGGCAGTAGCCATCAGGCCTTCTGTGGAGAGTCGGGCGATTTTCTCCTTGTTTACACGGCTCCAGTTGCTTTTGGGGTTGCGTTTTGAGAAGAACTGGTAGTAGCTTTCCCCATCGCGTTTGTTGGGTTTACTGTCAATCCAGCCAAAGCAGAGTGCCTGATCTACTGCTTCATCATAATAAACACTGGGCGTATGGCTGGTCTTTTTATAGATCACCAGCCAGACACTTTTTACTGTCTTGTGATTGGCCGTGAGCCAGTTGCGCCAGCTTCGTGCATCACTGGCATAGCAGACGGGAAAGCCGTCTTTTTCTTCGCTATGTTCAGGCTTGTGGAGAATCCGTTTCAGCTTGCGCTGTTTCTTTTGACTTGTCTTTCTTGAAGCTTTCAAGAAGTATCAGCCCAGTACCTACCATCACAGATACATCGGCCATATTGAAGATGCCTGTCCTGAAGACGCCACCAAAGTCCATATGAAGGAAATCAGTTACTTCTCCATACAGAATACGATCATAGAGATTGCCTATACCCCCGCCAACAATAAAGGTGAGGCCCGCAATGGTGGTTTTGGTCAGGTCGGGTTTGATCAGGAGAAAAACGAAAATACCGATCATTACCAGTCCGGGCAGACCCAGCAGCAGAATGTTCTTAAGCCATTCGGGCAGTTCAGACCCCAGCCCCAGGAAGGCTCCTGTATTTTCTACTTTGGTCAGCATCAGGGCTCTTCCGGCCACTTCAATTTGCTCACCATATGCTATCTGTTCCCTGGCCATAGATTTACTCACCTGGTCACAGCCAATGTTGGCGGCAATTAACAAGATGATACTAAGCGTTCTGACTAGTCTCGCGTTCATTCCGAAAATTTCCCGAAAGCTAGTGAAAATCGGGTATTTTTTGCTCAGTTGGACGTATTCTTGATAAAGTCGCCCACATCTTTTTTGAATTTTACCAGTGAAGGCTGGTGTGTATACATCATATGGCCTGCTTCATAGTACTCCATGATGATGTTATCCCTGATTTCCGGAGCCAGCCCCAGGTGGTTGATAGAATGCTCTACACCGTAGAAAACGGTGGCAACATCATAGTAACCATTGAGGATAAGTACTTTCAGATTGGGGTCGCGGGAAAGTGCCTGGGCCATATCCGGTCCTGTATTAATAGCGGCCATACTGCCACCCCAGCCACCATTGCCCTGATGAGTCCAGTCCCACTGAAAGCCTGGTCTGCGCCCTGCGGTAATGGAGTAGGTGAGTTCTTTGCTGACCCCCAGTGTTTCATGGAAATAGTCGAGAAAGCCCTGAATATAGGCGGGAGAGATGGCTGAGCTTTGCGGATCAAAAGCCCCGTTTTGAGCAATGCCATCCTGACTGATGCCGGTATAGCGTGAATCCAGCCTTCCCACTGTTTCGCGATTTTCTCTCAGAAACTCAGCGAAGAATTCACTGGCCGTCACTCTCAAATCGGCTTTTATCCAGTAGTCTGCATCGATGCCTGTGAAATCGGCCAGGTTGTCGGCCACTGCTTGTTTGGCTTCGGGAGCTATGGCATCACCCAGAAAAAGAGCCGGTACATAAACCTCCCGTGTAAACTGTCTGATCACATCCAGATAAGTCTCCAGATCGTCAGGCCGGTCTTTTACCTGTTTATGATACCAGGCCGTTGCCGCATAGGTGGGGAAGTGCACGATGTAGGGCATGTCATCATCGGGAGGGAACATCAGGGTGCGCAGATCAAAAACGGCCGAAACCATGATCACACCATTCAGCGCAATGCCCTGGCCCAACAGCCGATTCATGATACCGGCATTTCTGAAAGTACCATAGCTTTCTCCCAGCAGGTACTTGGGCGAGTTCATTCGGCCGTGCCTGATCAGGTATTGTGTAATAAACAGGCTGATACTGCGGATGTCCTGATCCACTCCCCAGAAATCTTTGAATTCAGACTCGCCTACAGGTACGCTCAGTCCTGTCCCTACCGGGTCGATCATCACCAGGTCGGCCATATCCAGAACAGAATACTCATTGTTTACAAGCTGATAGGGAGCTGCCTTGTTGAAGTTGGGATCATCCACGACAATGCGCTTAGGGCCCAAAACACCCATGTGCAGCCAGAAAGAGGAAGAGCCGGGGCCGCCATTATAGGCAAACATGATAGGACGGCTTTTGTCAGCTGCACTGTTTTTTGCACCAACCTTCGTATAGCTGGTAAATCCGAAATTGGCAATGGGCATATTGTTTTCGTCTCTTACCAGCATAGTGCCGGCTGCTGTGTTCAGCTGGATGTTTTCACCGTTAATGCTGAGGGTTTGCCTGCTTTTGGCTACATCTGGTATTTCAGCAATATTGGGTTCCTGAGCATATATGAACAGGGTGTAGCAGGAGAGTACAAGGCTGCAGAGGATGGTCTTGCGTATCATAGTGTTGGGTTCGGTTATGGAATGAAAATAGCCAATTATTTCGAACTAAATCCAGACTATATGTAGAGTGGCAGGGCTTATTTGTTGGCCGTAAACTGTGTGAGGCTCGGGATTTTTTTATTAATTGATAGACTGACCTGATCAGCCTTAACGAAACGCGCCATGAAAAATCCGATTAAGCTCTCGCTTTATATCAATTACTTTGTCTTTGCCATACTGCTCAATAGTGTGGGTATTGTGATTCTCAAGTCTCAGAATATCTACGGGGTAGATGAGGTGGAGGCAAGTGTGCTGGAGCTTTTCAAGGATATGCCTATTGCCATTGTCTCCTTTCTGGTAGCATCATTTCTGCCGCGTATCGGGTATAAGAAGGCCATGCTTATCGCGCTTGCCCTGGTGTCTGTGGCCTGTGTCGGTATGTATTTCGGCAATTCCTTTTGGTCGGCCAAGCTCTTATTTGCCAGTGTGGGGGTCTCTTTTGCCCTGATCAAAGTATCGGTTTATGCTTCGATAGGCCTGGTGACCAATGGCGAAAAGGAACACAATAGCCTGATGAGTAATATCGAAGGGTTCTTTATGTTCGGTATTGCCCTGGCTTACTTTCTGTTTCCCGCCTTTAACTCAGAGAGTGATCCCAATGCCTGGCTGAATGTCTACTGGCTACTTGCAGGGTTAGCTGTGCTGTCTTTCCTCTTTTTGTTGAGGGCTGATTTTTCAGAGCAGGAAGAAATTCCGGGAAGCAACCTGGCTGAAGATTTTGCAGCCATGTTTAAGCTGCTGGCCACTGTGCTGGTGATTGTATTTGTAGTCAGTGCTTTCCTCTTTGTGATGATAGAGCAGGGCATTATGACCTGGCTGCCGACCTTTAACAACACCGTGCTGAACCTGCCTGAGAACATTGCCATTATGATGGCCAGTATTCTGGCGATCTCATTGGGTGTTGGCCGAATTCTGGCCGGCTACCTGGCCCAGAAGTTTTCATGGGTGCCTGTACTGGTCTGCTGTATCATCGGAGCTATGGGCATTGTACTTTTTGTACTGCCAAAAGCGGCCGAAGCCAATATCACCGGAGTGGAAACTCTGGCAGATATTCCCCTGATCGGTTATGCTTTCCCAATCGTAGGGCTGTTTATCGCTCCTATCTATCCACTGCTGAACTCAGTGGTTTTGAGTGCCCTTCCCAAGAGCCTGCATAGCCCTATGTCAGGACTGATCATTATTTTCTCCGCACTGGGAGGTTCTCTGGGATCAAGAATTATCGGTTACCTGTTTAAGGAGGTAGGGGCCAGCTCTGCCTTTACCTATACCCTGATTCCGATGGCATTGCTATTGGTGGCGCTCTTCTTCCTGAAGAAGCTTACGGATAAGGCTAAGAAGGCCGCAGTGGCTCATTAATCCTCATCAAAAAACCACATATCGCAGCGGTCCTGATTCCAGGTGGCCACAAAGGCCTTGTATTCTTCCAGAAACTGATTTATCGCTGCGATACCCTTTACTTCTTTTTTGCCTTCCCGCAGGTAAGGTGTTGTCTCAGCAGACTCAACCATGAGGTGGGCCACGGTCATCCGTTCCAGTTGTGATTTCCAGTCCGGGGCCTCTATGAGGTCCTTCGGGTGATATAACACAATCATGATTCTTTCCTTTTTAAATCGAGAAATTCTGTATGTAAAGCTTCACAGACAGTGGCTATCAGGCCCCCGGTCAGTTGCGGAGGCTTTTTCCAAATAGAAATGGTTTCTGTTTCCAGCAGCTTGTAATCAGAAGAATGCCCTCCGATTTCTCCTGTGGCCAGACCATAGTACACCTCGCCAATTTCATAATGCCGTATGGCGTAAGAACACATAAGGCAGGGTTCGTGGGTGGTGTACAATTGAGCCCCGGTCAGTTTAGCCAAACCTGTCTTTTTCAGAGCATCACGAATCGCTTCGATTTCTGCATGGCAGGTAATGTCGTTTTTGGTTTTGCCCAGCTCCAGGCCTTCGCCAATGACTTTTCCATGCATTACCAGCACAGAACCTACCGGTGCATTGCCCAGGCTCATCGACTCCCGGCCCAATTCCAGGCATCGGGTCATATATGCTTCGTGTTCAGTCATAATGCAGTGCTGTATTGGTTACCCTGGCTTCTGGTCGCAGATAGTTCATGTCCATTACCTCAGGTCTTATCTCTGTCAGTTTTTAACTCATCCAGCAGCTCCGGATTCTCCCTGATCAGCTCCTTTACTTCTTCAAAAGTGAATTTGGGAGTGATGTGCTGTGGGCAGTTCCAGTCAAAGCCCTTGATACGAAAGACAACAATGCGTTCTACCTTAGCCTGATAATCAGGGTCAGTGAGTTTTTCCAATAAGTCAGGGTGCTCATCCGGGTCCAGTGTTTCTGTCTCCGCCCAGATTTTAATGCGTGTGCGCGAGGCATAGTCGAGCAGAATCAATGCAGCCTTGCGGGTACTGTTCATATTGCCGCTACTGATGTACTGCATATTGCCCCTGAAGTCTGCATAAGCCAGGGTGTGCGCATCAATTGACTTAAGAAAGCCTCGCGGACCACCTCTGAACTGTACATAGGGCCAGCCGTTTTCTCCTACCGTAGACAGGTAAAAACCATCTCTTTGCTCAATAAAGTGTGTTTCTCTGATAGACAGTTTCGTCTGGTTCGGGTTGCGGTCTTCCATTCGCTGATAGCTGATGCGTGACCCGTATTTTTCCTGTTCCTCTTTTACACTATCGGTAAAAGCCAGTTGCATAAAGTTCTGTGACATGATTTCTGCAGTTATACCTTGAATGTCAATCACTCCCCATTGGTTCCATAGAGCTATGAGGAGTGATCAATCCTCTTTATCTGATTTTATTCTTTTTCATAAACCCGTCTATGTAACGGGCAATAGCTGCACCTTCTTCTTCTAACGCGAAGTGCCCCGTGTTGAGCAGATGGAACTCTACATTTTTAAGGTCTTCTTTGTAAGGATGCGCACCTGAAGCCGGAAATATGATGTCGTTCTTTCCCCATACAACAAGGGTAGGGGGCTGATAAGCTCTGAAATAGGCCTGCCATTGAGGGTAGAGCTTAACATTGTTCTGGTAGTCATAGAACATGGCCAGTTGGATTTCATTGTTCTCAGGTCGGGTAAGGTGCTGCAGATCGAGCAGCCAGTTATCCGGACTGATTTTGGAGCTGTCCTGAACGCCATGGAGGTACTGCCATTTCAGACCGTCCGTCTGGTGAAAGGGTTCCAGGGCTTTGCCATTGGCTTCACTGCGGTCATTCCAGTAGGTTCTCAGGGGATTCCAGAAGTCAGTCAGACCTTCTTCATAGGCATTACCGTTTTGTACAATCAGCGACTGCACGCGTTCCGGATACTTATGCGCGATGCGATAGCCAATGGGGGCACCATAATCCATCAGATAAATGCTGAACTTTTCAACTTTCATGGCCTCAATAAAGCCTTCCACAATCCTGGCCATATTATCGAAGGTATACTCGAACTCTGACATAGGAGGCTGCTCGCTGCGGCCGTATCCCGGGTAGTCAGGAGCAAGCAGGTGGTACTTATCTGACAGGTCTTCAATCAGGTTTCTGAACATATGCGAGGAAGTGGGGTAGCCGTGAAGCAACAGGATGGTAGGCTTGTTTTGGTTACCGGCCTCCCGGTAGAAGATTTCCACTCCGTTTACCTCTACTGTCTTGTGGAGGGTAGGATAGCGATCTTTGCTCTTTTCTCCATAGTGGTATTCGCTGGCATAGGTGCTGAGGCCCGTCATGATGACCAGCGCAGTAAGTAAAGTGACTCGGTTGATATGGTGCCAAACCTGGTTTGGTGTCCATGAGTTGATGTTTGTTTTCATAATGTTGTTATTAATTACCGAACGATCGGTAAAATTGATAAGTAAATTTTTTTATGATGTATATATGCGTTCTATTTCTATCAGGTTTTGCTGGAAGGGTTCTACCGTTCCGAGTCCTTTGGAAAGCACCAATGAACCTTGCACCCTGATCAGCGTTTCCAGGGCCAGCTTTTTGGCCTTTTCATCCGCAAAACCAAAGTCTCTGCCCAGCTGCGCAAAGGCATCGATCCACACCTGAAAGCGCTCCTCTATGAGATTGCCAAAGAGGGGCAGGCTGGAGTCCATCGTCAGTGCCCTTAGGATGCAAATGGCCTGTCCGTCATCATACAGCGCACGGATGTTCGCAATGGCCTGCTGTAGTCTTTGCAGGGGTGTTTGGCTCTGGTCGGTCAGTACCTGTTGAATATTGATTTCACTCCAGTCTCCCGTATAGGCCAGCACGGCTTCAGCAATTTCCTTTTTACCACCTGGAAAGCGATGATAGAGACTGGCCTTTTTCAAACCGGTCGCTTCTGACAGATCGTTCATGCTGGCACCATCAAAACCCTTGGCTCTGAGCACGGCCATCAATCCGGTCATCAGTTGTTGATCATCTACTTTCTGTGGTCTCATGCACTACTAACTGAACTGTTTTCAGAAAAGTTTCCGAACGTTTGGTAAAATTGAAATTTTTTTTGTGCAGGGAAACTGGAGTTTTATGAGAGGTTGAATAGGCCTTGCCTTTCACCTCACTCATTCTGTAGAAACCCGTGTCAATCCGTTACTTCACCGCATAAACCTGATTTTGATTACGAGCCTCTCTAATCTTGGTCTGAGTTTTATCATCAAATCGAGAATTATGAGAATGCCTTTAATGGAATTTTTAACCGGGGGCGATCCCAAGTTTATGATCGTCAATACCCTCTTGTTTATTGCCGTCCTGGTGCAGGTGATCCGAAGAAAGAAAGCGGAAGACAACCTGCTGATGGAGAAGCTGACCAGGCAACTGGGACAGCTTTCGTTTACAATCGCCATACTGAGTTTACTTTCGTTGCTCCTGGGCTTGCTGCACAGCTTTTACTTTATAGGGCAGGCCAGCGGTATCGCTATAGGCTTGCTGTATACTGGTATGTCTTACACGCTGATTTCGCCTACTTACGGACTGATCCTTTTTCTGATCAGTAAACTGTTAATCGCCTTTGTTACTCCTAAAGTCACCTTAAGTGAGGCCTGATCCTTTCACACAAACTCTCTGAATATGAAAAAGCTGATAATTACCGTTTTAATCGCACTTTCTCCGGGCTTGCTCAAAGCACAGAGCGAAGGAGACCAACTGAGGCAGGAAGGTAACCTGCTGGGGGCTGTAAAGGCCTACAAGGAGGCCTTTTTACAGAAACCTGAAGATCAGAAAAACACCTACCGTCTGGCATCTACCATAGCGCTCTTGTACCAGATGCCGGATAGCGCCTATCACTATCTCAATATTGCCCTTGAGACGGACAGTAGTCTCTGGGTGCTGGCCGATACGGATATGATTTCGCTCAAGGAAGACCCGAGATGGAAGGACATAGAAGAGCAGCAGTTGCGAAAGTATCAGCTGGCCCATGGTCCGCTGAAAGATCCGGAGTATGCCCGTGAGCTCCTTTCAATGATTGGAGATGATCAGGCACTGGATTATTATATTGATATGGCAAAGGGCTATTTCGCAAAGAACGGTACCGTTCCGCACTGGTACTATCCCCTTGGCAAGATGAAGTATGATATCGCAGCCGGTAACTTCGAGCGACTTCAACAGCTATTGCAGGAAAAGGGCTGGCCCGACTACTCTAAGGTAGGAAAACTGGCAGCCGATGCGTTGCTCCTGGCTATTAACCATCATGAGAGCGATGCAGTGAGAGAAATGTTTGTTGATCGCATTAAGGAGGCCTGTCTGGCAGGAGAGGGGAGTTGCATGGAGTATGCCAAGATTCAGGACCGTATACTGGTGAACAAGGGAGAGTTGCAGGTCTACGGTATGCAGTTCCGCTATGGGAAAGACCGTAAACTGGAGCCCTTTCCGGTAGAAAACCCTGAATATGTAGATCAGCGGAGGAAAGCAATTGGATTGGAGCCATTAAAGGTATATTTGAAAAGGAAAATTGACTTTGACTGGACTGTTGAGCAGAAGAACGATTAAATCGCCCGTGACAAACTGCAGAGTAGCCGGGCCGATAGAAGTACCGATGACTTCGTTCCGAAGAACTATTTTAAAAGTGTCTGAGCTGGTGTTTTTATCACTCCCGATTCAATACGTGAGACAGACTTACAACCGAAATAACGCATGAGCCCAGCGTCAAAATCAAACAACACCCGAACCCCTTTTTTGCCGGGGCGCTGGCTGACCTTTGCGCTGCTGAGCCTGCTCTTTTTTACCTTCTTTTTCGGGTATCGGGCAGATGACTTGTGGAATTCCTTTGGCTTTTCCGCGAGTCTTCTGCCGGTTACGCTGGCTACCAGCTACTATGTCAACGTGATTCTGATTCCCCGGTATTACTTCACCAGGCGCTGGGGATGGTTTGGTCTCTATCTGGCGGGTACGCTTATTTTTTCCAGCTGGCTGATCATTGCCACCTATACGGTTTCGTTCTATCTGATTGCGGGTTTAAGCATGGCCAATATGACGCCCATGGGCAGAGATCTCTTGTTTGTGATGATTGCCGTTTACCTGGCCGTTGTCAGCAATGCTGTGGTGGGTTTGTTAAGGCAGACCAACAGGGCAGTGGCCAGAAGTCAGGAGTTAACCAATCAGATGCTGGAGGCCGACCTGAAGCTGAAAGTGCAGGAGCTGGAATATCTCAAAAGCCAGATCAAGCCGCATTTTCTTTTTAATTCCCTGAATACCTTATATGGTATGGCTTTAAAGCAGTCAGATCAGACACCTGATGCTATTGTTAAACTTTCTAATCTGCTGGATTATGTGCTCTACCAGCCCTCAGATCAGATGGTAAGCCTGGAACGGGAAATGGAGCATATTCATGATTATGTGGTCCTGGAAGGCATTCGCTTTGGTGAACAGCTTGCTGTAGATACCGAGGTAACGGGAAGCCTTGCGGAAGTCATGTTGCCCCCTATGCTGCTGATCCCTTTTGTAGAGAACAGCTTTAAGCACGGGGTGAAAAAGGAGGGTCAGTACCTGGTGAAAATCAGGTTGCAGGCAGATGCTACCAAACTGTCTTTCGAGATAGGAAATCACCAAAAGACTGAAGAGCAGAAGTCCGGTCAGGGAATCGGGATGAGTAATACGCAAAGGAGGCTGGACCTACTTTATGGAGAACATTATGCCCTTGATATTTTCAGTGAAGGAGAATGGTTTTCTGTCAGGCTCAGGTTAGATTGGCAAGAGGTTAAAGAGATCAGGCCGGAATAAATGAAACAGATCAATTGTATCATAGTGGATGATGAGCCCATTGCCAGGGATATCCTGGCCACCCACCTGGGAAAGCTGGACTATGTCAGGGTACTGGCCAGTTGTGAGGATGCGGTAACGGCTCTGAACCGTATTGAGCAGGGGGGCGTGGACCTCGTGCTGCTCGATATTAATATGCCGGATATCTCCGGGCTTAGCTTAAAGAAAATGCTGGGAGAGAAGGTGAAGGTGATTTTTACCACAGCCCATCGTGAATATGCCCTGGAAGGTTTTGACCTGAACGCTGTCGATTATCTACTGAAGCCGGTGACCCTGGAGCGACTGATCAAGGCACTTGGCAAATATCAGGAAATGACAGCCGAAGCTTCCGGGCAGTCCAGCCATATGTTTGTGCGTGCCGACCGTAAGATGGTGCGTGTCGATTTTGCCGATATTCTGTACCTGGAGAGCTACAGCGACTATGTGAAGATCTACCTGACCCATGGTGTGCTGGTAACCCGGGAGTCTATCAGTAAGCTCAATGCTATGTTGCCGGATACGGCTTTTCTGCGGATTCATCGCTCTCATGTGGTGGCCATAGATAAAATCACAGCCTATACCAACGAGTCTGTAGAAGTGGGGGATAAGCTGCTGGTACTGAGCCGTAGCTATAAGGAGGCCGTGCTGGAGAGGCTGGCAGGCAAGTAGTTTATTTGATGAGCAAGTTTGTTATCAGAAGCCTGTCAGGCCGACAAATTCTGAAATGGCAGGTTTAGGGCTTACCACGGGTTTCTACTCAATCTTAGCCCGGACTCACACCAAATTAAAATACTTTTTGACTGAGATAACCGCTCCGGTTCTGTTACATTGTGGATAAGCCTTAATGCAATGGACAGCACTCTTATCATTATCATCGTGGCCTCTGTGATTGGCCTCTGGTTGTTCCTCTTTATTTTTCCTGTAGACCTTTGGGTCACAGCCCGTTTTTCCGGGGTTCGCATCGGTTTGGTGGAAATGGTGCTGATGCGGGTACGAAAGGTGCCTCCCCGCCTGATTGCCCGGAGTATGATCATTGCTACCAAGGCAGGTATTGAAGAGATCACTACCAAGCAAATGGAGACCCATCACCTGGCGCATGGCAATCTGAAGGCTGTGATCAATGCCCTGATTGTGGCAGATAAGGCCAATCTCAGGCTGAGCTTTAAGCAGGCGACTGCCATTGATCTGGCAGGCAGGAATGTGCTTCAGGCCGTGCAGGTTTCGGTGACTCCCTATATGATCATTGTACCATCCATTACCGGGGTGGCGCTGGATGGTATTCAGTTGATTGGAGAGGCCAGGGTTACGGTACGCACCAACCTTGAGCAGCTGGTGGGTGGAGCTGGCGAAGAGACAATCAAAGCGCGTGTAGGGCAGGGGATTATCTCTTGTATTGGTAATGCCGAGACTTATCTGGAGGTGCTGGAGAAACCGGCTGATATTTCGAAGCTTGTGCTCGATAATGGCCTGGATGCCGGTACTGCCTATGAGATTCTGTCCATTGATATTGCAGATATTAACATTGGCAAAAACATCGGGGCAGAACTCCAGACTGATCAGGCACTGGCCGACCTCAATGTAGCGAAAGCCAAAGCCGAGGAAAGGCGCGCCATGGCCGTAGCCTCTGAGCAGGAGCAGGCGGCTCGTGTGCAGGAGGCTAAAACCCGACTGATAGAAAACCAGGCCAAGATCCCCGCAGCACTTTCCGGCTCCTTCCGCAAAGGCAACCTTGGCCAGGGCTTTATGTTCGGGAATAGTGAGGGGTAGTACCAGTGAGTAGAAGAAGCGTGGTTTGTTGGTGAAGAACGCAACTAAGGCGGGATTGTTTGTCTTAAACTTACATACATTGGTAGAACCACAATGAGGACAAGCAGGAGTGTCGCCCCATCTTTGTTGCTCTAAGAACTCCCTACACTTATCATCTGTGTTGAAGTACTGGGTAAATTCTATGATTGATTTAAAGTTCATTGCAGTTTTGTTGTATACATATGTAGTCGACATAATTTATACTTACAAATCAAAATACAATTATTGTCGAATTATTTAGTATCTTTGAAACATGGTTACTTATCAGGAAAGAAAAGAGAACACAAAGGTTTATGTACTGCTTAGGGCAGGTGATGTGATTGGTTGCTTTGGCAACCTGAAAAAGCTTTGCGATTCAGTGAATGACCCTAAGTTCTTGAGTTATCACACATTAATCCGAAAAAAGAAGGACAGGATAGATTTCGCTGGATATTCAATTCAACGAGTGAGGCTATATTGATACTAGTATATTCGAATATTTTTGTATTAATATTATTGTCGTATATTTGAAATGCAAAAAGGGTGCTGGAACACCCCTTTTGACCTCTTAATGAAGAGGATTTGCATTATCAGCCTTAGTCTGGAATGTTCAGGATTATGATTAATGAGATCATCCCTGATTTGACCTTTCAATCTGCATATGCTGACAGATACCTAAGACTGATACTTACATGAAAGTATCTTTAAAGCCCTTAACTGGGCTTTTTTTATAAGTCAAACATTGTCTGCTCAACTTTCTTTTCTTCTTTTTTAAATTCATAACCTGGCATTATAAGCCCGTTCGCATCAACCCATTTAGGACTTCCCCAATACGTGTTTTGATTGCTTTTTCCGTCTTGAAACTTGACTATGGTTTTTTTCTTCTTTAAAGAACCGCAACCTGTTGTTAGAGAAGACGCGACATCACCCTCTTTTCCTTTTCCTTCTATGTTGATTATGATTTTTGCAGCCTCTCTGAAGTGTAGAAACCTCTGCTCTTTAGAGAGTAGGAAAAGGAACTTTTGAGCGCTCGACCATTTGCTATCATATTCGTTAGCATAAGGAACCGAAGGGCTTTCAGTTGCAACAACAGATTCATCAGAACCGCCTACCATAGTCTCTAACTCCTTTATTGAGTTGTTAACCTTGATCAATTGTCCCTCCAATTCATCCCTCGCAATTCTTAAGCTTTTCAAGGCTTTTTGTATCGGATCATTCATGATAGTATCTCTTTGTCGATACTAATTTACAACACTTATTCTCAGGAATCCTAATGACGTACTAGACAGATTCATAGATAGTTTACAGTTTTGTGTAATTATTGTATTGTAACGTGTGTAATGCAGCGTCTATATAAGGCTGAAATACATTCTATTATAGCTAATAACTTAAAGGGATAATTTACCTTAGTAAAAAAATGAAGAAATTTTAAATCTTATCAAAGAAACTACTATAGCTATCCTTGGTGATTATTAGGGCGTCACTCTCCTCGTCCTACTTTGTATATAGGTGCCATTTCCCGCCTATTGAAAGATTAGATTAAAATGGTCCCAACATACCGGAGAGGTTGGGAAAGCGTCTTAACATCTATAGAAATCCGAATTTTCTTCTTTGCGCCCTTGAGATAGTTCGAGCCGTAGCAATAGTGTCATGTATGCTTCTTAGTGTTGCGTCTGAAACACTACCTACCACACTTGTTGGGTCGTTCTCAATTAGTTCAATAATATTTTCTTTGGTAATCTCATGCAGGGTTGAGCAATCTACAAAGCTGTCATACTCCAAGAAGTCGTGATCCCCGACCCCTATTGGAACATGAAGCGCCTGTAGTTCGGCTGTAGGGAATATATTGGGATTGATGACGGAATTTATTACAGTAAATCCCACCAGTATTTTATCATCTGTTTCAGCAACAATAACAATGTATTTAGCATAACCCACCTGAAAGCCCGGTATACGAATTAGACAGGCATTACCTATTTCAATATTCCTTTCAGCAAACTTCCTTTTGAAGTCTTCTGAGAACGCATCTGCTAAATTCACTATCTGACTATTTGATCGTTCTCAATTTGAAATGAAATGTATTGGAGCATCTCTTCTGTAGCACCACCTGCACGAGCTATATCTAATGGGTTGATCTGCCACATTGAAGTATGGTAGGCATGATCATGAGATTTGTCGGTGAGTTGAGGAAACGAAAGATTTTTATTTTCCGCTATTGACTCTTCAAGACACTCAATGTCTGTTTCTGAAAGTTGATCAAAATCTGGCTCCATCAAAGGTCTGAAGCTATGTCCGCTCCTAACCACAATGGGGTCAATGTCGGGAATGTTATTCCCTGTCACATCCCTTGAATAAGAAGGAACCGGACCATATACCATCTTGACGTACATGTCCCCGGTAATAGGTCTACCATACTTAACTAAGTGCTTCTGCTCTGCAAAATAGAGCACCTTAAAAGTCTGGTGAGGTCCAGAACCAGGTATTTGATTCACTATGTACAACAGTGAATTGATGACCTTGTCTCTATTGATCTTGAAAGCTGACATGCCGCAAATATAACGAAATACACCACTGTTTAGTTCTTTTAACAGAGCGTGTACAAATCTACTTGTATAGTATAAGATACGAAATATTAAGCTCAATAGCCAGCTATGCTGGTTATTAGATGAGGGTTGTCTGAATTGCACTAAGTCCAAAAAACTGAATATCATTAGCCGTAGATAGACCTGTTATCTAGAAGTGGAAATAATGATTAATGTGGTCAAAGTAATATATAGGCACATGAAGAACACCAACAAAGGCGGGGTGGTCTTCGCTAAATTCCTGAGTTCAAGGGTCGTACAGACCAGCCTGAAATCTTGTGGAAAAATGGATGAAAAATTTCTTCAAAAACGTTTTTAATTAAGTGCCCAAGTACTACTTTTGTACTCCCAATTACAGGATGGTCTATGGTGTAACTGGCAACACGTCTGGTTTTGGTCCAGAAGAGTCTAGGTTCGAGCCCTAGTAGACCAACTAAACTTTAAAAACCTCGCCTTAGGACGGGGTTTTTTGTTTTCAGGGAGTTGGTTAACAGTTAACGGGTTTGATCACCCCCCATCTGCCTACGTATTCAGCCATTTTCTTTTGCCAACAATTCCTGCTTATCGTTTGAAATCATGCAGATTCTATTAGAGCTATTGGGGGACTGTCTAAAATTGAAAAGCCCAATCTTAACGATTGGGCTTTTTGTTTTTGATGGATCTAGTCCTTTTCGGCCAGGAATTTTTTGAGCTTTTCCTGCTCTGCTTTGGCCATACCTCCGGTTATACCAGCTTTAGCCTCTGCTTCTGCCAGTGTCTGGTAGGGGTCAGCGGTAAAGGGAGTGCCAACGGTATTGTTGAACAGGAAGCTGAAATCCTGTCCCAAAAACTGGGCCCTGCCATGGCAGCCCTGACAGCCACCCATATTGACTGATTTGCCATTGAAAACCACGTTTTGAACACTGGCATCAAAGGGCTCAGGCACTTTACCGTGGAAGAAAGTAAGCAGGCTGTCTGACTCGATGACATAGTTGGCCATAAAGTAGTTGTCGTCAGAGTCCTTATCGGTATAATCCACAGGGGTGCCCTGAACTCCGATCAGCTGGTAATACTGCCAGACCGACTGGCTGTTTTGGCTGGTGATCAGTGTTTTTGCATCGCTGTTTACAGATTGCACTCCTGATGGAATGGCGCGATCAATAACAGGGGTAAGGGCATGGGGGTCAATGGCCGCATTGTCAAGGCCGATGGTTTTCATATCTGCATCGCGAACGTCTACCTGCTCAAAGGAGGCAAAAATAAATGAAGGGTAGTTTCGGGTCTTATGAATAATATGCAGTCCTATAAGGCCGAATGTGGCAGTATTTGCTACCAGAGCGTCTTCCGGACCGGTGTAGTACACCACTTCCTTGGTCATAAATCTGGAAACATCATCTCCTTTGGAGGGGAGCAGCTGTCTCCAGGCGGTTTTGATCTCTATGGCCCCTTCCTCGTATCCACCATCATCGGCACTCTGTCCGCAGGGCAAACATACCAGGGTATCACTTTCGCAAAAGGCGGTAGTGGTCGTAGGAATCAGTGCAGCCACCGTTTTGGCATCATCTCCTACATACTGGCCTATGCGTTGCTTAAAGGGGGCTATTGAATCTAAAAGCGGTTGTATGTACTGGAATTCGGGAATGTTGACTTTCGCCTGGTACATAACCTCTACAGAGTCATAGGCAAACAGGTAGCATGAGTTGATCTCATTGTCCTCGTCCAGATTGTTCCAGTAATTGCTGAGAGTAATACCATTGGTGGTGGTGTCGATGCTGTTGCTGAAGTAATAGACCGGTTTGCCTTTTGAGCGATCTCCTAAAGGGCCCTTGTCTGGTACCAGTTCGGCCCGGTGCACATAGGTTTCCCATACTGCCAGGTCCGGTTGAGCTCCGCTGGTACTAAAAACCCAGCTGGTATTGGGGGTACCCCGGTTGTTGTCGGTGCTCCAGGAAGCCTGCCAGTTGAGGGCAAAGAACTCATTCCAGGCGAAGCGCGCCAGGTCTTCTTC
>DIYF01000016.1 GCA_002427745.1 Roseivirga sp. UBA6061 | reverse complement strand
GAATGGTAAAACCCTCCGGTTTTACAATGTAATTCTGTGCCGAGATGAGTCTTCCGAATTTATCGTGAACCTGCCAGGCGAGCTGAACCAGCCGTGGCCAGTTGTCGAGGTCTTCAAGGGGAGCGTTCCAGTCTTTGGGTAAACCGGTGGTCTCAGTATCAAATATCAGATACATAGGTACTTAGCTAGAAATTGTTGATTTGGGCCGCGAACTAGCTTCTAAAGTAAAGAAAATTAGGGAATGATAGGAGGGGGAACGAGAGGTTTTTAGGCAGGGAAATTTTACTCGTTGATCTACATTCGAAAGGGGGCTGTTTTACTTCTGCTAATTATCAATTGCCGCTTTACTTGTTCGTTCAGTCCATGCCTGAGGAATGGGATATCAAACCTTTATCCATTGTCGAAATGAAGCTGCATTGTTACGGCTGATTGTCAGTGTATCCGGCACTAATTTATTGCTACTGGCAAGAGAGACTTCCAACTTGCCAAAGTCAAGACTTTTATATCCTGCAATGGCCTCCTTGCTTACTATAAACTGGCGGTTAGCTCTGAAAAAACGATCGTCCAGTTTTTCTTCAACGTCTTTCAAGGGAAGATCAAGAATTAGATGCTTTTGCTCTTTATTGACAACATAACTGATATTGGCGTGGACAAAGATCAACAGACATTCTGTTTGAGGTACTAATACCGTCTGCTTACCGATTGCCGCTTTTAAAGGGGGGGCAACGGATTTCTCTCTTAATACAACCGATGCCTGAGGTCTGTTCTGAATAAAGTGAAGGCTTATGTATAAAAACTGTACAATTAGTATGAACAGCAGGGCTACTACCATGTCGAAGGTATAGAAGCCCAGATCCACCCTGCCGGTATAGAAGATCAGCTCGGTTAATTTGTTGATCAAAATATTGAAAAGAGCCAATAAAGGACTTATAACAGAGAGTTGTAAAATCAACCTTTTTCCGGGGCTTTTATCCCAACTCACCAGGCTCTCGAGTTTGTTGGTACAAAACATAAAGAACCTCAAAACCAGAAAGCTCATCAGCAAATCGCTGAGGAAATAGTAGAGATTGATCAGGTCCAACCTCTTTGAGCTGTAAGTGAGAATATAATTGATCAGCGTAATGACAAAGGCAAGGGTAATCTGAAACCAGAACCTGGAAAAAACAGAAGGTCTGGCTTCTTGATTTTTACCTTCTTCAACAGATTTTTCGGGAGCAGACTTGAAATATTCCTTCAAAGAGGAGAATGACATGACCTTCGCATTGATTTCCGGTTAAAGATATCAACACGAAGGTTTTTGTCATGCGGTGATATGAATTTTGTTGCCTTTTTGGGGGCGTTGGCTCAAATCCTTACTGTTTTTGAAATTTATAGCCCGAAAAGAGCAAGGTTGGCTTGTTGGATTCGGTACTCATTTCCACCGTTTCTCCTGAAAAGAAATCAAATGAATACCCCGGAATAATGGCTTGTCTTTCTGAAACAGCGCTCAGAGGTAATCTGAACTTAAATGATCGGGGGTAAATAACCTCTCCCTTTACCTCAAGTAATCCGTATTCATTAATTAATAATTCAAGTTCCTGAAGGTGTGTATATTCGTTGTCTTTGAGATTAACTACGGCATATTTACCAAGTGCTGCCTGCCATTTTGAGGGAATGGGTTTATCGACAATTTTCACACCACCTACTGATCTGCGACCACTGGCATACTGTTCACCAACTACAATTTCTCCATTGTACTCATCCCAGAAAATGTCCATTACATGCACGGGAATCAGCCCCAGCAACTTAGCTTTGATTCTAAGGGTTTTGTTATTGTAAGGGGTGGCGTTAAGTGTCTTTCCATTAGCGGCAAAAGTCACCTTAAATTTATCCCCGGCTCTTTTAATTTCCACCATACCTTCATCTGTGCTGTAAATGCCTTCCAGTTTATTCATGTCTTGATCAGACAGCGCTTCAGGTTTCATGCTGTGATTGGATGAACGAATGGTTTTGGCAGGGCGTGTCTTGAGTAAATGGTCTATTACATTTCCATAGACAGCTCTGTTAATCGCGCCTGTTGAGTTAGAGTTGCTACACACTGCCAGCACCATATTGAATTCGGGAACGATATAGAGCATGCTAAAAAATGGCTCATGGATACCGCCTTTGGAAATTCTGGTATACTTGCTGTATCTGTAGATGTCCCACATCAAGCCCTGTTTTTTAGAGTAATTTAAAGGAGCATCTGTAAACTGAGGGGTTAACGACTGCCTGGTTATATCTTCGGATAAATAGGAAATACCATTAACTCTTCCTTTATCCAGATACATTTGGCCTAATTTCATAAGGTCCTGAGCGGATGCATTTGCACCATCTGACCCGGGGTAGCTGTATTCATAGGTGGGGGTCAGCTTACCATTCACATAGGAGCCGGTTTCATCGAGTGGTCCAAAACCTCCCTGTTCCATGCCAAGGGGGGTAAACACCTGGGATGATATATAGTCTTGTATTTTCTGGCCTGAGACTTTTTCTACGAGTAGACCAAGGAGATCGCTTCCCCAGTCAGAGTATTGATTGACTACTCCGGGAGGTGCCGACATGTAGCCGTTGTTGGCAATTTCAAGAATTCTGGACTGAGGTTGATCGTCTTTAGTAGAGAAACCTTTGGCATGTACTCTGGGTATACCTCCGAAATGGGCCAAAAGGTGCCTTACTGTGATGGGAGTGTCATCGGCAAAATGTCGTTTCATATTAAACTCCGGCACATAGTTTTTGTAAGGTTTATCAATATCGATTTTACCTTCTGAATACAGCCTGAGAACGGCTGTTGAGGTGACTACTTTGGAGATAGAGCCTATGGCATATTGGGTTTCAGCCCCGGCTCTGATGTTCTTTTCTTTATGGGCAAAACCAAAGCCCTCCGACAGCACTGTTTTACCGTCAATAGATAAAGCCACACTCAGGCCAGTTACTTTCTTCTTCTGTAGTTGTTTTGAAACAAAGGCACTTAGTTTTTTAGCGTAGTCTGTGTCATTTTGTGCTATGCAGGCTGGTAAAGTGAATACCAGTATGGCAGAAATAATTATGATTTTTCGATACATGTTATTTGAATTTTTGATTTCCTGAATGTACCGTCAAACCACAGCGATGGTGGTGGTTTTATCACCTGGGTTTGGCCAACTGCTATGAAATTCTAAGTGAAATGCTATGGACTGTTAAAAGCTGAAAAAGTCTGATTTATATCGAAAAATGACTGCAGCGGCTATGAGGGGTGTGTTTTTATATCACTTGACTTATGAATATCTATCAGTTCACTGGTAAGGCCGGATTTATCATAAGCGTTTATGAGTGAATTCCCATCATAAATCAGAACACGAAACTTATGAAGAAACTAATTCTGATTTTCACCCTGTTCAGTTGCGTTAGACCGTATGCTCAGGTCCGGTCGTGGTTTCAAAGATATGCGCTGACATTAGTGTTTAGTGTAGGGGCATGATGTGTGGCTTTTTTATATCAAAAAACATAAAAGTACAAATACCTGAATTTCTAAAACGAGTATTAAGGCTCTCGAAAATGAAGTAACGAAGTGGCTATTTGATTGAGTAAATAATTTCAAATCAAAACCTATAGTTATGTTTCCAGTTACTCAAATCAAAGTAAAGAATGTCAATGTTTATCCATACCTGCCAGACCCGATTGGAGGTGGCCCTGGTCCGGTTGTCTTTCCGGTAATTGAAGGAGCTGAAGGTGTACTCACTCTTACCTGGTTAGGAGTTAGAATTCAGATTGTATCGCTTGAGATCGAAGGTGGAACCCGGCATGGAGAGCTGTACCATAAAGGGAACTATCAGTTTGCGGCATTAAATGAAGAAGGACAGCCAGAAAACATCCCCTGGTTAGTCTGTCAAAATGTTGGACCACGTCCAATTTTCAGTAGAACAATCGGGTCTTACCAGTTGCCCGGAGGAGGGTCTGATAAACAAGAGGTATTATCCGATCATTTTACTCCCGCACAAGGTGATTATATTGATCTGGGGCCTTTGACTGCTATTTCGGTCATTAAACCTTTTGGTAAGTTCATGCCCGGGTTCGAAATCTTAGTTGAGAATGGTACTGGTGAATTGATTGGCACCAGAACCGGAACTCCTCATTTGATGGGAGTTCGTATTGATACAGGTATTGTAGGTCACTTTGAACCAGGACAAACAGGTCTGTGCTTTCAGGCAAAAACTCAGAGTGGCAGACATGTCTACTATAATGATCTGGAAGTAGTAAGTCCGGATAACCCTGTAATCCTAATGCAGAAATTCGGGTAGTTTCCCGGGTTGAAATCAACCATGAGCAAAAGGGCCTTCCTGTTTATAAAAAGGAAGGCCTTTGCTCTCATATTAAATGAACATGTTCAACTTTACAGGCTTATTTGAAGATGTGAGGTAAACAGGATTCATGTCCTTATTTTCTATCTTCGCAGCATGTTTGATAGTCCGGATTACCCTAAAGCATTGAGTGAAGAAACCTTTGAGGCCTGGCTGGAAAAAGGTCGTGAAAGCAAGATAGGCTTTGAGTATATGCTGGTGGTTTGGGATGAGGTGGAACAGGCATACAGACCTGTATATGCTGAGAGCCGTCAGCATATCAAAGAGCTGAATATCAGTCCCTGGGGTGATTCTGTGGAGCAGGAAAGCCTGGTAGCCGTATACGACCTCTTCTCTGAGGCAAGAATAGGAGGGTACTCCGTTTGAAGAGCCTTTTCGGCTCAAGAGGGCGTATCCCTGCCTGAACTCTTACTGCTTTAAGATTTTTTGCTTGGTCAGTATGCCTTGTCTTCCTGAAACTCTGATGGTATAAACACCCGATTGCAAAGAGGATAAATCGAGATTCAGTTCATTGTTTCCGGGTTTCAGATTCACCTGTTTTGAGAGCACTGTATTTCCCTTGCTGTCTGTGACCAGTAATTGATAGCTTCCTGTGGCCCCGGCATCGACCTGGAGTGTCACGATGTTCTCCACGGGGTTAGGGTAGGCCAGAGCAGATTTTTCATGGAATTCCTCACTGTCATTCAGGTTCAGACCTCCTGACGAAGTCGGAAAGGTATTGTAGGCACAACCTCCGTAAAAATCCAGGTAGGTATTGTTGTTGATGGCATTCATGTAGTCTTTGTAGTAGGCATAGCCGGGATAATCTGCATGTACCATTCTGTTGGCCAGACTTGTAATCCTGTCGATATCGGTAGTAGTGAAATTGGCCAGGTCTGATTCTGCATAATAAGCCAGTTGGGCCAGTTGCTGAATGGCTTCGCGACTATTGTAGGACTCCCTGTCTCTGAGAAATTTCGGAATGAGGTTGTTATTGATATCTATGTAGAAATTACTCATGCGGTCTGTATCAATGTGATGGAGGCGGCTGATGACGCTGTTGACTGCTTTTTTTATGGCACCTGCGTAGGTGGCCTTTTTTGTGCCCGATAGCAGACTGTAAGTCTCTATGAGTGCACCCAGGGTAAAGAAGTGATATTGAATGCGGGTGTCGTGGTAATACTTGTATGCAGGAATATTGTAGACCTTATAACAACCCATGCAGTTTTCGGAATCTTCCCAGTAGTAAATGGCTGAGGAGTTATCGAAAACCTGGAATAGTTCATCTTCTCCGTTACCCTCCGTGTCGGCTACAAGCCAGTTAATGGTATGAGCACTGCCGTCATAGGGAGCACTGCCATTGAAGTTGCCTCCATAATTCCACAGGTATACCTTGGCCCCGGAATACTTTTGAAGCACCTCCTCATTGCCGTCTCCGTCAAAGTCTCCGGCTATCCATTTTGCAATATGAGAGTTGCCCGAGTAGACAGGGTTTTCCTTAAAATTATAGCTGCCATCCCAGAGATAGATGGTAGGGGAGCCTGCATACTTTTGAAGTACTTCGTCAACACTATCCCCGTCAAAGTCTCCGGCCAGCCAGTCTTCAACATGAGAACCGAAGTATACGGAGTTGGACTGGAAATTACTTCCGGCATTCCAGAGGTAAACATTTGTGGTCTCGGCATATTTCCAGAGCACTTCCTGTTTGTTGTCTCCGTCAAAATTACCCACAATCCAGTCTTCCAGGGTGTTATCGAAAGTATGTATCCGGTTCGCTCCGAAATTATGCGGCCCATTCCACAGGTATAGTTTATCTGAGCCTACGTATTTCTGCAATACCTCATCTTTGTCATCATTATCAAAATTACCTACCAGCCATTTTTCAATATGAGCAGTGCCGGAATAAACTGCATTTGCTCCGAAGCTGGAATCTCCATGGTTCCACAAGTATATTTTAGGGTTTCCCTGAAACTTGTGCAGTACTTCATCTTCGGGGTCATCATCAAAATTACCGACAACCCATCTTTCGAGATCTGAAATACCGGTATATCGGTTGTCCTGGCCCAGCATAATAACATCCCTCAGTTGACCGGCCTTCTCGTGAGCATCACGATTGTAATAGTAGATAGCATCCGTTCCGTATTTCTGGAGTACCTCTTCTTCCCCGTCTCCGTCAAAGTCCCCGGCAATCCATTGATCCAGGTCCGTAGGATTTTCTGGCCAGGCCTTGATGTCTTCCTCTGCACCTGTCAGCCACAAACCGGTTGCAGGGTCCTGATCTGCTATGATGGCATCAGCCAACAGAATCGCATCATCCTTGTATTGAGTGTCTCCGGTGGCCTTATAGGCTGCCGCCAAACCCCAGGCAGTCAGTCCTTTGATATTCGAGTTGCTGTTAACATTCAGAAGTTCGGCCTGAATTTTACCTGATACGAAGTCGGCAGCATCCACAATGGCATCATACTGATCTGTGGCTGTTTGACTGGCGACACACTTCTTATACCAGTAGCCTTCCGAAAGTGCTTTGAGTGCATAACCCAGGGTGAAAAAGTGGTAAGTATTCAGGGAATTCGGGTCACTGCTATCAGTGTCGGGGGTACTCAATCCCGGTCTTTGACGCCACCAGAGGTAACTGCCATCGGCTTGTTGCTGGCTGGTAATGTAATCAATGCCGTTGAGTGCTCTGGTATTGTAAATACTGGTGCCTGACCAGTTTCTGGCTCCGTGAATATAGCCCAGTGAATACCTGGCAGATTCTCTGAGGAGCGGATGGTTGCTCCAGTGCCTGTTATGTTCATCAGGGTTATACCAGCCACCATAACCACCGGGTACATAAGTGTTGTAATATCCACTGCGCCAGCTGCCATTTTCCCAGTGGGTAGTGGCGTCTGTAGCGTTATTGCTATTAATGCTCAGTAGTTTATTTTCGGCATGAGTATTCTCAAGTTTGATGTGCATTGCATCAATTTCTCCGGTAGTGTAGTTCAGCACTAAGTGCACGCCCGGATCATTTATACTTTGTGCACCAAGACCGAGGGTGATGATGAAAAGGAGGGAGGACAAAAAAGTTTTAGACATGGCGGTAGAAGTTGGATGGGATTTAAACTCTGTTGGTAAAACGTATGACCCCAAATGAGGACACACCCCTTTAGTCCATTTACAGGCAGGAGGTAAGCATAATTCAACAGGTTTATGAGTGAAGGGGCTTTTTGGCCTGGTGAACTTTCAGCACTTCTCCGGTAACCATAAAACCTGTACTCCCACGGTTATGGTTGAGCGATGATGTAGTATCAGAGGGGAAGCCTGAAGCCGAATACCGGAAAGCCCTCCATCAGAAAGTCCAGATCCTCTGATCTTGAGAAACCAATACGCTCATACATTTTCCAGGCGGGTTTCATGGCGTTGGTAGTATGGATGATCATTTGTTGTTTTCCCTCAGTTCTGGCAAGCTCTATACAGGCCATGGAAAGGCGTTTGCCCAGACCTAGACCCCGGGTTTCAGGGTCAACGGCCAACAGTCTGAAACCGGCTGCATCTTTTTGCTGAGTAGCGATACCTCCGGAACCATAATGCTCCATGTCTCCCAGATAGACTACAGCCCCGCCAACAACACCATTTGCAGAAACGGCAGCCAGCAGCCTGGCTCCGGGTTTTTCTGTCATCAGACCAATATTGGCAAGCTTTTCATAATAGGCAGGTTGCTCTTCAGGTTTGGGAAAACCTTCCAACTGAGCGTATACCTGAACCATTAACTGACCAATGGCTTCAAATTCAGCAGGTTTAGCATCCCGGATGGTGTACTGTGGCTTATCCATGTTAACAGCGTTGATTTGCAAGTAACCAAACTTCTGTAAAAAGAGTGCCGGGAATTTGCCAATGGCGTCAAATGGTTTCGAAAATTGATGATTCCGGCTTCCTCACTTTGGTGGCAAACTGGGTGAGGTCTGCTGGCGATCGATAGCCCACGGTGGCAATTACTGCCGCGTTTAGACCTCGTTCTGACAGCCCCAGAATCTGGTTGTATTTATCAGGATCAAAACCTTCCATAGGACAGGCATCTATCTTTAATTCAGCGCAGGCACTGAGCAGGGAGGAAAGGGCCAGGTAGGTTTGCTTTGTGGTATAGCTACTCTTTTGCCCATCGGTTCTGTTGATAAAATCCTGCTTTATGAAGTTACCATAGCCTTTTAAGTCGTCCGGGGTCTTTTGTTCCAGTCTGGCTTTGAGTGAAATATACTCGTCAATAGCCTGGTTATCTACCGACAGGTAATTGCAGAAGACAAACAGGTGGGAAGCATCGGTAATTTGCTTTTGTCCATAGGAGGCCTCTTTCAGCTTGTTCTTAAGGCCTGGGTCTTTGATGATCAGCACTTTAAAGAGCTGTAACCCATAAGAGGTAGGGGTGAGCCGTATAGCTTCTTTGAGTATGGAAATTTCGCTGTCACTGACCTTTTTCTCCGGGTCGAACAGTTTGGTGGCATAGCGCCAGTTAAAACCTTCTAATAACTTCATGATAAGTGTTGTTTTATTGAGGCTGTTTTGAATCACTGAGTACGTAGGTGGTCATACTGAAATCTTCTTTGAAACCCATTTTCAGATAGAGTCCCAGGCCCATGTTTGAAGCCTGAAGCGTCACCGTAGTGGTTCCCTGTGTGTCAGCTCTGTTGAGCATGGCAATCATCATTTCTTCTGCGAAGCCCTTTCTTCGCATAGTGGGAATAATTCCCATGGCATGGATGCCTGCGATATTCTCTTCACTGTAGTGAATAATGCCTGTACCTACCGGTACTCCCTTGTGGCTGGCCAGTAGCAGTTCTGTTTTGTCTGGCAGCCACAAGAGCAAATGGCCACCGAGCCGATAACCAAAGGACTGTTCAAAGAGTGAAGTCCAAAGGCCTGCTGATGCCTGATCTGTCACTTTGATAATTTCCAGCGAAGTGTGGGGCTGTGAATAAGCATTCAGTTTCAGAGACATTCCGGTTTGCTCAAAAGCCACATCAAAGCCTGCTGTTTCAAACTCCTGAGCCAGGTCTGTATCATAAATATGCCAGTAGGGAACAGAGAGCGGTATCGGACTTGATGAGATGTGACCTCTGGCCGAAAAGATGGTTTCCCGACTGATTTCACCCGTAAACCAGAGTTTGTTGGGCCACTGTGTGTCGGGTACTGTTTGCGTGTTATAGCCTGTGCCCTGAGAATAAGTACTTCTGGTAGGGTCAGTGCTTCGCCATAGCGAAATGAGGTTCTCTATGTTGGATGTTATCAGGTTCATGATTTCTTATTTTCCGTTGATCAATATAATTCCTGCCGTCATGGCCATAACTCCGAAAAGGCGTTTCAGATCTATCGGTTCAGCAGCTAAACCAAACCATCCGAAATGACCGGCTATCACAGAGAAAAGTAGCTGACCAAAAAGGCCCAGAGATATCATTGACGAGATGCCAAGCCTGGGAATGGTGTAATAGTAGAGACTGATTCCGATTACACTGAAGAAGGCTCCGGTAAACCACAGGTGGGTGGGGACTGCCTTCATCTGGTGCAGGGCCGGAAGCGACCGGGCACTGACCGCCAGAAACATCGCTGCATATACAGCACTACAAAAGAAGGCGACCATGGATGCCATAAGAGGGTTTTTCAACAGTACTCCCAGTTGCGAATTATAGCCACCCTGTATAGCCAGGAATATACCTCCTAACAGGGCCAGAAAGCTTAGCGATATCTGATTCATACCCAAAAGTAGGGAGGTGATGCCCCGGGCGCATTTACATATGTTGATGCCAAAGCATTTTTTCAGAATTCTTTCCTGATTCTGCTGAGCTGGGTTGGGGTAATCCCCAGATAGGAGGCAATCTGGTGCTGAGCCACTCGCTTTTCAAGGTCGGGGTATTCTCTGAGGAAAGTATGGTAACGTTCTCCAGCCGTCTGAGTGGCAAAGGCAATCTGCCTTTTTTCATTCTTAATGATCCAGCTCTGTTCGGTATGGCGGATATACAGGAGCTTCAGGTCATCATATGTGAGAACGAGTTGCTTGTACTCATGGTAGTTCATGTCCAGAATAACGGCTTCTTCCAGACACTGGAGACTAAAATCAGAAGGTGTAGACTGAAGGCAGGAGACGGTTGAGGCAGCAAAGTTCCCCTGAATAAAGAAGTTTTTAATATGCGCACTGCCATCGCTCTTAAGGTACTGAGAGACGAGAATGCCTTTACAGACAAAGTACATGCGATCTGCCACATCGCCCACATGAAGGAGGTAGTAATCTTTGTCAATGTTTCTGAACCTGCTGATGCTAAGGAGTTCCTGAAATGAACTTTCGGATACGGGAGACAGGGCGTTGAGGGTCTCTCTGAACAGTTCAATATGCATCTCCTCATTGGTAAGCATCCGGTTGTGAATATCGACTTTTTTGATCAAAACTTATCCTGAAAACAGATATACAGACTCCCTGAGGGTAGGTAAATAAGTGGACAATGAGTCCGGGCTCTGGTTACTAATCCGGCTATTTCTCTGCTCATCTAAAATAGCTCCTATACATTCACCTTAATCCTTATATTCAAGCCTAACCTTAATTTCGATGATGAGAAACTCCCTCAGACTACTGCTGTGCCTGCTCCTCTTTGCGGGTTTTCAGCTGAATGCACAAATTCCCAAACCCTCAGATACCTTTGGTTTCGAGCCAGGGGCTGATTACAAACTGGCTGATTATGATCAGATGCTGGCTTACTATAACAAGCTGGCGGCTTCAACTGACAGGGTACAAATGATAGAAATCGGAAAGTCCGTGATGGGGCGTCCGATGCTACTTTTGTTTATCTCCAGTGAGGAGAATATGAAGTCACTGGATAAGTGGAGAGAGATCAGTGAGAAATTATCCCGGGCCAGAATCAGCCCGGATGAAGCCCGCAGGCTGGCTACCGAAGGTAAGGCCATCGTGTGGATGGATGGTGGAATGCATGCTACGGAGCGTGCCGGAGCACAGATGACTCCGGAACTGGCCTGGCGTGTGGCGTCAGAAGAGTCATCGGAGATGAAGAAGATCAGAGAGAATGTAATCACGCTGATCATGCCGGTGATGAATCCTGATGGTGTAGACATTGTGGTAGACTGGTATAGAAAGAACCTGGGCACGCCCTATGAAACC
>DIYF01000184.1:5658-30168 GCA_002427745.1 Roseivirga sp. UBA6061 | reverse complement strand
GAGTTCCTCTTCCGGCATAAGCTTGATTTGATTCTGCTCTTCTTCCTCTTCGACTCTTTGAAGCCGGGGTTTCTTTGAAATCTTTTCTTTCTGCTCACAGCCGGTACATTTCTTTTGAATACCCGGTTGTACTGATGAAGCCTTTACTACCTGATCTGCCACCCGGTCGGCTTCCTGTTCGTACTTATCTTTGGGTTGGCCTATGGTGAGTTTGGGTTGAAGCGTGGGATTATTAGAAGACTGATGTTTGTATATGTCAATTTTCTCTTTGTGTTGTTTGGTATGGGCCAGTTCATGTGTCAGTAGATGCTTGCCTTCCTTGCTGTTGGGCTCATACTTACCGGTATCAAAGAAGATATCGTCCTTGCTGGTAAATGCCTGTGAGTTAAGCTTTCTGTTCATGGATGAGGAAGTGACACCCGTATGAATTCTGACTTGTGATAAATCTGATTTCATCTGCTCACCCAGATTTCGCTGAACCTGAGAGGGTAGAGGTGTACCATGACCTCTTTGCCGTTCGATAGTTGATGCAACAGCCGATAAGCCCTGCGGTGTGGACTGTCCGCTGTTCAGTTTAGTGCTTACCGGAGTAGCTGGAGTAGAGGCACTGGGAGGGGTATAGGGAAATATATTTCTCAGGGAGTCGGTTTCACGGGAATTTAAGTCTCCATAAAAACTAGTATTAGCGGTATAAAACTGATCCCAAGTCACTTTATCATTGTCCGGATTTTTTAGTTTGAACTCGTAGATGGCATTGGTCCATTTCTGAATTCTTCCTTCTTCCGGATTCAGGCGACTCTTGAGCTTGTTTATATGGGTAAGTATTGAATTACGACTTGGTGTAGTAAGCCCTGTTTCTGCTTTTACCTCTCTTTCAATTTTATTAAGAGCCGGTTCTATCTCCTTTTCCTTTTTGGAGCTGATCTTCCTACGCTCCGTTTCAATTTTATCAAGATAAACTTTGGTAACCTGTCCGTCTTCACCCGTACCATCTTTCCCTTCCTTAGCTTCATTGAACCAGCCTTTGAACTGCTCATACCTGTTCTCTACTACCTGAATGTCTGCAGGTGTGACCTTGTTTCCTACTCTAATGTCTTCAGAGGCGTATAGCTGTGAAATGCTGAGTTTGAAATTCTGAAAAGCCGATATGCCTACCATCTTGGACGGGCCACTTGCTTTGACTCTGAATACACTGAGAATTACCGCTTTCAGCTTATCGCCTTTTAATGTACCGGGAGTTCCTCCCAGTTCCGCTACCACAGCATTTTTAAAGTCAGGGATCTTAATGATAAAACTCTCAATTTTGGAACTGTAGGCTTTGTGCTTCTGTGTGAGCAATACCATTTGTTTGGCATAATATTGCCTCTGGACTTCCTTTTTAACATTATCAAATCCCTTGATTTTGCGTCCCAGTTTGCCAGAGGTAAAATTCTTGTTACCGGCAAACCTGCTCCAGGTGAGTGTCGGTTCTTTCTTGAGGTCCCCGTCCATTAAATCAATGATGCGCTTGACTATGTCCGCTGCATTGGCACCAGCTTTAATAGAGGGCATAGGAATTGTATCATCCCACTCTTTGATCAGTGTGCCATCCACCCAGTTCACTGCTGTTCTCTTGGCTTTGTCCTTCTCAGCCCCTGTTTTGCTCTCTTCTTCCGGTTTCAGTTTTTTCTGGTAAAGCTTTGTTTCAATAGTACCCGGTAATTTGATATCTGGGCTCAATCCACTGTCTGCATCGGGAGTTCTGTTATAAACGATGGTAACTGAGTAACTCACTACCTTGCCATCTTTGAGCACTGCCTGCTTTAAGTGATGCTCGATTTCCCCCTCCATTTGCGTATTAGTAGCAGATGGAATTGGAGAGAGGTTCTTGTCTTTTTTGCCTGAACCAAATGTCTGATGGTTAAGCAGGTGTCCGGCTATTACACCAAATTCGTTATCTATCAGGTGTTTGTAAAGTATAGAGTAGTGACTGGCGGCACTTCCTGCTTCTCTCTTGGAAATCATTGTGAGCGGATCTGCCTTGACACTCGTTCCGTCCTCAGATGATTTCTTTATTGTTTTCCCGTCTTCATCTGTAAACGACCAGGAGTTTTTGAACAAGTCTCCATACTTGATTTTGGAATCAGGCATGATGTTTTTAGAGTCGGGATCATTGAGATTATCCGGGATTTCTGCCAGCTTTCTGGCTATCTTGCCTATGTATTTTCTGACATTCGCCCCGTCTTTCTGACCAAAGTACTTGTCCTTTTCACTGCCATCTTTTGCTTTTCGTACAATGTGCTGCTTCAGGTCATCTTTGTATATCTTATCAACCTGTCCTAAAGTTTTAAGATACCCGGCCTTATCCGGATGAGAATCATCCAACGCACTTACGGCTGTTCGTTTTTTACTGATGTATTCAGTAATGTAGGTGGGTACACTTGCCCTGACTAGCTCATAGGAGTCACCCTTCTTCTGGAATTTGAGTGTGTGGTTTTTTCCGTCTTTCGTTTTAAAACCTTTTTTGAGCCCCAATAGATTGAAGACTTTGTCTTTGAGCTTTTTGGCACCGGCTTTACCTTTCTTCCAGAGCTTCTTTCCCTGCTTCACCAGCCAGCCGATTACCGGGTCAACCACCTTGTCTACAGGCTTTTGAATTGTTTTGATAACCTTGTTTACCGATTTACCTATACCGCCTAAACCGGCAAGGTTGGCCAGAAGGCCGAGAATCACAGGAACACCCCGTCCCATAGCACCTTCCACAGCATTGCCCGCTTTTTTGATCTGACCGCGGGCCAGCGGACCTACCGTATCAAAAACCGCGGTGACAAAACCTATGATCTGGTCTTTACGCTCTATCAGGAACATCACAAAGTCATAGAGCATGAGTACGGCTTTGACAATGGCACTCGCAGGGTTGAGGAGTCCTATGATCCATTTGATCCCGGCCTTGACCACCTCAATGGTGACAAGATTTCGGATTTTGTCCATGGCCATCTCCTTGATCTCATTGAACTTATCCCTGATGCGCTCCCAGAGTACAATGGGCCCCTTGGTAACCAGATCTTTTACAAACTGGAAGGTCTTTTCCATGCCACTCACAATCTGCTCTCCCTTAGGACCGATGCGCTTTACTACTTTGGCACGGATGCGGTCATAGGTGAGTCCCAGGATCTGCATAACCAGAGAGAAGATGCCTTTCAGGTCGAATTTCTGTGGCATTTGAATGGGTACATCAGACATGGCTCCGGTAAGCCAGGTGATAAGACCGGAGATAAGGTGCTTCTTGATGTTTTTGACGAACTGATCAATACCAAGCCTGACACCTCCGGCCACATTACTGAAGAAGGCTGCCGGGTTTTTGAAGATCAGCCCAATGGTTTCACCTGCCTTGTTAATGAAGTTGAGGATAGGAGTGGGGTCGATGCCCGCTACTTTGCAAGTGGCCATAAAAGCGATTTTGAGGGCTTCTGCAAAATCTCCCTTCAGCAGGGCTCCGGCAATCTGGACCGCTGCTTTCAGAGCTCCTTCAAAGGCATTAAGCACGGCATTTATGGCTTTGCCGAGAGCATCAGCCAGTGCTTCAACTCCCTTCTTGAGCCCGTCAGCTACCTTGTTGACAAGCTTCTTGGCACCGTCAACGGTCTTATCAATAAAGGCATTGACTCTCTTTCTGAGTGCGGGAAAGTGTTTGAGGTATTTGTTGGCTTTCTCCTTCAGCCAGTTGCCGAACTTATCCAGCTTGTCAATGATCCATTTCCTTCCAGCTTCAATCAGTTCCAGTGCGGCCTTTTTGGCCTTGTCAATAATGAATTTGACTGCTTTTCGAATCTTGTCGAAGATTTTGCCGATCTGCTCAGTAACCCAGCTCACGGCACTGCTTACCGCATCTTTAAATCTGCCCCACCAGCTTTTCTTCTTGCTGTTTTTCTTAGCAGCCTCTTTTTCTGCTTTGGCTTCTGCTTCGCCTTCTTTCTTCTTGGTAGAGGCCTCGCCCTCTGCTGCTTTCAGCTTCTTTTCACCATCTGACTGATCTTTTTTGATCCGTTCCTTTACTGCTTTGTTGGCTTTGGCCTTTTCTTTATCGGCTTCCGTACTGAAGGCATTCATTTGCGTTTCTGCCTCATCAACTCCTCTTTTCTGTTCCGCTGCAATAGCCTCACGGTTTTTGGTGACCAGATCCTGTTGCTCTTTTTCAGCGGCCTGGTTCATTTTTTCAGCCTCTGCCTGCTTCTCCTTAATGGCGGCCTGCTTATCTGTATTGCGTTTTTGTGCAGCGAGTTGAGTATCCTGCCTGGGCTTTGCCAGACTTTTCTCCATTTTCGGAGCAAGGTCAAGGTCTGTTTGTGTACGCACAGACTCGGGCAGGGGCAGGCTCACAAAGTCGGCCATGGCCTGATCTTCAGAGGTAGCCGTGGTATTCTGAACAGTCGTATCGATGATTACCTCTTTGGGCTCCTCAAAAAAGAGCGGCTGGACGTTTTGTTGTCCGGGATTATTGTGGATTTCTCTGGCCGCAGCATGTTTTTCGCGGTTTACCTGGTCTTTTCCCTCCCTGCTTTGATTTTCAGCACGATCAGGGTTGGCTTTACCCTTTGTATCAATTTTTGGGGCGGCTCCGGCTTTGGTATTCAGGCCATGATCCATCGTTTTAACAGCTCCCATGATGTTCCTGAACTTGTCGAACAACCAGGAGAAAAAACCTCCGGATTCCTCTTTGGCAGGTTTACCTTCATCCAGTCGGGTATCAGGTCGGTTAGAGGGAAGAGGGGTACCTTCCTGATGAGGTTCAAGTTGTTGAGCAGCAGGCTCAGCCTCGGTGATGCCATCCTTGAGGTCAGCTGATTTGCCCGCTCCCGGGTCCGCGGCTTTTTTGGTTTTCTGATCTTTTACTCCTGTGGTACCGGCTGTGAGTTTTGGAGCATCTTTGGCCGCTTTCTGCTTTTCTGAATCTAATTTCTGATTCAGGGTATCGCCCATGGTGGGAAAAGCCATGGCTACCTGAGAGGCTCCGGCTCCGGTAAATGAGGCCATGGCCTGCTCCGAGTTACCCTCCATATTCAGGGCCTTTACCTGCGCTACCTCTTCTTCTTTGTAATCAGCGGCTCTTTGTGTGATAGGGTTTTCTCTTTGCAGATCCTGATTGGGTTGTAAAGGGGCCTTATTTCCGGAAGCATCTGAAGGAGGACTGACAGGGTTGTTATTGGCTCCTGTGCCGGGGGCACTGCCGTTTGTATTGTCCTGATTATGCTGATCTCCGGGTGAACCACTGTTACCGGCAGCATTTCCGGAACCGGCATTCGGTGTTGCATCAGAAGGAGGAGGAGGTGTTGCTGGTGGTGCAGCAGCCTGTTGATTGTCAGTCGCAGGCTTGTCTTCCTTCATCTGCAATTCTTCGGGAGCTTCATCTTCTACCGTTTTTTTCCTGACAGAGGTCCCCTGTTGTACTGTATGAGTTGCTTCATGGGCGATAAGATGGTCTCCCGAAGTGGTACCCGGATTGTACTTGCCTTCGTTAAAGAAAATGTGATTTTGATTGGCAAATGCCTGGGAACCAAGTGACTGGTTTAACGCTACAGCTTTGCTGTCTGTATGCACCCTGACACCACTTAGGTCAGCACCTACATGAGGCTCTACCTTGCTGATAGTAGATTGAGGCAGAGCCGAACCTCCGGATTTGGCTTCGGAGAGTTTACTTTCAAAGCCGGAAGAAACGGCTCCGTCACCGTTTTTAGCCTGAACTTCACTGGTTAAGTCAGACGCGGTCTGAACTTCGCTGGCTACATCAGGCGAAGCCTGTATTTCGTTGATTTCATTTTTCTCTTCGGGCAATTCCTGCAGATCAGCTTCTTCCGGCTGAGCCTGCAATGCTTCCCTTGACTCCTGAATGGCAGGTTGTTCTTCTTCAGATCTTTCTGAGCGTTGAAGAGCTTGTTTCGGGAGAGTTATCTCTTCCTGGTTTTTAGAAATATCAGGTGCCTGGCCACTGATTACCTTATCAGCCACGGCATCTGCCTCCTTTTCATACTTGTCTCCGGGTTTTCCTACTGTGAGTTTGGTCTGGACGCTGTTTTTCCACAGTCCGGATAAGGCGGCAGAATTCCTGTGAACAGCTTGATTTGTGTTGATCCGAAATGGCTGAATCAGTTTGTCATGGCTCCCGGTTAGCTCAGGTTTTGTCTGAACAGAGGTTTTGGGCTTGCTGGATTTTGCAGCAGCTTTTGGGGCGGATTTGGCTATAGGAGCGGTACTGACTTCTGCCATAGCGCTAAATGGTTTTACCCTCCTTCAGAAACTCTTTCTTGATTCCTGTTTCAATGTCATCCAGCAGGAGCTCATTGCTGTTGCGGCTCAGCGCCTGTAGCGAGACATACCTGATTACATTCATAATGCAGCCTCCGGAGAGCTCATACTTCTGAGCCACCTGACGCAAATCTATTTGTGATTCCAGACGGCTTCGGGGCGATATACCGTTTTTCCAGATCTTATGCCTTTCTTCCGGTTTGGGTAACTGAAAGTTGATAATGGACTCAAACCTCCGGCTAAAGGCATCATCCATGTTGTTTTTCAGGTTCGATGCCAGAATGATGATCCCATCAAAATTCTCGATTCGCTGCAGTAAGTAAGAGACTTCCTGGTTGGCATGGCGGTCGTGAGCATCTTCCACACCGGTACGCTTACCAAAGAGGGCATCAGCCTCATCAAAGAACAAAATCCACTGTTTATGTTCAGCCTGATCGAATACCTTGCCGAGGTTCTTTTCGGTTTCCCCGATGTACTTGGACACAATCATGGACAGATCGATCTTATAGACATCTCTGCCCGTGGCCTTACCCAGTAAACAGGCGGTCATGGTCTTACCGGTACCGGGTGGACCATAGAACAAGGCCCTGTAGCCGGGGCGCAGTTTTTTACGAAGCCCCCAGTCGTCCATGAGCTTGTTGCCATGCTCCATCCAGGACTGTATCTCAGATATTTGTCTGATAACATTGTTTTCCAGCACCAGGTCTTCCCAGTCCAGATCTGTGTCAATGAGTCTGGCAGGAAAATCCGCGCTGAAGTTGGGTTTCCTTATTTCACCAATGGTAAAGAAGTCCAGAAACTCCCGTGAGATGTTGAGCACGCCACTGAGAAAGGGCTCTTCCGGGTTGACACTTTCAAGTTTCAGGATGTTATGACTGCTGAAAAAATGTTTACCGTCAAAGAGGTGTTGGAGTGAAAAACGAGCCTGCAGGTTATCGCCTGCCAGAACAAACATGGCTGTTTCTCCTGTAGGGATAAAACCACCATGGTGTGCTCCCTGAATTCCCCCGAACTCTGTATGTCCGCGCTCCAGGTTCAGATTCTTCTGAAAGAACACGTCCAGTAATTCAGGTTTTACATGAGGTACCAGTGACAACAGGAGTACGAAACGCTCAGCGAAGGAGAGTTGATAGTGCTGAATGAAGTTTTCGTACCGCGAGCCATTCGGGTCAATCTCTGGTGGGGTTACCGTAAAGATATCAGGGTTTTGGCCATTGAGTTTAAAGTGAATGCTCAATCTGGCATTCACCACCTCATAAAACCACTTCAGGTCTTTTTCAAGACTGATGGCATTGCCGGTGAGTTCGTCTGTTACCATTCTACATATATGGGTTTCTTCATCCATGTGAGCCTTACAATGCCAATAGGCCAGGGTAATTGCTCCATAAGCATATCAAAAGGCTTTTTTTCTACCTGTAGTTGCCAGTGTTTGTCATGACGTTTAAGCACGCCACTACGCCTGACAAATGAGCTTTGAAAGCCTGTTACACTGGTGCCCCGCAAGGCTGACCAGTTCTGAATTGTGGCTTTAAGCAGATTATTGCACTGGTTTAACTCCTCCTGAGAAAGCGCAAGGGTTTTTCCTATCGGCTCGCTGATTTTTAGTCCGCAGAGCAGTTTGTTCAGTGGAAGTTTATACTCCTGAAACTCAGGCGTCTCATCCATCAGATATTGAAGGGTAAGGGCGGCCCGGTGTTGTTCTGTGGCAGTTTTGAATGAGCCGTCTGTGGTTAGCCCGAGATCCTTGAAGAAGTGTCCCAGGTATGGCCAGAAAAGGATCAGCCCTGCATTTTGAATGTAGCATTCATCAATGGTCTCCAGCTCTTCCTGCCAGTATGCCAATGTGCTTTTATCAGGTTTACGAGTGATTTCCGGGTCTTGTAGTTGAGGAGTTTGTGTCGATTCCTCGTTGCCTGTAGTATGTACATTATCTCCTGAAGTAAGGGCTTGATCCGGGGAATCAGCTAAGCCATGTGGAGCGGGGACCTCATGCTCATCAGGCAGTGTTTCAAAATCTGACGGATCATTGAAGGTCCTGGATGCTTTTGATGATCCGCTGTCCTTCTTATGCAGATTTGACACAGAGGCCTGGTCATTATCTGCCAATCCAGGTTGACCTGAAGGTAGGTTGGCTTCTTCGGTACTTTGGGTTTCATCACTTTGAGAATCGACATGTTTATCCGGAATATCCTCAGTACCCAGATGCGCGTGGGTTTGTTGCCCGGTATGGGCAGGAGAGGAGTCTGATATGTTTTCCCCGGAATTTCGATCATCTTGCAGGGGATCTTTCTTTATGCCTGCCGAGTGCTCTTTATCACTTCTCAGTTTGTCTTTCTCAACATCCTGTGATTTGTTATTTGCTTTATCAGTAGTTTTCAGCTCTTCAAGCTGTCGCTTTTTGATACGTTCTATGTGTTCCCATGCCCGCTTGTCAAGTGCTGAAAGTTGAGATTCCGGTTCTGCTGATCCCGGAACATTGACCTCTTTTGGTTCAGGACTGTTTGTCTCATTCTTCTCTAAACCAGCAGCCTCCCGTGTCGAGGTTTCGTTCGGGCTCTCTTCTTCATGTCCGTTATGCGGTTCAGACAGGTTTTTATTCTCGAGACTATCAGGTATGCGGGAGGGAGTAGCTTTGCTACTTAAACTGCCTTCCTGTTTTTTTGATATTTCCGATTGGGCAGAATGGTGGTCAGCTTTTAGTTGAGTAGTATGAACCGTTTTGTTATCCTGTTGATTAGCTGCTTTTGGGCTGTAATTCTGAGCAGGCTCTGAATGCCAGGCCAATAGCGACCGCAACTCATTCAATGCTGCCGAAACCAGTTTGTTGTCTTCAATTGATTTTGACCTTTCCAATGCTTTTTGATTGGAATTCAGAGTGTTATGGATTCTTGATAGTAGGACCTGATTGGAGGATGGATCATGTTCCCGGATTTGATCGAACAGCACTTTAAAGTACTTTTCAAGATTATTGCCGATCACTTTCGGATCTATAAACATCACAATCTCTGTTGCCAGAAAAGCTCTTTTCAGATGCTCATCTGTTGATTCTGAACCTGAGAGGCATAGTTCCTTAAACTTCCTGTGAGACAGGTTTATCAGGGGCCGATCAAAATGCTCCAGCAGTTCATGCACTTGTTCGGGTTCGAATTGCAACAAGAGCCGTTTTAACACCTGCTTTTTGTTTCTCAACCTGGTGATACCTGTTGCCAGCTTTGAGGTCTGCCCGGCCAAAAGGTTCTTCAGCATCTCCCGCGGATGTGTATTGAACTCATCAGAGATCCACCAGGGTAGTACCCCGTTTTCCAGAAAGTACAGAAAGGCCCCAAATTCCGACTGCTCTACACCTGAAAGACGGCCTGAGTCTTTCATGGTCGCATGCTCTTTTTTGTATTGAAGTAATTCTTTTCTAAAGGCGCTTTCTACCTCTTCGGCCCATAAATGGGGGAGCTCCTGTGACTTCATAGAGCCTGCGTCTATGGTGAGTCTGTCAATCCGGAGACTTGTACGATGATCCAGTCCCAGTTCATCACAAACCCGCTCCAGCCTGGGAAGTACGTCCCCGTAAAAGAGCTCCTTGAAACTGCTCTGAACATCCCAGGCATCGTGATCAACCGGCAGATCAATGGCTAGTGTTTGTTTTTGGATGATGTGGTTCATGATGATGATCGTATACTTTGTTCTGAAACTCTACCCTGGAATCATCTTCCGGGGTAGAGTTCTCTTATCATCTATGCGACTAACTCAGTAGTCTCACAGGCTACTTTGGTTTGGTGGTTTTCTTGATCGTTGTGGGTTTGGTGGTTAGTTTTTCTGCGCCAGTGACTGGTTTTATAGTGGTGGGCGCTTTTATGGTTTTTGGCTTGGCGGTAGTTGCCGATGCCTTTTTGACCGTGGTCGCCTTGGGTTTGGTTTTCGCAGTGCTCGTTTTTGGTTTCACTGTGGTTGATGCCGGTTTTATGGTTGCAGAGGCAGGCTTCACCGTACTGGTACCCTTCGGTTTTATCGTACTGGTTTTAGGCTTTATTGTCGCAGCCTTTTCCGGAGTAACGGAAGGCTTTATAGTTGCTGTTGCTGCGGGCTTGGCAGGTTTGACCACAGGAGTTTTAAGGCCTGCCGGCTTTACCGATAACTCTGGCTTATCATCTGGGGTTACCAGAGGCGTTTTAGGCTTGATAATCCCCGGGTTTATCAGTCCCGGCTTGGGTTCCGGGCTTTCGGGACGTACATCCGGGGTTGTTGCAAGACTGCCCGGTATGTAGGGTGTGTGTACAAAGCTGTCGCCCGGATAAGGGTAGTACGGAATCTCTTCTTCAACCCTGAACAGTCTTGCAATTTCCCGGCCTATTTTTGAGAGGTCGCCTTTCCTGATCGTCCTTCTGCGAATGGCCTGGGCCAGACTATTGGTGGTGTTCTTTCTTGTGTCTGCAATGGTTATAACCGGTGTAGTAGCTACTCTGAAGCTCGTATGAGCACTCATGTTGAAGGCATTGTTTCTCACTTCTCCCGTAGGTTTGGGTTCGTTGAAATACTGCTTGAAGTGTTCAATGACGATATCACTGATATTCTGACGTGTTCCATCCAGGTAGGTCAGCTCAACTGCTTCTTCTTTAATGATGTATCTGACATCACCAATCTTTTTACCTTTTAGCATGCATTCAATTCTGACGATTTTATCCAGTTCTTCCTGATTGTCGATATTGCTTTTAGCGGCTTCCCAAAGGGTATGCAGGTTGGTGAAGGCAATTTCATTGATGTTGACATGGCCATGAACCATGTGAAGATGCTCATCCTGAAGTTTATCTCTGAGGTCCTGGTTAACATGCCATACGGTATCGATATCCAGGTGACAGCCGCCTTTTTCATCCTTAATCGATCCGCGGATAGTAAACTCTTTCTGATCCCGGCTTTCCAGGTTTACTCTTAAAACATAAGGCCAGGCTACGGCTTCCAGATTACCAAAGAGAGGGATGGCCGTACCTTCCAGGTAATTTACCTCATTTAGCTTAAAGCCCAGAAGCTGCTCTCCTTTAATGCCTAACCTCATACTGGCCGCAACGGGCAGGTGATAAAAACCTTTCTCAGTCTTCATAGGGGTGGTTTTGATATAATCAATTACCCACTCTGCGTCATTTCCGGCAGATTTGGCTGATGAGGGGAAGTGCAATACGGCTGAGTTGCCTCCAGGCTCGAACTTCCAGTAACCCTCTTCGGCCACATAGTGATATTGACCATAGTGTTGTTCAAACTCCAGGGCTTCGGTTTCTTTAGCATAATCGATAAAGCGGAAACTGGAAAATACCTTCTCCAGCCAGTCATCATTCAGTACATCTCCCTCATCAATGCCGAGAAGATTGGTCAGAGCCATGGTACTTTTGGTACCATCCATAAAGGCATCCACGCAATTAAGGAATCCTTTCAGGGCATTGTTTAAGTTCTTCTGGTCATCGTTTTCGTTCGCTTGTGGTAGTTTCACCTGGATGTTTACTGTAGCAGTGTCTTCCTGACCATGCTGGCGGATAACGTAGCGAAATGAGTCAGTAGTGGCTACGGCTCCTGCCAGGTACCTGAAAAAAGGACGACCGTTATCGGGCTTGATCAGGGAAACCTTACCTCCCTTTTTGGTTTCTATGGTTTTTATTACTTCTTCCATGAGTTCTTATTTTTAATTGTCTTTATCAAAATCGAGCTCTATCGGGCCCGGGCCTATGTTGTCATTTTTGAGTACATCAATGTCTATGCTCTTATTGGTGAGTGTACCGGTCTCCACATTTCTGGCATCCAGTTCGTCTATCAGGTCCACTTCAATGGGGGAGTCCCGATCGTAGAAGTCGTTTTTCAATGAATTGATGTCAATCTGCTTTCCGGTAATGACCTGTTCCTGATCGTTGGTTGCGGTGAGGTCGTAAACAAAGTCGACTTCAATCGGGCTGTCCTTATCAAACTGATCGTTGTCCAGTACCTTAATATCCAGGCTTTTATCTGTCAGTACTTTGGCCTGATCACCGGTGGCTTTGAGTACAAAGGGTTTGGGGTCAGGAGCTGCCTGTTTTCGACCACAGCATATGTAGGGGAGTACCAGTGTGCCAACAACCTGACCATCCGTATTTCCGGGTTCGGCACTGAATATGACAGCCAGCGTACCTCCTTTGGGGACGCTGCTTCCGTGATACAGGCCCGGATGTTCAATCGCAAATTCTTTGAAATTGAATTCACTGACACTGCCTGGTTCAGGTTTTTCAGGAAGGGGGTATGGTTTGCTATGGGCTGTTTTGCTAACGCGCAAGGCTACAAGTCCTATGGCCAGATGATGAGAGCTGATTATTTCCTTAAGGGCATCCAGGGCTTCTTTTTTGGTGAGACCTATGAGGTCTTCAACCAACAGGGCATCCTTATCATCATGAAAATAATCGAGTGAGTCAGGGAGTGACAGTCCGGGCTGGTTGTTCCCCGGGCCATTTTGCCGGTTGTAGTAGAAAGGAATAGCTCTTGTCTCAAATGGAAACCTGTGTGAGTTGGTAGCTCTGATCTGAATTTCCTTGCTCTTTTCCGGTAGATGGTAAGTGCTTAGCATAAAGCCAAGTCGGTTACAGAGTGAGGCCAGCTCCCTGAACGGCTCCAGCTCATGCCGGTCTGTCAAAACCGGTTGAAAGTAGTTTCTGTTAAATGCCGGTTCCTGTCCGTTGATCTGACCGAGCATCAGGTGGTGTGGATGGTTGCCTGTGAGCGGGTACAGTCGAGACTTTAACCTTTGATATCGCTGTATAATTTCCACTACAGTAATGCCTGTTTCAGTCAGGAAATCATAGAAATACTGGATATGGCCTGGTTTGGATTCTATTGCTAAAGTCCTTTTCGATTTGATATTCAGTGTGTTGACCGGGATGTCCTGTACCGAGACGAACTCTCTCAAGCCGGGAATTATGTGGGTTTGTACATCTCTGATCTCTTTTAGTAACCAGTCGAGGTACTCATCATTACAGGCATTCTCGTAGGCCTGTAGCAACAGCGGGTTATTGGAAGCTTCAAATTGAATTCTTTTGATCCTCTTCAGCGTGGGTTCATATTCAGACGGACCGGATGTAAAAGATCCGGGGACCTGGATCAGGAGATACTTGATGGTGAACTTTCTTTGAGAACCGCGTTCATCACAACTGGTGATAAAGCAGGACTGGATCTGTATGTCTACCGATTCCTGCAAGGCTGCCAGCCCTGTATCCACATCTTCAGCCAACAGGCTGGCGAGAGATTCTACCCCTTCCGTGCCTTCAGGCGTATCTGAAGAATCGGGTATAAGGGCATAGATGACACTCCCTTGCGGTAAGTTTTGAAACTCCAGGGGCAGGTGTTGTGCCTCATATTTAATGGCCTTGCTAAAGCTTATACTCCCGCTTTCATGCTCCTGAATGATCAACTGGCCGGATGAGGTGACTCCCTTACCGCTAGTGATGGTGATTGTGGATGCCTCTGCTGTTTGCTCTGACTGAAAGGCAAAACCTTCCAGTATTCCGCTACCAATCAGCTGACTTCTGGTTTGCGTGTTTTCCTTTTCAAGGTATTCTAGCATACCGTTCAGGTGCACATCAGAGAGTACCTGATCGGCTTTAAATACCGGGTGCGACTTATAGAATGGGCTGAATATTACCTTACTCATCTTCTAGTGGTTTGAAAGTTCCTAACTTGGTTCTGTTGAGCGCAATGGGGTTATCTGCACTACTGTCCTGACAATCGTACAGGGTGGCGGTGGGGTAGACATTGCGCATCGACATCATGGCATCCAGTAATGCATTATGCCGATCCGATCTTTCCAAAAGCAGGGATAGTTTTTTAAGGCTATCTGTTTTGAACAGATCATCTTTTCTGGATTTCGCAGTAGATTCATCTGAGTGAATCCGGTTCCTGAGGTGTTCCAGAGCCTCTTCAATGCGGTCTTGCAGCCCGTGCTGTTCATGAGGTAATCCGCTGAGCTCGTTCATGATCATAGTCTCCAGCGGACGTCCTGTAAAGCCTTCGACAAAGAGTTCGTCATTAAAGTCAATGCCGGCCATAGCAGATTTCCAGGCGGCAAGTGACTGGTCCAGGGTGGTCATGGTGTCTTTGGTCACCCAGCAGATCTTCGGGAAGATATGAGCGGGTGTTTCCAGTCTGATGCGTTCTTCTACATAGCGTCTGAAATCGAGGTTTCTGAAGCGTGCTGGCCAGCTGGGCAATACTACACTGATAATAAAAGAGTAGGGATCGTTGTTACCGGGACAGCAAACACTATGGCCGTGGTCATCTTCCACCTTATACACGGGCAGGAGCTTATCGCGATGAATGAGGCGCGGCCTTAATAGCAAGTGCTCAATGATCAGTACCTGTTCCTCATGCATGCGCAGATGGTCTATGCACAGCATGATCTGTTCCAGTCGCCTGTCTGTATCACCACTGAGCGAGGGGCTGCGGCCAATGACTTTGCCCTTTACGCTGAATTCGAAATAAAAACTATCGGCATCTTCAGCTTTGCGGGTGTAGTTGGCTGCTTCAAGCCCATGATCAGTAAGCAGTACCTGGATTTCTGTGAGTACCTTTTCCTCTTCGTAGAATTCTGTACCCTGCAGTACCACCTGACCAGCTTTATTTTTCAGTATATAGCCGAATTGTCCCTCGTCATTTGTTATGTGGTGAAAGGTGGCCCGGTCTGAATTTTCCTGTGGTGCACCAATACCCAGCAAACGGGCAATTCTCATTTCCAGACCTGAGCTTTGGGCATGAGGACTTGTGTAGTCAGCACCTTTGCCGCGATTGGCACTGATTTTCGGATAATCTTTGAGCAAAAGCGCTTTGTCTTCAATGAGCTGATAGCCGGAAACATCAGAATCAATGCTGTGCATAATATTCGCATAATCATCTATATGCTCACCAAAACGGGCCAGGAGATGATCCAGGAATCGATTTCTGCGGTCAACAAAGACAGATTCAGTTTCTCCGGAATCGTTGACCTGATGGCCTTCTGCCAGTTGCCCGACATGGGTGATATAAGCATTCTCGGCATTCTCAATAAAGCTGTTCCATTTAGCTTTAAAATCTTTAGAGTTATCGTTTCGCGGATTGCTGCTAAAGTCTCCTTCTGTCAGAAAGTCGGTGAGGAGATGAGCGAGGTTGGGTACCTCATACAGGTCCTGCACAAAATAGGTATGTCTTACATCGGTATCGAGAGAGAATAGCTGGTTGATATTCCTGAGCTGGGCCAGGTAGTTGGTCAGGAGCTGCTCAAATACCAGCAGGTAGCCTTTGAGCTGGTTTGCCTGTGCCTTTCGCAGGTCACTTTCTGTACTGGACAAGCCATATTCTCCGATGCCGTAGGTGAGAGGCAGCTCTGATTGAATTGAGGTGTACTCACCCACATTGCGGTCAATGCCGGCTGGCAGGGAGTCTGTATATGTATCCGTCTGACGGGCTTTGACTCCCCTGGCTCTCAGCCTGCTCAACTGGTCGTTGACGACATCCCTGTTTGTTGAGAGAGGGATTCCGTTCTTATAGAAACGGATATTGGAATGATCTATATTGAGGCGAGGCACATAGTAGTCAGCATCCACATCGCTATCGGTAAGGCTGACATGCCACTGGTCATCACCCTTGTAAGGCTCAAACTGCCTTCCGTATTTCAGACCTACCTCAATTTCTCCCAAAAACTCTACTCCGGTAATATCTGAGATGACGTTGATCAGATCTGAGATGTAGATCATTTTTCTCCGATCAGTCACCTGCAACTGGTCGTCAGAGAGGAAGCCGTGATTCAGTAGGGGGCCTTCGAATATTTCATCCATGGCTACCTTGCGATCCAGCAGTTCGCTGATGGAGGTCCATTCGAGAGCAGGAGCCAGGAAAAGCTCCAGCGCATAAAAGATGCGGGAGAGTACCTTATCAGGGATAGCCTCATGCTTAAGATCAACTTTAATACAGAGGGCTAATTCTTTTACCTTCAGTGATTTAAAGTTGATAAAGTCTTCACAGAGGTTGCGGTGCTTTTGTAAGCGATTGTTTACGCTTTTTACCAGCTGTCTTACCAGAATTACCTTGTTGTAGTACTTTTCAGCAAGCTGACCGAGTACCTCCTGCATGGCCAGTTCGAGCTCTTTCTCTGCGTCAGGCAGGCGATTGCCTGAGATGCGATCTCTCACTTCAATACTGCCCCGGTTTTGTGGCAGGTGCCTGATGTCTTCAAGACTAATTCTGAATTTGTCGTGGCCTCTGTAAAAGGTCACATCCACATCCTGCAGGTGATCCAGCAAAAGTGATCTTTTAAACTCGTTTTGCTGCTCCTCTGAAAGCATGTCGGGATCGGTATCAGGGAAGAGCTTGTCGTCCCAGTATGGAAACTGTCCTGCTATCATGGCCTTGAAGCCATTCAACTGAGACTGAGGGTCATTTATTTCCAGGGGAAGGTTGACGAAGTTACTGTTGAGATCTCCGAAAACGGGGTCGTATTCAAATTCCAGTAGGACATCGTAGAGTCCGATGAGGGATATCGGTGCTTCTTCCTTAAAGGCATCATAGCTCAGACGGGCTTCTTCTGTATTATGATATATCTCAGGGCCATCTGAGTAAAAATCATTTTCGACTCTGGGCTCTACCCATGCATTTTTAATGCCTGTTACATCAATGATGATTTTGCGAAGATCCTTAATACTTACAGGGTTGACAGAGAGTATTTCGCTGGGTTTGAAGAAATGCTCTTGTTTACCGGCTTTGCCGTTGTTTTCAGCCAGGAGGTCTTCAATCTTAAAGGAAGTACGATAGGCCAGATCATTGATACCATAGGAGAGTGCCTGTAGCATAGTGATTCCCGGATCATGGCTGTTGTAGTCTGTCCAGTTGTTACCCGCTACCCGTTGTATATAGCGGATACCATCATCGGTGAGCTTGTCGAAGTCTTTGGCTCTTGATTCCGGTGCCTTTCTCGATATGTTCAGTATTTCACTCACTTGTGCAGGCTTTAGAGTCTATAGGCTGTCAGGATGATTTGGTCGAAGTTGATACCGGGCATGTCAGACTGAAGTGTCAGTCCGGTATTGCCGTCAAAGCTGTGCACAATGGAGGCACTGGCATGAGAGCATGAACCGGGAGGTCTTACGACCAATAGAGGATCATTCTCTCCGTTGATATGCAGACTGATCTGAGCGTCCAGAGGATCAGGGCCGGTGACAGCAGGATCTTCCTTATCATCATCTCCGGGAACCTGCGTATCCTCTTTTTCCGTAATAGTCAGACTTACCGTTATGAAGTAGAGACCAGCATGAGCCGCATCGGGCTGAAATACAGAATTGTTAAAAAAGTTGAAAGGAGAGGGGTGAGCCTGGTCCAGGACTGTCTGAAAAGTGATGTGCCCGTTGGTGTCTGACATCTCCTTGTTATAGCCCTGAGCAGTAAATGCGACTTGCTTTTTGGTAAGCAGTCCATCCACTTTCAACTGACCCTGGTCTATCTGTACGTTTCCGTTTACATGCAAATCGGCTGTAGGATTGGTCTGACCTATACCTACTTTCACAGTGGTAGTCACTTTGTCATCACCATCCGACCAGTGGGCTGAGCCCTGTTCTTCATCTCCTCCGTCCTGATCAGGGAGCTTGCCCTGCCAGACTCCGGCTTCGTTGATCACCTGCTGACCTCCTATAATCAGTCCGCCTTCTTCCAGTTTCAGGCTTCCTTTCACATGGAGTGCCTCATCTGCAAACTCATGGCCTATGCCTACATTTCCTTCAACAATCAGTCCATTGGAAGGTGCTGTTTCCTTTCCTGCAAAGGCAGTTCCGATAATCGCTTTTCCCTTGATATCGAGGTTGTTTTTTGGTTCTGTGGTGCCAATACCCACTTTGTTATTGTCATTCACCAGGTAGGTGTTAATGAGCTTTTTGAAGTCATCTTCAGTTGGTTTGGCTCCGGCTTTAAACAGCCCTTCCAGGGTTTCTATAATTGTTGTCGTGCTCATAGTAGTGTGTTTTGGGCCACTTGAAAATTTGTTTCTATCACCATGGCACCTATGCCGCTGGCTATTACTTGTTCCTGTTCTTTTTTAGTGCCTCCCAGCTTTTCACAATCGCAGGTGTCACCTTCCACAGGATGAATAATGTGCGCATCATCAGAAATGAGAATGTCGGCAGGGCCGTCAACAGCAATGATCTCTTCCTCTATTGGGTCAGAGGCCTTGCCATCGACTACTTTCATGACCTTGAAGCAGCAGACGAAGTCGACATAGTGCAGTTCCTCTATATAGTTGATGATGTGTGACTTGTAGAGTTTCCTTTCAAAGGCGATATCATGAGTTTCGTCAAAGGCCCAGGGCGAAAGAAGACGCATCAGATCAGTTTTGAGCTCTTTTTGGTAGTATACCTCATCTATTCCTTGATGGAATTTGATACCGGATTCAATTCTTATCCGGGTATAGCCCGGGTTCTTTACAAAAAGCTTGTTCCTGGCAGCAACGAAAGGGGGCGTGATGTCTTTGAGCAGTTCTTTGATGCTATTAAGGGTAATCACATTGGTAACAGGCGCCAGCTTTCTGCTTACTTCTGTTTCATCTTCACCTCTGGACAGTACAATAAGCGTTACCGCTCCCGGGCTCATTTCTTTTCGACAGGGAGTCTGCTCAGGATCATAGTGGTTGAGGCATTTGACCTTATATACCTTGGGGAAAGCCTCGAGAATTATGTGTTCATAGTCCCAGATGGATATGCTTCTGCCTTTATGTCTCAGACGTTCACTTACCCGGGTATGGAAAGTATCATCTTCTTCTTTCAACTGACCATTGAATGAGGGGTAGGACTGAGTAACAGATTTGATGGCCGAATTGCTTGTTCTGAGCTTCTTGATAGATTCAGAGGCCAGTGGATTGGCCAGGTGATTCGGGTCATTGTCATGGTCTGTAAAAGAAGCGGTAACGGCTTGTGCGGCAATGTGCAGGGCATCGGCCACACCTAAGGTATTATCAGGTACCGTTGCTCTGATCCAGTATTTACCTAATGGCAGGAGTGTATTGGTATCGGAAATGAGTTTAGGCATCTGGAAGGTCACAATCCCTGACCGGGTAAAGACTTCGGTACTGTCTTCAAGGATGTCGTTCGGGTCAAAATCGATCCACTCGTTGTTATGCAGGTAGCTCCAGGTAACACCTACTTTACCCACAAATTCATGGTCTACTGTTTTCTCGTTGAGCTGGAAGAGGATCGACAGGTTTTGGGCGGGTGTGAGACTTTCGAGCCCGATATACAAGGCTCCCTCTGAAGTATTGGCCGGGAGAACCGTCAGTGGCTTTTCAGCCGAGCCTTTTAGTGATGGCTCGGCTACCCCGAAAGGATGAATATGGAATATCTTTTCATGGGCCTCATTACCGTCTTCAGGGTTTATCACCAGCTTAGAGAAGTAGTCTACTGATATCTCAGCAATGGCAGGGGTATAGGGCTCATTGGGGAGCTCTATCGTTGCCGAAGCATTTTGAGGTTTGAGTTGCTCAATGATCTTCTCAGTATAAAGTTTCTGAAAACGTGAGTGACCAAAACCTTTGAACCTGCCCTGCGATGGACTGGTGAGCTGTAGTTTCACAAAGCCTTCCAGGCTGCTGTTATCAAACCTGGTAATCGATCGGATTTTACCCGGACGTTTGTAGAGGGTATCGCTGCCGGACGGGCGTTTCAGTGTGAAAGTTCGTTTGTCCGGATTTCCTTTATCGAATAGTCTGACTTCCCTGGCGTTATGCTCAGCCAGTGATTGCCATTTTCCACCATTTAGCATCTCAAAGCTGCCTTTAAAGAAGCTATCGTCAATGGCCATGTCTTCTTTACTGTTAGCCACTTTATTGCGATAGTCCGACAGGTTCTTAAGATTGTCTTTCAGTTCCTGTTTGTATTTCTTTAACAGATCCGGATCCTGCTCAAAGAGTTTTTGTTGCTCTTCACTCTGAAAGGCCTCATGGAGTTTTTGTTCTTCCGCATCAATGGCAGCCAGTTGTTCTTTGATCACCTGATCCCAATGTTCAGAGAGATCGCTGTTGAATACTTTGTAATGTTCTTTGAGGCTATCGGGCAGATCTGACCAGGTGACATGAATTGTGAGATCTGATAATTTTTTCTGGAATGCCTCTTCGCTACCGATATAAAAGTTGGTTTTAAGAGCTGCCTGAGGTCCGAAAGGCTGAAAGGTCTTGTTGGGATTCAGGTTGGCCGTGTCATTTTGAAGCACCAGGTCTTTCAGACCTTTGGCCCCAACCTCCAGCTTGTACTCTGTAGGACGCAGGTCTTTTAAGATGCTGTAGCGATAATCGTCAGTGGTATTAAGCATAACCCTCATCAGAGGGTGTGAATCACCAAAACCTCCTGCCAGCAGTTCTTCCTGGTATGCTACTACTGCCGGGTCTTCCACGGATAGCTCCAGTTCTATGGAAAGGTTGGTACTATGGCCGGCAGTTGCATTGACGGTAAAGGGACCTATCCATTCTTCTGCACCACTCAGTGACAAAACGAAGCTTTGCTTCAGAACGAGGTTCAGATAATAGTCCATCATGGACAGCAGGGTGGAGAAGGTCCTGGCTTTGCTAAGATTATCGGCTTCAGCTTCTCCTTCGATAGTAGTTAAGCCGAGTCCCAGCTGTTCCCACCATGCCCTCAGGCGCTTTCCGGTTTCATTTTTGGGCTCCTTTCCTTCCGTGAGAAAGGTAGCATCCTTTTCCAGTTCCGGCTTAGCGAGTGCTTTCAGCGATATCTTGAGCACAGGCTCAATTTTACCTATCAGGGCTTTTTGTTCATCATTGGTTTCGCCAATGGAGGTGACGCTGGCAAGCAGATCCTGCAGGGCAGTCACGTCTTCTTCCAGCATAGAGCTGTTTCCCAGTGACTGGGCCAGGAAGTAGGGCAGAAAGTCGTAGTATAAGGTCCTGGCCAGTATTATTTCAAGTCTGATATGACGTGTACCTTCTTTTAGCAAAAGCATAGGAGAGGAGATCGCAAAACCCACTTCCGCCTTAGGCATACTTTTGGTTTCTCCGGTCTGTGATTCACCCAGAAGCTTCCAGCTGAGGGTTTCCAGATCCTTATCTTCTCCAAGGCCATCTGTAGAGTCAGCTACCGGGGAGGCGTACAAGCCATAACCGTCTACCTTTTTCAGCTTCCCGTTTTCGTCAAAGAAAGATTCCCTGAAGAGGGTTTTCAATGCCGTAACTCTGGTTTTATTGAGTACAATGTCTTTGTCAATGGCATAGAACAGGTCTTTGCCCAGTGCATCTTTTCCGGCTTTGAGCAGTGTTCCTTTTTTCAGCAGTTGCTGATCAATGTTTTTGGCCAGCTCAAAGAGCAAGTGAACTGTATCGGCCTTAGCAGGTTTATGCCTGAGCTTCAGGATTTCCCTGTAGTAGTAGTTCAGGTGTCGCTCGGTAATGGTGTTCAGATCTTTTTGGAGCAGGCGAAAAAGCCATGTGAATGCCAGGAACAAGGCATAGTGAGGCTCATCCGGACTAGTGCCTTTTTTGAAGAATTCTCCCCAGTTGCCGTTGCGTTGGTTGTCCTCATCATAGTACTGTATGAGTTTACTGTATTCACTGGCAAAGGAGATGAGGTCATCACGGTCGCGCTCGTCTACCTTGATGTAATCGGGTGACAGGGCCGGCAAAGTACGGGCCGCCTGACTTTGACCATCACGTACCAGGGGATTGCGATATGTGTTTTCTCCATTCATTTAAAGGTCGGTTGCTTCGTTGATGTAGTAGGGGTAGACGAAGTTGGTGCGGGTATTGGTAGCCCTGACCACATAGTCTACTTCTATGATGACAATACCTTCGAGGATCTGATCAGTGACGATTTCTACAGATTCCAGATCAATGCGGGGCTCGTGGGTTCTGATGGCCACGTGCACAATATCTTTGACGTAGGTAAGAAAAGAGCTCGAAACACCCTGGAAAGACATATTGGCCAGGTCGCAACCATAAGCAGGCAGCATGACGCGTTCTCCCATGCTGGTGCTCAAAAGTATTCTGAGCGATTCCAGTATGTCCTGCTCACCTTCACTCATCTGAAGGCGGGAAGAGCCAAGTTCGCTTCGCACAAACTGAGGAGGAAAGCTCCAGCCTCTTCCTAAAAATGATCTGTTCGTTTCTTGTTCTTTCATTGCTTTATCCTATCAGGACTGTCGGGCATCCCGCCACGATCATTCCGCCATGTGCTGTTGTGTCATTCATTCTCGCTGCCGGCATTCCTCCGATCATCACAGTGGCAGATCCCATGACAATTGAATCAGGTGGTCCGGCACAGGTACACATGTCACCTACTTTGGCTGCCGGCATACCACCTATCAGCACTGTTACCTCTCCGGGAGGCATGACCGGTCCGCCTACATGGGGTACCGTACCCGTCACCATAGGACAGGTATGCATGTCTCCGACTCTTGCGGCTGCTCCCATCAGACCGTAGTTTGGTTCGGTTGCAGGGAGATCAGGTTTTCGCTGGCATCTCCACTCAATGTGAGTAAGGGGCTACGGTTTGAGCTGAGCCTTTCTGAAAGCAGAGACAGTTCTCTGGTCAGGCGCTCCTGCACATGTTTGCCCAAAAGCCTTTTGTTTAAAGGCCTCTTATCCGATTCTGTATGTTTATGGTCTTCTGTCATTTCCTGTTTAATTTATTTGTACCAGTGAGCCTTTCAGTACCGCAATGGCACCTGTAGATACCTCTGCACCGGCACTGCCCTCTGCTTTAAATTCCGCATTGGCGGCTATGCCAATGTTGGTGCCTTCCACGGTTACATCTCCGGTGGCTTTCAGGATCAGGTCTTTGGCACTTTCTATGGTGATACCGTCTGAGTTCATCATAAGCTTGTTGCCGTTTTCATCCTCAATGTTGATGGCTCCTTCATCATCAGACATCAATACTTTATTCCCATTAGGGGTAGAAAGCTCTATGCTCTTCAGGTCATCATTGAAGAGGACCTTCAACTCATCGCGTGTTACAATGCCTTTTTCGTGATTGTCATCACTGGCGGTAATGGGGGCCGGTTTAGCGCTGCTGTGCAATACACCCAGGACAATCGGGTTACGCGGATCATCGTTGAGGTAGCCAACCACTACTTCATCATCAATCTCAGGCATAAAGAATATGCCACGGCTGTCTCCGGCATCGGGTCGGGCAACACGTGCCCAGATTCCTTCATCTTCTGCGTCAATAGCGGGTACTTTGATCAACATCCGCTCTTCGCTGTCGGGGTCATCCTGCAGCTGTACCACGATGCCTATGTGCAGGCCACTGATGGCGGGCAGCAGGCCCGAGGCAGGAGGGTGGCTGATGGCTTTCTTCTCGTAAAACCATTCAGGAGAAAGCCCGAACTGAATATGAGACAGCCAGTTGCCATTGTTAATTTCATCGCGAATGCCTGTTATAAAGGCATCGCCATTGTAGCGATTTCCTACACCCTCCAGGGTAATGAATTCTCCCAGCTTTAGATCTGCATTGCCCTGTATGGTAACCGTGCCGATGATACGGCCCAGTCGGCTTTTCAGCATTTGAGCACTGGCCATGGCTTTTAGTTCTTCCACGGGCAGTTGTCCGGGATGGAGCATATCCAGTGAATCAAGCCCCATAACATCTGCCAGTTCATCACCTGGCAGATCTCCCTGTGTCTTCAGGTCGGGTTCTTCGCCTTCATCTTCCAGTAAATCCTGATCTGCGGCACTCCAGGACTTGCCGGTAACGGCAGCGTATTGAAAACGGGCTTCCGTTTCAGCCTCAAAATTGAGGATATTGTTTCCGTAGCCAGCCACCAATACGGGAGTCTTGGATGCATCTGGTTTGGCAATGATGAAACTCTCATCCTGTAGCATTACCAACTGACCATTGGCTTCTGTGCGGCTTAGAATGAAATCCCAGTCCGTAGCGTGATATTGTACCAGCTCTTTATGCACTACCTCGGTGCTTTCCACATCAGGACTCAGGTCATAATTCCCCAGTATTTCTTCGATGGCATCGCTGTCCGACACTTCATGAAAGCAGGCATTTTTACGACCAATGGTGGTTGCTGCGGCTTTATCGCGGCATTCAATCATCAGGTAGGAGCTCTTGTTCGTACCGGTGGAGATGCGTTGTTTGGTGATGATTCCTTTAAAAATGGTGACATCATCAAACTCGTAGCCTGCCAGAATCTCTACTTCTGATCCGGGGGCGGCATCTGCCTCATTGCTTACCTCAAAGTCCTGGATGGTCACATCTCCGTCATGGA
>DIYF01000184.1:0-5598 GCA_002427745.1 Roseivirga sp. UBA6061 | reverse complement strand
ACATCTCCGTCATGGAGCATAATTCTGGCAAAGGGTATTTTGTTCACCTCTTTATGAACCATCACTGAAGCAACAGCCAGGGTGCTGTTGAGGTCATTGCCGTTTACCAACACCTGGAAGCTGACAATTCCGGTACTTACGGGATCTGTTACCTGTACACTCATGAGACCGTTTTGTCAATGGGTGGAAAAATAATCTCGCTTCCCACTTTCAGTTTTCGGAAGTTGGTGAGCTTGTTGACCCTGGCCACTTCCAGAAAGTATTTAGGGTCGCCATAGATGCGGTTAGTCATCAGTGGGAGGGTATCTCCCTCTTTGACCGTCCGTATATGAGTAAGATCAGGAGAGGTGTCCTTCTTGGTATCTTTTTGTGTTTTGATATCAATGGAACGCTTCATTGTGATCTTGGCCTTGGTCCTGATGGGAGTGCCGTCAGAATGAAACAGGGTGTGGTTAAGCGTCAGCTTGGTCAGTCGCCCTTTGAACACATCGTTGGAAGCAGACTTACCCCAATAAATGACGACATACCGTGGCTGGTGACCCGAGCCGTTATATTCCAGCATAACCTTCTTAAAGGCCTTTATCTGGTCAGGAACGGGGTCAATTTTTGCTGTACTGAGCAGGTTTGTTCCCAGACCGTTGTCGTCCTGTAATATGCCTGTGCTATCAAATACCAGAGAAAGGTCGATGGTATCCGGTAACATCTTTTTATACTTCAGATCTGACCCAATGGCACCCGCTGGTGTTTTTTCATCGAATTTAACCTCATAGTTCTCGTCAAAGGTTTCAGGGTTGACAAGCGCTGTATAGGCGTCTTTATTGTTAAAGTCGACATCACTGAAGTCGGCCTTTTCACAAGGCACAAACTTCATCTTAACGAGCTCTCCGCTGGTGGGTAAACTGAACATCTATCTTTCCGTCTGTTGTTTAATCAGGTCCATAACCCGTGACACACATTCATTTATCAGCTCATCAGCCGGCAGGGCCGATTCTGTTGCTGTTGTACCACCCGGTTGTTGATCTTCATCGTTGATGGTGGTTTTGATCACCAGTTCTCTTATCTCAATGGGCATATCAGATCCGGTAGGTTTTGAAGTACTTGTAGTTGAGCTTGAGGGTCTCCACGGCAATGGAGTTTTCCTCAGCTTTAAAGTCTGAAACCGACCAGGAAACCGGGTAGGCCCCCACGACATACCAGGCAGAAACAGGAAGGTGCATATCGTTCAGGAGAGTGATCAGTACATTGGCAGGCTTGAAGTTGTAATCTTCAATAGCCTGCCTGCACCAATACACCAAACCCGACCCGATGAATATGCCTCGCTGTAGCGTGATGTCCGAATATTTGGTTCGGACAGGCAGCTTATGCACAAACCTGTTTTCTCCTCCTTCTTTAAAATCCTCTGTTTCCACATCCACACTAAGGCCGGAAACCGACTGGAATCGCATGTCGTAGGGGAGCTGAGGGAAAATGTCGAAGGTGACGAGGAAGTGGAATCCTACTGCCGGATATTCAGTGAGCATAAGCTTAGCTGTTTTCTACTGTGACGCCTTCGTGAGCCAGTTCTATTGACTCAATTGCTACTTCGTTGCCATCTGCCTTAAGGCTGGGACCTTCCACCTTGAGCGGCCAGGCGTTTTTGACTTTCCAGGTCATCACCGGAGCATGTTGCTCATTCAATAGCTGGATGGTCAGATCGCGTCTCTCCGGCACATTCATTTGGGTGCTGTTGAGCCAGTCAAAGAACTCATTGTCTGCCGGGGCGATACCACGCTTCAGGGTGATATTACTGTATTTGCGAAGTCCGGGCATCTTTACCTTGGTAAACTCAGGACTGGCGCCATCTCTGTATTCAATAGGGTCGAACTCCTGTGTGAGTCCTGACACTTCAGAGAAGCCTATATTGGTTCCTCCCCAGTCTACCGAAAAGTGAAATACCGGTAATGGATAAGTTGTTGCCATGATTTAAATTTTTTATTGTTACTGTTTGATAATCAATGTGATATCTGTTGAAAAACAGATAGTTCGGGAATCAGATGTATTTAGGATTCCTGCATTTTATGTGAGAACCTGAGTATGATAAACTCAGCAGGTCTTACTACGGCCATACCAATTTCTATGATCATTCTTCCTTCCAGAATGTCCTGGGCTGTCATGGTTGTACCGAGTCCTACATTTACAAAGAAGGCTTGCTCCGGTACTGCGCCAGCGAGAGCCCCCTGTCTCCAAAGGTTGTTCAGGAAGTTTTCGATCTGGGCTTTCGATTTGATCCAGGTATTGGCATCGTTAGGTTCGAATACTACGCGCTCTGTGGCTTTCTTCACTGATTCTTCCACCATGTTGTAGAATCTTCTTACCGGCACATAGCGCCATTCGTTGTCATTACCTGCCAGGGTACGTGCTCCCCAAACGAGAATGCCTTTGCCGGTAAATGACCTGATCGCATTGACAGACTTACCTCCGTTTACATCGATATTAAGGCTTTCCTGGTCCTCGTTTGTGATTTTAAGGGATGGTTTCACCACAGCGGTGAGACTCACATTGGCCGGAGCTTTCCACACACCTCTGTCACTGTCTACACGGGCATAAATACCGGCCATGGTACTACTCGGTGCCAGTGTTATGGTCATGGCGTTGAGCTCGTTTTTGATCATATTGTACAAGCCGTTTTCCTTGTCTTTTACTTCGGTATCACTGAGTTTTTTGTCTTGCAGGGTACCCGGGTCAGGAGCGGCATTAGGATCGTTAGGGTCCACAGCAGCCGCAGCGGCAGCATCCGGATCAAATACATTGTGTACCAGCTTGATACCCCCTTCGTCATAGCTGTAGTTGAGTGTGGTTTTCAGAAAAGGATAATAGGCTGCTCCGTATTTCAGGTTGTTGGTGCCTATCTTATCCCTGAGGTCTGATACAGCGGTGTCTCCGTCATCATAAGTATCGATGATAGCAAAGCGATCCTTCAATAATTCACACTGATCCAATGCACTTTTGTACAGGTCGTAAAAGTTGGTTTTGGCATTGACTCCTGCCAGTTTGGTCGCATCCGGAAACAGAATGAGGGTAGGCTCGTCTTCCATCTTAAGGGTGTCGAGCCCCGTTGATAACTCACCTTTTTTGACGCCTGCATCGGAATAACCGGCTACTGAAACAACATAGCAGGGGCCTCCGCCATTGGCGAAATACATCTGCATCTGATACCACATCTGGTACTTCGACCGATCGGCATCAGCCGGTTCGGCTGCCTCAAGCACTCTGTTGAGCAGCTTGCCGTTGCCATCCACATAGTCATTGACAGTAACCTTGTATTTGGTTTCTTTTTCGGGACCTCCGAAAAGCTCTTCATATTCCGGGAAGGACTTGATTCGTGTGGGCTTCAGCAGAAGACTTTCGCCTTTTTTCATTGCTTTCTCGGTATAGCCGATGAAAGCAGGAATAGCTGTTTCTACCTGAGCCACTGAAGCGGGTAGCGTAGATATTTCTTCTACGTACACTCCGGGTGTTTTGTAAGTTGCCATACGCTTTTTATTAGGTTTTAAATGTTGATATGCATTTCTGTACTTGACTGATTGATCGCTGGATTAGGCAGCCCACCGATCTCAGTCTTTTTTCCGTTCTTTTCTATGATCAGTTTGAAATCTTTAATAGGGGTCTGACCAAACCTGATTCCCAATGTTTTATTGGGGTCATTGATTCTATAGCTTCTGAATGTCAGGGTTTTACCCTTTATCTGGCTGGTATTGCCCACCTGTTTAAAGAGTACTTCAGGAGATTCCCTTTCGTCTTTTATTGAGATATTACTTCCTGTGTAGTCTTTACCCAGATTGACACGGTAAGTCCATATTGATTTTTTAGCACTTAATCTGATCTGATAGGTCTTGCTCTGGCTGTAGTCCAACTCATTGGTGAAGATATCTATGAGTCCGAAGGGCCTGGTTTGCCACAGAAGCTCAGAAGTATAAACAGCCTCGGAATCTTTTTTTTCTCCGTCTTCCGTGGCTTCCAGCACATACTTTCCCTCTGGTCGGTTGCCCAGCTCAAACAGGGACTGAAATTCATTGCCTTGCCTCAGCATGGTAACCGTATGCTCACTATCAAAGGGCCCTGTGGCCTTCAGTGTGATTTCATTGGCTTCACTTTGCCGTACGTACTTAAAGCTTTCTGGTCGGGGAGTCACCAGGGACCAGTGCTCTTTCATGACTTTATGGGCTTTATGAACGGTATTGTCCATGTAATACACCTGCCTGTTGTTTTGCCTGACAGGGAGGTTTGTAATGTTGAGTAAATCGGTGTTTTTCAACATTATGGCAAAGCCCAGTTTATTCTGGTCACCTAAATCTATAAAGGGGACGTTTGGCTCCCTCATCAGGCTCAGTACATCTATGCCGTTTTCTTTAGGCCTGAAAATCAGTTTATACTGCCGCGCCAGCTTTTGGGTTTGTGGCAGGGGTATGATTGAAAAATCGCGTGTGAGGCTCTCTTCATAATAGGTGTGACGGAAGCGAATGCCGAATAGTCTTTTGTATGAGCTGGCCATCAGAGAGAGATTTCAGGTAGATTAATTTCAGTCGGATGATCAAAGACCATATCACTCTGCACGGTAAGCATGCGCACCTTGTAGAGCACGGAAGGCATGTATTTCGCGCCAATGGCACCCCAGAGGTTGTTTAGCTGTTCGTACGAGACGGTTGATAACTCTGCTATCAGTTTGCTGATCTGAGGATCGAGATCAGGAGAGTTTTGAGGAGTAAAGACATGCTTTCCTTGAAAGAAGGTGATAACATGTGATATAAATTTCAGAGACTCTTCATACTTATTGCGGTTGGCAATAAAGAGGATATACAGGTTGAGCTTTATTTCCGGATGTACCCGCACTTCGCGGCCGTTGACCGTTTTGGGAGTCGGGATCTGAGTCTTGCCAATCCGCTCTTCTTCTACATTGGTCAGAGTCAGTAGAATGCGATCTCCTGTATCCGGTGCTGCCGAACCATCCTGGCCGACAGGGTTGGAAATGAAGGCTGTATCTCCATAGTCATCACCCAACTGAAACTTCAGGTAACTGTTGAGCTGGTTTTTCAGAAATGAAAGTGCCTGATATATGATCATCTGTGCCTTTTAGCAGATTGGTTGCTCCAAGGTATTTGATCAGTTCAGTAGGTTAAAGGAGAAAAAAAGGAGAGAATTGACAACGTTTTGAGTGATGTCCTGATGCTAATAGTATGATTTACAGTTAATTAAATCAATTCTTCTTTGATGATTTTTTAGGAGAAAAGACGCTTTTTTTATGATTTAATATTGATGAAAATCATAGTAATCTTGTAAGATTCGTCATGAATTCATCCACCTGGTAATCAGGTAATGGGCTATAGAGTCCTTACGTGACAGATGGATTTGACCGGAGAGAGAAAGACTCTTTAGCTCTTCCCGGCTGAACCAACGTGCCTCTTCAACTTCGTCTGTATCCAGCTGAAGTGATGCACTTGTGGCAGTGGCAAAGAAACCAAGCATCAGGCTGGTAGGGAAGGGCCATGGTTGTGAGGCCTGATAACGAATATGGGATACTTCAAGGCCTACTTCTTCTTTCATTTCTCTCATAACGGCCAT
>DIYF01000050.1 GCA_002427745.1 Roseivirga sp. UBA6061 | reverse complement strand
AATCGGGTATACTCATACCCACCTGCTCTTCTATGGCATCATCCAGATCTATGAATTTCAACCTGAGCTTTTCGGCCAGTTGTTTTCCCAGCGTGCTTTTGCCACAGCCGGGCATTCCCACAAGATAGATGCGCTCTTTGCTCTTCATTATCTGAAACTGGAAAGGATGCCATCGGCATCGGGAATATCATTATAGTGCCACTTGCCCATTATTTCACCATTTTCCATAAGCACCAGCCCCGGGTTAGAGCGGATCATGGTTTTCAGCAGGGTTTTATCAGAGTAGTAGTAAGGAGTAGCCAGTTGCACCTCATGACGCAGGGCTTCGAACTGCTCTCTGGAAGATGCCGTAACGGCCACCACCTGCACATCTCTGTCCAGCAGTGGTAACTCCCTGATAATATCGGCATAGGCATCCATTTTGGACTTTTCAGCCTCATGCACAACGATCAGCAGCTTTTTTCCGGTAAGAACATTATTGGTCTGATCATCGGTATCACTCCAGATGACAAAGTTGGTGATTTTAGGTACCTCTGAAGGGTTGTCATCGGGAGGCAGCATTTCGGTAGGAATGTGGGTACCTACTTTATACGCTCTGAAATCAATAAATGGTAAATGGGTAATGGCCCGATAGCAGATAAACAGGCAAATGGCCACAGCGACTCCCAGAGCAATGGACCTGGTCTTGAGGCCCTCCATTACTTCATCCTTCTTTCTGTTGATAAACAGTATAACAATGAGCACCAGCAGGATCACATCTTTGGTGAATGACTCCCAGGGAGTGAGCTTAATAGCATCCCCGAAGCAGCCACAGTCGGTCACCTTATTGAAATAGGCTGAGTAGAAGGTAAGGAATGTAAAGAATACAATCATCGCCAGGAGCAGTGTGGTGGTAAGCTTCTTTTTGTATTTGAGCAGCAGCGCCAGCCCCAATACGATTTCGGCCGTGGAGAGTACCACAGAAAATACCAGTGCAGCAGGTTTCAGTGAATCAAAGAAAGGAGCGATATCAATGGCAAATACCGTGAAGTACTCTTCCAGTTTGATTTGCGTACCCACCGGATCATTGATCTTGATCAGGCCTGAGAATATAAACAGCCCCCCTACCAGGTAGCGTGCAATTGTATCCAGTATTTTCATCACTTAGCGAATCCCATTAAGATTAAACAAAATACAGCGTAGTTGATCATGTCCTGGTAGTTGGCATCTACTCCTTCAGAGATCAGCGTCTTTCCGGCATTATCTTCTATCTGCTTTACCCTTAATAGTTTCATTAATACAATGTCGGTCATCGAACTCACCCGCATTTCTCTCCAGGCCTCTCCGTAATCATGGTTTTTGTTCATCAGCAGTTCCATGGTCTCAGTCACTTTGGCGTCATAAAGGGGCTCCAGTGATTCTACATCCAGCTCATACGGATCATCATCAGTCAGGTTCATCTGAATCAGGGCGATGACGCAGTAATTGATAATGGCTATAAACTCTCCGGTAATTCCTTCATCTACCTTTTGGGTACCCTTGTCCTGGATAGATCGGATCCGCTGGGCTTTTATGAAAATCTGGTCGGTAATAGAGGGTAGCCTGAGTATTCTCCAGGCGGTTCCGTAGTCTTTGCTCTTCTTCAGAAATATATCTTTACAAGCCTTTATAACTTGTTTATATTCGCCTACCGTTTGCTCCTCCAAGGTGTTTACTTCTTTAAATTTCGGGAATTATTGAGCAGGAAAGATAGTCTATTTCAGGTTAAAAAAACATTGAATCTCAGGGGAAATCTGGTTTCGCTGGACAGGCCTCTGGTGATGGGGATTCTCAACATAACACCGGACTCTTTCTATGCAGAAAGCCGACATCAGGCCACTTCAGGACTCTTGAAAAAAGCCGGAGAAATGCTGTCAGACGGAGCGGCTATCCTGGATATAGGAGGCTACTCTTCCAGGCCCGGAGCAGACCATATCTCTGAGGAAGAAGAGACCCATCGGGTAACAGAAGCCATTGCATCCATTCACCGTGAATTTCCCGAAGCCTATATCTCCATAGATACATTCAGAGCCGCTGTAGCCGCCAGGGCTGTCGCAGCCGGAGCCTGTATTGTCAACGATATATCAGGAGGCAGCCTCGACCCGCAAATGTTCTCAACCGTAGCAGAACTTGGGGTGCCTTACATCCTGATGCATATGAAGGGAACTCCTCAGAATATGATCAGACAAACCGATTATGAACACCTGATTACCGATATCTATAGTTATTTCTCTGAAAAGGTAGGGAAGCTCAACCACTTAGGTGTTTCTGATATAGTACTGGATCCCGGTTTTGGTTTTTCTAAAACCAGGGAGCAGAGTTATGAAGTTCTTAGGAATTTGGGTTATTTTAAAAGTATGAAGCTTCCGCTGCTGGCGGGTATTTCCAGAAAGTCGATGATTTACAAAGAGCTCGGCATCACTCCTGAAGCCGCTCTCAATGGCACCACTGCTCTGAATATGATTGCCCTCACCAACGGTGCCTCCCTGCTGAGAGTCCATGATGTTAAACCGGCTGTGGAAGCAATACAATTATTTAAAGCGACTTATTCGTGATATACGCCTTTAAAATAGGGTTTCTGGACGTACGGTGGATCGATATCATCGATATACTACTGGTAAGCGTGCTGCTCTATCAGGTGTATAAGCTACTTAAGGGCAGTGTGGCTGTAAGGGTGCTGCTAGGTTTTCTATCGCTCTATCTTATTTACCTTATTGTAAGGGCTGCTCAGATGGATATGCTGGCCGGTATACTGGGGCAGTTTATGGGAGTGGGAGTCATTGCAGCAATCGTTATCTTCTCACAGGAGATTCGCAAGTTTTTGTTGATTCTCGGCAAGACTACTTTCCGGCAGGATGGTCTGTTACAAACAATCATGATCTGGAAGAAAAAAGAGTTGAAAGAATCCACCAATATCAGCCCGGTGATAGAAGCAGCTAAAACACTATCTGCTTCCAATACAGGAGCACTTATGGTGTTTTCCCGTACCTCAGAGCTGAAATTCTATGCAGACTCCGGTGACCTGCTGGATGCTTTTATTTCCAAGCGACTCCTTGTTTCTATATTTAACAAGTACAGCCCCCTGCACGATGGGGCCATTATTATCCATCAGGGAAAAATCAAAGCTGCGCGATGTATCCTCCCTGTTTCAGAACGCGATAACCTACCGGCTCAATATGGTATGCGCCATCGTGCTGCCTTGGGTATGTCTGAAGCAACAGATACATTAACCCTCATCATTTCTGAAGAAACCGGACAAATGTCACTGGCCAGAAACGGAAAAATCGACAGTAACCTGGCGGCTCCTGAAATCAGAAAACGTATCAACGGTTATCTCCATGAAAAGGAATCAAAGCCGGTAGAAGAGGAACCCAACAGCAGCCTGGAAGTGGCTTCCTGATACGGAATTCTAAAAAAATCTGAATCTCAAAATCACAGGATTTTCGGAGGCCAGTACCTCTTCGGCCGATAAGCCATTGGCAAAAGTAACAGCCCCCAACTTGAGCTTTTTGATAAGCCGCCCGACTGCCGGAGCCGGTATAGGCAGATACATCCAGGTACTGTCCACAGCTGACAAGCCCGGCAACTCTTCTCCAATCAGCTCATCAAGGGCATGATTGGTCACCAGGCCATCTCGTTTGCTGTATACAGAAAGCTGATAGTTTTTCATTCCGAAAGCATATTGCAGATAAGCACAATCTGATGTTTCGTAAAAAGAAAGCAGGCTCACCTTATTGTCAAATGAAGGAATGCCATTTTCAGCTACTTCAGGGGCATAAGGCCCAAAATCGAAATAGTAAGCCGGCCAGACTTCCTCCTTATTACCATGATAAACTCCGGGGGTGTTGGACTCCATAAAGGAGAAGCCTCCCATAAATGCCTGCAGCTCATTACCGGTATTGACACGGCTGGTTCTTGTGATGGGGCCGTTGAAAAAAGCCGTATCCAACCCAAACTGCTCATTCATTACCCCCACCTTACCATAACGCTCCCTGAGATCTTCAGGCAACAGAGAAAAATAGGCCTCCCTGCCTCCCACCATACCGTAGGTCAGTTGCTCCCATTTGAGTTCCTCTTTGTATGTGCCAAGGCTATCAAAAACCAGGATCTTTTGCCCTGATACATCTTCCAGTCCAAAATCGCCATTCGTGTACCCTATCACCCCTCTGACACCTATGTACTCTCCGGGTCCTCTTCCCACTTTCTTTATGGTGCTGATCAGATGTCCCTGCTGGTCAAAGACATAAACCCTGTTTCCGCGAAAACTCCTGGTGGTAGCGAAAATTCTGTTCTTTGCTGTACCGATAAGTCTGAGTGATGGCAGGAGCAAATCGTCATCGCCAGTCAAAGGGATTACCTCATAGTCAAAAACAAAGCTGAAAAAGTCCTCTGTAGGCCGGGGGTCAATTTTCACCACCCGCTGCTCTTCTTTTTGCAGAACAGACTGCGCTACTGCTTCGCAGCAGATAAGACCAAGCAGGAGGACAAAAGCCGTCAATCTCATACGAGAAGATACGGCATTGAAGAGACACGCTCTATCTCAATTATACAGAAGGACGCTCAGTGATCAGTCTGGCAATTGGCCTTTAAGGCAACCCTTTAAATTTTATCCAGATCAGGGCAGGGTTCTCAGAAGACTCGATTTTCTCAAGTGTGGTTCCTTCCTTAAGGGACCATTGTGTTTCATCCAGCTCTCCCAGAAAATCCTCAATATCGGTAGAGGGAATAGAGCAAAACAACCAATCACCCTCCCAACGCATAGCCCCCAGACTATAACGCTCTTCCGGAGTTCTGTACATGTTCAGCTTTTGATAATCGCCCGTCTTACGATCAATGAGTATACTGCCAAAATCAGTAAAGGAGGTGTTGTAGAGCATATAGATCTTGTCAGGACCGGTAACCGCATTGAAAATCCAGACTTTTCCACTTTCAGGAATTGCCGACATGGCCGCCTGACCATTTTCATACATGGACTCATCATTCCACAGAAACCGGTCTCCGAAATCAATCGCGTAAAAAGGCCTGACACCTTCAGACTCCAGGAGATAGGTAGTATCTGCAAACACAGACTTATAGATGATTTTATCTTCGAGCTTTTTAAAAGAGTTAACATTCGTGCTGATCGGAAAAGGAATGTCCTCCTCATAGGGCAGAAGCATTTGCCTGCTATTAAAAGCCTGGTCAGTCATGAGCAGTTTGTACCTGAGTGAATCGTCAATTCGACTAAAGGTCATATCCATTGCATAACCATTATGGTAAGGATAAACATGTGTGGCCCTGTGAGGTACATTCATGTTTTTGAGCTCATTGCCCTCATAGTCATACCAGCGAAGCACCTGCTTAAGGTTATCGTAAATGATAATCGAGTCTCCGTTTACCCAGGTACTTTGAATAGAGCTATACTCTCCGGGGCCGTCTCCGTTTCGGTTGAATTTGTTCACAAACTCCCCGGTTGACGTGTAGATATACACATCACCTTTATTTCCACCGGGAAAAATCAATTTATCTCCCTCTCTGGACACGCGAAAAACATAGCTCAAAAGCGATTCCTCTGTTTCTTCCATGTACATAATCTCTACCTTATCTACCAGTTCGGTAAAAGAAACATCAGACTTATCGATATCTATAGAATAGGTACGGAATTCATCAGCATTTTCGCTCTCAACAGATTCTTCAGTCGTCCCTCCACAGCTGTGAAGTGCTGATACCAAAAAGAATACAGAAGCTATTTTGAGAAATGAAAAGCTATCAGGCGATTTAAAGGTCATGTCAGGTTGATTATAATGACCTAAAAAAGGGAGAAATCACTGGAATAAAAAGCTTATCACTATAAGTTTAGTTTAGCAATCAAAAAAGTCATGTATACCCAAAAGAGAAGCCCCCTGTTTCAGGTAGCTTCCCTAAAGGCACCTATGCCTGGCTGGCACTACATCAGACTCTTAAACTTCACCCAGAGCAGTACCGGGTTTTCTGAAGACTCCACACTCTCTAACGTGGCCCCTGCGGCAAATTGCCACTGACTTTCTTCCAGACCGCCCAGCAGCTCCGCCAGATTATCGGATGGCATTGAAAACATCAGCCGGTCTCCGTCCCAGGCAATAGGCTCCAGGTCGTATCGCTTCTCATCTTTCATCAAAGTATTGAGGATGAGGTATTCTCCCGTTTCCCGATCGATCACTGCAGCCAGCTTCTTAAGTGAAATGTCATAAGTCATGTAGATCAGATCAGAACTGACATATGGAGTGTAGTTCCATACCCCCTCTCCCTTGGGTATAGCGGTCATAACCGCCATGAGGTTTCCCTTAAGCGACTCGTCTTTCCAAAGGTTCTTTTCTCCGAAATCTACCTGAATAAAGGGGGTGGTAGCATCGGTATTGAGGAAGTAGGTCGTATCATCATACATGGCTTTAAAGGTCAGTCTGCCGTGGTAGGGCTTAAATGAATTGGTATTCCTTCCCATGGGAAAAGCTATGGGATTTGGGTTGGGCACCAGTTCGTTTTTAACCTGAAGCTGCCCATCCAAAAAGTGAACCTTATACCCCACTGAATCTTTGGCAGGAGCAAAGGTCATATCGGTAAGAAAGCCCTTGTCAACCGGGTACACATGACCAACCCCCTCAGGCATTTTTACAGACTTCAGATAATCTCCGTTGTGCCGGTACCAGTACAACGTCCTTTTCTTACTGTCATATACGACAATGGAATCTCCACTAAGCCACAAATCCTGCACAGCACTGTACTGCCCCTCAGCCTCCCCGGTATTATTAAACTTATTCAGAAACTTCCCCCTGTCAGAAAAGATATAGATTTCGCCATTGTTGTAACCGGGAAAAACCAGCTTGTCATCTGTGCGGCTTACACGGGCCACAGCCCCCAACAGTGATTCTTCTGTCTCTTCCAGCTGCATTACCTCTACAGATTCAAAGATATCTGCAAAGCGCACTTTAGGCTTTTCAATGTTGACCGCGTAGGATCGAAACTTATCAGCATTCTTATCAGCATCAGCCGTATTTTCTGAGTTTTTGGAGGTTCCACAGCCCCACAAGAAAAGGCACAGCAATGTGAAACCGGGAAGTTTTAAGGAAAGGTGATTTGAGGATTTCAACATAGTTAGTTCATTAGTTTATAATTGTAACTAACTAAGAAAAGGGCTCAGATAACAGTTAATAATTTTTAAGACAGCCTTAATAAATTTTAATCCACTACAGAACCTCAAATAGGATTAAGCGCAATAAAAAAGGCGACCCCTGAGAATCGCCTTCATTTCTATATTGTAATATTTCTAGATAACCCCAAGGTCTTTACCCACTTCTGTAAAAGCTGCAATGGCCTGGTCCAGATGATGTTTCTCATGACCGGCAGATACCTGTACCCGTATGCGGGCCTGCCCTTTCGGCACCACCGGAAAGAAGAACCCAATCACGTAAATTCCTTTTTCCAGGAGGGCATCTGCCATTTTCTGAGCCAGCTTGGCATCGTACAACATAACGGGTACAATGGCGTGCTCACCCGGCTTGATATCGAATCCGGCAGCTGTCATTTGCTCACGGAAATACTTCGTATTAGACTCCAGCTTGTCTCTCAGCTCTGTAGTTTCCGAAAGCATATCAAATACAGCAATAGATGCTCCCACGATGGAAGGGGCCAGGGTATTTGAAAAGAGGTAAGGCCTGGATCTCTGTCTGAGCAAATCGATAATTTCCTTTTTACCGGAAGTAAAGCCGCCACTGGCTCCTCCCAGTGCTTTACCCAGTGTACCGGTAATGATGTCTACACGATCCATACAATCTCTGAACTCGTGTACACCACGCCCGGTCTTACCCATAAAGCCGGTAGAGTGGCACTCATCTGTCATAACCAGGGCCTTGTACTGATCAGCCAGATCGCAGATTTTGTCGAGCTGGGCAATGGTACCATCCATAGAGAACACACCATCAGTCACGATAATCTTCTGCTTGGCTCCCCTGGCCTCTGCTTCTTTGAGCTGTGCCTCCAGGTCTGCCATATCATTATGCTGATAGCGGAAGCGCATGGCCTTACAGAGTCTGACTCCATCGATAATTGAGGCATGATTAAGAGCATCTGAGATAATGGCATCTTCCGGCCCAAGCAGTGGTTCAAACACCCCTCCGTTAGCATCAAAGGCAGCTGCGTAGAGAATGGTGTCTTCCATTCCCAGAAACTCAGAAATTTTTTCTTCCAGCTCTTTATGAATGTCCTGTGTGCCGCAAATAAAACGGACTGATGACATACCGAATCCATGGGAATCAATGGCTTTTTTAGCCGCTTCCACCACTTTGGGGTGTGAAGAGAGCCCCAGGTAATTGTTGGCACAAAAGTTAATTACTGCCTTCCCATCAGTGGTTTTGATATCAGCCGCCTGGGGAGTAGTGATAATGCGTTCTTTCTTGTAGAGGCCCGCCTCTTTAATACCTTCCAGCTCAGCTTGCAGCTTCGGTTTCAGCGTATCGTACATATCAATTGGTTTTAGGTTTGGGTTTGATCATGGGTCTGGCCGCTTTGGGCTTTACTGCCCCGGGTGCTTCTTCCGTTTTCAGAGGATACTTTCTCCGTATAGGATTTATCAAAAAGAGCTTCTGTGCCGTAAAGCTGTCGGGGTGTACCTGATCAAAGACTGTTTTGAGTTGTTGAAACTGATCAGGCTCAGCTTTTTTAAAAGCCGCTCCATCGATTTTTTTTCCTGTCAGCCAGGTTTGAAAATCCATCAATTCCATCGGCAGCAAATATATACGTTTTACCGCTATAGGATACGATGATTTACCCAGCTTTTATGCATGGCAGAAGGGAAATGGAGCTAACAGGCACAAAGCCGACCATTTAGCTATGCAAACGTTTTACATGTTAACCTGTTTACTTATTATTGCACACCGAAAAACGGAAGTGGATGGACAAAATTCTAGTGATTGGTGCCTGTGGACAACTGGGCTCAGAACTCACCATCGCCCTGGGCGATTTGTTTGGTAACAGTAATGTAATTGCCTCTGATATCTCAGAACCAAATGAGGCTATCTCGGCTTTTACTTTCGAGCGACTCGACATCATGAATGCCAGTGCACTCGGGGAGGTAGTAGACAAACATGGCATCACTCAGATCTATCACCTGGCAGCCATCCTTTCAGCCAAAGGGGAAGAAAACCCTCAGTGGGCCTGGAACCTGAACATGACCGGGCTCCTAAACGTACTGGAGCTGGCAAAAAACAAGCAGATCAAAAAAGTATACTGGCCGAGCTCTATTGCCGTTTTTGGTCCTACTACTCCTGTAGACAATACGCCTCAGCATACCATAATGGACCCCAATACGGTTTACGGTATTTCCAAGCAGGCCGGAGAGCGCTGGTGCGAATACTATCATGAAAAGTATGGGGTGGATGTGCGAAGTCTCCGCTATCCGGGACTCATTGGTTATAAGTCTCTGCCCGGAGGTGGCACTACAGACTATGCAGTGGACATTTACCACAAAGCCCTGGCCGGAGAGCCCTTTACCTGTTTTCTGGACAAGGGCACCTACCTGCCCATGATGTATATGCCCGATGCCATAAAAGCCACCATTGACCTGATGCAGGCTCCGGCAGAACAGATTCAAATACGCTCCAGCTACAATGTAGCAGCCATCAGCTTTGATCCTGAAGAAATTGCCGATACGATCAAAGCCGAGATACCGGAGTTCAGTATCAGCTATGCGCCAGATTTCAGGCAGGCGATAGCCGACTCCTGGCCCAATAGCATTGATGACTCTGACGCCCGAAAAGACTGGGGCTGGCAGCCGGAATATGACCTTGCGAAAATGACAAGTGACATCCTCACGCACCTCCCTGAATTACTCGACAGCTTTCAAAAAGTATAAGATGCTTCCTTAGCACGGCTTTTATTATATTGAGCCATGGCTGATAAAAAGGGAGCAATCGGTAAATTCCTGATAGAGTTGCTCATTGTATTCATTGGTGTTTACGGTGCTTTTGAGCTGAACCGCTACCAGGAGGGTAATCGTGAACGTAAGATCAAACGTAACTACCTCATAAGCTTTAAATCAGAGCTAGTTGGGGTACGGGGCCAGACCAGAGATTTAAGAGAAAAAATCAGTTCGATCGTTAAGGATTTCGAAGAGCAATATGCAGCCGGAGAGCGCCCCGCACTGCACCCACCTGAAATCTATTTTGGCAGTGCCCTGCTCATCACCCAGATCGGGCTGACAGATGATGTATTTGTGCAGCTTGACCCCAGTCTGGCCTCGAGTCTCAGCGGAGGCTATGACCTTGTGCAAAGAACCCGGGAACAGGTCAAAGATTTCAATGACTTGTGCAACGCGAAATTGGTTTCAAAAGCTCCACCGGAGTTTTATGACCGTCAGGGGAAACTCAAGCCAGAATATGACTGGTATCTTGCAGGGCTCAAAGACCTGGAAGCCAAACTGGCAAGTTTGGTCACCATCATAGATGAAGGAGCTATGCCCGGCACAAACCAGCTGCTTGAAGAACTGGAATAACGTAGAGGCACCTGCCTTCAGAAAGTCTTTTGAACAACCAAATACTGTTCAAAATCTGTAAGAGGCATGTGATCTTTTATAACAAAAGCATAATTTGAACAGATATATGCGAAGATGGCTGACATGCATAGCTGCCTTGCTGTTCTCGGGTCTGTTGACATTTTTTCCGGCAAAAGCCAGGCAAACAGAAGGCGCAATCAATCAATTCATCCAATCCTATGATAGTGCCAGGGCGCAGGGGATTGAGCAAGCCTATATCTTCACCAGGGCCTTCCTGGCAAACAACTCATCATCTCCGGTAAAAGAAATTGCTCTTCATTTTCAGGCCAACCTTTCGTTTGCTATGGGGAATCTGGCAGCTGCCGATTCCTTGTTCGGACTGGCCCATCTCCCTCTCGCAGATTACCAACTTCATAAGTATGTACTCAAGAATTACCGGGACCATGCCAATGTGCTGAGGTCAATGGGGCAGTTGGTAGAAGGCCTGACCCTCATGCAGGAGGCACAGAAGTTCATTGATGAAAATGAATCGCTATTGAACACGGATGAGCTACAATTGCTCATCGGAAGCCTCTACCGTAATACCGGTATTTTTTATGCCATCCAGGCCGAAACCGACCAGACCCTTAACTATGATTTTGCAGAAAAATACTTCAGAAAGGCTTACCGGGCTTTTGTAGCGGGAAACGACCAGGAAGGAGCCGGAATGGCCCTGTTCAATATTGGCAATGTGAAATACACCGAAGACTCTACTCTCTACTACTGGCAGCAGGCCCTGGATATCTTTGTTGAACATGGTATTGAACGACAAAAGGCCAATGTTAACCAGAATATGGCTATACTCTATATAGATAAAGGTGAGTACACCAAAGGCCTGCAATACCTGAATGAAACAAAAAGACTCGTGGGCGATCATGCCGACCCCTATACCATCAGCCTTCTGAAAATCAAATACGGCAAGGCCTACCTGGGGCTTAACAGGCTGAGCAACAGCATCAAGCATCTGGAAGAGGGGCTTAGAACTGCTGAAGCACAACAAATGACCTCACTGCAGGGTGAGGCTTACGAACTATTGATACAGGCTTATAGCCAGCAAAGGCAATTTGCCAAGGCACTCGATATTTATGTTCAATATGATACCCTGCTAAATCAACTCGATCGCCTTGAAACGGAAAGGATCTATCGGGAAACAGAAGCCCGCTATAAGACCCGGGAACAGGCTGACAAGATCAGACTGCTTCAGCAGGAAGACGCGCTCAATCAGGCCCGGCTGGAGCAACAACGGTTGGTGATTGTCATCGTGATCATCGTATTGGTCAGCATAGGTTTGCTCAGCTACTTTTTGTGGAAACGCGGAACAGAGCGAAAGCAGCTCAACGAGCAACTCAGAAAGCTGAACCAGGCCCGCACCCGCTTTCTCGTCAATATTTCTCACGAGTTACGCACCCCACTCACCCTGGTACATGCCCCCTTAGAGGATGCCATAGAGCAGTTGGAACAGGGAAAGCTCGACAGAGTGAAAAACGATCTGACCAAGATTGGCAATAACACAAAAAAGCTACTTCAACTGACTGAGGAGGTACTGGATATTTCCAAGCTTGATGAAGGCGCTCTGAAGTTGGAGCATACTGCTGTGAAACTGGACAAGTTCCTGAACAGGGTCTTCTTTGCCTTTGAATCTCTGGCTGTACGGCATGGCATTAAATGGGAAGCTCACATTCAGATACCCGATCAGGCCTTTGATGTGGATGCCAAAAAGCTGGAGAAGATCATTAACAACCTGTTGAGTAATGCCATCAAGCATACCCCTAAAGGTGAAATGGTAAGGTTTGAGGCCGAACTAGCAGGCGACCACCTTTACGTAAGGGTAGCTGATACAGGCAGAGGTATTTCAGAGGAGAAACTTCCTCATATTTTTGATCGCTACTATCAGGCTGACGGAAAGGATCAGCAACAGGGTGGTCTGGGGATCGGACTGGCTTTTGTCAAAGAACTGCTGGACTTTATGGAAGGTGAAATATCTGTAGAAAGTACTCCTGACAAGGGTAGCACCTTCACAGTAAAGCTTCCCGTCACCCTTTCAGATGAACAGTCTGTGGCAGAAGATATTGAAACAACATCGGCCATCAACATAGAAAACAGGCCCTCTCTGGATTTAAGCAGCAATGAGCAACCCCATATTCTCGTAGTGGAAGATAATCCTGAAATGTCTGATTTTATTCAGCAACTCCTGTCTGATCAATACCGGGTTACGGTAGCAGATAATGGAAAAGAAGGAATTGAAAGATTAAAGTCTGCCAGCTTTGACCTGGTTACAGCAGATGTCATGATGCCGGAAATGGACGGAATCAGCTTTGTGAAAGACCTCAAAGCCCATAGTAGCTGGCAGCACCTCCCTGTGATCATGATTACCGCACTTTCTGAGGAAACTGATAAAGTAGCCGGTTTGCGCCTGGGTATTGATGACTATATACCCAAACCCTTTAATGCCGGAGAGCTGAAAGCAAGGGTCTATAATTTGCTTCGGAATGCGGAAAACAGAAGACAAGGGGTGGCAGAAATGGCCAATGAAACCATCGCCAACGAACAGCAGATTTTAATCACCGCCCGGGAAGCTGTAGAGGCCAGTCTGGACAAAAATGATTTTGGTGTGAAAGACCTGGCTGAACACCTGAACCTGAGTGAGAGACAGGCTAACCGGGTGCTGAAAAAGATCACAGGTCTCTCCAGTCTGCAGTTTATCAGAGAGATCAAACTCCAGAAGGCCTACAAGCTCCTCGAAGCCAGAAAATACGCCACCATAGCGGAAGTGTCCTATGCTGTAGGCTTTGAAAACAACAGTTATTTTGCCCGGCTTTTCTCTGAGCGCTTCGGAAAAAAGCCCAGTGAACTTCTCTGAAAAACACTTAAAATAACCAGATAAGACCGATTGTCCGATTTGGACTAGCCCTTGTCTGAAATGAGCTACCCTCCCGGGGCCGATAATCCCCACCTTCATTGCCAGAGGTAATCAAAACATTTCGGCAATGAGAAAACAACTGCTCTTACTTGTGATTTTTTCCGTCTCCTGCGTCATGGTAAAGGCTCAGGAAAAGCGATTTGAAGGAAACATTCAGATCTTTTCTCTGAATGATTTCGAAGACTTCATCCAGGAAGGCTATACCCATATTGACGGGGATTTTATATTCTTCAAACGTACCAGCGGTCTGGCCGATCTGAAACCTCCACTGGACGAGCATCCGGATGGTCTGAATACGCTCGTAGAGGTAACCGGAGATGTGCGACTGGACTTTGCCTTCTTTGCTCCGGAAGCAACTCAGTTTAAAAGGCTGGTCAAAGTGGGCGGTAACCTGGAGATTGATACGGGTGGCAAAATCCAGCTGGATCGTCTGAAAGAAGTGGGCGGCACCATTGATATCAGTGGCCTGGAAGCTGTAGTTCCAAGACTTCAGGTGACCCAAAACGCTGCGCGCATAGCTGCTCACACCATTTCACTTGCCCGACTGACCGAAGCACGGGGCCTGCTACAACTGGAAGGAGGTTTTACAGCAAATGACAATAGCCTTAATCTGCCAAGACTCAACCGCGCTGAAAGTATTGCGCTGGACAACCCTCCCGCCACCGTACGATTCCCCCGGCTGCGCAGTGTAGACAAAAGCTTTACTGCAGAGGGTTTTTCGGTAAATAAAACATCCGTCATTTCTCTCCCACAGCTCGTCAGTGTGGGAGAAAACATTGAAGTAGGTGGCGCGCTGGATAATTCCGGTTCCTTCAACAAACTGGATATGTCCAGGCTGCAAACGGTCGGAGGCAGCATCAACGCAAAGTTTTCCTGGGAATTCTTTGAGCCTCAAAGCTGGCCAGGTCTTGAAAATGCAGAAAACATCAACATTCAGGGAGGAGCCTATCTGATGGCAGACAAGCTCAGCGAGGTAACCGGTAATTTCTCTCAAACACTCAGAACCAACCTTACTGGTCAAACCGTGACAATTCAATACCCTCAGCTTGAAGCGGTCAGAGGAGATTTTGACATTGAGATTCCCGGCACCAACAACGACAGAATCACCATCAGCGAAATTGATCTGCCTGTGCTTATCTATGCAGAAAACCTGAATTTCGGATCGAATACCTACCCTATTGCCGGTATCTCTATTCCCGAACTTTCAGAGACCAGCTCCATAGAGTTAGGTGCCCTGGCAGTAGACCTGTCGAAACTACAGTCTGCTGTCACCATACGCATCAATACAGAAGCTTCTGCCAGCATCTCCTTACCTCAGCTCACCCAGGTGGAAGACCTCCTTATAGCAACCACAGATTTCGCTCCCATAGCAAAACTGGAAGCTCCCAAACTGGAGCGAATGGCCAGGCCCAGTCTGAATGCGAAAAGGCTGATTTTCACAAGCCTGGAGCGTTTCACTGCCCAGCCTTCCATCACCTTTAGTAATTCGGCTATTGAGGAAGCCGACTTCAGAGCATTGACTCATCTGGAGTATCTCGGAGTAATCAGCTCCAGCCTGACCAATACCAACTTCAGCGCACTTTCTCAGGTCGATCTTTTTTCGGTCAACCAGGCATCGCATATCGATATTCAGTTCGGAGAGATACATATTGATGACCTGCAATTGCGAGACATTAGCTCATCAGCCACCCTGAACTGGGAGAGTCCCAACCTCAACGTAAACGAACTCAACATAATCGGGGTATCACAGACCACCTTTCAGTTACCTGTCGTAAGCGCCAAAACCACCACTATCAGCAATTGCCAGCTGGGAACCAGTGTACTAAGCAGGCTTTCTAAAGTTGGTACGCTTTCTGTCAATACTTCCAGATTTGGCGGCTCCCTGAACTTATCTCAACTCTCTTCGGCAAACAGTGTTACAATAAACTTTGCCGAACCAACTGCCCTCAATCTCTCTTCACTGGCAGCTCTTGGCTCTTTCGGAGAGAGTACAGACCGGCTTAGCTTCTACAATGTAACGGACCTTAACCTCAACTCTCTTTTACAGGTTGCCAACCTCAGCCCCAATGAAGGTATGAGTCAGGCAAACTCCGTACTGAAATCTGTATCTCTTGAAAAACTCAAAACAATCGGCTCTCTCAATCTGGTATCCGATGCGCTGGAAGAGGTAGAGCTGGCTGAATTGTCTCTCGCTGAGCAAATCAATATCAAATCTGAAAAACTCAGTGCCCTTGATTTGAGTTCACTCACTAAGGCCAGAACACTCAACGTCAGGGGGAGTCAAATCACTGACCTCAACCTGGCAGGTCTGGAACAAATAGAAACACTCGACCTGGCCGACCTGGGGGTGTCCGGAATTGATCTGTCCGAGCTCACCCGGGCAGGGAATCTTTCATTCTCCGATATGGCCGAAATCAGCAACCTGAACCTGAGCTCACTACCTGAAATGGGCAAGCTGACGCTCTCCGACCTGCCGAAGCTGGAAACGGTCACGACCATCAAACCCGGTGAAGAGAATGGTCTCAAGGCCACACTATTGGCCGATAATCTTTTCGAAAAAACGGTGGATATCACCTGCGACAATGGTCAGAAAACAGAGCACACCTTCTTCCCGGCCATTCGCGAGGTAAAACTGGGTTGCGAAACCTACGAAGTAGACGAGGACCATACGTCAACCCGCCCGGTTGTAGAGGAAGACTTCTTCCTGATAGGCTCCGGTGGCACGGCCTACCAGTTTGACGAAACCATCAGCTTTCCTTCCCTGCTGGTCTCAACTGGTAGCCTGTCATTCGGAGAACTGGCTGAAGATACTCCGCAGAAAGTACTCAGCCTGGAATTCACCAACACAGGTCAGGAAGACATTAATGGATCTGTCAGCATTGAATCTGCTGACGCAGCATCCTTCAGCCTTGATAAGGCGATCATAGGGCTCACTACGGGTCAAAAGTCCACCCTCGAGGTCACTTTTGCCCCTGGCATAGTAGGTGATCACGAAGCCATACTGGTGGTCCAAACTGATACCCGACTTGAAATACCACTGTCCGGAGCTAAAAACGGCTGTATTGAGATTGGAGGCATTTGTATAACCGCCAACCATATTTTCAGAGAAGACGAAGGTATTTTCAAATTAAGTGGAGGTGTACTGATGAATGATTTTCTGAAGTTTTCGGGAGAGGTTACCGCCAACACAAACGAAAACAGCATTTCCGGCAATGGTGAGGTATCTGTGACTATTCCTGTCGGCAACAACCTACCCTTCTCTGGAGAAAACATTCTGTACAGGGGAGAATTTGCCTTTAACCTCACAGATGAAGCAAACAAAAGATTTGCCTCCAGCTTACAATCGGGAGCAAATAACCTCCTGAGGCTGGCCAACCTGCCGATTTCAATGGAGGATTTACAGTTTATAGATAACGGCATTCAGTTTTCAGCCTCCATGACCTTACCTCCACAGCTTAAAAACACAGAAGTAGAGCTGGAGCGCGTAAGCTTCACCACTACCGAAGGACTTGAGCTAACAGGAGAAATCAATGTACCGGGTAGCATAAAACTGGGAGGTGTCTCTGAGCTTCGTGATCTTAACTTCACCTTTGATACTGCCGAAAATGAGTTTTCGGGAGGAGCTACACTGGGCACCAAACTCTTTGATATAGAGGGCACCGTTACCATGCGTAAAGGAGGTATCGATGACGTAGAGGTCACCATCATTCCTGCCAAACCTATTCCTGTTGGTCCTACCGGCTGGTCTTTGACAGAGGGCACCGGTGAGATAAAGAGCATTCAATCTCCCCCGATTACCCTGGGGCTTTCGGTAGATATGGAACCCACAGTGACCGCAGGTTTTGACCTGGTCAAACTGGACGACCTGGGGCTTGAATATACTTTTGGCAAGCGACTTAAGGGCTCAGGTACACTCACGGTTTTTAATCGTCCTGTGGCCAGTGCCTCTCTGGAAGTAAGATCGAGAAGTGTAGTACTAGAAGGCAATGTCAATTTTGGCGATTTCCTTATCGGAGATGCCGTACTGGCGGTCACCAATACCAGTGCCGGGCTTAAGCTGCGCGGTGCACTCAATGCCAAACTGCAAATCCCGGAGGGAGATACCTTTTTTCATCAGATCTTCGACTCTTCCATTGGCCTGCCTTATGTGATTGCTTCTACAGAAGCCAGGCTGAGTAACACGGCTATGTCAGGAGAAACCAGTCTTCTGGGACATACCATTGCTTACGGGGTGGCTTATGTAAACAATGATTTCACCTTTGAACTGGCGCAATCTCATGCCCTGCTCAACCAGGAGCTTTTCGGTTCGACCGGTGGCGGAGCAGCCAATTTCACCAATTCCCTACCCAACCGTTTTGAAGGCAGAAGTGTGACTTTCAGGAAAGAAAGGCCTGTTACACCTGCCAATGGAACGGATATTTCCAACAGTGCTGAGGAAACCGAAAAAGCCTTCACACTGACCCTTTCACTGAACGACATATTCATTCGGGTACAACACGAAACCATTATGCCGGAATTCACGGTGATCAGACCTGATGGTACTGAGGTAAGCAAAGAAAACGCAGAAACGCTCGGTGCCCTGGCAGTCGACAGTGAAACCACCACCAAACAGGCTTTCATGGCCTTCAAACAACCTGAGCAGGGAGAGTGGAAAATCAGAATCACCTCTGAAGATGCCGAGTATGCCATTGACATTGCCGGTGCAGACCCTGAGCCGAGCATCAGCTTTGATCCCTTCACCCGGGATGGCACCATGATCAACCAGTCCTGGTCTCTCAATAACGTGAACGAAGATTACAAGATCCACTTGCTTTACGATGACGACCGTCAGGATTTTAATGGTACTGAAATAGCTGTTGAGCTTGACCATGCTGTCACAGGCCAGAGTTGGGATATCAGCGATATAGAAACCGGTGAGTACTATTTGTATGCTGAGCTGGAAAACACAAAGACAGGAGTAATCAAGGCCTTTTATACTGAAGAGCCCATCAGGATTGTGCAGGCCGGAGCCCCGGCCGCCCCTACCGGACTCACAGCAACCGACAACGATCTGGACATACTCGTTGAATGGGATGCCGTGCCTGAAGCAGCAGAGTATACACTTTATTATCAAGTGGACCAGGCACCAGGTTTTAACAGTCCATCGGTCCAGACAGACCAGACATCCCTCAACCTGAACCAGCTCGACCCCGGCAAGCACTATTTCTTTGCTGTATCAGCCTGGAATGCTGAATCCATCGAAGGCAACCTCTCGGAAACGGTGAACCTTAGCTATATCAGTGAATCCATCAACAATGCCCCTACCCTGGCCCCTGTAGCTGGTTCTACCATTCTTGCCAACACTCAATACAGCCATAGCCTGGAAGCCACAGATCCCGAAAATGATGCCCTTACGTTTTCCCTTACAGAAGCTCCAGAAGGTATGACTCTCAACGATATGACCCTTAACTGGACTCCGACCACAGATCAGTTAGGTTCACATACAGTCACCGCAGAGGTGTCAGATACACAGGGCAATTTTAGCGTCATTAGCTTTAACCTGCTGGTGGAACAACCCAATGACCCTCCCACTGACCTCAGCCTGTCTAACACAGTGATCGCTGAGAACAATGCGCTGGAAATAGTCATTGGAAGCTTCTCCGCAACAGACCCTGATGTAACAGACGAGCATAGCTATGCGCTCGTTCCAGGGCTGGGTGATGCGGACAATACCCGATTCTCCATTGCAGGAAATCAGTTAATCGCTGAAGAGGTCTTTGACTTTGAAAGCGCTTCATCCTTCAGCATCCGGGTCAGCACTACCGATAAGGCCGGGCAGTCCTTTGAAAAAGCATTTGAGCTCAGCATTGAGAACGTCAATGAAGCTCCTGTTTCTCTGACACTGAGTAGTATGGAAATTGCTGAAAATCAAGCGACCGGTACGGTAACGGGCACACTGAGCACAGAAGATCCTGATGCAAATGACAGCTTTACCTATACCCTGGTCAGTGGAGATGGAGATACTGATAATGCCTCATTCGACATTTCCGGCAACTCTCTTATCAGCGCAGAGGTCTTCGATTTCGAGGCCCGGGACAGCTACAGTATCCGTCTGGCCTCAGAAGATGCCGGTGGTCTCACCATAGAAAAGGTCTTCACGATCTCCGTATCCGATAGCCCCGATCCTATGATCAGGCTGGAAGAGTCTTCACTTACTTTTGAAGCAACAGCACTGAGCCTGTCACAAACCCTGAGCTTTACCATTCACAACGAGGGTGATGCGCCTCTCCAGATATCCTCAGTCCAAAGCCCTGAAGGTTTTACCACAAACCAAAACTCTTTGACCATTGATGCCGGTGCTGATGCAGAAATAGAAGTCACCTTTAGTCCTGTAGAAGAGCGAATCTACCAGGGAGATATCATCATCGAATCAAATGCCGGCCATGCTACCCTGCCCGTGACCGGAGAAGGTGCCATTATCACGTCTGTTGATGACCCTGTATTGGGGCCTGAGGATATCTCCACATACCCCAACCCGATTCATGATCAATTTACTGTAGACCTGAAAAGACTCAATGGCTTACCGGGTATGATCAATATACGAGACGCCAATGGCAGAACTCGATTCAGCATGTCAGTACAGGGTAAAGACCAACTAACCATTGACAGCCGTCAATGGACTAAAGGCATCTACTTTATAAGAGTCAGCACCCAAAAAGGAGCCGTTACCAAAAAAATCATCAGACAATGAAAAGACTGAATACTACCGCATGTATATGGACCCTGGTTTTCTTCCTGCTCGTCATCTTCACTAATTGTGGAGGTGATGACGGACCAGGAGAGCCCTCCGCTCAGGAGATTGCCTTTGAACTACTGTCAGGTAACTGGACACTGAACAACGGAGGAAGTGTGAAACTGGATGGAGAAGATATTACACTCAACTTCAATGGTTTCGGACTGTCCTTCACCGATGGGGCCTATAACACTACAGCAGCCGGAGACCTTTTTAAAGCTTCCGGTACCTGGCAGTGGGTGACAGACTCCGACCAACAGATTCTGCTTGATGACGGTAAAGAAATCCGTCTGACCGACCTCTCTGAAACAGACCTGACTTTCACCTTTCAGTTTGCCGGTTCCGGTGGAGTGGCTGCCGGGCTGGCCGGTAATTATACCATTAGCCTGAGAAAGTAAAGTGACGTGTAAAAACAAAGAGCCTGTAGTGCATACTACAAGCTCTTTATACAGGTGTTTATATATTTTATTCTCCCTGACTTAGGGAGTAGCCTCGCTCACCATCGAAATGGTAGAGGTGTTCTGTCTTGATAAAGTCAAAGCCTGCACCTGAGACACTGTTAAGCAGCTCAATAACATCTGAGTTCTGCAGAATTTTGCCCTCAGGGTTGGTGAAGCGACATCTCCAGTGATCAGTTTTGAAAGTTTCTTCCATACCATTAGGGTACACCAGTACCCCACGGTTAGAAATAAGCTTAAGCTTCAGATTCTCTGTTGAGGCGATGTTCAGCAGTTTATCTCCTATTTCATTGGCATCACGGCTCTCACCTCTCCAATCGATAAACACATCTACCCCCACCAGCTCTTTTTTCTTTGGAGGCAGCTCTTCTATCTTCACAGAAATCGCTACATCTTCATTATAACTTACAGGTCTGAGCCTTTCAGGTTTTTGTCCGAGGCGTTCAATTACCGCATCGGCAAATTCAACAGTACCTACTTTTTCGGCACTTCTTTTGGCTCTGTATATATCTCCTGTATGAATTCCATCTTCCAGGGTTTTGAGCCAGGCATTTTGAATCAGCTCGGCCTTATCGGCACGCCCCATCTGTACAAGCATCATCGTGGCGCCATTCAACAGACCTGAAGGGTTCGCCATGTTTTTACCCGCAATATCAGGAGCAGAACCGTGGATCGCCTCGAACATGGCATGTCCCATACCAATGTTGGCCGAACCGGCCATACCTACACTACCCGCTACTTCTGCGGCAATATCAGAGATTACATCACCATACAGGTTCAGGGTAACCACCACATCAAGTGATTCCGGTCTGGCAGCCACTACAGCAGACCCGATATCAATAATCCAGTGATCCGCTTCAATCTCAGGGTATTCCAGCTTTACCTGATCAAAAATCTTATGGAACATGCCATCAGAATGCTTCATGATGTTGTCCTTAGTCATACAGGTCACCTTCTTACGGCCATAAGCCCTGGCATATTCGAAAGCATAACGGATAATCTTTTCACTACCCGGCTGAGAAACCAGTTTCAGTGTTTGCACCACTTCGCTTGTCTGCTGGTGCTCGATACCAGCATAGAGATCTTCCTCATTTTCCCTCACAATTACCAGATCCATAGCCGGAAAGTGAGACGGCACATAAGGAGGATAGGCTCTGAAAGGACGTACGTTAGAATAAAGACCTAAAGACTTTCTGATAGTTACATTAAGACTTTTGTATCCTCCTCCCTGTGGAGTGGTGATCGGAGCTTTTAAGAATACCTTGTTGTTTCTGAGTATTTCCCAGGATTCAGGGCTGATACCTGATTTGTGACCTGATTTATACACCTTTTCTCCGATTTCAATGGTATCATAAGTCAGTCCTACTTCTGCTGCATCCATTATACGAAGTGTAGCATCCATTATTTCCGGCCCTATACCATCTCCATGGGCAACTGTAATTCTATTTTGTGTCCTCATTAAGTCTTGTTTTGCGTTTCCTGTAATTGGCGGCAAAGGTATGAAATACACACCTTTAAAGTGAACCGTTTAAAATGTTTTCCACACACATAACCTCCATACTGGTTCCTTGTTTTGGATTTCTTGCATAGCCCTTATCTTTGGGCCTTTCTTGACCAACATGGAAAACTTACAAAATCTGAAATTCGAGAACATTGACGGCATCGTTCACCTGACTGTCAATCGTCCAGATAAGCTCAATGCGCTTAATATTCAAACTATTGAAGAAATCAACCAGGCCTTTCACGAGATCTACGACAACCCTGATATCAAAGGGGTAATACTGACCGGGGCAGGTGAAAAAGCCTTTGTAGCCGGGGCCGACATCTCCGAAATAGCTGACCTTACAGAAGTAAATGCCCGAAAATTTGCAGAAAGCGGTCAGGAGGTATTTGCTTCGATAGAAAACTGTCACAAGCCCGTAGTGGCACTGGTCAACGGATTTGCCCTTGGAGGCGGATGCGAACTGGCCATGGCCTGCCATATGAGGGTAGCCACTGCCAATGCCAGATTTGGTCAGCCAGAAGTAAATCTCGGACTGATTCCGGGTTATGGGGGTACCCAGAGACTGACTCAGCTCATAGGTAAAGCTAAATCTTTCGAGCTTTCTATGACCGGAGATATGATCAAGGCCGATGAAGCCAAATCACTTGGTCTTATCAATTATGTAACCGAAACCAAAGAAGAGGCACTGGACAAAGCACTGGAAATTCTGAACAAGATAGGCTCCAAAGCTCCTGTAGCAGTAGGGATGGTCATCGACTGTATCAACGCAGTTTATCAACCTGATGAGAACGGCTACCAGACTGAGGCCAATGGTTTTTCTACCTGTGTAAAAACGGAAGACTTTAAAGAGGGCACATCGGCCTTTTTGGAGAAAAGAAAACCGGTTTTCAGGGGAGAGTAAGCTGCATCAATACTTTTTCTGTACTTTTCCGTTAATCTACGGAGATATGACTGCCTGATGGAAATCGCAGGAGTATACAGGTCGTGCTTCTGCCAGATGTCATTTTGCATCCGGCTCTCATATTCCACGAACAAAAAGTGTCGCTTATTTGTACATTGCAGCTATCCGTACCACCAAATAATCCCACTCCGGCTCAATGAGTCAGATTAAAAAACTTGCCGGTCAGACTGCCTACTATGGCATCAGCAGCATCCTCGGACGCGTGCTCAATTTTGCGCTGGTACCTTTTTATACACGGATTCTTCCCGAAGCCGAGTATGGTGTGGTGATCAACCTGTACGGTGTGGCAGCTTTCCTGAACATCATCTATACCTATGGTCTGGAAACCTCCTTTTTCCGTTTTTCGACCAAGCAGAAATCGATTGATGCCTATCACTATACATCTACGGCTATTCTGTTTACCAGCCTGTTGCTTTCCGGGGTTCTTTTCACAGCGGCTCCTGCACTGGCAGGCTATACGGCTGCCGAGGCAAACCCGGAGTATATTCGCTACCTGGCACTGATCGTATTTATCGATGCCATTGTGGCCATTCCCTTTGCCAAACTCAGGCTGGATGACCGACCGGTTAAGTTTGCCACCATCCGGCTTACCGTCATCGGAGTTACCATTGGCCTGAACATGCTCTTCCTGCTGGTATTCCCGGATATTATGGCCGGCAAGTATTTGACTGGCTTGCAGCATACCATCGACAAAATCTATAACCCAGAAATAGGAGTTGGCTATATTTTTATCGCCAACCTGATAGCCAACAGTCTCTATTTGCCGCTGTTGCTGAAAGAGCTCCGGCAGATAAGAATCCGATTCAACTGGGAAGCTTTTAAGCCTATATTTTACTATGCCTTTCCCATATTCCTGATGGGACTGGCGGCCATGTTCAATGACCAGGGCTATACCATCATCTTCAATTTTCTGTTTGACGACCCTGATGAACAGATAGGCATCTATGGAAGTGCTTTTAAGCTGAGTGTCCTCATGATGCTGGGAATCCAGGCATTTCGCTATGCAGGTGAGCCCTTCTTCTTCTCACACGCAGAAGACAAACAGGCTCCGGCTCTTTTTGCCAGGGTACTCCATTACTTTATCGTTTTCAACATCAGTATCATGGTGGGCATTGCCGTGAATATTGAGTTGATTTCAGATGTGTTCCTGGGCAGGCCCGGTTATAAAGAAGCCCTGTACGTATTGCCTGTGTTATTACTGGCCAAGCTCTTTTTCGGAATCTATGTCAACCTGAGTGTTTGGTTCAAGATCAAGGACATGACAATTTACGGTACCTACTTTGCCGGTATCGGAGCCCTCATCACTTTGGTAGGACACCTCTGGCTGGTACAAATTCCATCCATTGGCTACTTTGGTAGTGCTATTTCTGCGCTGACATGTTATTCTGTGATGTGTCTGCTTTGCTATTTCAAAGGGCGAAAGGTTTTTCCGGTGCCTTATAACTTCACTAAACCTGCAGTCTATCTCCTGCTGGCCATGGGCGTTATTTATGGATCAAACCTTATCAGTGTGGATTCAGCCTGGGGGCAGTATGCCATTGACATTATCATTACAGCAGGTTTCTTGCTAATTATGTATCTTTTCGAACGAAAAAACTTCAGATACAAAACAGTAAGTACTTCCTCTGAATAAAATACTTGTGCTGCTCATCACAAAGCCTAAACTTGAAAGCCGGGATTTGCGTTGTTTTGAAGATCATAGCTACTCATTGAAATCCATCACTCACATACTGCTGATTCTATTGCTGCTGGTCTCCGGCCTGGCAACAGAGCAGGCTGTGGCTCAGAAAAAGAAAAAGAAGGGCAAAGACGAGAAGCAAGAAATCACAAAATATGAACGGGCCAATGCCGAATACCTATTTATAGAGGCCCAGAAGTTCTTTCTTATCGATGACTACGAACGCGCCCTCACTTTTCTGGATCAGTCACTGGAAATAGACGCAGCCAATCACGCAGCATTTTTCAAAAAGGCCGAAATCTATCTGGTGACGCAAAGGTATAGCCAGGGGCTCACTGCTATTGACAAAGCCCTGCAGCTGGAAAAAGACAACCGCTATTACTATATACTGGCAGCACAGCTTCATAAGGCCGATAACAACCTGGAAGCAGCGGCAGCGCAGTATGAACTCATGGTGCAGAATACCACGAACTACAAGGAGTTTTTGCTGGATATGGTAGATACCTATGTGGCCCTCGAAGATTATGACAAAGCACTGAGCACGCTGACACTCACAGAAAAGGAATTCGGCACACCAGATAAATTTGCACTGCAGAAGAAAGAGCTGCTCCTTCAGGCAAACAGAACCGATGAAGCCTTACAATACCTGGAGACCTTGCTTGCCAGAACTCCCGGCAACCTGGAACTCACCGAGGAATACATTACGCTGCTGGTTTCAAAAGGGAATACTGAAAAAGCTACCGCTTACCTGGAAAACACTTCTTCCTCGGTTCAAAGTATCAGACCCCTGCTGGCCAGTCTGTACCTGAAAACCGGTACCAGCGAAAAAGCCGTCAGCCTGCTCAATGAACTCCTGGAAGGAAATACCCTGACTACTTCGACACAGCTCAGGCTGATGAGAGACATTTTAAGCGCACCGGATGAAGCAACACTACCGATCGCTCAAAAACATCTGGCCGGAATGCAGACCCGCCTCCCCGGCAATGCCGAAGTACTGAGTCTGCAAAGTGAATTACTTACAAAACTGTCTTCAACCGGCAGTGCCGGTACAAGTGCCTTGTCATCAGAAACGATTGATGTACTGCTTAGACTTAAGGAAAGCGACCCCGGTAATCTGGCCAACTGGAAGAAAATACTCAGTTATCAATACCAGCGGGAAGACTGGGCTGCCTTGCTGGAAAACAGCGAGGAGTCCCTGATCTATTTTCCCAATCAGGCGGTGCTCTACTTCTATTTTGCCAGTGCCACACTCTATTCACATGACACAGCTGAGGCCACAGCTCTGTTAAAGCAAGCCATGAGACTCGGTGGTCGTAATGACAGTCTTAAAAATCTCATTTTAGGCAAACAATCAGAGATAGCTTTTGCTGAAGGACAATCTCAGGAAGGTCAATCGCTCTTTTCTCAGGCAACCGCATCAGGAAATCACCCGGAGCTTGTAAATAATCACAGTTTCCGGTTAGCTTTGCAGAAAATTGATCTGGAAGAAGCCCTGCGACTGGCAACCTCTCTCGTAGAAAATCATCCTGATCAATTAAGATATATCCGAACCAAAGCCTTTGTTCTTTTTCAGAATGCCGACTATGCCGGTGCAAAACAATTACTGGAAGAGGCCATGCAGAGACTGGAGGGACAGATTAACGGACAAGCCAGAGAACTTTATGGTGATGTCTTAATCAAGCTTGACTTGGTAGACGAAGCCGTAGAACAATGGCAAAAAGCCAAAACACTGGGAAATACTTCTGAAAAATTAAGTCAGAAAATTGCGAACAAAGAATACTTCGAATAGGCTCATACTGGTACTTGCCTGCCTGCCTCTTCTTTTCATGCAAAGCTGTGGAAATAAGTTCATTGGCAAAAAGAACGCGAAAGATGCGATTGCAACCGAGTACCAGGTAGACGAACTTGAGTTTGAATACCTTTCTTCCAGAACCAAGTTCAAATACAAGAGCGAAAAGGAGAAGCGCAGAGCCAATGCCCAGATCAGAATGAAAAAAGACAGCCTGATCTGGTTCAGACTTACCCCTGGTGTAGGTATCGAAGGGGCCCGGGGCATCATCACACAGGATTCACTCATTATTGTCGATAAAATTCATAAGCAGGTGCTTAGCTACAGTTTTGAAAAACTGAGCCAGGAATTGAATTTTGAGTTCAGTTTTGATCTTTTCCAGTCACTGCTGATTGGAGACATGCCCATTAAAACCTCTTCTGATGATATCTTTGAGAAAAAAGCCAACCATTTCTTTATCACTCAGGATGTGGGTGATTTGACCGTTGTCAACCAGATTGGCAATAAGACCCGGAAGCTTGAAAACCTGGTGGCTAATTCGTCACTCAACGAAAATACCCTGGAAATCAAGTACACCGAATTCAAAGAGGTTGAGGAAAAACCCTTTGCCTACAAGGCCCTGATGGTATTAAACTACCTGGTAGATGGCAATAAAAAAGGCAAAGCAACGATAGATATAGAGCATAACAGGGTGAAAATAGAGGCAGAAAAGCTTAAATTCCCCCTTAAGATTCCGTCAAGCTATGAACGTAAGTAAAAGCACTTACTTTTTAACTCTCATTTTACTACTTCTTGGCACCACTGTCTCCGCTCAAAACGAAAGAGAAAAGCTCGAATCACAAAAAAGCAAGCTCCAGGCCAAAATCAAGGAGACCGAAAGGATCCTTTCCCAAACATCCAATAAGAGGCAATCGAGCATAGGCAGGCTCAAAGCGCTCAACAATCAGATTCAATCGAGGACTTCTCTGATCAGTGCAATCCGCAATGAGGTGTCCCTGCTGGATGATGACATTGATGAAAATCAGTCCATCATTGATGCCATGGAGAACGACCTGAACAACCTCAGGGCTGAATATGCGGAAATGCTCTACACTACTTACAAAACCAGTCGTGGCTATGATGAGCTGACTTTCCTCTTTGCCTCCAGCAGCTTCAATGAGCTTTTTATGCGCATGAAGTACATCCGGCAGTACACCGAGACCCGGAAAAAACAAGGAGAGCAAATACAGATCGTACAAGGAAATCTCAAAGATCAGATCAGCGAGATTGAAGAGCAGAAAACCTCAAAACAGAGTCTTTTGGATGAGGAGCTCACTGAAAACAAGAAGCTGGAAAACCTGCAGGGTGAACAAAAAGCCCTGGTATCACGACTTACCAGGCAGGAAGCCAGCATTAAAAAGCAGCTTCAACAACAAAGAAAATCAGAGAAAGAGCTGACTAACCGAATTGAAGCCATCATAGAAGCTGAAAGAAGAGCGGCAGTGCTGGCTTCCGTAGATATGTCAAGCCTCAATGAAGCCTTCGAAAAAGAACGGGGCAAGCTTCCCTGGCCGGTATCCAACGGCTTTGTATCTTCTAAATTCGGAGTGCATCGCCACCCTACCCTGAAGAGAGTTACTCAAAACAATCCGGGTATTGACATTCAGACCTCTGTAGATGCTGAAGTAAGATCGGTCTTTCCCGGAAAAGTACTGGGCATCGTGTCCATAGAAGGCATGGGTAACTCCATCATCATTCAGCACGGCAACTACTTTTCTGTTTACTCCAGGCTTAAATCTGTCAATGTAAGAAAGGGTGATGAAGTGCAGTCGGCTCAGGTACTGGGCAAGGTTCTTACTGATAGTCAGAACGTTTCAGAACTCAAGTTCAGAATCCATGACCAGAAAGGCAGTATGAATCCGGAATTGTGGCTGGCTCAAAAGAATTAGCACAACAATATTCGCTTAATTACGTCCCTCTTACATACGAAACAAGTCCCGTTTAAAGCTCATCCTTCATAGTTTTTGTCTATATTTGTGCTTTAGGGAATACTAAAAAAGAAAGTCATGGAAACAATACTTGCAATAGGAATGCCTGGTGGACCTGAGTTATTTGTAATCTTGTTTGTGATACTTCTTCTTTTTGGAGCTAAAAAGATTCCTGATCTGGCCAGAGGAATGGGCCGTGGGATCAGAGAATTCAAAGACGCTACCAAAGAGATCAAGAAAGAAGTTGACGAAGCGGGCAAAGCAAGCAAAGAGTTAGACCAGAAATAAGCGACTCATTTTGAAATCGTATCACACACTTCGTGATATTCGAAATGATCTACAACTTGGAAATCTGACCTGCCAGCAGCTGGTAAAGCAATACCTCAGAAACATTGAGGACCAGCGACATCTGAACGCTTTCATTGAAGTGTATGAAGATGAAGCTCTGGCAAGGGCCAAAGAAATAGACCAAAGATTAAAAGAAAACCAAGCCGGCAAACTTGCCGGCTTGGTTTTTGGCATCAAGGACCTTTTATGCCTTGACAAACATCAGGTTTCCGGGGGCAGTAAGATCCTTAAAAACTTCGAATCACAATTCTCAGCTACGGCCATAGAAGCACTCCTGAAGGAAGATGCCATTGTCATTGGCCGGCAAAACTGCGATGAATTTGGCATGGGTTCTTCCAACGAGAACTCAGCCTATGGTCCCGTAAAAAATACCGCAGACCCCGATAAGGTACCCGGAGGTTCATCCGGAGGTTCTGCTGTAGCAGTTCAGGCCGATATGTGCCTGGTATCCCTCGGTACAGATACCGGAGGTTCTGTACGACAGCCCGCAGCATTTTGTGGCATTGTCGGTTTGAAACCCACCTATTCAAGAATTTCACGCTGGGGCCTCCTGGCCTATGCCTCCTCTTTTGATACCATCGGTATTTTCTCCAGAAGCATCGAAGACAATGCACTGGTACTGGAAATTATGGCCGGTGCTGACGGGAAAGATGGCACAGCCTCTAAAACTCCCGTCCCCAGCTATTCCTCTCTGAGTCAGGACAAGGAAACTTTTAAGATTGCCTATCTGCCAGAGGCTATAGAGACCGATGCTCTGCAACCGGAAATCAAAGAAGCCCTGCAACATAAACTGGAAGAGCTCAGGGAAGCGGGACATACCGTAGAACCGGTTTCTTTTCCCATGCTGGATTATGTATTACCTACCTACTACATTCTTACCACAGCGGAAGCCAGCGCAAACCTTTCGCGCTACGATGGTGCTCATTTCGGACACAGAAGCCCACAGGTAAGTGACCTGGAATCCCTCTACAAAAACTCCCGTACAGAAGGCTTTGGAGAAGAGGTGAGAAGGCGCATTTTACTCGGCACTTTTGTACTGAGCGCCAGCTACTACGATGCCTATTACACCAAGGCACAAAAGGTACGCAGACTGATCCAGGAGGAGACTCAGAAAATTCTCAGTGAATATGACTTCATAGTTATACCAACGACTCCCACTACCGCGTTCAAGCTAGGGGAACACACGAAAAACCCACTGGAAATGTATATGGCTGATCTCTTTACAGTGCAAGCCTCTGTAACAGGATTGCCGGCCATTTCGTTACCTATCGGAAAGGACACGGAAAATATGCCAATTGGCATACAGATTATGACAAACGCTTTTGACGAAGCGAAACTTTTTGCATTTTCAAAAAAGCTAATAAACCACCGTTGATTCCGGAGCCAGACAGATGAAGATCAGAGTTATCGTAGTTTTATTTTGGGCAGTTATGCTGCCATTCAGCGCATTAGCACAAAACACGAATCAGACCAGGGCTGAAAACCCCAAACCCACCTACGATTACGCTCCCGATTTCAGCTATGACGAGATCAGGAAGCGCTATGATAAGCTTGACCTGGAAATAGACATTGCTTTCAATGACAGGGTCATGGCCTTTGTCAACTATTTTACCATAAGAAACAGGGAATACAGCCGTGAAATGCTGAGAAGAGAGGCCCTCTACATACCCATTTTCGAAAAATATCTGAAAAAGTATGGACTGCCAGATGAGCTGAAATATTTGCCCATTATAGAAGCAGGACTTAACCCAAAGGCCGTATCGGGCCCTAAAGCAGTCGGTCTGTGGCAGTTTATGCGCCCTACCGGCAGAGAGCAGGGACTCAAAATAGACTGGTATATAGACGAGCGCATGGACCCGGAAAAGTCAACGGAAGCTGCCTGTAAATATATCAAGTGGCTTTACGGTTTTTTCAAAGACTGGAAAATGACCCTGGCCGCTTACAACAGCGGTATCGGTAACGTAATGCGTGCCATGAGGAGGGCCGGTCGCAAAAATGATTTCTGGAAAGTATATCGATACTTACCCCGTGAAACCCGCTCGTATGTACCCCAGTTTGCTGCCATCACCTATACCATGGAGTACGCAGACGAGCACAATATCTTCGTGACCGATCCGGTCTACCCTGTTGAGTTTGATATTGTAAAAACCAATCAGTTCGTTTACCTCAAAGCCTTTGCAGAAGAAAGCGGTATGGACCTGGAAACTCTTAAGCAACTCAACCCCGCCATAAAAAAGGGAGCTATTCCGGCCCATGCGAAAAATTTCGAGCTCAGAGTGCCCAGGGCCGAAATGGAAAACTATAAGCTCAACGAAACCAGGGTACTGGCAAAAGCCGAAGCAGGTAAAAAGGAGTTTGAGAAAATGGCCAAGAATATGCCGGGCAGCACTTTCGGACGTGAAAAGGTAGTCTATCGTGTAAGAAGCGGAGACGTACTCGGCACCATAGCCCGCAAGCACAAGGTAAAACTCAGCGACCTGAAAGCCTGGAACAACATCCGTGGCTCTATGATCAGAGTAGGCCAGCGACTTAACATCTGGACAGGACCTGATTTTTATGATAACACCGTAAGCACCAGAAGACAGATCGTCAGAGATCAGCCCATTCCCAGCTCCAAACTGCATGTGGTTCAATCAGGAGATACTCTCTGGGATATTTCCAGAATGTACAAAGGGCTGACCATAGAGAGAATCAAGCAGCTCAATGGCCTGAAGACCAACAGTCTGAAACCGGGAATGAAGCTTAAAATCGGCTAAAACAGCCACCTGAAGCAACAACTAAAACTTTAGTGAAAAATATTTGTTATAAGTAGTAATTTTAACTTCCTTAGAGGAATAACTAAAAAATTAGTCAATATGAAAAAGCTTATCCCATTCCTGTTCAGCATGCTGCTCCTGGGAGCTTGTGCGGGAGAGTCATCCGATAAAAAATCCAACGAAGAAGGTGAAGGAGAAAAGACTGCTAAAAAGACCAGTTTTCTACCTGAAGCTGCCGGTGAGTATGGAGAAGTTGTGATCGTTATGAACAAGGAGGAATGGAAAGGTGAAATGGGAGTTGCTCTGAAGGAAGTATTCCATGCCAGCGTGCCGGGCCTCTTGAGAAACGAGCCCTATTTCGTTACGCGCATCATCGATCCTTTTCAATTCAATAAGCTGTTGAAAACTGCTAAAAACCTCGTGTATGTCACTACACTGGAGGGTAATCAACCAGCAGACAAGTGGTTACAGAACACTTTCTCAGATAACTCAAAAGAAAGAATCAGGTCAAACACCAATCTCTTCATGAATACTTCGGATGATCAGTATGCCCGGGGTCAGAAGGTTTTACAACTCTTTGGCAAAGACAAAAAGACACTGATCAGTCATTTGACCAACCCTGAAAACCAGGAAAAGATCCGCAACTACTTCAACATTGCTGAAAGACAGAGGCTGGCGAACGAATTAGGCATGAGTTCTGCCACGAGAAACATTGTCGCGAGCCTCAAAGAGAAGTTTGGCTATACCATTAAGATTCCCGGTAGCTATGAGCTGGCCATGAGTGAAGAAGATTTCATGTGGGCCCGTTATCTGCCGGCTACAGGAGCCAGTAAGAACCTGTTTGTCTATTTCAAAGACTACACTTCCCGTGAGGAGTTTGAGAAAGCCAAGATCATTGGTCTGCGCAATGAGATAGGCAAAAAGTATATCTATGGAGACCCTGACAACAAGGAGTCTTACATGACCACTGAAGAAACCTATGTACCGATTGCTTCTAGAACCATCAGCTTCAACGACAATTATACCGTTGAGACCAAAGGTGCCTGGAAGACCAATAATAACTCTATCGGTGGTTCCTTTGTGAGTTACACCTTTGTGGACGAGGAAAGCAAAAGACTCTACTATATCGAAGGCTTTGTTATTCACCCCAATGAAGAGCACAGAGAGTCTATCAGACAGCTGGAAGCTCTATTGACGACATTCCGCGCATCTAATGTCTGACAGACGGTCTTTTTGGCCTGAAAATCACAGACTTTAAGCGATAATTCTTAATTTTAAGCGAAGGCAGGGTTTCTTGCCTTTTTGCTTTTTAAGACTTACCCGCAATCCGATGTTTGCATACATAAATGGCAAATTAGCCTACAAGGATCCAACCTTTGTTATCATTGATATTCAAGGGGTTGGGTACGAAATAAAAATCTCGCTTCATACCTATGGACAAATCAAAGACCAGGAGAACTGCAAGCTGGTTACCTATTTCCATGTGAAGGAAGATGCCCAGACACTTTTTGGCTTTGCCGATACACATGAAAAAGACCTCTTTCTTCACCTGATCTCTATCTCCGGTGTTGGCCCGTCTACCGGCTTAATGGTACTCTCTTCACTCAGTCCGGCTGAGGTTGAGCATGCTATACTTTCTGAAGATGTCAGAACCATACAGGGAGTCAAAGGCATCGGTGCTAAAACGGCACAAAGGATCATACTTGAGCTCAAAGACAAAGTAGGTAAGGGTCAGTCAGAATCTCCTCTGCAAAATATTTCTACTTCCGGCACTGCGGCTATAAGAAACGAGGCACTTGCTGCGTTAGTAACATTGGGCATCAACAAGGTGGCCGCACAGAAAACTATTGACAAAATTTTGAAAAATGCTGACGGGCAGGTGAGCCTTGAGGAATTGATCAAACTGGCACTAAAATCTGCCTAGTACTTTTGTTCAAAAATTGACCAACCTGTTCAACAAAATATCAATTCCACTTCTGGTAGGTATACTGCTGGTAAGCATGTCTCATGCCTTAAGTGCGCGCTATGAATTTCAGCAAACACAGACGCAGGACACAGTCAGGTCTGACACTTCCAAATATGTCAGGTCTCCCTACCCCACCTTCGGGCTGCAGTGGCGACTCGGTGACCCGTTGTCATACCGTCTCCGCAGATCTCCATTGCTCTTCAACAGTCCCGGCTATCTCAATCAGACGATTAAAATAGATACCGCGAATAATTATGTTCTCAACGAATCTCTGGGTTCTATCTACTTCCGTCCTCCTACCCTGCTTCCTTTTTCAGAAGCTTTGAAGAGAAGACAAGACGAAGCAAACCGGGAATTTTTCAGAGATAAGGCAGAAGCGCTCGATGGCGAAAGTGCCGTTACCAACAGAAGACAGTTAATCCCTCCTATCGCACTGAGCCCCTTTTTCGATCGGCTGTTTGGAGGAGACCAGATACTGATCAATACCAATGGCTTTGTGCAGCTTGATTTTGGTGCGCGTTTTCAACGGGTGGACAACCCGGCCATTCCCATTCGACAGCAGAGAACAGGAGCTTTCGATTTTGATCAGAACATCAACATGAGCCTGCAGGGTACCATTGGCTCCAAGTTGAAGCTAGGTGCCAACTTCAACAATAACAACTCATTCGATTTTGAAAACCAGCTTAAGGTAGAGTTTGGAGGGCTGGAATCAGACATCGTCAAATCCATAGAGCTGGGTAACGTGTCGCTCCCAATTGCCAACAGCCTCATCACCGGAGCACAGAACCTTTTTGGTTTCAAAACTCAGCTACAATTCGGTAAGGTATACGTTACCGCACTGGCCGCTACGCAGCGGGGACAAATTGAAAGTGTTACAGTTGAGGGAGGTATACAACGGAGTGATTTTGAGATCAGGGCTTCTGATTATGATGAAAACCGCCACTTTTTCCTGGGCCATTTTTTCCGGGACAATTATGAAAACTGGCTGAGAAGTATCCCTTCTGTCATCTCCGGACTTAATGTGACGCGACTGGAGGTATATGTCCTGAACCGTACGAACGATACACAGACCTTGCGAAACTTTGCTGCCTTTATGGACCTGGGCGAAGGCGAGGTGATTTTTCAGGATGGTAACGCTTTTGTTGGTAACGGTAACCCTTCATCACCGGCATCGAATGATGCCAACAGCCTTTTCGCCAATCTGACAGGAGATCCGAATTTCAGACAGGCAGATCAAATCAGTTCCCTTCTGGAAAGCCGGGGGCTGGAAAAAGCGCAGGACTTTGAAAGGGTAACCGGAGCCAGAAAACTTGACCCACAGGAGTATTATTTTAATGCCGAGCTAGGCTACTTGTCGCTGAACAGTACCCTCAACAGCGATGAGGTACTGGCAGTTTCTTTCGAGTACAACTTCCAGGGCAGACGCTACAAAGTAGGAGAACTCACAGAGGACTACCAGAACCGTACTGAAGACGAAGTGATATTCCTGAAGCTGCTGCGCCCCAGTAAAATCAATACGAGGGTTCCTACCTGGGATCTGATGATGAAAAACATCTACAGTCTGAATGCTGCTCAGATAGAACGACAAGGCTTTCAGCTGCGCACCATATATCGCGATGATGATACCGGTATTGACAACCCCAGTCTTCACGAAGGAGAAAACACCAAGGACATTCCCCTGATTGAACTGTTAGGCCTGGACCGATTGAATCAAAATGGAGACCCTCAAAAAGACGCTAACTTCGATTTCGTAGAGGACATCACCATCAACGCTGACAGGGGGTATATGATTTTCCCTGTTCTGGAGCCTTTCGGCCGTACCCTGGAAAATCACTTTCTCCCCAGCGAGCAGTTCCTGAAAGACAAATATGTATTTGACACGCTCTATCGGACAACCCGGGCAGATGCTCAGTTAATTTCCAGGCTCAATAAATTCTTTCTCAGGGGCAGCTTTCAATCGGGCTCTTCCAATGAAATTAACCTGAATGCCTTTCAGATTGCTGAAGGAGGTGTTACGGTATATGCCGGCAATACGCCACTTACCGAGAATGCTGACTATACTGTGGATTATATTCAGGGAAAAGTCACTATCATCAACCCCTCCATTGCCAATTCCGGTAAATCGATTCGGGTGGAGTATGAAAAAGCGGACTTATTCAATTTCCAGTCCAGAACACTCTTCGGCACCAGAGTGGAGTACTTCCACAATGATCAGGTCAATGGTGGGCTGACGCTGCTTCACTTAAATGAAAGACCCCTGGTAAGTCGTATAGCCATCGGCAACGAACCTGTGCGGAACACGGTGGTCGGTCTTGATTTCAACTACAGCGGTGAATCCAGAAGACTGACCCGTCTGATTGATGCCCTTCCGTTTATTGATACCAAAGCCCCCTCCTCTATTACTGCCAGCGCAGAAATGGCCGCACTCTTTCCGGGTACCTCCAACAAAGTACAGGGTGAAGGCTCTTCCTATATCGATGACTTCGAAGCAACAGCTACTCCTTTCAGCCTCGGCAATATCAATGCCTGGCGTATGGGAGCTACGCCAAGAACTGACGACAACCGCTTTGACCTGAGCCTTACTACACCCGACAGGCTTGGGGCTAACTTCCGCAGAGCTAAAATGGCCTGGTATACCATTGATAACGTTTTTTACAGAAGTACAGGCCGGGCACGCCCCACCAACATCCAGCCCGAAGACATTGAAAACCACTACGTCCGCTCTATTGGTCAGCAGGAAGTGATTAAAAGAGACCGCCAGCAGATTGTGGTGAATGAGCCATCGTTTGACATTGCCTACTACCCCTCTGAGCGTGGAATGTACAACTATAACCCTAACCTGAATCCGGACGGTACACTTCCTGATCCAAAGTCTAATTTCGGAGCCATTACCAGGGCCATCACCAATGAGGTGGATTTTGACAAAACCAATGTAGAGTACCTGGAATTCTGGGTGATGGACCCCTATATCAATACTACCAACAATACGCCCAACAACGTACGTGGATTTATAAATGATGGTATCAATCCTCCCAAAGCCAACACGACAGGAGGTACCATGCTTTTCCAGCTGGGAAGTATCTCTGAGGATGTTATGAGAGATGAGCGCCATGCCTTCGAGCAGGGATTACCGGCAGATGGCACGGCTGATCCCGGTGACATCATTGAAAATGAGTGGGGACGCGTCACCAGCAACCCTTATCTCAACCCCGCATTTGACAATAGTCAGGAAGCCCGTGAAAATCAGGATGTGGGTCTTGACGGACTTAAATCCACAGATGAAGTCGGCTTTTTCAATACTTATATCAACAGCCTTAACCTTTCTCCTGAAGCTACTCAGGCACTTCTGGCTGACCCATCAGCAGACAACTTCAGTTACTACCTGGGAGATGAGCTGGATGCAGCCGATGCAAAAATACTGGAGCGCTACAAAAACTTTAACGGACTGGAAGGCAACAGCCCAGTCATAACAGGTAATAATGCCCTCTTTACCCCCTCTGCCACCAACGTACCAGATAATGAAGACCTGAACAGAGACAACACACTGGCAGACCTGGAAGAGTATTATGAATACCAGATTGACCTGCGTCCCGGTCAGTTGCAGGTAGGCAGAAACAACATTGTAGACCAGATCAGTAACACAGTAAATGGAGATGAGGTAAGGTGGTATCTTTTCAGAATCCCTGTAAGAAAACCAGATCGCGTACAGGGAAACATCAATGGTTTTAAGTCCATTCGCTATATCCGTACCGTCCTTACAGATTTTGAAGAGCCTGTTGTTTTGAGAATGGTCAATTTAAGACTGGTAGGCAGCCAGTGGAGAACTTTCCAGGAAAGCCTTTTTGAAAAAGGGCTGGATGAGATTCCAGAGCCTTCTGACCCTACTTTCACCGTTTCTGTAGTGAGTATAGAAGAAAACAGCGAAGCTACCGATGACGGGCGTCCCGGCTACGTACTACCTCCTGGAATTGAGCGCGACAGAGACAATACCTCTGCCGTACAGCGCAGAAGAAACGAGCAGTCGCTCCAGCTTTGTGTAGAAGACCTGAGAGACAGAGATGCCAGGGCCGTTTTCAAAAATGTAAACCAGGACCTGGTCAACTATGGTCGTATAAAAATGTTCCTGCATGCAGACAGCCCTGATGATCTCCAGCCAGGCGAGGTAACGGCTTTCCTGAGGTTGGGTACCGACTTTACCGAAAACTACTATGAAATTGAGGTGCCCCTTCATATGACACCTCCCGGAGCTATCAGCAGGCGGGAGGTCTGGCCGCTGGAAAACGAGATTGATATTGCTTTGGACCGATTGTACGAGGTCAAGGCTCTGAGAAACAGGCTCAATGCTAATCTGAGTCTGCCATTCAGCGATCAGGTAGACCGCTATAAGGTAACAGTAGTCGGGCGCCCCGATCTGAGCACACTGCAAACACTGATGATTGGTATTCGTAATCCGAGATCGGCCGATGCAGAGCCCAAGACTTTCTGTATCTGGGCCAATGAACTGAGAGTAACAGACTTTGATACCAAATCAGGTTACGCAGCCAATGCCAGGGTTGATGCTACCCTCGCTGACCTGGGAAATATTTCAGCTTCCCTCAGACACTCCTCTATCGGTTTCGGTGGTATTGCTGATAAAATCTCTGACAGAAACAGAGAGCGCACCACACAATATGATATTTCTACCAAACTGAACCTTGACAAGTTTACTCCGGAAAGCTGGGGACTGGAAATACCAGTGTTCTTTAGTTTTGAAAATACACGTTCGCTCCCACAGTTCGACCCGCTGGACCCTGATCTGGAACTGGAAAATGTACTGAATTCCTTTGATGATCCTCAGGAGAGAGATGCCTACCGTGATATTGTGATTGATCAGTCGAACAGGCGAAGCCTCAACTTTTCGAACGTAAGAAAGCGCAGAACCAACACGAACAGGGCACCATTGCCTTTCGATATTGCCAACTTCAGCTTCACCTATGCCTACAATGAAGTTACCCGCAGCAATGTCAATACCGCCTCCTATGACTTCAGAAACAACAGAGTAGCCGTAAACTATACTTACCAACCCAAAGAGTGGTTTATTGAACCCTTTAAAAATGTGAAATGGCTCAGCTCAAAATGGCTGCAGCTCATTAAGGATGTTAATTTCAATATCATCCCCAACTCCATCATAGTCAGCGGAAACGTGAACCGAAGCTTCCTCAGAACGCAACTGAGGAATGCCGACCTCACCACCGATGGCATTGATCCCTATTTTGAAAAATCTTTCACATTTGACCGGTCTTACTCTGTAAACTGGAATCTGACCCGGGCACTTACACTGGACTACAGAGCCAATGCCAGCGCCATCATTGATGAGCCGGAAGGAGACATTAACACTGATGTAAAAAGAGACTCTGTCTGGACCAATTTCAAAAGACTGGGAAGGATTAAAAACTATGACCACAGCATCACTTCCAACTACACGCTGCCTTTTGACAAGATTCCGGCCACCGACTGGATCAATGGTGATGTGACCTATAGCACCCGCTTTGGCTGGAAGGCAGGAGCTGTGGGGCAGGCAGATACCCTGGGCAATTTCGCCAGCAACCAGCGTGATTTCACCCTCAATGGCAAGTTTGATCTTGTTAAGCTTTACAATAAAATCGGAGTTCTTAAAAAGGTAAATACCCCGACCCGAAGTCGAAGTCGCAGTCGCTCCCGTACGCCTGCTGCAGCCGATACTACCAAAAGGAAGAAGACTATAGAAGAGCGAAAAGTTCTTAAAGGGATACTTCGCGCACTAATGAGTGTGAGAAGTGTCAATTTTGACTATAATGTCACTCAAGGCACAGAGCTCCCGGGCTACCTCTCCGAGGTCTTCCTATTTGGCCTCGACCGGCAATTCAGCAATCCTGGTCTGGGTTTTATTCTCGGTAGTCAGGATCCGTTTATACGAAACACGCTGGCCGATCAGGGCTTATATGCGCCCAGCACATTTTTGACCTCACCTTTCACGCAAAGTAAAAACACTACCTTCCGCTATTCGGCTGCCATCGAACCCTTTACCGATTTCCGCATCTCGCTGAACGGCTCCAAGAGACACTCTGAAAACTACCAGGAGATTTTCAGAAATGATACAGATGCAGGCGGGTTCATAAGCATTAACCCGAATCGCTCCGGTAACTATGGCATAAGCTTTATTATGCTCAAAACAGCTTTTACGAAAGACGATGCCAATGACGAATCTCCACTATTCCAGAATTTTGAGAGTTACAGAAGTCGTGTAAAGACAAGGCTGGACGGGTTGAATGATGTTGGTACTTACGACATCAACTCCCAGGATGTGGTAATACCGGCCTTTGTGGCTGCCTATACAGGAAAAACACCAGAAGGTGTAAGACTGAACGCCTTCCCGAAAATTCCTATCCCCAACTGGAGTCTCAATTACAGAGGGCTGGCCAAGCTGGAAGCACTGAAGGAGGTTTTCAGCAGTATCAACATAAGCCATGCCTACAGCAGTAATTATGATGTGGGGAATTATGTAAACTCTCCATTATATACGGTAGGCCTTACACTCAACAACAGCATTACCAACGACCTGCAGGCAAACCAATTCAACGAAAACGGCACACTGGTTCCCGTATACATAGGACAACAGCTGGTTCTTAATGAATCATTCTCACCTCTGGTAGGCATAAACCTGAGAACAAAGAATAGCTGGAATATTGATGTAGACTATTCAAGAGACCGCAACATTGCACTTAACCTTTCTAATATTCAGGTGACAGAGCAATCTGCCAGCAACCTGAACATTACGGTCGGTTTTGCCAGAGCCGGAGTAAAAGTGCCTTTCCGAATTCGCGGGCGCAAGGAAACCCTCCCTAACGAATTACGATTTAACATGGGCTTTTCCATCAGAGATGGCAAGACCGTTCAGAGACGCATAGGAGAATCCAGTACCATCACAGACGGCATACGCATCTTCCGCATGAGCCCCACACTTGACTATAATATCAGTGATGCGCTCCAGGTAACGCTCTATTTTGAAAGGAATGTAAATGAGCCAAGAGTATCCACCAGCTTCCTCAATGCGAGAACTGCTTTTGGCGGTAGAATCCGTTTTAATTTGTCGCAATAATTTCACGCATTTTTACCGAATCCGTGTATTTTTGACTCTCTGAATAAAAACCTATGAACATACCAGAAAACCTTAAGTACACCAAAGATCACGAGTGGATCTCTGTTGATGGTGACACAGCCACTGTAGGAATCACCGACTTTGCCCAGGGCGAGTTGGGAGACATCGTTTATGTAGAAATCGAAACGGAGGGTGAAACCCTTGATGCCGAAGAAGTATTCGGTACGGTGGAAGCTGTAAAGACTGTTTCTGATTTGTTCATGCCCCTCTCTGGTGAGGTAACACAGTTTAACGATAGCCTCGAATCCGAGCCGGAAAAAGTAAATGCCGATCCCTATGGAGAAGGCTGGATGATCAAAATCACCATGAGTGATTCTTCGCAGGTAGACGACCTCCTTACCGCTGATCAATACAAGGAATTAGTAGGTGCCTGACAAGCAGGCATCGGGGTATCCTTATAAATACCATATACCCTGGATTATCTGGGCGCTGATACTGGCATTGCTTATGCTTTTGCCTTCTGACAGTTTTCCTGACTCGAAGGTGCTGTCTTATGACAAACTGGGACACTTAGGAGTTTTCTTAATCTTTACTTTCCTCCTTACCTGGTCATTCGACAAGCAGCAGCATTCAGATAAGCTTAAAATAAAGAAGATACAACGAGCGTTAACTATAAGCATAGTTTATGGTTCTGTGCTTGAATTCAGTCAGCAATTCGTACCGGGCAGAATGACTGATCTGTACGATTTTGCCGCAAATACAATTGGAGCTGTCGTAGGTACGATAGTTTTTATTACATTTAGAAAATTTAGTTTGCGAATAGTAAACTAATTTTATAGTTTTAAATCTAACTAACAAAAAGATATGGAAGCCAAGAAGACCCCTGAAGCTGACGTGAACAAAAGAGCATCGCTCTTTTTGGCCATTGGCCTGCTCGTTAGTTTGGGCATCACTCTCGCAGCCTTCGAGTACAAAAAGTACGATGAAGGTGAGTTAATGGACTTGGGAATGGTGGCCGATGATTTCGAAGAATTGACAGAAATCCCCCCTACCGAGCAACCACCACCACCACCACCAAAAATTCAGCAGCCTCAAATCATTGAGATTCCTGACGAAGAAGAGATTGAAGAGGAAATCGAGATCGACCTTGACGTGGAAATCACTGAAGAGACTGAAGTAGAAGAAATTGTCTTTGAAGAAGAGCCTGAAGAAGAAGTAGCTGATGAGGTTTTCCTCGTAGTAGAAGAGCAGGCTGCTTTCCCTGGAGGTAATGCTGCATGGGTGAAGTTCTTGAGAAAGAACCTGAAGTACCCAAGACAAGCTACTCGTATGGGTATTGAAGGAAAAGTATTCCTTTCTTTCATTGTGGACCAGCAAGGGTCTATCTCAGATATCCAGGTGATCAGGGGTATTGGCGGAGGATGTGATGAGGAAGCCAAAAGAGTGCTTTCAAATTCTCCAAAATGGAGCCCTGGAAAACAAAGAGGTAGAGCTGTAAAATCAAGAATGCAGATTCAGATTGTATTCAAGCTGAAATAAGATATAAAAAGTAAGCACACAGGTTGTGCTTCTTTTTTAAACTCTATAACTAAATAATTAGTTTAACAACTATAAAATTAATCGATATGGAAATCAAGAAAACTGAACATGCAGACCTTAGTCGCAAATACGGCCTCTTCCTGGTAATAGGCCTCGTGGTGAGTCTTGGCGCCACTCTGGTTGCCTTTGAATGGAAAACATATGATTCGGGGGATTTAATGGACCTTGGCTCTCTCACCGATGATTTCGATGAGTTAATGGAAGTCCCACCGACCACCCAGCCCCCCAAACAACCGCCTGTGATTCAGATGCCTAAACTCATAGAAATCCCTGATGATGAAGAAATCATCGAGGAAATCGATGTGGTAATCGATGTTGATGTAACTGAAGAGCAGATCATAGAAGACCTTATTGTAGAAGATGAAATGCCTGAAGAGGAAGCGGAACAGGTATTTCTGTGGGTAGAAGAACAGGCCTCTTTTCCAGGCGGCCCAAAGGCCTGGGCTAAATTCCTGAACAAAACATTTAAATACCCTCGTAAGGCAGCGCGCATGGGAATTGAAGGCAAGGTCAATCTTTCATTCATCGTAGATAAGAACGGTGTTATATCTGATATTCAGGTAACCCGTGGTATTGGTGGCGGATGCGATGAAGAAGCTATCAGAGTACTCTCTCAATCTCCCCGGTGGAGTCCCGGGCGTCAACGTGGTAATGCTGTTAAGTCCAGAATGGCCATTCAGATCAAATTTCAGCTTAAGTAGTTTTTATTTAAGCACTATAACTAGAAGCCTAGTCAAAAATGGAAGCCAAGAAAAACCCTGACAAAGAAGTCAATCGTAAACGCTTTCTCTTTCTGAGCTTTGGACTTTGCTTAAGTCTTCTGCTTACGCTTGCTGCTTTCGAGATAAAGAGTGAGCCCGTTCTGCACGAGCTCGCTCTGACCGGAAACATTGACGATTTTCCCCCACTGCCTATCATTCCTCCCACAGAGTTCTCAATCCCCAAACCTCCCCCGGTACAATTTCCAAAAATCATTCTTATACCGGAAGAACCGGATATTGAGTATGAACCACCGGAGTTCACTTTCGAGCCAACCACAGAGTATGTTGAAGACATACCCATTGTGGAAATGCCTGAGGAAAAAGCTGAGGACCCGGGGTTTGTACCGGTAGAACATATGGCCAGTTTTCCCGGGGGCATGCAGGAATGGCAGCGCTTCTTGAGAAAGAACATTAAATATCCGCGTTTTGCCCAGCGTAACCATATTGAAGGCAAGGTACACCTCAGTTTTTATGTGGATGCGACCGGGAATATCTCCGATATCCGGGTAACCCGTGGTATCGGTGGCGGTTGTGATGAGGAGGCCGTACGGGTTCTCAAAAACTCTCCCCAATGGAACCCCGGACTACAGCGGGGAGTACCTGTCAAATCCCCCATGTCAATCTTTATCTATTTCAAACTCAAGTAGCATATCCAACAACAGGTTAGGCCACACTTTTAATCATGTACACGGTAACCTCTCATTTCTCTGCCCGAGCAGCTTACCACTACCAGGAGACGAAAGTATAATTCAATAAAAAGGGACTCATATGAGTCCCTTTTTATGCCTTAGACTGAATTCTTTCTTATTCTGTCAGATGATATTGAGCAGTTGCTCTTTAATCTTCTCCAGTTCATCTTTCATACATACCACACACTTCTGTACCGGTGCATAGTTCGCTTTAGAACCTATGGTATTAATCTCTCTCCCAATCTCCTGTGAAATAAAGCCCAGCTTTTTACCGTGTACCTTAGCCTCACCCATTACCTCCACAAAATAGTCGAGATGTGTTTTGAGTCTCACGAGCTCCTCGCTTATATCAAGTTTCTCTATGTAATAAATCATTTCCTGCTCGAAACGATTTTTATCAAATTCATCGGACTCAAGAATTTCATTCTGATGTGAGTGGATTCTATCTCTGATGACCTTAACCCTGTCATCATCCATACCTTTTATTTCTTCCAGATAACCCGCAATATTCCCTATGTATAGGTTCAATTCTCTTTCCAGGTTTGCTCCTTCACTGGCCCTGAACTCATTGCACTGAGCAATGGCTTCAGACAGGAAACCCGCAACAGCATTCCACTCCCGCGTCAACACCTCCTCTGATTTTTCAGACCCCTGCAACACATCAGGACTATGTAAAGCCAGCCTGAACAGGTCTTTCTTCTCCGCACCCACCTCGTCAGCAATATTCACGAAATCATCGAAATACGCTTTAAACAGTGGCCTGTTTACAACAAGTCGGTCATCCACGGATTCCTGATTGGTCACCTCAATCATCAGACTGACCTTACCTCTGACCAACTCAGAATTCAGCATATTGCGAATTTCAAGCTCCCGGTCCTGTAGTTGTTTAGGAAGCTTCATGTTAGCATCCAAAAACTTAGAATTGAGTGAGCGTATTTCTACATTGATGTGAAGACCGTCTTTCTGACCTTGACCCTGGCCAAAGCCCGTCATTGATTTGAGCATGCTGCTTAATTAACTGTGAGGCACAAAAATAGGGCTATTCACCAGCTAAAAAAATCGACCTTAGAAATCGTACCCGAAAGATACCTGCAGTCTAGGACTCTGCACTTCAAAATTCCTGATCGGCCATGACAAATCAAGTCTCGAGAAGAACCCGAAGAGCATGGTACGTACTCCCACTCCTGTGCTCTGTAGCCATGGGTTATTGAAGTTGTTAATAACCGCAGAAAAAGGGGAGCCCTCCTGCTCTATCACCTCAATATTCAGGTTGTTCTGATCTTTAAAAGGAGACAGATCATCCCAGGCTGAACCAATGTCATAAAAACCTATTACCTGCAGATTACGCAGAAAATTAGATCTCAGCTCTTTATTATTCAGCATCTGAGAAATAGGCAGTCTCAGCTCAGCGGAGAAGGTGAGTACGTTTCTACCATTGAAAGTATTATAGTCGTATCCTCTCAGGTTGGTAAACTGATGGAACAACAGGTCGCTGTTATCAGTAAGTGTCTGGAATATAAAAGGATCATTCTCGTCACCGCTTGACTGTGTTTTGTTGAATGCCCAGTTATCAACACCCCCCAATACATATTTCTTGGGAGCATCACCAAAGTAAGACCCGTAAAACAGCCTCGCAGTGGCATAAACCCCTCTGCTCAGTCTCTGGTAATGTCTGATGTCGGCCTCAATGTTGTTAAAGCTTACCGCCTGGTCATTAAGCGCTCTATGTGTTTCAAAGGTCACCTTGCCTCGTGTACCTTCATGTACGTTGGTCCCGATCACCACACTGTTGTCAAATACCAGAGAAGCCGTAACACCACCATAATTAGAGGTAGTTTCCGGAACAATCTGCGGTGGTGGGTTGAGCAATAATCTTGGATCCAGGTCAAGATACTTCGCCTGGGTATAGAATGGTGCTATTTCAAATCTCAGATTCGGAGAATACGGAATAGCTGCCCCGATCTCAAATCGGTTCAGGTTGTATCGCTGTCTGAAGAAGTTATCTTCACGCTGTATTGATTTTCTGAAATACTTGGCACTGAAGTCAATGCGGTTTTTCAGATAGTGGTACTCGCCAAACACGTCATAACCACTATTGAAATTATACGGTATGAGAAGCCCTCCATAGAAACGATGGTTCTCCAGGAAGTCATTCATCTGAATTTCCATCAGCTGAGAAAAAGACCTCAATTCATCTATTACAAAAGTAGTAACCAGGTTATCTGTCTGGAATCTCGTTTCGTAAGGAACAGGCCCTTTGATTTTGTTCTCCGTTGAAGTATTCTGATATATGCTCAGAAAAGACTTACTCTGGCTTGGTCTGGCATCAGAAGGAGTCGCTTTTTCAAACTTATAATTTCGGGTATCTACCTTGGTACGACCTTCAAAGGCATAATTTTCCGTATTAATCGTTCCTTCTTTAAGTTCCACCTTTCTTTCAGGTACCTCAGCAACAGTAGTTTCCGTAGCTCCAGCTACAGTAGTTGTATCATTCTCTTTAGCTTCAGCCAGTCTCTTGCGCCTGATTTCAGCCAGAATTTTAGTAGTCTCCTGCGCGCGTCTTGGAGTTACCGGAGTAAAGAGCGTTCTGTTCACATCAAGCTTTTCAATGAAGATGGCATCTTTAGATCCTGATGTAGAAACAAAGGCAATTCTATTATTGGCGAAGTCTATATCAAACTCCTTGATCCCGTACAGGAAATTTGAAATCTGAACACTCAATGAATCTGAGCGGGAATGCCTGTAGAGGTTGTTGATACCCTGCTGATCGCTGAGATAATAAATACTTTCAGTATCCTGAGCCACAGGCTTCACGTCCATAGCCAGCGCATTCGTCAGCTTGTCAAATACCGTATCCAATAAGTCAAGGTCATAACTGAAAACATTAAACTTATGAATCTCGGAATCTTCCAGTCTGGTTGGTCCCTGGGTTAATATTCTCTCTTCAGTTCGGTTGGAGCTGAACAGCACTACGTTGGCATCCGGTACAAAGCTGGCATCCTTCACATCGAAGTTATCGCTCGTAATACGCCTGATCTGACCTCGGTTGATATTAAAGAGGAAAGCATCACTTCTGCCATTCAGGTCACCCGTCATAACAGCGACCCTGCCCTTTGCCTTAAAATCAAAGCTTTGTATTCTACTCAGTCGCGGAATAGCGATAGTTTGTTTACCTCGGGTACCTACCCGCTTAATCGTCAGTATATTCTTTCCCTGATCATTGGTAACAATCCCCAGAGTAGTTTCATCTGCCCAGCTAACCAGTGGGAGCTTCGTATCTACCTCCTGATTCAGCAACCTGTTACCTCCCTTATAGAGCAATATCTCCTTATTACTGGATAAGTTTCTCACAAAAACATGATACTTCCCCTTCTCCATTGCGGCATAGGCGAGCAGGTTTCCGTCAGGGCTGAATTTTAAGCTGGTATAGCTGGCGTTGCGGCTGTTTTTGCCGGAAATGATATTCTCAACGGCCGGAACATCATAAGTTTCCAGCAAGCTTACCTGCTGGTTATTATAAAAGGTTCTCCATTCGCCCATAAACCGGTCAAATGGCAGGCCCAGGGTTCGGGCAATACTATTTTCCTCATTGCGGATGATACGGGCCAGGTTCAGAATATTTGAAATACTCCGCTGACCATAGCGTTGTGCTACAAAATTCCAGATAGACTGACCAATCAGGACATTGGCCTCAGGACTCAGCTTCACAAACCTGTCGGTGAGGTTATTATACGTATATTCTCTTACCAGATCGTCAGATTCCTTATCCCAGCCATAAGCCACGTAAGACGAAATTCCCGAGGTAAACCATCTTGGGATGGGAGTAGAAAATGTGGTCTGAAACATCTCTGCGATGTTCCCTCCAAATAGCATTTCCTGAACCAGCATATCAGTAACGCCAAAAATGAGTTTCTTTCTGAAAGAGGAATAGTCACCGGAGTAGGCTATCTCTACCTGAGACTTTACAAAGTTGGTTTGCCCGCCTACGGTAAAATCTTTACCCTTTACACCCACATTACTCTGTTGCTTGTCACCAATAGAGTTGTAAAGGAAAACACGGGTCTTGGAATAGGGGGGATAGCCGATCGTCTCAGTAATTCTGCTGAATTCACTCTCAAGGTACTCAATAGACCTCTTGGCCAGGTCTTCTCCACCATCGTAGAAGTAGACCTCAAAGTTATCAGAGTGGAAGTACTGCCAGTCAAAGTATTTGTACTGAATTCTGTTTTTTCCAAACTGAACCCTGTGTGCCTGGGCAGTGACCGAAAAAGAGATTATAAATAAGAGAAAAGCGACTCCGAGCTTAATCCCACTCTTACCTGCTCTGATCATGCTATTTTAAAACTTAAAGACTTTCAATATAACGAAAAAAACCGCTGGATATTGGCCTCCATTTTCAGTTCTTCCGATTTGGTCATATGCTCTACAAACTGTCTGGCGAAATAGGGTGCCAATGATACCCCTTTCGTTCCCAACCCTCCGAAAATGCCTATTTGAGCATGCTCAGGGTGAATTCCTATAAACGGTCTTCGATCCTTCGTAGCGGGTCTTATACCGGCCACCTGATCTACCACCTCATAGGGAATATCAATGAGACCATCCAGCTTCTCTATTAACTGCTTTCGGGCCTTTTCTGTTGCCATTCGATTGAGGTTAATATGATCATAAGTGGCACCTACCTTACAAATGCCATCACCTATCGGTATAATGAACACACCTCTGTTATAAATCGCCTCAAACGCTTCACTCACTTTTATGTATAAAAGCTCTCCTTTGACAGGGCTCAACGGCAACCAACTGAAAAACCTGTTTGAAGCTGTCAGAGGTCCGTCACAAAAGATGACCTTCCCGGCAGTATAAGCCCCGTAGGCAACTCCCCCTTCCTTTAACTCCAGGTTTTCGGGATCAAATGACTGTTCTCTTAACGCATTTTTGCCCGAAAGGTACGCCCGGAAAGATTCAATCATCCCTCCGGTATTCAGGTACCCTGACTGATTCAATAACAATCCTCCGAACTTATCCCGGATATGTTTGCCAAACTTTGAACTGCCATAAACCTCCCTGATAAAAGGTTGAAATGCCGGTTCAGAGCTTTTCCCCATCCATTCATTCAATTCTTCAATCGATACAAATGGCCGGTAAATCGGCACATCTACCAGGAATTCACTCCCAATTCTCGTCTCCAAATCTTTATAGTAGTCTATGAGATAGGGAAACAATTCATCCGCCAGCCAGGTCTTCACCATTTTCCTTCCTGTTATCGGATTATACAGACCACCGGCCACCCTTGAAGAGTTGGAATAAGCCGGGTCGTCAAACACCAGAACACTGAACCCATCATTCATTAAATGATCAGCTAAAACCGTACCAGCAATACCCTGCCCTACAATCATGTAATCCACTTCCATTGAGTGAAATTAAACCTTGTTCCCTTGAAAAATGAGAATAATAAGACAAATTTGTGTCAACCCGAGAATCATGATTACTATACAGTCTTTCACCTTCAACCCTTTCATGGAAAACACCTATGTATTGTCTGACAATACAAAAGAAGCTGTGATTATAGACCCCGGCTGTTATGAAAAACACGAAGAGGAGGAACTCAAATCTTACATTGAGAGGGAAGGCCTGAAAGTGAAGCTATTGCTCAACACCCACGGGCATATTGATCATGTTTTAGGCAATGCTTTTGTGAAAAACACCTGGTCAGTCCCCTTCTGGATTGGAACCCATGATCTGACTACCTTAAGAAGTGTGATAGCTTACGCCCCCAACTATGGCTTTCAAAATTATCAGTCTGTTGAACCCGACCACTTTCTGGACGAAGGAGATGTTGTGAAATTCGGAAATTCAGAGCTTCAGGTAATTTTTGTACCGGGCCATGCCGCTGGGCATATCGCCTTCTACCATACTGGTCAGCTGTTTTGCATTGGTGGTGATGTTCTCTTTCAGGAAAGTATAGGAAGGACAGATTTACCTGGTGGAGACTTCGATACGCTGATCAACAGCATACATACAAAATTCTTTGCCTGGCCGGATGAAATGGTCATCCACACAGGGCACGGCCCAAGTACTACAATCGGTCATGAAAAAGTGTATAACCCGTTTTGCGCTGTCACCAAATAGAGACTTTTGATTCAGACCATAAAAAAAACGATACCTAATACCATAACCCTCGGCAACCTGGCCTGTGGACTGCTTGGGATAATTTTGCTTTTCAAAGGTGATATCGAAACTGCCTGCTACCTCATCTGGTTAGCTGCTCTACTCGATTTTCTTGATGGTTTTCTGGCCAGACTGCTGAATGCCTATTCTGAAATAGGAAAACAGCTCGATTCACTGGCTGACCTGGTCACTTTTGGAGTACTCCCTTCTCTCATTTACTTTCAGTTACTCATTGATAAACTCCCGGCTCCCTTGGCTTACGCCACCTTTATCACAGCCCTGTTCTCAGCTTTAAGACTGGCTAAATTCAATATTGACACAGAACAGACTGTGGACTTCAAAGGGTTGACCACCACGGCTAACGGTATTTTTACCAGCTCCATACCACTCATCCTGGCAGGTAGCTCCTTTCTGCAACCTGTCCTGGCTGACCCCTGGGGGCTGCTTATCATTTGTCTCTTCTTTTCTTCTCTTATGGTCACGCCAGTTACCTTGTTTTCTTTAAAATTTTCGAATTTTAACCTTCGTGGCAACGAGAGTAAATTCTTCCTGATAGGGGCATCAATAGCACTCATTGCCATTTTCGAAGAGGTAGCCATCCCACTTATTATCTGCCTATACTTACTCTTATCATTATTGAGAATAATAGGTAGCCAAACCGACAAGAAAGTGACGTCCTGAGCGTTGCAAATGAGCAGATGACTGTGAGCAGGTACATAACCCGATTTCTGTGCATTTTTGCCCTGACCCTGACTTCAGGCTGGACACATACGCTCTTATCTCAAACCAACAGTATTCTCTCGGAAGGCACCTGGGTCAGAATGGAGTTTATGGAACATGGTGTCTATAAAATCGACCGTACCACCCTGTCATCCATGGGCTTTGATATCAACAGTCTGGACCCACGAAACATTTCAATTTTCGGATTACCCGGAGGTATGCTCCCTCAGGACAACAGCGCCTACGAATCTCTGCTGCTTCAGGAACTAGCCATATCCGTTACCGGAGAGCAAGACGGTAACATGAACAGTGAGGATTATATTCTCTTCTATGTAGACAGAGTTGATCAGCTGAGCTTTGATAATACCTATCGGGTAACCAAAAATCTCTACAGCGATGTTGTTTATTACTACATCGGAGTGCGCGACACACCTGGGAAAAGACTCGGCACATCTCCCAACCTGGAAGGAGATTTCCCTATGATCGACTACCATGATAAAATCATAACTCATGAAGAAGATCTCGTGAATATCCTGGGATCCGGAAGAGAATGGTATGGAGAACGGTTTGATTTGCAGTCACCGCTGACCTTTTCATTTCCCCTGACAAACCTGAAAGATGACCAGCTCATAGAACTCACCCTTACAGGGGTTACGCAGTCATTTATTGGTTCCGGTATTGATCTGACCATAAATCAGCAAAATGTAGGCACCATTAACTTTAACTCAATTCCCGATGCACGCTATGGCCTCAAAGGTGATCAACGCACCGGTAACTTTAGTTTGGATGCAAGTGTGTTATCATCAGCTACTGACCTTGAGCTGACAGCGACTTTTGATAATAACGGAGCCAATAATGCCGTGGCCTATCTCAATCGCTTCTTAATTTCTGTGCCTACCAGCCTGAGCTACACATCAGTTCCCTACACCTTCAGCAGCAAGAGTTCTTTAAACCAAAGCATCACCACCTACAACATCCAGAACACCAATTCTCAAACTCAGGTCTGGGATATCACGGATGTTCTGAATCCGGTACAACAGCAAACAAGCACAAATAGTAATTCCATAAGCTTTGGTACGTTCAGTGACACCCTTCATGAATTTGCCATCTTCGCAGCAGATGACGTTCCGGCAGTCTCATCATTTACCTCGCAGGCAAACCAAAACTTATCTGGCAAAAGCATACCCGATTTGCTGATTGTAACCGATGATCTGCTGCTGTCTCAGGCTCAGAGACTGGCTGATTTTCGATCAACTCATGATAACCTGCAAGTTTCAGTAGTGACTCTTAACGAACTCTACACGGAGTTTTCAGCCGGACGTCAGGATGTTTCAGCTATTCGCAATTATGCCCGCTTCCTGAAGGAAAACGATGATCATTTCCGATACCTGCTTATGTTTGGTAAAGGTTCATACGACTATAAAGACAGAATCGAGAATAATACGAATCTGGTACCTACCTATGAAGCACGAAACTCTCTGCACCCCTTACTCTCCTTCTCCTCCGATGACTACTTTGGTTTTCTGGATGCTGATGAAGGAACCTGGACAGAGAGTTCTTCAGGAGACCATCTTCTGGATATAGGTATTGGCAGAATACCTGCCACCACCCCGGAACAAGCCGCTATTGCCGTAGACAAAATCATCGATTATCAGACCTCTCCCCAGGCACTTGGTGACTGGCGCAGCAGAGTTGTATTTGTGGCAGATGATGGTGACAACAACATTCATCAGGAAGACGCTGATCAATTGGCTACATTAATCGACACCACTTACGCTGACTACAATGTGTCCAAGCTCTACCTTGACTCATTTGATCAGCAAAGGCGACCCAATGGTGAATTCTCACCTGAAGCAGAAAATGCCCTGCTGGAAGCCGTAGATGAAGGAGCTCTCATTATCAACTTCACCGGACATGGTGCCGAGACTGGCTGGATGCAGGAAAGGGTACTTACCCTGGAACTGATGGATGAGTGGAATAACAATAGCAAACTTCCTTTGCTGGTTACAGCTACCTGCGAATTTGGCAGAAATGACGATCCGAACATATTCTCCGGAGCTGAGAAACTCATCTTTAAAGAAGATGGAGGTGCGCTGGCCATGGTCACTACCGCGCGTCCGGTATTTTCAAGTACCAATTACGATCTGAATGTAGCTTTCTATGGCAGCATTTTGGAGGCGACTGATGGAGAATACCCCAGGTTAGGAGATATTATTGCTTATACTAAAAACAATAGCCTCCGGGGAAGCCTTAACAGGAACTTCATCCTGCTGGGAGATCCAAGTATGCGAATCGCTTATCCTGAAAATCAAGTTCGTATCAACACCATTAATAGCAATGTTCTCAATATAGATGAACCCGATACGCTCAGGGCTTTGCAACATGTATCCATTACAGGAACAATTGAATCTTCGGGTCAGGTTATCAGCAATTTCAATGGGGTTCTGGAATTCTCTCTGTTGGACAAGAATAACGTACTCCAGACCAAAGGAACAGAAAGTGAGGTCTTTGAATTCACAGAACGAAACAGCACCCTGTTTAGTGGCTCTGCTTCGGTAATCAATGGGGAGTTTCAATTGAATTTTGTAGTACCTAAAAACATCAATTATCAGTTTGGTTCTGGTAAAATGACTTTTTATGCCACGGATATCACCCGGGGAACTGATGCTTTGGGTGCTTCTATAGATTTTGTCCTGGGAGGTACCAGCGAAGAAGTTATTCCTGATGTAACACCACCATCAATCAGGCCTTTCCTGAACGACACAAGCAAGGTCAATACCTACTTTGTCAAACCGGATGCAAACTTGATTCTTTTGCTGGAAGATGAAAATGGTATCAATATAAGCACGAGTGGTATTGGTCAGGACATCACTGCCACGCTGAATGATTCCATAACCTATTCTCTCAACGACTTTTACACCACCCTGATAGACAATTTTCAAAAAGGCATAGTAGATTTTCCTATGAGAAATCTGCCACTCGGAGAAAACAGGTTAGACATCAAAGTTTGGGACACGCATAACAATGTGAGTAGCACATCGCTAGAATTTATTGTGACAGACCAAAATTCTACCAGCGTCTCGGAAATAAAAGCATACCCTAATCCGTTTAGTGGTAATATGACCTTCGCTGTCACACACAACTCTGCTGGTCACCCTTTAGAGTTAGTCGTTGAAATTTTTAATCAAAGAGGCGAAAAGGTCACTGCATTATATAGCGTGAAACAGGCTGCTACCAATACCGAATTTATTACCTGGGACGGGACTGACAATACAGGTTCTTCTCTTCCTCCCGGGGTGTATATTTACTACACTTTATTGCGTTCAGAAAACAGCCAGATAGTGCATTCATCACGTAAAAAACTGATTATATCAAATTAATATTATATCCTTATCTTTGAAAAAAATTTCCATGAGTCACACCCTAAGGACGCTCGTAATCCTTGTTTTTATAGCCCTCACAACTAACCTCAAAGCACAGAACTCAGGAGTTATTGCAGGGCAGGATACCAGTAAAAGAGTAATCACTACCGCTGTTCCTTTTCTTACCATTGCCCCCGACCCGATATCAGGTGCCATGGGAGATGTGGGTGCGGCCACAGACCCCAATGCCAACTCAGGCCATTGGAACCCTGCGAAATTAACTTTTATCAATAAGGAAGCCGGAGTGGCATTTTCGTTCACCCCATGGTTGCAACGTTTTGTTGATGACATGTCTATCTCTTATTTAAGTGCATTTAAGAAAATAGATGATGTATCCGCCTTTGGTTTTGCCATGACCTACTTTGATCTGGGAGATATTCAACTGACAGACGGAGCCGGTAATGAACTGAACACGATCAACCCAAGAGAATTTGCACTGGCAGGTACATATTCAAGAAAATTGGGTAATGACTTCAGCCTTGGTATCACAGGTAAATTCATACACTCTAATTTATCAGGAGGAATCACGGTTAGTCCCGTAACGGACCCCAAACCAGGTACCAGTATTGCCGCTGATATCGGAGTATACTACAGGTCACGTGTGTCAGTATTTCAAAAAGATGCACAACTCTCTTTTGGTGGTGTTATATCCAATCTTGGCTCTAAGATTTCCTACAACAGTGCCGATGAAGAAGACTTCATACCAACTAACCTCAGACTGGGCTCAGCTCTTTCTACCTATCTAGATCCGTACAACAAGATCACACTGGCGCTGGACTTTAATAAATTGATGGTACCTACACCACAACCCGATGGCAGTCATCTCGACAAGGGACTGCTGGAGGGCGTATTTGGTTCCTTCGGTGATGCCCCTGATGGGTTTAGAGAAGAGCTTCAGGAGGTTACGATTTCAACCGGTGCAGAGTATGAGTACAAAGAAACCTTTGCCATCAGAGCCGGATACTTCTACGAGCACGTCAACAAAGGAAACAGAAAGTTCTTCACAATGGGTGTTGGATTCAAATACAAAAAACTCGGATTCGATTTCGCCTATTTGATCCCTCAGTTTCAGGACCACCCTCTTGCCGAAACTCTTCGCTTCGGCCTGACGCTTGATCTGGGTAAAAAAGAAGGAGAATAAGCCGATTCGCTCATAATGATCGATAGGAAGACACCGCCTGGCTTCAACAGGCTCAAAAAAGTACACATTCCTGATGTAGAACCTGCCACACTGGAAAATGGCAGAAAACTATTCTATCTACATGATGATAAGTCCCGGGTGTTTAAAATTGACCTGGTCATTAAGGCAGGTAGCTGGTATGCCTCAGGTTATACCCTCGTACCTCTCACATTAAAACTCTTAAACGAGGGGACCAGGTCAAAGACAGCCAAAGAGCTCGCGGATACCTTCGACAGCTATGGCAGCTTTATCGAATTTGTCCCCGGTTTTGATCATTGTACCATCTCAGTCTACGGCCTGACCAAATACTTTGATCAGAACCTAAAACTCTTGTCAGAGCTTGTTCTCTCTCCAGGCCTTTCCGAGCAGTCTTTCACTTCACTGAAAGAAAGAGAGGTACAGAAACTCAAACTAAACCTGGAGAAAAGTAATTACTTGGCATCAGTCACTCTTCGTAAGAATGTATTTGGTCCGTCTCACCCTTATGGTCGAGGAAACTCGCCTGAGCAGATTGAGTTGACAACACTTGACGATGTTAAATCATTCTATGAATCCCATTTCAGTGATTTCGACATCATGCTCTCAGGCAATCTCCCAGGTTCGTTCGAGAAAAGCCTCAATGAGCACCTGGGTAGATCATACTTCAAAATATCGCAGCCTGTCTCAATCACCAATTCTCACGAACAGCGAGATAGGTCACTGGCGATACGTAACCCGAAATTCGTTCAGTCTTCGGTTCGTATTGGTAAAAGCCTGTTTAATCGCTCTCACCGAGACTATGTACCGTTCATGTTATTGAATGAGGTTCTGGGTGGTTATTTCGGCTCACGTTTAATGAAAAACATCAGAGAAGATAAAGGCTTTACTTATGGCATCCATTCCCAGCTCTATGCTCTAGATCATGAAGGTTACTTCTCTATTTCAACAGATGTCAATAGTGAAAACGAAGCCCAGACCATCGAAGAAATTCACAAGGAGCTTCAAATATTGAGAACTGAACCAATAAGTCTCGAAGAATTCGAAACGGTTAAAAACTACATGACGGGCACCTTTGCAGGATCTATTAGCTCCCCCTTCTCAATTATGGATAAATTCAAGGCAGTCCATTATCAGGGGCTCGACCTCACCTTTTTCCAGTCCTACATTAAAGCTATCAGTTCAGTAAATCAGGAAAGCATACTCTCTCTTGCTAACCAATATCTCCAAACGGACAGTTTTACACAGGTAGTAGTTGGCAAATAACTACCTGTCGGCTCATATAGGTTCTTTCACTACTCCCTCGCACACTCCCCCACTTGTTGATAGGCTTCTTTTGTATCCCGCCACTTTCGGCCAGTCTGCAATAAGAAACTCAGACTGCCACACACATAAGCCAGCACAAGTTCTGAAGCATAAAAAAAGTCCTTTAGGTTGTAAAGGACTTGATTTGTAATAGATAATAATAAACTGGCAACGACTTACTCTCCCACCGGTAAAGGCAGTACCATCAGCGCTGGTGGGCTTAACTTCTCTGTTCGGAATGGAAAGAGGTGGACCCCACCGCTATAATCACCATAAATTCTTCAGTTCATCTTCCATGAACTATTATTTCTTCTCCATCACACACTGTTGACGGAGTGACATATTAACTGTAAGAGTATTACACAAAAGAGTTGGCGTGTGCTGTCTTAGATATAGCTCTAAAACAGCACACTGTCACGGAAAGCTTACGGGTAATTAGTACTGCTCAGCTTTGACATTCCTGCCTTTACACCTGCAGCCTATCAACGTCATCATCTCTAACGTCCCTTATAAAGAAGTCTCATCTTGAGGGGAGTTTCGCACTTAGATGCTTTCAGCGCTTATCTCTGCCCAACGTAGCTACTCAGCGGTGCACCTGGCGGCACAACTGATACACCAGCGGTTAGTCCATCTCGGTCCTCTCGTACTAAAGACAGGTCCTCGCAAACTTCTTACGCCCACAACAGATAGAGACCGAACTGTCTCAC
>DIYF01000070.1 GCA_002427745.1 Roseivirga sp. UBA6061 | reverse complement strand
ATCAGCAAAACAGACTTTGACTGTAATGATGTAGGTGACAATACAGTGGTACTTACTGTAACTGATGCAGCCGGTAACAGCAGCACTGCCAACGCTACCGTAACCGTAACAGATATCATCGCACCAACCGCCATCGCTCAGGATATTACAATCCAGTTGGATGCAAACGGACAAGCCAGCATCACGGCAGCACAAATTGATAATGGTAGTTCGGATAACTGTGGCATTGATACTATTACCATAGATACTCCTGATTTCGACTGTACGAACCTTGGCCCTAATACGGTAACTATGACGGTCACTGACATGAACGGTCTGAGCAGTACCACTACTGCCACGGTAACGGTTCAGGATCAGATCGCTCCGGTGATTGTGCCACAAAACATTACCGTTGACCTGGATGCCAATGGACAGGTAACCATCTCAGAAAACCAGGTGTACTCAAGCATCACAGATAACTGTTCTGTAACTGAAATATTTGTAGGTCCACTGAACTTTGATTGCTCAAACATCGGAGATAATACAGTCACCATTCAGGCTGCCGATGCAGGGGGGAACATTACTTCTTCTACTGCCATAGTCACAGTAAGAGATGTAACAGCCCCAACGGTAGTAACACAAAACATCACTGTTAACCTTGACGCTTTCGGCAACGCATCGATTACAACAGCTCAGATCGATAACGGTTCTTCTGACAATTGTGATCTGACCCTGAGCCTGGATACGCTGAACTTTGATTGCTCGGATTTGGGAGCAAATACCGTAACGCTGACCGGTACCGATGCCAGCGGTAACACTGCCTCCGCTACTGCGACTGTTACTGTAGTAGACAATACTGCACCTGTGATTACAACACAGAATATCAGCGTTAGCCTTGATGCCAACGGAAATGCAGTGATTACAGAATCGCAGGTAGCTACTGCAACAGACAACTGCGGTACTGCCGATATAACTGTTAGTCAAACCAACTTCGACTGTACTCATGTTGGTGACAATGTCATTACCGTAACTGCTACTGATGCCAACGGAAACCAGTCCACTGCCAGTGTGACGGTAACCATCGCTGATACGATAGCTCCTACTGTCATTGCGCAAGATGTAAGCATCAACCTTGATAATTCAGGTAATGCTTCTATCACGGTAGCACAAGTTGACAACGGATCTTCTGATAACTGTGATCTGACCCTGACACTCAATCAGCTTGATTTTGACTGTACCAATGTAGGAGAAAATACAGTAACCCTTACAGGTACAGATGCCAGTGGCAACACTGCTTCTGCTACTGCCATTGTTACTGTAATCGATAACAATGCTGTGACCATCACTCCTTCAGACATTACCGTGTCACTGGATGAGAACGGCATGGCCAGTATTGATGCTGAAGATTTGCTGGGAGAGGTAACTACTGAATGTACTGTAGCGAGATATGGAAACAACAACTCTCATGCAGTATGGCTCAGCAAGTACACAGCGAGTAATCAGAATACTGATTTCCACTTCGACAGTAATGGGGGAACGCTGACTCAGAATCCTGATGGTACAGCAACCGTTACCGGAACAATCGTGAATAAAAACGATGCGAATGACAGCTGGACTGTTCAGTTAAATCTGGCCGATAAAAGAGACTGGGATGCCTGGTCTGCCCTGGGAAGGTCCTGGAAAGGAAGAGCCAGTAATGTAGGAACCAACTACCTCAACTGGGATTATTATGAAATGGACACCAACCCATCCAGACCTTCTACTCTGACTGGCCTGGGTAGCAACGCTGGTAAAGTAAAAACCCTGACCCACCGTCCTGCCAATCTGAGATATGGATTCCAGGTGGGGCAGGCAGCCAATGACAAAGACACGGATCTGGGAATGTCAGGTTGGTTCACTTACCAAAACGATCAGGGTAATTATGTTCAGGGAGACTTCAACCTTGATATAACCAACTGCACCACTACTGTCGGTTCTGATTCATGCGGAGAAGCTACTATCGAGATCAGTCAGACTGATTTTGATTGTACAGATGCCGGTGAAAATACCGTAACCATCACTGCTACTACAGCCAACAATGTAGTGACTACCGAAACGGTGACTGTAACCATCGCTGATGATCTGGCGCCTACTGTATTGGCTCAGGATATTACGGTAAATCTGGACAGTAACGGAAATGCTTCTATCACTACAGGCCAGATTGATAATGGCTCTTCAGACAATTGTGATCTGACACTGAGCCTGGACAAGCTTAACTTTAACTGCTCTGATATTGGCGCCAACACAGTAACACTGACAGGTACAGATACAAGTGGAAATACAGCAACAGCTACTGCAACGGTAACCGTAGTTGATAACACCGCTCCTACCGTTATCACTCAGGATGTAACTGTGAATCTTGACGCCAGCGGAAATGCTTCTGTTACAGTTGCTCAAATCGACAACGGCTCTTCTGATAACTGTGATCTGACCCTGAGCCTTGATCAGTTGAATTTCGATTGCTCTGATCTCGGTGCCAATACAGTGACTTTGACCGGTACGGATGCCAGTGGTAACTCAGCCTCTGCTACCGCTACTGTGACGGTGATTGACAACACGGCTCCGGTAATCACCACTCAAAACATCACGGTGGACCTGAATGCCAGCGGACAGGCTAACATTACCGAAAGCCAGGTAATCGCAAGTGTGACTGATAACTGTGCCATTACTGAAACAGTTGTCACACAGACCTCATTTGATTGCTCTGACATCGGTGAAAATACAGTGACTGTTCAGGCAGCTGATGCAGCAGGTAATATCACCACCACCTCAGTAATTGTGACAGTAAGAGACAATACCGCTCCTACCGTTATCACGCAGGATGTAACTGTGAATCTTGACGCCAGCGGAAATGCTTCTGTTACAGTCGCTCAAATCGATAACGGCTCTTCTGATAACTGTGATCTGACATTGAACCTTGATCAGCTGAATTTCGATTGCTCTGATCTCGGTGCCAATACAGTGACTTTGACCGGTACGGATGCCAGTGGTAACTCAGCTTCTGCTACCGCTACGGTGACGGTGATTGACAACACGGCTCCGGTAATCACCACTCAAAACATTACAGTGGACCTGAATGCTAATGGACAGGCTAACATCACCGAAAGCCAGGTAATCGCAAGTGTGACTGATAACTGTGCTATTACTGAAACGGTTGTCACGCAGACCTCATTTGACTGCTCTGACATCGGTGACAATACGGTGACTGTTCAGGCAGCTGATGCAGCTGGTAATATTACCACCACCTCAGTAATTGTGACAGTAAGAGACAATACGGCTCCTACCGTTATCACGCAGGATGTAACTGTGAATCTTGACGCCAATGGAAATGCCTCTGTCACAGTCGCCCAAATCGACAACGGTTCTTCTGATAACTGTGATCTGACACTGAGCCTTGATCAGCTGAACTTTGACTGTAGTCATGTAGGTGAGAATACTGTAACATTGACCGGTACGGATGCCAGTGGAAATACTTCTTCTGCCACCGCCATCGTGACCATAGTAGACAATAACGCTCCTGTTATCAATGCTCAGGATGTAACACTGCAGCTTGATGCAAATGGAGAGGCAAAGCTGAATCCTGCAGATATTATCACCAACAACACTTACGAGGAGTGTGAGGTGACTGCTTATGAAGGTAACAGTAACCACTCCGTGGCACTGAGACACTACTTCCCTAACAACAGCAACTTCATTGATTTTGTATTTGACAGTAACGGAGGAAAACTCACCCAGTTCTCAGGCGGTACGGCTACTGTAAGAGGTACCATTGTAAACCCTCAGGACAACAATGACCAGTGGGAAGTGGTGTTGAACCTGATTGACAGAAAAGACTGGAGTGCGTGGTCTGCCATGGGAAGAAGCTGGAAAGGCAATGCCAATACCGTGGGAGACAGTTATAAAGACTGGAGCTACTACATAATGGATACCAACCCTTCCAATCCATCTACGCTTACAGGACTTGGCAGTAACGCAGGCAAGAGCACTGCTATCACCCATATGCCATCTAACTATAACTTCGGTTTCCAGGTTGGACAGGCTGCCAACGACAAGAACGGCAACTATGGCATGTCAGGTTGGTTCTTCTACACCAATTATAACGGAGACCTTGTTCAGGGTGATTTCAATATGGACATCACCACCTGTACTACTTTCGTGGATGAGGGAGCATGTGGAGATGCGGAACTTACAATCGATCAGGTTGACTTCGATTGCTCTGATCTCGGACAAAACACAGTTACCATAACCCTCACAGATGCTCATAACAACTCCTCAACGGAAACCATTACGGTGACAATTGAGGATAATGTAGCACCAACTGTCATCACTCAGGATGTGACTGTCAGCCTGGACGCCAGTGGCAATGCGTCTGTGACTACTGCACAAATCAACAATGGTTCTTATGACAACTGTGATCTGACACTGAGTCTGGACCAACTGAATTTTGACTGTTCTGATCTCGGTGCCAATACCGTGACATTGACAGGTACAGATGCCAGCGGTAACACGGCTTCCGCTACGGCTACCGTGACCGTAGTAGATAATACTGCCCCGGTCGCAGCTACTCAAAACATCACAGTACAACTGGATGTCAATGGCCAGGCCAGCATCACTGCCAGTCAAATCAACAATGGCAGCACTGACAACTGTGGCATCAGTACTGTAGTAATAAACACCAGTACATTTGACTGCAGTGACCTTGGCGAAAACACGGTAACATTGACCGTAACAGATACTCAGGGTAATACATCCTCTAAGACGGCTACTGTAACGGTAATCGACAATGTGCTACCCGTTATCACAAACATGCCTGCCAACATTGTATATAACGAGCAGGACGCTAATTGCGGTGAGAGCATTCACTGGAACGTTCCTGCTGCTACCGACAACTGTCAGGTAAATCTGGTAGCCTCGCATAACCCGGGTGATGTATTCCCTGTCGGAACAACTACCGTGACCTATACTGCTACCGACAATGCTGGTAACAGTGCTACAGCATCGTTCGACATTACGGTGGTAGCTGCTCCGGTAAGTGTTGCGTTGAACGTTACACAGCAGCTCACCTGCTCTGAAGATGAAATTGGTGCCATTGCTGCCATCGCTGACGGAGGTTGTGGAGACTATAGCTACCTCTGGAGTAATGGAGCCACCACTGCCAGTATCAGTAACCTGGGAGCCGGTACCTATACAGTAACCGTTTCCGATCCAAATGGAGGTAGCGCTACTGCTTCGGTAGAGCTTGAATCTTCTACCAGCCTGGAGGTAACCGGTACCGTAAGCCCTGAATACCCGGTAGCCAACGGTGGCGCACAAAACACTATCTACCTGGGATACGGAGAGCAGACAGTAACTCTGACAGCTGATGTGACAGGTGGTGTTGGACCTTATACCTATGAGTGGTTCCCTGAAAATGCTATCGCCTGTACTTCTGACAACAGCGCGGTGGTGGCACCACAAGAGTCTACTACCTACACCGTAATTGTAACAGACGCGAATGGCTGTACTGCTACAGAGACTTTTGATATTGAGGTAGTGGATGTACGTTGTGAAGATACCAGCCACAGATCATATTCAAACAGCTATAGCAGTTCTACCACCTATTATGGAGGTAACTACAGTGGCAACTATTATGGTGGTGGACATGGTGACGGTGGTGATTCAGGAGATGATAATGACTGTCAGTGTGAAGGAAGAATGAGAAACTTCACCTTCGTATACAATGGTGTATCAGATGTTACCATTAAAGTCTACAACAAGAGATACACTGTACTGATAGACAAGTTCCATAATGTTCAGAATGGAGATGTGATTACAGTAAACGGTTATGACAGACATGGAAGACTGGATTCCAAAACACATCTGAGAATCGGTTCTTCTTTCTATGAAATTCATACATCCTGCTCTATCAATATATTGGGAGAGACTTACGGACCATTTACGATTACAGGCTATACCGATGGCGAAGGAAGCTCCTGTACTCTTGAAGAAGACGATGATGATGAAACCAATCAGTCATGCGATGCCCGTGCAGCTGAAGGTGGCGGTCACGCGCTGTGGTTGAGTGACTATGGAAACTACCATAGTGATGCTCAGTTCTTCTTCGAAGACAACAGCGGTTCTTTTACAAAACTGGAAGGTGGTAAAGCCAAGGTTACCGGTATTGTTTCCAACAGACGTAACTCCAACGATAAATGGCAGATCGAATTCTACCTGAGTGATGCTATGACCTGGTCAGAGTGGTCGGCTCTGGGCAGAAGCTACAAAGATGAGGCGGGTCTTGCCGGTAATGAATATCGTGACTGGACTTACTATATCATGGATCAGAGTAAGGAAACCAGACTTGTTGGTCTTGGACACAACACCGGTTATGTGAAAAAACTCTATCACATGCCTTCTAACTTCCACTATGGATTCCAGGTAGGAGAAGCTGCCAACAATAAGAACAGCAACTATGGTATCTCGGGCTGGTTCTGGTATAAAAACAACAGAGGTCACTGGGTACAGGGTGACATTAATATGGACCTCGACAACTGTGATGCTTCTAATGATGACTGCGACACCGGAGTGACTCCTTATGATGGTGATGTGCGTATCTGCCTGAATGGATATACCTACTGTGTAGATCAGGATGATGTAGACTACTACCTGAGATATGGTGCTACACTGGGAAGTTGTGGTTCAACTCAGACATCACTGAGTGTAGGAGGTGCTGCCAGCAACAACCTGGCTGATGATGCCAATGAGTTGACTAAAAACACTGAGATCAACATCTCAGCTTATCCAAACCCAACTAAATCTGTGGCCAATATCACCTTTAAGGTGAGCGAGGCAGGCCCTGTATCTGTAGGCATTTACAGTACAAAAGGTCTGCTGATCAGCACCCTGTACAAAGGAATGGCAGAAGCCGACACTGAGTACAAAGTTACTTTTGATGGTTCCGATGTGACAGAAGGTATCTACATGATCAGGGTACGCACCGCAGGTTACCTGGAAACCAAAAAGCTGATGATCAAAAAATAACCCTATTATACACTGCGAATACTGAAAGGGCCGGTCTTGTGACCGGCCCTTTTTACTTTTCTCTCCCTCCCCTTTCATCACCCTGGTTCTCTGCTATATTTGCAATCAGGCAAAGTGTTAAGGGCATGCTAAAAGTCACCTTACGGGCCTGCAGAGTATACATTGTTGTGTCATGGAATTAACCGCAGATAATAAGTTCAAAAAACTGATTGTTGTAGGAGACCGTGTTTTGGTCCGCCCCAAAAAAAGTCCTGAAAAAACTGAAAGTGGTCTGTATTTGCCACCAGGCGTTCAGGAAAAAGAGAAGATACGCAGCGGTTATATTATTAAGGTAGGTCCCGGCCACCCTATTCCCATGCTGGCAGAAGAAGACGAACCCTGGAAAGGCAATGAGGACAAGGTAAAGTACATTCCCCTGCAGGCATTGGAAGGCGACCTGGCGCTCTTTCTTCAAAAGGGAGCAGTAGAGGTTATGTATGAGGGCGAAAAGCTGTTCATTGTTCCTCAGTCATCTATACTCATGCTGGAAAGAGAAGAAGACATTTGAGTGAAAAAAGGATGCTGAACCAGGCAGAAGCAACCTCTCATGAAACATGATTTTTATCAATTTTCTGCCTTTCAAGTAACAATTCTTTTTTTTGCTTGTTTCTGCAACCTACCTTTGCACACCGGAGTCAAACAAAGAGCTTATCAGCATCGTTCTTACACTGCTGATACGTTGAAATAAGGAAGGTCACTATATGAACTACAAGACAATTAAGTTCTCCCGAACCACACAGAATGATTTTATTTCTGTGTTGAGAAAAAGGGTAAAAGCGCATTTTGAGACTCAACAAAAATCCACCTACGGCAATGCCAATATGGTAATCAAAACCATATTCATGCTTTCTCTCTATCTGGTCCCCTACTTCCTGATGATTACAGGTGTAGTAACCAATACATGGGCCATACTGGGTATGTGGGCACTGATGGGTTTTGGCATGTCAGGCATTGGTCTTTCTGTCATGCACGATGCGAATCACGGTTCTTACTCAAAAAATAAAACCGTAAACAAATATCTGGGGTACGTCATGAACCTGATTGGTGCCAGTGCTTTCAACTGGAAAGTGCAGCACAATGTACTACACCACTCATTCACCAACATAGAAGGAGTGGATGAGGATATAGATCCGGGAGTACTCATGAGGTTATCGCCTCATGCCAAGCATTACAGGCTACATAAGTTCCAGCATATATACGGCTGGTTCCTCTACTCCATTATGACCTTCCTCTGGCTGACCACCAAAGATTTTGTACAGCTCAATCGCTACAAAAAGATGGACCTGATCAAGGGGCAGAAAAGAACCTACAGAGGGGTACTTATAGAAACCATTATTTCAAAAGTAGCTTATTACGCCTATGCGCTGGTTATACCGCTGCTGGTCATCAATGCCTCCTGGTGGATCATTGTTATAGGGTTTGTGATGATGCACATGATTACGGGTCTTTGGCTTGGGCTTATTTTCCAACCGGCACATGTTATGCCTACCTCCGAGTATCCTATACCAAATGACACCGGAAATATCGAAAACACCTGGGCTGTTCATCAGCTTTTTACTACCACCAATTTCTCTCCCAAAAGCCGACTTTTCTCGTGGTATGTGGGCGGATTGAATTACCAGGTAGAGCACCATTTGTTTCCTAATATCTGCCACGTTCATTACAAGCGTATTTCTAAGATTGTAAGAGAAACAGCCAAAGAATTTGACCTGCCATACTACTCTCAAAAGAATTTTATCAAAGCCATTTATGAGCATGGCAAAATGCTAAAGCAACTGGGAAGGGCATAGAGAGGTCATTCGCCTGAAAGTATTTACTTCCATTTATTAAAATCATTGTTGAGCTTTAACCTTCAAGCTTAACAATGATTTTTATGTTTAAGAGCATTCTACTCAGTACTGTCCTGATAGCCTTTCTCTCCTGTGCTCCTGCTACTGACACACAGCAGGTAACCAGAGTTACCCGGCAGCAACATACGGTCATATCTGACAATCACCCGATTACAGTCTGGGAAAAATCAGCCCCTTCCGCCACAGAAAGCATCCTGCTGGTTCACGGCCGTACCTGGAGTGCAGTACCCGATTTTGATCTTCAGGTAGACGGGGAAGAGCTTTCCCTGATGGATGGCCTGGTAGAACAAGGCTATGCTGTCTATGCTGTTGACCTGCGGGGCTACGGAGCCACACCACGCGATAGCACGGGCTGGCTCACTCCCGATCGTTCTGCCAAAGACATCGCCAGTGTATTATCATGGTTGGCTCAACAAAAAAGCTGGACAACCCCGCCTCATCTCTTCGGCTGGTCTATGGGATCTACTCTTTCCCAACTGACTGCCCAAAGAAATCCGGACCTTATTTCGTCTCTCACACTCTTTGGCTACTGGCGGGACAGTGATCAGCAATTTCCCACTGAGCCGAAGGCCTATCCAGAGCCATTGAAAAGTGCCAATACAGCCGAAGGTGCAGCCAGTGACTTTATCACGCCAGGCTCTATCAGCCAGCAAGCCATTGATGCCTATGTAAGAGCCTCTTTAGAAGCTGATCCCGTTCGCACAGATCTCAGACGCTACGACCAGTTCAACGAGCTTGATCCGGCTAAAGTCACCATACCTACCCTTATATTACAGGGAGAGTTTGACCCCATTGGCCCGACAGAAATTCAAACCAAACTATTTGTTCGTCTGGGCACCTCTCATAAACAATGGGTGGTCATTAAAGGAGGTGACCATGCTGCTTTTATGGAAAAACCCCGGGAGTATTTTATTCACAGCCTTGTGAACTTTCTGAAAGGGGTATCCATTAAATAATACATGAATGAAGTGATCATTGCAGGCGCGGGGCTCTCGGGGCTCACGGCAGCCTACAAGCTCAGGAGAGCCGGAGTTTCAGTTACTATACTGGAGGCACGGTCGCGAATAGGCGGAAGAATACAAACACTGGAAGGCCCTGTTGAAATGGGGGCTACCTGGTTTGGTGACCAACACATTCATCTCAGGCAGTTCCTGGAAGAGCTCGGCATAGAACATTTTGAGCAGTTCACTCAGGGCAACATTAGCTACGACCTTCATGAACAGGCGCCTGTTCAGTATATGGAAATGCCGGCCGGTCAACCTCCCAGTTACCGGATCAAGGGCGGTAGTAGCAGTCTAATTGAAAAGCTGGCTTCAAACCTTGACCAAAAGCACTTACACCTGAATTCAGAGGTAAAAAGTATTCATGACTCAGGTGAGTCCGTTCTCATGTCAGATCAGAACGGCAAACAATACCAGAGTAGGATTGCAATCGTCACGCTCCCTCCTCAGCTACTTGCTCACTCTGTTACTTTTGAGCCTGCTCTTCCTGTAGACACCCGGGAGCTTATGGCCAACACACATACCTGGATGGGCGAGTCTGTTAAGTTTGCACTGCGCTATGCCAGGCCCTTCTGGAAAGAAAAGGGATTTTCAGGCATGGGCTTTGCTCAAACCGGCATCATCCAGGAGGTTCATGATCACACTAATTTTGAGGAGTCTTTCTTTGCGCTCAAAGGATTTTTAAGAGATGGTTTCAGCGAGCTGTTACAAACCGAAAGAGAACAACTGGTGCGAGCTCAGGTGACGAAGCTTTTTGGAGAAGAAGCAGCTGACTATCTCAGCTATCATGATCGTAGCTGGATCAATGAAGTGCATACATCCGTAAAAGAGGCCGAGCTGCTCATGCCTCATCAAAACAGTGGCCACCCGGGACTTAGCCAACCTCTGATGGCAGATAAAGTGCTGGTAGCCGGAACAGAAACCTCGCCTGTTTATGGCGGGTATATGGAAGGTGCCGTGTATGCCGGCATGAAGGCGGCTCAACAGACCATGCAGCTACTTGGGCTAGCTCAGAGCAACTGAGCAAATTCTTTGGCGTGATACGTGAGGATGGCATCAGCTCCGGCCCGCTTGATACTGAGTAAAGTCTCAGCCATCACCCGATCGTAATCCAGCCAGCCTCGCTCACCGGCAGCCCTGAGCATAGCATACTCCCCGCTTACATTATAAGCCGTTATCGGCTGAGAGTAGTTGTCTTTTAATAGCTTGATCACATCCAGGTAAGCCAGTGCGGGCTTAACCATCAGAAAGTCTGCCCCTTCTTCCACATCCAGGTCAGCTTCAATCAGGGCCTCCCGCTGATTAGCCGGATTCATCTGGTAGCTCTTTTTATCCCCTGATTTAGGAGCCGAGTCCAGAGCATCACGGAAAGGACCATAAAAAGCACTGGCGTACTTGGCCGTGTAAGACATAATGGACACATCTTTATAGCCATGCTCATCCAATACCTGGCGGATATAACCCACGCGTCCATCCATCATATCTGACGGACCAATAATATCAATCCCCGTTGCCGCCTGGGCGAGGGCCATTTTTCCTAAAACCTCCAGGGTTTCATCATTGAGAATTTCTCCATCCTCTACAATGCCATCGTGACCATCAGAGCTGTAAGGGTCCATGGCTACATCCGTCATGATCGCCACTTCAGGGAACCTGGTCTTTATCTCTTCCAGTGCCTTCAGGTAAAAGAAGTCAGGATCGTAGCTTCGTGTACCCAGCTTATCTTTATAGTGCTCTGCTACCACCGGAAAAACATCGAAAGTGGTAACACCCAGTTCAGCACAAGCCTCTATTTCTCTGAGCATGTGGTCCAGACCCAGCCTGAAAATTCCCGGCATAGATTCAACCTCTATCTTTTCACCTCTGCCTTCCAGTAAAAACAATGGAAAAATCAGATCATCCGTGGTCACTTTGGTCTCCTCTACCAATGCTCTGATGGCAGCAGACTTTCTATTTCTTCTGGGGCGTATATTCATGAAAACTAATGCGGTTATCCTCTACATTTCAACTCATAACCTCCCTGAGATTACGGCCACACAAAGATCGTGATTACTTGATAAATTCGATGGTGAAAGGATACTTATATAATCCTCCCTTGTCAGCTTCAATGGTGGCCAGAATGACACATACCACATTGGCAATAGCGATCACAATCAGGATGGGGATACCAATGAGAAATATTACGAGAATACCGGCAATCACACCATACAGCAGCATAGACAACTGAAAGTTAAGAGAGGTTCTGGCATGTTCAGCAATGAGCTCTGACTCGTACCTTTTAGAAAGCCAGATAAACAGGGGTACCAGAAAACTTCCAAAAGCAATGGTGTATCCTAACAAGGTTCCGATATGGGCGCCAAGCACCCAGGGTCTTTCTTTAGCAGTCATAATGATCCAAGTTACAAAGTTTTATCCCGATTCAACAGGAGGTAAACAGTACTAGCTCTCTTCATCGGGCTGAAATTCCAGGATATCACCCGGCTGGCAGTCTAAAGCAGCACAAATAGCATTAAGCGTGCTGAATCTGATCGCCTTGGCCTTACCTGTTTTGAGAATGGACAAATTTGCCATAGTGATCCCCACTTTTTCAGCCAGCTCTTTAGACTGCATCTTGCGCCTGGCCAGCATTACATCAAGGTTTACAATTATCGCCATCTCAAATGGTCAGTTCCTGTTCTTTCTCCAGCTTCAACCCGTGGTCGAAAGCCTGTGCCACAATAAGCACAATCAGGCCAATAACAAAGGTATTTCCGAAGATATCAGGCACAATAGGAACACTCACTCTCAGACTATCCAGATAGTCAGACTCTAAATACTTATTGGCCAGAAAATTTGTGTACCAATGAAAAAGCCGGTCTAAAGCAGCCCAGCCAATGAGTCCAAAGCCAATCAATCTGATCCTGAACACATTTCCTTCACTGAAGAACTCTTTTCTTTCGGTTGATTTCACTATCAAAAGCAGGACATGGAGAAAGGCCACCACCAGAGTTATCTTGATGACCATAAGTACCACCGACCCGGTAAAAACCTGGTCTCCCAGATCTATCTCGAGCCTTCTAGTACCACCATATGACGCTATGGATTGTACGCGATCAGCATACTCTGCATCAGAAGAAATCATATTTTCTACTGGTCCGAACTCAGCTTCTCTGATATCCAGGTTTATTTCGAGCTTGTGAGGCGACCCCAGGTTCTTGCCATTTACCAGGGCGAGCAACACCAACGCTACCACGATAAAACGGGATATAATCAATACCCATTTTGCATAAACGATCAATATTTTATTCCAATTCATAGTTTCATTTCTGTTAGGTCTAAATCCTCAAACACGCAGGACCTATCTGTCTTTTTGATCATGTACCATCCTCCCATAAACATCACTGCAAAAAACAACAGGGTAATAAGGGTCCCCAGGTCAAAACCACCTTTACCCGTTTCGGTAATGACCGTTTCTTCTGCCTGCTGCCTGAGCTCACCGTTACCAAAAGAAAAGTTCACAAGAAAATGGATAATCACAGGAGCCAGTAAATGTCTCGTTCTCAACAGGAGCCCTCCTAAAAACACTCCGATGGACATCGCAAATAATACTTGTGAGCTGATACCCCAAAAGTTATCCGGCTGGCGGAAGAGGTTCAAATAATGCATCAGCCCGAAAATTCCTGAAGTCACCAGAACACTGATAAAAAGAACATGCTTCTTTTTCCTGTTTATCCTTATCAGTATCGGCAATATCAACCCCCGGAAGGTCAGTTCTTCGGCAAGAGCTACCAACACAGTATCTGCAGTAAAGAGAATCAGCAACCAGGACTCAGCATTTTTATAGACCGACAAGCTACTGAAAAACCCCATTGAGATAATGGCCATCGGGATGACCATCGCCTGAACATTTCTGATGTTTCTCAGAGAACCGGTACCTATAAATTTCTGAAGTTCTAACCTTCTCAACAACCAGATTGCTATTGCCACAATGGGGAGTCTGGTAAGAATGCCACTCACCAGATCACGTTCCACTTCTGCAGAAATAAATGGTACCAAAAGCCCGTTCCAAAGCCTGTCTAGGGCCAATAGTCCGACAAGCCCCAGGCTAATCCAGGCAATCAGGGACTTCTCTCTTTTATACAAGGTAGCGCTTGACATCCACATCATTTCTCGAAAGGTAATATATATTTATTGATAAACAATAAATATTAGTTCTTTATCAGAAACAATAAACCTTTCAAGGCAGTCTCAGTCTAATGCTGTGAAAACCATCAGAAATGAAAAAACTGTTATTATCGCTACTGCTGATCCTTGCCTCACAGGGTCTTAGCGCACAATACTGGGTAGTAAAAGGTGCCGTAGCAGACAGCACCGATCAGGTTCCTCTTTTTGCCGCCACGGTCGTTTTAAAAAATCTGGCCGACTCCACGGTCAAGGTCAAAGCAACTGATCAAAAAGGTGCTTTCCGGCTTACCGGAGTACTAAATGGCAACTATGAGCTCTCTATTTCATTTGTGGGTTTTACTACCTATAAAAAGACATTTGAGATAAAGGACAAATCTCTCTCACTCGGTACCATTATGCTGTCGGTAGATGCCAAAGCCCTGGCCGGTGTAACAGTTGAAGGCATTAATCAACGGGTAGTGCAAAACGGTGATACGGTAGAGATGAATGCGATTGCCTACAAAGTAAACCCTGATGCTACCGCACAGGATTTATTGGAAAAAATGCCGGGAGTAGTGATTCAAAACGGCCAGGTGCAGGCTCAGGGTGAAAATGTGACCAAAGTACTGGTAGATGGCCGGGAATTCTTCGGCCAGGATCCGAATGCCGCCCTTACCAACTTACCGGCTGAAATTATAGAAAAAATCCAGGTATATGATGAGGCGAGCGACCAGGCTCAGTTCACCGGTTTTAACGATGGGGAAACAACAAAAACGCTCAATATCATTACCAAAGCCAGCATGCGTAACGGAACTTTTGGCAAAGTATACGGGGGGGCCGGCAGTGACAACACTTACAATACCGGAGGCAGCATCAATCTGTTCAGAGAGAAGACCCGTCTGTCGGTCATAGGGCAGATGAACAATATTAATATTCAGAACTTTTCTACCAGTGATCTGCTGGGTGTCACCAGTGGAGGTGGCCGCAGAGGTCGTGGAGGCAGAGGAGGCGGTGGAGGCCGTACCGGAGGTGGTGGCTTTACCGGAGGCGGTGGTGGTGGAGGCCGTTTTGGCAACGGAGGCAACACCAGCGACTTTCTGGTAGGACAGCAGGGAGGTATATCCGAAACAAAAGCTTTTGGACTAAACTACTCCGTCAAACCGAATGACAAACTGGATATTCAGGCGAGCTACTTTTTTAACACAGCACAAAACCAGTCTGTTGAGTCCATTTTCAGGCAATTCGTGCTGCCCGGCAGTGAAGGGCAGACCTACCAGGAAGACAGTAATATACCCAGTACTAATACCAACCACAGGTTCAGTGCCAGATTGGAATATACCATCAACGAAAAGAACTCGATTCAGATCAGACCAAGACTCACCCTGCAGGAGAACAATGGTTCTTCTCTGGTAACAGGTGCCACACTAAACGATGGAGAAACGCTCAATACCACCAATACTCTTAACTCTTCTGAACTGCTGGCCTATAACATATCCAATAACATACTCTGGCGACATCGCTTTGAAAAAGCCGGCCGCACCCTCTCCCTGAACCTGAGTACTGCCTATAATCAAAGTACCGGTGATAGTTTTCTCGATTCAGAAAATTCTTTCTTCAGAAATGGTGTGGAGACCTCTGAAGATCTGGATCAATTCTCGGAGCTGGATAACCCCGGCTATAACGTAGGGGCCAACCTTACCTATACCGAACCCCTGACAGAGAAAAGCCGGCTGGCGATAAGCTACAGGCTGGGCTATCAAAAAACAGACTCTGACAAAAAGACCTTTGATTTCAACGAAGCTACAGGAGACTATACAGATTTAAACGTGCCACTGAGTAATACTTTCGAAAGTATATACAAGACCAACAGAGCAGGCATAGGCTATAACCTGAGAGGCGAAAAGGCCAATTTCAATCTGAACCTGGCCTATCAGTTTGCCACGCTGGACAATGACCAGACTTTCCCTTTTGAAGATAACATTAAGCGTAGCTTTGAGAACTTTGTACCCAGCCTGAACTACCGATACCGCTTTGCCAGGACTAAAAACCTGAGTATCAGCTATCGCACCAGCACCAGTGCCCCTTCTATCACCCAATTACAGGATGTAATAGATAATACCAATCCACTCTTTGTAAGCGCGGGTAATCCCAATCTGGATCAAAACTTTACTCATACCACCATTGCACGTTTTGTTTCTACCAATGTTGACAAGTCTACTACTTTCTTCGCCATGATACGGGGCTCGTTCTCTGACAATCATATCGGCAACAGCACCACCATTGCCTCTCGCGGCAATGCCAATGTAGGAGGAGTTGAGCTGCAACCGGGAGCTCAGCTTACTCAGCCGGTTAACCTGAAGGGCTATCGTACCCTGAGAAGCTTTGTCTCCTATGGTGTACCCCTGGGAGCTATCAAGTCTAACCTCAATTTCACGGCTAACTTCAATTACACGCGTACTCCGGAGCTGATTAATGAAGAACTGAACTACTCAAGTAGCCCTACCGTGGGTATGGGCTGGGTATTGAGCAGTAACATCAGCGAAAAAATCGATTTTACACTCGCAAGCAATTCCTCTTACAATACGGTAAGCAACACCTTGCAAAGTGTAAGCAGCACGAACTACTTCTCACAGGGTACACGCCTGCGACTCAACTGGATTTTTTCGGACGGCATTGTTTTCCGCTCTACTGTAAATCACACCTACAACAGCGGTCTGACAGACGGATTTAACCAGAATTTTGCCCTGTGGAACTTAGAAGTCGGGAAAAAACTGTTTAAACAAAAAGGCGAGCTTAAGCTTACGGTATTCGATCTGCTGAAGGAAAATCAGAGCATTTCCAGAACAGTGAACGGCTCATATATTGAAGATACTCAGTCTCAGATATTGACGCAGTATTTCATGCTTACCTTCACATTTAATATCAGAAGTTTTGGCCTGAGTCAGGAATTACCTGTTGATGACCGTACCAAACGCATACAGGAAATGAGACAGCGTTTTGGCCGAGGTGGTGAATGACACTAGTCAGGCTCCACCATCAGGGCATCGAGATCAACTATATCATCTGAATAAGTAGCATATTCATCTTCGGAAGAAGACACTTGCTGGGGAACAAACTCCGTCACGATGGGTTGTGCCGTTTCTGTAGATTTGTCTGAATACCTGAGTATCATACCATAGGTAACAGATGAGATGGCCAGAGCCACAAAAAGTATGTTGATTCTTTTTCGCATTAAAGGCTGAAGTTGCATTAAATACCCTCCCGTTTACAAATACCCTACCAAAAGAGTATTTTAATTCCAAAAACCATTTAACTCCTTCCTTCGAAACCGAAGTTCGGCATTTATGAGTCTTTTTCCAGTTCTTAGACTATTTTTCTGTGCAAACGTTTAGCACAGCTACACCATTGACAGAGCAAATAAGGATAAGGTTGGACTGATGGTCAAATATAATTTGAAGCCGATCAGTTGATCAGCCCGGCATAGTGGCGAACCAGCTTTTCACTGTCCTCTTCTTTTCCTGCCGGGACCGGAATTGTATACTGAGTGTTCGAGCGCCTGTTGCCAAAACCTGTCTCTACCTTAAAGGAAAGCACCCTCATACCGAAGCGTTCCAGCAGCTCAAAAGACCTGAGTTTCACACCGAAATCTTCGAGCATGATGAGCTTTCCATTGAGTATGATGAGCCTTTCAGCAAAATGAGCATAGCTTTGTGTCAGAGCCCCCTCCCTCTCAAATCGTCTTCGGGCACCAAAAAGGCTACCCCACTTGCCTAAAAGAAAGAAAAATAAAAAAGCCCCGACCAATATCAGGATCAACCGTAGCGGATCAAAAAATGAAAACCCGATTAATGCGATCAGAAATGTAAATACACCTCCTGTCGCATAACCATAACCCTTTGATTCACTTTGTTCATATTTCAGGCGCTCCTCAAGAAATCTCCCCCACTGTTCTGGTTCAATCTTCCAGCGATCCATAAATTCATGGTATTCATTCTCTGCCTGATCCACCCTATCCTGTACCTCCTGCTGATTCAATCTGATCATTTTCAACAATGACCCCACTCCGATAAAAAGCCCCAACAGCAGCCCTGCTATCCGCACGGGCTCCGCTCCGTCTAAAAAAAGGGATATACCACCTATAAAAGCTCCGGCCAATCCCGCAATCATTGCAACGGTAAGCCCCAGAATACTCAGCTGAAAGTGGCTTTTAGACCCCATCGACTTTTTACTTGTAAACCCTGAGCGTACCAAACCGGTTGTCACAGGCTTCCAGTTCTACCGGTGCATTATTAAATACCTGAGCAGAGAGAGTCCATGCAAGGGCCATGAAGCTGATATCATTGGCACTGTCCTTTGTAACGCCATCCACTACTACCATTCTGAACAGATATATGGAATCGCGTTTGCTCAGTTGTACCGACTTCTCTGCTCCATCAGCAAACTCTGAAGAGAGCAGGTATTCTCCCAGCTTTTGCGCCTCTGCCTCTGTCACCATATCGGTATAGTAAACATCTGTTCCGTTGAACTCCAGTTTCTCACCATACCCTTCCATAAAAAAGGCCAGATAGCCGATAATAACAGCGGCCAGCACCCCTATAATTCTGAATACTACTTTCATACACTTTTTTTAAAGGAGCCATGATATGAGGAGGCACTCCGGTAGCACTCTGGCACCCGGAATACCTTCCATCACGCCCCATACAACATTATCTGCCAGCCTTCAAAAACCCGGAAAGCGATTCGTTCACAAAGCTTTCGACTACCTGTCTTGCTCCATTGAGGTATTTTTCAGGCTCACAAGGAATGGCCTGGGTCATACTCACCTCTTTATCGGTAAAGTGGAACAATCGTAAATGCCCGGCCTGCGTACCCCAGATATCTGAATCTGCTGATTCAACGGCCTTGTATTTCTTTTCCTCAAACACTCCGTCAATCTCCACCGCTTTCTTAAGGTCATAATTAACCTGCCCCTGGTTTTTCAGGCTTTCAAAGTAGATATAGCTACTCTTTGTAATGGCCGCGGCACTACCCGTTTTACTAATCTGCACAGACTCTATAGGTGACAATCTGAAATTGGGCTTCACAACCACCTTGGCCACCCCACCAAAGGTTTTTCTTAATGCGCGACTGCCCTGCCCTTCTGCCTGCTCCACGAATGGAATAGCCAGATTCACCTTGGCAATGATCACCCCGTCCATCTGCCTCGACAGCTTATTGGCATACTCAAAGACTCCGTTTTTAGCCCGGCCCTTTTTAGTGATTTTCCGTACGTAATAGCCAAAACCAGATGGTGTAGTGGCCAGGTATCCGGGAAACTGAGCCTGACTCATCTGTCCTCCTTCCATTTTTTCCCAGTCACTGAAAATATCTGTCTTACCGGCTTCATCGGCTCCTACAATTTCATAGCCCTCTGCCTTAAGCTGTTTGATGTAATCCTGATAAACATCGTCTGTGATTTTCTGCAGCTCCGCAGGGTCTACTCCCGGTATGGCCACACTAAGAGAGGCCTTGGCATCTCCACGATACCCTCCACCGATCTCACGACCACCGCGGGCAATCGAAGTCTGGCTGTAGGCCATCTGATAGTTTACGGTAAACTCTGAGATATAAATTCTCTTGGCCGCCTTAGCCAGTTTTTTCTCTCCAAACCCTGATTCCTTCAGTTCCAGCTTGCCCATGGTCTGCCCCTGAGTCAGCAGGGCTACTGCAAAAAATAGTAATGTCAACAGTACCTTTTTCATAATGTTAATTGCTTTAGTATAGATCAAAGTTCTACAGAAAGGAGGGCCTAAAACATACGCCCGGGCATGGGTTTGCTTATCCGTACTGGCACGGATAAAAGCGGGGCAAGCGGGTTATTTACTTCTCCAGACGGTGAGCTTTGGTTTGAAAGGCTGCCAGCCCCAGTCATTGACAGGATACAGTGAAAAGTCGTCAAAAAGGGCCTTCTTACCGGCTATGCGAAAGGTGATCTGTTTGTAGTGTTTGCCCAATCCATAAGACGCCAGTCTCACATCGTAGCGATCTTCGGGATACTTACTTTCAATTTGCTTCTGCATATCAGCCAATACCTTATCCCAATCTGCAAAGGGAGCTTTGCCTGAATAATTCGGGTTGGGCCGACTAATGAAGAAATAGCCATCATAATGCTCCCATTCTGTCTCAGGAATAAAGATGACCTTGGCATCCAATCGCGCTTCTGCCAGAGCAGCACGAGCTGATCTGAGGTTTTGAAACCTTGTATCCTTACGCCAGGCCGTATCCATTTCCATAATATGTAACAGCGGACCAAGAGCATCCAGGTGCCAATACCCTTCTTCATGAATAAAAGCTTCGCACCGCAAGCTCACCCGAAAACCGGCAACAGCATCCTGCCCTCTGAGCAAATGGATATCATAGCCGTCCAGACAGGCAAAGGGATAAGTGACCGCCTCTTCTTTGAACATCCAGCTCTGTCTGTACCCATTCAGGCGAACGCTATCGCGCAGATATAGTGCAAACTGATCTTCATTTGATACTTCTGAGGGAATCACAACCAGTGTATAAGCCCCATCGGAAAAGTCGTAGTTTTCCAGAGGCTTGAAAGGCACATTATCACTAAGCCTCACCTGCCCCTGAACCATACCAAGAGACAGATAAAATAGTATCACACTTAATACCCGCACCATAAGCCAAAAGACATCTTACCCGGGAATCTGTGACTCCTCCCTTTTGCCCGAAGAAATAGCTTTCTTTTCAAGGCCGCCCTTCTTCAATCCGGAATCGACTCCCAGTTCTTTCAGCAGCTCCTGCACCTCCCGGTCTCCCAGATCATAGGCATAAATGAAATCTCCCGGCCCGGCATCGCCATAACCTCTGAATGAGAATGCCCCGGTGCGCCCCTCGTCATCCTTATAAAAGTGAACCACCTCATTATCACTTCTAAGCATACTGAAATCATAGTTATCTGCTTTAAAACCTTTCTCGAAAATCACCCAGCGTCCCTCTTCCAGTTTCAACAGGTAAGCCCCCTTATTATTGGCCGGGAGTATCCGCATAGACCCGGTGCCATTGCCTTCAGCCAGGTTGTAGGTCATTCCATAACTGAAATTGCTCGTAGAATCATATACCAGTCCGCCATAAATGCGCCTGTCCTTGTTCAGCTTATGCGAGCTGAACTTATGCTTTTGAATACGCTCTCCATGCTTGTAGAAAACAATACTCTTCCCTTCATTATAGATATAATGAACATAAGCCGAACTGTCAGAAATGACACGAACCTTTCTGTCCGGCCACTCCTGATCTCCGGATAGCTGATAGTAGTCTTCCATCAGAATGTATTGATTGGTAAGCGAGAAATACGCCAGGAGTTCATCATCAGGTGTCTTAACTGTCTTCGAGGCAATATTGGTAATGGTTTGCCCGTCTTTTGATTTGAGCCGGTAACGCCCACCTTTGAGTTTATCATAGGTAAATCCACTCAGGTCTATCTCAATGGCATTTTCCTCATTGATAGCCTTTAACGGCTCGTAAAGTGGAGTAACCTCATAAATCTGCCCCTCTTTCCCTTCATCAAAATGCCTGCGAAACTGAGGCAGAGCATACCAATAATAGACCTTGCCGGTTGTTCTCATTGCCAGCTTATTACCTGCCTTGTCCTCTATCTGCTTCTGAAGACCAATAGATTTACCGTGCCCCACCAATACATAGGTAGAGTCCGAAGCTTTTCCCCAATAGTGATTATCATCAGACAAGTCCGCTATGAACACCTGTCCGGCCTTTTTAGCGGGGTATTCAGCAATAAAGCTCTTATGTATCTCTCCCCTTACATAGGCTACGGTACTTCCCCCTATCTCGTAATCAGCATAGCCGATTTTACTGGTTCCTTCTACCAGCTTTGTACCGGTATTGAAGATATCAATCCCCTGGCTACTGGCGGCCCACAAAACCTTATCTCTTCCTCCCGTGATCACCTGAGCCTCGGCCCATTGGGTCATGTTCGGTGTATCATCGTATTTCTTCAGCAGCACCCAGGCATTGAGGTCTGCCACATAGCACAGGCGATCCGAGGTATAATCCAGATTATAAGCGGTGCCCGAGTTATAGATCTTACCATTAACTGCCACCTGCTTCTGGCTGTACTTTCTGAAAAACTGAGCATGATAGTCATCAGGAAAGAGCAGCTCATCTCTGCCGGTTACAGAGTCATTGGCATAAGTGATTTTCCGAAGCACCAACCTCGGGCGACTGTGCTGCTGATCCAGCACCTCTCCTTTTATCCAGTTACCGTAGCCATCATTGGCAAACAACTGTCGGGAAATACCCTGCTGGCTGGTGCCCACCTTTTGGGTATGCTCACTTTCATCACGCTTCGTGGCTTCGTCCCGCACCTTGGTAATCTTATACTCACCCTGATTGGTCTGTCTGTTTTCTACAGTAGTGAGTTTGCCTTCTTTGGAAGTATAGGTAAAAGTTGAGGTTACTTTAAGGGCATTATCAGCAGGCAGTTTGCGGCTGATCTTTGTTCTGCGGCCCTCACTATCCAGTTCATAGTATTCTGTCAGGCTGAGGCTACCATTCTGTAATACCTCCACACTCGTCAGCCTCTTCTGATTGTCATAAGAGTAGTTCTTCACTACATTATTGGCTCCCTGTGTCTGGGTGGTCTTTACAAGGAGACCTTTTTTATACTCGTAATCTGTGGTTTGTAAGGCAAGATTATTATCGGGATTAACAATTTGCATCTGCTCCAGCCGCCCCTTTTTATTCAGCTTATAAGTGGTTTTGTAAGACTGATTGTTTTTGAGGTTCTCAGTCAGTTTAGACACCAGCACACCTTCTCCGTTATAAGTCTCTGTTTCCTTTTTCACATAGACCAGTCCCTTGTCAACAATGTATTCATGTTGATACCATTCAATACTTTTCACCTCTCCCTGAATCGCCTTTGATTTCAGCGTAGGCACTTCCAGTATCTGGGCAGATAATCCGCAGGTTATCAGCATACAGCTGATCAGCAATAACTTTTTCATGACTATTTATTGAAGTGAGTAAATACAGGCTCAGGGATAATGGTCACGAGAATCATTCTCATCCCCTTTTCATAATCCAGAATTCTCCAGCCCTCGAAAGCGGAAGACCTGACAGCAAACATTTCTCTGCGCGCACGGATGAGATAAGTACCGGGAACATCCATGGTGACGTTTTCCTTACCAAACTGTGTCTGGTAGGAGCTCAGTAATATATCAGGCAACAAGCCTGAGGTATCTTTAGAGACATCGACCTTAAAGGTCATCTGGAATGAATAGTCCACCAGTGAGTACTTCACTGTTTCATGCTCATGTACATCACTTAGCGTATCGATAGAAAACTCATTCATATCCACTTCCATACCGGGTGAATTGAAAAGCTGATCATACTGCTGTTCAAACATTTCTTTACCCATCATATTGATCAGATCAGGATGGATATAATCAAGTGCTTCAGAAATTTTCTTTTCTTCAATCAGTTTGAAGTAGCTGTCCAGTGTATTGGTTATTTCTGCCTGCTGTGCAGCAAGCGGAGCAGACAGGGCGAGAAACAGGGAAATGATTATCAATCTCATAGCAAATACCTTTACTCAAAGGTATCAGCCATGGTCACCGATAAGAATACTGTAGGCCGGGGGTTTGCATATCCGTGCTGGCACGGATACAGACGTGATCAGACCAGAAAGATAAAGATCAATACCACACTCAGTCCCATAGCTACCATGGAGGCTATAAAATACTGAAGGCCTTTCTTTGAAATCTGCTTCCGGGTTTCCTCGGGAAGCTCCTCAAACTCTGCAATCAGCATGTTATAGCTCGATTCTCTCCCTAATGTATAGCGGATCAGCGGTAGCGAAATGAGGAATGGAATCAGAGCTACAATTTTACCCACGGATCTCCCTGTTCTCCTGCCAAAAACATCTTTAATCAGATCACCGAAGGCATCGGTGAAATCTTCCGAAAAAACCATGATCAGCACCACCAGCGTAATAATGTTTAATGCAACGCTGACAGTTAATAAACGTGTGCCGTTCGATCGGGCAGAAGCCTCTTTGCCCTGTGGCTTCAGCTCATAATATTGATTGCAATAGAGTGCTTTGAAGACATTCATAATCAGATCAGGTTGTTTGCGTAGGCAAATTTGATGAGTCCGACCAGGGAACTGGTTTTCGTTTTACGGAAGATGTTCTTGCGATGTGTTTCAACCGTTCTTTCACTGATAAAAAGTTCTTCCGCGATCTGCTTGTTGGTATACTCTTTGGCTATCAGGTGCAGCACCTCCCGTTCACGGGCCGTTAGCAACTTACCTTCATCCGGTTCATACAGGCTCTTCACCAGCATGGCATTGATATCATGAGACAGGAACATTTTTCCGCCCCTGACTTCATATATAGCCTTTAGCAACTCCTCTTTCGAATCCTTTTTAAGCACGTATCCATTTACCCCCTCTTTTAATATCTCTTTGACAAGATGTGACTCGTCATGCATGCTCAGTACAATCACTTTCAGATCAGGATGCAGCCTTCTCGCCTTTTGAATCAGGCTCAAACCATCACCATCTGTAAGATTGTAGTCGGTGATGAGCAGATCCGGCTTTTCCATGCCAATGAGCCTGGCTCCTTCCACAACCGTACCGGCAGTGCCCACGATCTGTAACATGTCATCCTCCTCGATGAGCCTTCTCAGGCCATCCAGCATAATAGAATGATCATCCACCAAAACGATTTTCATAGTCTTCAGAAGTTTCAATGGCCGCTTTAAATTCATCTTGATCATCATGGGGCCAAGCTATGATGATTACATACTCTAAAAAATGGGGTTAAGCCGTCATTTCTTTCTCCGTGCTGGTGGGTACTATAGTCCCCGGCAATGCAGGAGCGTTCACGGAAACCATGCTTCCTTTGACACCTGGTCGGCTATCAAGCTCAAAAGCTCCTTTTATCAGGTTAACACGGCTTTGGATATTCCTCCAGCCATTTCCTTTTCCATTAAAAAAAACATCCGGTTCAAAGCCCGTTCCATTATCCTCAATGGTCAGTGTGATTTCGCTTTCATCCCGCGTCAGCTGAATAGTAATATGGTCAGCATCAGCGTACTTCAAAACATTGTTTACCCACTCCTGACAGATTCTGTAGAGAGACACCTCCATCAGTTCTTCAAGTCTTTCATCTACATCGAATACCAGTACCTCTACTGCCTTTGACCCTGTAGCGTTAATGCGCTGACCAAGTTCTTTTAGTGCATCGGGCAGACCTTTCTGCACTAAGGTTTGTGGCATCAGGTCAAAGCAGATATTCCGCAGCTCCGTATACATATCCGAAATCACCTGCTCACTCTGTTCATATACCGCCAACTGTTTTTCCGGATCTTTCGAAGCCCCGTTACCCAGTTGGCTCAGATTCATTTTCAGCACAGAGATCAGCTGGCCAAAGCCGTCATGCAGATCCTTGGCAAAACGGTTGCGCTCCTTCTCCTGAGAGCCAATCACTGCATTGATCTCCGCTTCTCTCAGCTTCAGTTCTCCCTCCTGTCTGATCAGGGTCTTATCCTTTTGTGCTCTGTTTCTTACAAGGGCAGTGATGATGATGAGCAATACGGCTATCACGATCAATCCAATAATCACGGCCTGGTTTCGCTGAAGCCGTGCCGCCTGCCCTTCGATCGCTGCAGACTGAAGGGCTATTTGCTGCTCTTTCTTATCTGTATCATACTGAATATTCAGCTCTGCTATATTTCCCAGATGTTCTGCGTTGATCAGAGAGTCTCTGAGCGCAGAGAGCTTCTCATAACTGTCAAGCGCCTCCTCATATTTACCTGTTGACTTAGCATGCTGATACAAGCGCCTGTAGATTTTCTCCGAATTACTCAGGTCACCTACCTCTTCAGCCAGGGCAATGGCACGGGAAAAGCTCTCCCCCGCTCTGGAGTTTCGCCCCTGAGCACCGTAGGTAGTTCCCATAGCGGCCAATACCAGCGACAGTCCTGCCTTATCACCTATTTCGGTCTTCAAATCACGGGCCTTTGTGAGGCTGACAATTGCCTCCCCGTATTGTCGACCTTTCTGGTAGAGGGTTCCCAGATTATGATGGCTAATAGACTGCAGGTATTTACTTCCGGCAGCCGAGGCATACTCCAGCCCTTGCAGGTAATAGTGTACCGCTGAGTCAGGTCGTATATCATACTCCTGATAAACTGAACCCAGCCCGTTCAGGGTATAGGCCATCAGATTAGCATTTTGTCCGTTGGCATTGAGAATAGAGAGACTCCTCCAGTAGTTCTCTTTCCCTTTGTTAAAGTCTCCCAGATCAATGGCCACACTGCCCATATTGATCAGGGCATAAGTCATCATGACCTTCAGGCCAAGTGATTCATAGGTGCGAAGCGCCCCCTGATAACTCTCATAAGCCCCGTCCAGATCAGCCGCATTCGTTAGTAAGTTCCCTTTGTTAAGGTATGAGTCTGCAGCCCTGCGCTCCAGCCCCAGGCTTTCATATATCTCAATACTCTGATTGATATAGCCGGCTGCTTCATCATAACGAGACAATTGCTCCAGCGCAATGGAGATATTGTTCATAGAAATTGCCTGAGCCTCCTTGTCTTCTGCCTCTTTTCTCTGCGTCAGGGCCAGCTGATGATAATGGAGTGCACTGTCATATTGGTTCTGATTATTATAGATGCTACCATAGGTATTATACACATCGGACAGCACGAGCTTATCTCCCACCTTTAAGGCATAGGATTCTGCTTTTTTTATAGCATAGTTGGCTGAATCAAAACGAAACAGGCTCTTTTGGCTCCAGGCAACCTGGTTCCAGCTATTGCTCAGTTCCAGCTCAGTCTCGGCAAAACCAAGAGCTTCCCGGGCATAGTCCAGCGCCTTATCACGGTCCTGGCTCATGCGGGAGAGGTTCAGAAGTGTGGTCACTCTATCGGCATTACTCTTTGATTGTTTGAGGGCGGTTTGCAGACTGTCCAGGATACTGTTCTGAGCAGTTGTAACCAGGGGAAACAGAAGTACACAAAGAGTGAGGCTAAAAAATCTCGTTTTCAACGATATAGCGATTGGTGATCAAACGAAAATAAAGAAAATCCGGGGCACAAAAAAAGCCAAAGCTACCAGGCTTCGGCTCTAATTGTTGTCAGGATCAAAGGCTATCAGGCATTTGCAGCCTCATATTCTCTGATTGTCTTTTCGATTATATCACAACAGTCGTGCAGTTGCTCTTCTGTCATTACCAGAGGCGGTGCAAAGCGAATGATATTGCCGTGGGTAGGCTTTGCCAGCAGACCATTATCTTTCAGCGCCACACATATATCCCAGGCGGTTGAGCTGTCCTCAGTATCATTAATAACAATGGCATTCAGCAGGCCTTTTCCTCTCACCAGTGTCACCAGATCTGTTTTCTCAATAAAAGCGCTCATTCGCTCTCTGAAGATGTCCCCGAGTCTTCTTGCATTTTGTGCCAGGTTTTCATCTCTGACCACCTCGAGTGCAGCCATGGCCACTTTGGCAGCCAGCGGATTCCCTCCAAAAGTACTACCATGCTGACCAGGCTTAATCACCTCCATTACATTGTCATTGGCCAGTACAGCAGATACCGGATATACTCCACCGGAAACGGCCTTACCCAGAATCAGAATATCAGGTTGCGTATAACCAGCCTGCTTTTCACAGTGGTTTTCACAGGTACAGTTACCACATACAGCCAGCAGTGACCCGGTTCTCGCAATTCCGGTTTGTACCTCATCTGCTATAAAAAGAACATTTTGCTCTTCGCACAGCTTTTTGGCCTCTGCCAAATACTCATCTGCCGGCACAAATACCCCGGCCTCTCCCTGAATAGGTTCTACCAGAAATCCGGCAACATTGTCTTCACTTAAAGCAGCCTTCAATGCATCCAGGTCATCGTGAGGAATTTTGATAAAACCGGCCGTGTAAGGTCCGAAATTTTTCCTGGCATCCGGATCATTCGAAAATGAGATGATAGTCGTAGTACGACCGTGGAAGTTATTTTCACAAACAATGATCTTTGCCTCATTTTCAGGAATGCCCTTTTTCTCATAGGCCCACTTTCTGCAAAGCTTAATGGCAGTTTCTACGGCTTCTGCACCCGTATTCATGGGGAGTATCTTGTCAAAGTCAAAATACTCACACATGTACTTTTCATAAGTGCCTAAAACATCATTGTAAAAGGCCCTTGAAGTGAGGGTCAATGTGGCAGCCTGCTCACTCAATGCGCCCACAATACGCGGATGACAATGTCCCTGATTTACTGCACTGTAGGCAGACAGAAAATCATAATATTTTACACCCTCTACATCCCATACATGTACTCCCTCTCCACGGGCGAGTACTACCGGTAGCGGATGGTAGTTATGGGCTCCATACTTGTCCTCCAATGCTATGGCATCCTTGCTCGATTGTACTGTTTCTATCATAGTTTTAATTTTTATTTTTGCCTCCCGAAACAATTTCTATCAACCAAAGGTATCAAAACTATTCCAGCCTAAAAAGATGCCAAAAGCGACCAAATCCAAAGCTGAGTTTGCCAGCCAAACCGAAGATTACTACCTTGACGAGCAAGGCAGACTGGTTTTTACCGAACATTACCTTTTAAAGCGAGGGTACTGCTGCCAAAACGGATGCAGGCACTGCCCATACGGCTTTAAAAAATGACAACAATTTTTGAGAATCTACCTGTAGATGCTGATTCACTTCCCAAAGTGGAAGACATTGATTTCAAGTCTATAGAAAAAAAATATCTGAGGGTTACGCTTATCGCCAGTGCTATATTCTGGTTTGTTCTGATCCTGGGCTGGCTGGCCATAGCTCACTTTTCTGAAATGGAAAAAACCCTGCTCAGTTACCTGGCCGGTTCAGGGGGAATTTTCATACTAGGTACGCTTAACTTCATCGTGACCATACTCGGTTTCAAGAAGAAAAAATATGCACTGCGCCAGCGAGACATACTTTATACAAAAGGGCTCCTCTGGCATGTTCGCACCTCCATACCTTTTAATCGTATTCAGCATGCAGAGCTCAAACAGGGGCCGCTGGAGCGAATGTACGGACTGCACAGCCTGAAAGTATATACTGCGGGCGGACAAACCAGTGATCTGGTGATTCCCGGACTAAAGGAAGAACCCGCCCTGGCCATCAAGGATTTTATTTTGGGAAAAACGGCAGCCGATGGAGACGACACTGAGCCCTGACTTTTCCAGTCCGCGCAGACAATCCAGGGTAGCCATTGGGATCATCCTTATCAAATTTATAAGGATGACGATCCGTGCCTTCTGGCCTATCCTTATCAGTTTTTTCATTGGTGGACGCAACAACTCCTCCTTTGAAGAGTGGCTCGGATACATTGCTATCGGTTTTGCAGCTTTTAACCTACTCGGTTCTGTACTCACCTACTTTCGCTTCTACTTTCATATTGAAAATGATGCCATCGTCATTGACAAAGGTTTACTAAAACGAACCCACACCAATATCCCGTTCGAGCGCATTCAGACGATCAACTTCAAGCAGAACATTCTTCATCAGATCTTTAATGTGGTCAGCGTTGAGATAGATACGGCCGGAGCCAAAAAATCTGAGATTAGTATTGATGCCTTAGGCAAAGAAGAAGCAGAAGCCTTCAGAGATTTTGTACTGGCGGAGAAAGATCAGATCATAGCGGAGAGCATGCCCGAGACTCAGGAGGCACAAGAAGCGGAACCTGAAAAAAGCGAACGCATACTACACCTGACACCAAAAGATTTGCTCAAAGTGGGTGTGAGTCAAAACCACCTGCGGTCTATGGGTATCATCTTTGCCTTTGTGTTTACAACGCTACAGCAGTTTACCGATGATGTCACCGACACAGTCACTGACCAGGTAAATCAGTATGATAACCTGCTACCTGACAGCAATCTGGTTATCTTCATTATCACCGCGCTCGTAGTGCTGATCATTTCTTTCCTCTTTTCCCTGATCAACACCGTATTAAAGTACTATGACCTCTCGCTGTCTATTAACAAGAGTGGACTTAAAATAGTGAGAGGACTTTTTAACAGGGAAGAGATATCTATTAATAAAAGTAAGGTGCAGATCATCTCCTGGTCTGAAAACCCCATTCGCAGAATCTTCCGGCTCTATACACTTCAGATAGAACAAGCCAGCAGTGCCGAGGCCAGCCAGCTAAAATCCAAGATCAGGGTACCAGGCAGCTATATGGAACAGGTGACCCGTGTAGTAGGTACCGTTTTTCCCAAAGAGTATTTTCGGGATGAGACTAAATTTGGTGTGAGTAAGCATCTCAAACATCGCCTGTTCATATTCCTAGGCATATTGCCCACCCTGGCTCTGGGAGTGAGCCTTTACTTCACACAGGGCTGGGAGGCACTCTATGCCTTATTACTGCTTCCTTTGGTTTGGTATATGACCACCTTGTATCATCGCAAACGCTCCTTCGAACTCAATGAAGAGCTACTCCGCAATAATTCGGGAATCTTCGGGAATGCCCATGATCTAATGCAAATACACAAGGTTCAGGCGGTAAGGATAAAGCAGAGCTGGTATCAGCGAAGAAAATCACTGGCGACCGTACAGCTTTTTACCGCGGCAGGTCACCTGACAATTCCCTTTATTACACTGGACCTGGCCCTGGAGCTGGAAAATTACCTGCTTTACCGGGCAGAAAGCGACAGCCGTGAGTGGATGTAACCACAGAAACCGTACGACTTACTTTTTCGAAAGGTATATTTTTGCTCAATGTTGGTCTATTTCAAAATTATTTCGATATTTGCAGTCCGTTTGAAAAAACGACCAAAATTATAAGTCATGGCAAGAGTTTGTGATATCACAGGAAAGAGAGCACGCACGGGAAATAATGTTTCTCATGCTAACAATAGAACTAAGAGAAAATTCTACCCAAATCTTCAGAAGAAGAGATTCTACCTTCCTGAAGAAGACAAGTGGATCACTCTGAAAGTATCTACTTCAGCGTTGAGAACTATCAACAAAAACGGAATCACCGCTGTACTAAAAAAAGCAAGACAAAACGGTAACATTTTAGTATAATCGCGTTCGCTGAACGTTATTATGCTATCATGAAACGACCTAAGACATTTATATTTTCAATCCTGATAACTATCCTGTTATCAGGATTTTCTTTTTCTCAGGCTCAGGAAACCCCTACCGATTACCTCAAACCTGAGTTTCATAAGAACCGAAGGGAGGCACTTCGGGCCAAACTCCCCGAGAATAGCGTAGCCGTATTTTTTGCCAATCCTGTGCGAAACCGGGCCAATGATGTGGATTTCGTTTATCATCAGGACCCCGACCTCTTCTATCTTACCGGCTACAAAGAACCTCATGCCGTACTGCTTGTTTTCAAAGATGAGCAAACCAACCCTGACGGAACCCGCTACAACGAGATTTTCTTCGTGCAGGAACGCAATGCACGCGCAGAGATGTGGACCGGACGCAGACTCGGAGATAAGGGAGTTCAGGAAAAACTAGGCATACTAAACAGCTTCAACAACTCTGCCTTCAAAGCGTATGACATTGACTTCGGCAAGTTTGATAAAATCCTCTTTTATGATTTTAAAAACGATGTTCGCGACACAGGCAGCCCAAGCGATTTGTTTGATCTGATCTCTCAGTTCAAAACCAAGGTAGGCTACGGCACAGACAATACCAGCCTGAGCACTGAATTACCAAAAAACAACCTGAACATAAGGGAACTCAATAGCATTATGGCTTCTCTGAGAGGCATCAAGACCCCTGAAGAGCTGGAGCTTTTAAGAAAAGCCGTATTCATCTCCACCGTTGGGCAGGTAGAGGTGATGAAGGCCATGAAGCCGGGGCTTTCCGAAACAGAAATCCAGGGTATTCATGAATTCGTATTCAAGAAATACGGATCGGAATACGAAGGCTACCCCTCTATTGTAGGTGCTGGTCATAATGGGTGCATTCTGCACTATATCGATAACCACAAGCCCCACATTGAAAGTACAGAAATGGTACTGATGGATCTTGGAGCGGAGTACCACGGCTATACGGCCGATGTAACCCGCACCATTCCGGTAGACGGCAAGTTCTCTCCTGAAGAAAAAGCCATCTATGACCTGGTTTACAAAGCACAGGAAGAAGCTATTCAGATGATCAAACCCGGAGTAACTTTTCAACAGCTGGGAGCTCACGCGAAGAAGGTAATCAATGAAGGCCTGGCCGAGCTGGGAATCATAAACACCAAAGATGAAAGACACCTTTATTTTCCTCATGGGCTTTCTCATCACATAGGACTGGACGTTCACGACAAAGGCAGCAGAGGAGCTCTTGAAGAGAATATGGTCATCACCATAGAACCCGGAATTTATATTCCCGCCAACAGCAAGTGCAACCCTAAATGGTGGAACATTGCTGTGAGAATTGAAGACGACATACTGGTTACGAAGGATGGGTTTGAGAATCTTTCTTATTACGCCCCCAGAACAACAGAGGCCATTGAAAAGATGATGAGGCAAAAGAGTCCACTGGACAAATTTGATTTACCTGCGCTTAAAAAAGGGCAGGAATAAGTAAGCCTGACAAATACAGCACTCTTACCAGGAACAGGCGCAATGACATATCTTTTTCTCAGGATGGCCTCAGATAGCGGAGCATAACAAATCATGCTGTTCACTGTCAGCCAGATAGACAGTCAAAAAAGCTTGAATATTTTTGTGGCAAAGATTTCAAAAACAACTTCAATCACCTATATTTGCAGTCCGAATTTTAGAAGCGAAGAAAAATGGCTAAGAGCAAAGGCAATAGAGTTCAAGTGATTTTGGAGTGCACCGAGCATAAGAGCAGTGGAATGCCAGGCACTTCACGCTATATCACTACTAAGAACCGTAAGAATACCACAGAGAGATTGGAGCTGAAGAAGTACAACCCAATCCTTAAAAAACAAACTGTACACAAAGAAATTAAATAATCATGGCTAAGAAAGTAGTAGCAACGCTGAAAAAACAAGGCGGTATCAAATACGCCAAAGTAATCAAGGCTGTAAAGTCTCCTAAAACCGGAGCTTACACTTTCAAGGAAGAAATGGTTACTGAGGACATGGTTAAATCTGTCCTGTCCGATAAGTAAGAAATTCGGATTATATCTCATAAATTAAGGTCCCTTCCTTGCTTTCAAAAGCGATGAAGGGACTTTTCTATTTCACAACTCAATAAGACACCTCACCCATGGCGTTATTCGGATTGTTCTCAAAAGAGAAAAAAGAAACACTCGATAAAGGGCTTGAAAAAACCAAAGAGAGTTTCTTCACCAAGCTTGGTAAAGCAGTAGCCGGTAAGTCCAAGGTAGATGACGAGGTGCTTGATGAACTCGAAGAAGTACTCATCACTTCGGATGTAGGTGTTCAGACCACCATCAAAATCATCAACAGAATTGAGGAGCGCGTAGCCAAAGACAAGTACATGGGTACGGCCGAGCTCGATCGTATTCTCCGCGAAGAGATTGCTTCCCTCCTCTCTGAAAACAACACAGAAGACCTTGCTGATTTTGAGCTACCCGACAATAAGCCACATGTAATCTTAGTGGTAGGTGTCAACGGTGTAGGAAAAACAACCACCATTGGCAAGCTCTCTGCTCAGTTCAAAGCCAAAGGAAAATCTGTGGTACTAGGAGCTGCAGATACCTTCAGGGCAGCTGCAGTGGATCAGCTAAAGCTCTGGGGAGAGCGTGTGGGCGTACCGGTGGTAGCCCATGGCATGAATACCGACCCATCGGCAGTAGCTTATGATGCCGTAAAATATGGAGTGGAGAACAATGCCGACCTGGTCATTGTGGATACAGCAGGAAGACTGCACACCAAGGTGAACCTGATGAATGAGCTCTCCAAGATCAAACGCGTGATGCAAAAGTTCATTCCTGAAGCTCCTCACGAAATCATGCTTGTACTGGACGGCTCTACCGGACAAAACGCTTTTATTCAGGCCCAGGAATTCACCAAAGCCACAGAGGTCTCAGCACTCGCCATTACCAAGCTGGACGGAACAGCCAAGGGTGGTGTTGTCATTGGCATCTCAGATCAGTTTAAAATACCTGTGAAATATATCGGTGTAGGTGAACAGGTGAATGATCTCCAGGTGTTCAATAAGGGCGAATTCGTAGACTCACTCTTTAAAAAATAAGACCCTCCAGCAACATACCCTGGCGCGTCCTCACCCATAAAAAGGCACAAAAACGAGTTTTTTTAAGTAAACCCTCTTCCAGCACTCACCTTTCAGGACTCAATCTAAGTCGTCTATCTGACTATTTTACCATTCGTCAGGTAACCGCATTTTTTCACAATATCTGGACGGTTACGGACATTCTTATGCGCGATATAGCGCATATTCGTTGCCGCACATTTTTTAAGTCACTGAAAAACAGACACTTGCAAGAATGGCACTTATATTGTTATAAAACAGGCGGATAGAAAACATTTGTACAAAAACGCACACTACCTATGGGAGCAATAGCAATACAAATACCGCAGATCACTGGGGAACAGGACATCGAGATTGAAGTAAAAATCAACGGTGAAAAAAAATCATACAACTACCGCGTGGAAGTATTTCACTGGGCAGATTGTGAAAACCCCAGTGAAGACCGCGTAGATTGTATTCGCCAGATTCTGTCGAAGTATGATTCAGAATGGGAGCTCTATCAGATTGGTATGCCAACTGACGAAGTGGTGCCGATTACCTTCAGAAAGAAGAGAGGGTAAAACCATTCCAAAACCAGGAGCACCGCACCTCTCTTCATATCTCCACTAATACTAGTCTGGCGAAACGTCACTTTCGCAGCATGTGCCGTTAATCATTGGTAAATAGCCTTATTTATATTGTCTGATTTATATATTTTAGACAATTACTATTTGACCTTTTACTATAAAGCTACTGTATATGAAGAGGCCTGTGTCGTTCTTAATAGCCGCTGTCATGCTGGCTGGTCTGGGATTATTGTTTATCCCTCAGGCAGACCAAAAACAACCTGAAAAACTCTTAGCATCAGACTTTCTACCTCACCGGGAGATGGAAGAGGGAGGGGAAAATGAAAAGAGACTTAATGGCCCGTTACTGGCCGCTCTCCAGAATTTTGAGATGACCAAAGATCCTGCTCTTGGTTATCCTCCCACACAACGAAAGATCAACACCTTCCTGAGAATGAAGGAAGAAGCACAAAAAACACTTTTTGCTTCTGAATCTGCTATCCCCGGAGTGGAATGGGTCGAAAGAGGCCCTGACAATGTAGGAGGAAGAACAAGAGCTTTGATTTTTGATCCGCAGGACCCTACCTCCAAAAGAGTATGGGCCGGAGCTACCGGAGGAGGACTCTGGTACAACAATGACATCACTGACATTGAGAGCTCATGGATACGCGTTGAAGGCTTTATGGACAACCTGGCCATCAGCTCTATTGACTATGACCGCAATGACAACAACGTTTACTATATAGGAACCGGCCTTGCCTTTGCCGATATAGCGGAAGGCGATGGCATCTGGAAGTCCACTGACGGAGGTACTACATGGAATCAGCTGAGTAGTTCTGCCAACGGAGTGTTGGGGGCCGTACAAGACATCAAAGTCACCTCAAGCAGCACGGTACTGGCTGCTACTACAACCGGACTTAGAAGATCCACTGACGGAGGAGCTACCTGGACTACGTCTCAGGCGGGTAATTTTGCAGATATAGAAATAGCAGCCAATGGAGATATCTATGCCTCGACAGGTGTTTTTGGATCAGGCAGACTTTACAAGAGCACAGATGACGGCCAAAGCGTTACGGATATTACTCCGGAATCAGGAGGTGTAAGAATAGAAATAGCTGTTGCCCCCAGTAATGCTAACGTAGTTTACGCAGTTGCTGAAGGAGGAAGTGGTAACCAGGATATAGAGTGGTTTAAGAAATCTGATGATGCTGGTGCTACATGGAGTGATATTACCATCCCCCTTACAAGAGATTTTGACTGTAGTGTCGGGCCTGATCACTTTACGAGAGGACAGGCATTCTTTGACCTGATTCTGGCAGTGCACCCGGAAGATGAAGACATTGTATTGGCAGGAGGTATCAATTTGCACCGCTCCATGAATGGAGGAGAAGACTGGGAAGGTATCAGTTTCTGGACAGGTTCTCAGTGTGATGCCTTTGCTCACGCTGATCAACATGCTATTACCTTCAGACCCGGCTTTCCAAATGAAGCTATTTTTGGTAATGATGGAGGTGTAGAGTATTCGAATGACGTAGGCAATGCCACAGATCCTCATCTCGAACGCAGGGTCAAGGACTATAACACCATTATGTTCTATTCAGTGGCCATGGTCAATCAGGCAGGCTCCAATGTGATGATCGGAGGAGCACAGGACAACAACACACTGAGATTTACCGAGCCTGGAATTAACAGTGCTCAGGATGTATTTGGAGGAGATGGTACACTGACTTTTATTGACCAGACCAACCCGAGCATCCAGATGACAGCCTTTGTATTTAATTTCATAGGCTGGTCCAACAATGGGGGACTTTCTTTTACCACTATCGAAAACGACCAGAATTCAGGGCGCTTTATAAACCCGGCAGATTATGATAATACACAAGGGATTTATTACTCTGCAGGAGAAGGTAATCAGCTGAAGCGCATCCAGGGAACCAAATCGAGTCCCCAGGACCAAGAAACACTGACCCTAGCCCTGGGAGGTGCCCAGATTTCTGTGATCAAGGTTTCGCCTTATACAGCCAACAGGGTTTTCGTTGGCACCTCAAATGGAACCATCTTTCAGATAGATAACGCCAACATGGAAACTCCTACGGTGACCTCTATTACGGGCACTTTCGAAGGAAATCCAGGTAGTTTTATCTCAGGGATAGACATTGGTGCCAGCGACAATCAAATGCTGATGACGTTTTCAAACTTTGGTGTGACCTCAGTATATGAAACCAGTAACGGTGGCACCAACTGGCAAAGCAAGGAAGGAGACCTTCCGGACATTCCTGTGAGAGACGCTCTCTATAATCCAGACAACAGAAACCAGGTATTGCTGGCCACAGAGCTGGGTGTATGGTCCACTACGGTTTTTGATTCAGCCAATCCTGTTTGGGAAGCTACCAACTCAGGTCTGGCTTCCGTCCGGGTAGATAAAATTGAATACAGAGAGACTGACAAACTTATAGCAGTAGCCACACATGGCCGTGGTATTTTTACGAGTAACGTCTTTACTCAATCCAGTATCGCTGACTTCAAAAGCTCGTCTCAGGTAGGATACGTAGGTGTACCTGTCACATTTACGGATGGTTCGGTGCTGAGCGGAGGTGACTTCGCCTGGGATTTTGGTGATGGGAATAACTCTACCGATCAGAACCCTTCACACACCTACAATACACCAGGAACCTACGATGTATCCCTGTCAGTAAACTCAGGAGCAGATACTGAGACCAAGGCAGAGTACATCACCATACTTCCGGCAAAGCAACTGCCTTATACGCTTGCCGATGGAGGAGATTTTGAATCAAACCCGGATGACTTTACCTCAGCCTCTTTGTTTCATGGAATTAACCTATGGGAAAGAGGCACACCTACCGGTACTCTCAGCACGCCAAGTTCCGGTGACAATGTCTGGAAAACAGGCCTTAGCTCTACCCTGGCCAACCTCGGCTACGATCACAGGTCGGCCCTTTTCACGCCATCCTTTGATCTGACAGACGCGAACAAAGACTACACACTGAAATTTAAAAGAAGTGCTCAGAACTTTGCTCCCTTCGGACCTAATGGCATGTATGTAGAATACACTATTGATGGCGGAAATACATGGCTCCTTTTGGGCTCTTCCAATGATGAGCCCGGCCAGGTCAACTGGTACAGCAGAGGACCCAACCTGACCTTTTTGCTGGATCAGGGGATAAGCCCGAGTCAAATGGGATGGTCTGAAGCCAATACCACAGTAACCAATGTAGACACTCAGGTAAAGCTCAACCACCTGATAGGCAATGCCAATGTCGCATTCAGATTTGTGAGTTCGGTTGTTACCGACTATTCCGGAGGTTATGACAATGACGGTTTCATGATTGATGATTTTGAGGTGCTGGCTGTAGATGCTACAGCAGACTTCACAGCAGATCGTACCGTAGTTGCTGCCAATAGCCCTGTTCAGTTCCAGTATTCCTCTAATGGGGCCGATACCTTTGCCTGGAACTTCGGAGACGGAAACACTTCTGACCAGGAAAACCCCAGTCACAGCTATGCGGCTCCGGGCAGTTATACTGTAGCATTGACCATTACCTCAAATGGTAACATGGTCACCGAAACAAAAACGGACTTTATAAAGGTGATCCCGTCAAAGAGTGTACCCTACCTGCTTGCTGATGGCGGTGATTTTGAATCAAATCAGGATGACTTCTCAGCCGTGAACGAAACCGGAACTCCTTTTGAGTTAGGCTCTTCTTCCGTTGCCGGCAAAGACGGCACAGCCAGTGGCAGTTTTGCCTGGGTAACAGGAATTGATGAAACTGTCTATGCCAATGATTCCAGGGCCACACTGGTAAGTCCCTCTTTCGTCTTTGACCAGTCTAAGATTTACACATTGGAATTTAAGGCAAACTTTAACTTCGAGCCTGAGTGGGATGGTTTTGTGGTTGAATACTCAACCGATCTCGGGGAGACTTACACCAAACTCAATAACAATGTGGAAGAGGGCTGGTACACTCAGACCAGTAACGCTCAGTCAGTACTGGGAGGTAACACCGCTATATTCAGCGGAAGTACGGACGGCAATTTCACGACATTCAGCACTGATGTAAGCTTCTTATACCCCAACGAAAGCGTCATATTCCGTTTTCTTTTCTTAACTGATCAGAATGTGCAAACTGCCGGAGTAGCCATTGACGACTTCCAGATTCTGGTGGAAGATGCTGTAGCTCCAACTGCCGATTTTACCGCTTCTGCCACCGCAGGTTGTGCCGGTCAGACCATTACGTTTACCGATGCTTCAACCGGTTCCGTACAGACCTACGAATGGGACTTTGGTGCGAATGCTTTTCCAGCCACAGCTACAGGGCCGGGCCCTCATAGTGTTGCCTACAATGGCATAGGCACCAGCACAGTGTCGTTGAGAGTTGTCAACGTTGGCGGAGAGGACACCGAGACCAAAACGGATTTCATTACTACTTCAGCCACGCATACCCCCACGATCACAAGAGGAGAAACCAGTGATCCGGAAGTAATCAGCCTGACAGCTTCTGCAGGAGACAGCTACCAATGGTTCAGAGGTGGAACTGCCATCGATGGCGCTACCAACCAGGTATTGGAAACCAGTGAAAACGGGCTCTATACAGTCGATGTCACTATTGACGGTTGTACAGGCAGAGCAGCCGCTCTCAACGTGGTAATTTTGGTAACAGGTCTGGAAGATGATGTGGTTTTCTCCAAAACCGTGAATGTATTCCCCAACCCTGTCGGAAACGAACTCAACATAGGCATCTCTAACCCCGTGATGGGTGAACACGGCTTTAACTTTTATAATGCCGATGGCAGACTTGTGAGACAAGAGAGTGAGTCTAAAAACCAGACAGAACAGACCTTCACTTTTGACATCAGTAACATGCCACAAGGGAATTACCTGATACAGGTAGTCTCTCCAAAAGGTTCAACGATTAAAAAAGTCATCAAGCAGTAAACCCATAGATGATGGAAACTCAATCACAACCTTCTATGCTCAATCGATCTTACTGGATACTGATGATCAGTATGTGTTTTCTTATGAGTTGTAGCGTTACGAGCAAAACGAAAGCTGTACAGGAAAGCACCGCCTACATTACTGTAGCCAAAGAGAAGCTGGGAGATGAAGTGAAATTCGCTTTTAACAAGGACCGTTCTTATGTGCTTTGTCAAACAGAACCAGCTGACAACCCGGACAATCCATCATTCAGCTTCCTGGTATTCAGCATGGAAGATGAGAAAGTAGCACTGGAACAAAACGTGAGATCAGGCTACGTGAAATGGCTCAGTGATATGGAAATTGAGGTTTTTAGTACCCCCGGGTTTATGCGCAATGATCAGTCACGCGATGACTTCACTCAAGTGTACAATGTAGCCACAGGAAAGTGGACTCCTAAAACCAGCTGGAAAAAGTAAAATCAAAACACGAATAAGGGGAGGGATTCCCTCCCCTATTCACTATTCTGGTCGGTGCTGACTCCTGGCATCACATTGCCTGTTATATAAACTAAGTGCGGACTATCAGGGCTGTTTGACCGCAGTGTAACAATCCGATTTACTAACCCCGGAGTATTTGTATCATACTCGACTAAAATGCTATCCATTTCTCCTCTGGCAATGGTTGACTGACTCCAATCTACCACTGTACAGCCGCAGTCTGAAGTAGCATCCACAATGCGAAGCCCCATACTTCCGGTGTTTCTATACTTAAGGTAAACGCGGGCAGACTCTCCCTCCTCCAGTCTACCAAAATCATACAAATCAGTTTCTAATGTTAATTCAGGCCCGACCCAATACAGATAATTGGATTTGATAAAATAGCCCAGGCAAGTGAAGAGAACGCCAATGACTACTAACCCGCAAGCTCTTATCAAACTCATTCGAAAAGCATATCTATATTGTACTGCATAAAGGATTCAGTGGATCTATTGTACCCATAAAGCTTTCTATTTTTCTCATCAACACAAATTGACACTAAATCATTAGGACAGTTTAGAAGGCACACAGTATCACCAGACCAGTCAAATACTCTTATTTGAACTTTCGAAGATGCCTCATTATAGAGTTCATACCTTCTTTTATTGTAGCATAAAGCAAAGATGAAATCATCCGAGACACCAACGGATTGATAATAGTAATTGATATTCTTGACTTTACTTTTTAGACTCATGTCGATAACATTGAATGAGTTGTATTCCTCGTAATAATCTGGGTGTCTGACTGATTTAATCAGTTCACCCGATTTATCGTAAATATCCAAGCGATCATAAAAGGTGAACGCTACAACCAACCTTGATTCATCTGGCTTTATAGCCATGGAAAGTCTCTTAAATACATGCTCTAGGCCGCTTGCATTTGGTATGTTTTCAATATTTCTAACAACTGGATATTCACCTGCATGACCCAGTCCATCCGATTTATTACCGGGAAAAATGTATAGTGGATGTTTATTCCTTGTTTTACTAAAGCTTGGTTGATATCCAGCTAAGCCTCCGTTTTCTAAAACAAACAAAGAGTTCATGAACCCATATTGAGGGTTATGATCTATGACACTATCTATAACAGCAAACTCTGACTGAAGGCTCTCGTTAACGTTTATTGCACTTATCCTATGTCTTGGTGCGTCATTCACCCAAAACATAGTTTGTTCGTCCTTGACATAGTATTGACCAGAGTACTGAGCTCCAATAAACCCATACGGCACCTGCCCTCTCTCACCTACCGTTCCGATAAATCCTAAATCTTTAGCTCGATAAACGTGATAGAGCGCACTCCCAGACACCTTAGCACTTTGCTCAAAAAGTAAGAAGTCTCCCGCTATTTCCACCCTTTGCGATAACTCACTTTCAAATACTTCCCTTCCACTCAACTCGATTATTCTCTCAAAAGCATAATCCTCCTCACCTTCTTTATTCCCCCTGTTACAAGCGCATAAAAAGAAAAGCATTATTCCGAGCCAGTTGACGCCTTTATGCATAAGAAACTTCAATGAGGTTCATCCGGACAGTTAGCTGGCATTGTTGTCGGGTAATAATTGTCCCTCCAGTCGCAAATTCCGCTTCGGCTACAATGATAGTAACCCCCATCAGATGGAATCCCTAAATCCCAAAAACAAGCTTGCTTTCCTTCCGGAACAAATACTTGAGTTCTCACCGGCAGTGCGAGCCCAAGCCCAAAACAAACTATTAAGAAAAGTGATAATTTAGTTTTCTTCATTATTCTTTGATTTTAACTAAACAAGAATACAATAACTAAAATAATAATTAAGAAAAAATTATAATTTATTTTCAATAAAATTTATTATTATTTAAATTCTTTCACAAAAATGATATTCCTTCCAATAAGTGTAGCCATTACTCCGACTACCATTATTCCTTACCTTTGCGCTTCACAATTTTGACACTATGAAGGCGCGGGGATTGAAAAAAGACAAGGTGAACATCGTGACACTGGGTTGTTCGAAAAACCTGGTAGACTCGGAGGTAATGCTCACACAACTCAAGGGGAATAACATTGACACCACACACGAGTCCAGGAAAGATGATGCCAATGTAATCATCGTCAATACCTGTGGCTTTATTGACAATGCGAAACAGGAGTCTGTTGAAACTATTCTGCGTTACGCAGATGCCAAGGAGGATGGACTGATTGATAAACTCTATGTAACCGGATGTCTTTCTCAGCGATACAAAGATGATCTGGAAGAAGAAATCCCCCAGGTAGACGCCTTCTTTGGCACGATGGAGCTGCCGGCTCTTTTAAAGAAGTTCAAAGCTGACTATAAACACGAGCTGGTGGGTGAGCGCATCACCACTACCTCCAATCACTATGCCTATATGAAGATATCTGAAGGCTGTGATCGTCCCTGCTCCTTTTGTGCTATACCCCTGATGCGTGGCAAGCATGTGAGCCGCCCGATAGAGGAATTGGTAACTGAAGCCAGGAATCTGGCCCGCAACGGTACCAAAGAGCTGCTCTTAATTGCTCAGGACTCTACTTACTACGGTCTTGACCTCTATAAAGAACGAAAACTCGCTGATTTACTCAGAAGTCTTTCAGATGTTGAAGGCATAGAATGGATCAGGCTTCACTACGCCTTCCCTACAGGCTTTCCTCTGGATGCTCTGCAGGTAATGACTGAAAGAGACAATATTTGTAGCTATCTCGATATTCCCCTTCAACACGGGTCCAGCAAAGTGCTCAAGCTTATGAGACGAGGTACCACCCGCGAAAAAACAGAAGCCCTTATCAAGAACATCCGCGAGCAGGTACCGGGCATTGCCATTCGTACCACCCTGATTGCCGGGCATCCCGGAGAAACGGAGGAAGACTTTCAGGAAATGCTGCAGTTTGTGGAAGATATGCGCTTTGACCGCCTGGGTGTCTTCACCTATTCGCATGAAGAAAACACTCATGCACACACCATGGAGGATGACGTACCAGAGGAAGTGAAACAAGAGCGGGCCAATCTCGTAATGGAGGTACAGGAACAGATTTCGTATGAAATTAACCAGAGCAAAATAGGCCAGACGCTCAAGGTACTGATCGACAGGAAAGAAGGAGGAAGCTTCATTGGCAGAACAGAGTTTGACTCACCGGAAGTAGATAATGAGGTGATCATTGACGCAGCGAAGCACTATCTGAGAGTTGGAGATTTTGCAAATATAAAAATTGAGGATGCCACTGAATTCGACCTCTATGGTTCACCGGTTCAAAATTGAACCTATCAACCTGATACAGAGTTTAGAAGGTGATGCTCATCAAAAAAACGTTTTTCATAAGGGGCTAATCCCGTTAATTGAGCCAATCATTATTCTCTGCTGTAATTAAGTTTTTATGACCGTTCAGGAAAAGGAGTCTGCACTACTTTCAAAAATCCCATTTGCATCTACCAACAGTTTTTCGCAGTCTTTTCTGGACTATATCGAGGGAAAAGAATCACTCAAACCTTTTTACCGGGCTTTACCCGACATAGAAAATTTCAAAGAGCAGCTCGAGAACCGAAACTTCCCCACCGCTCACCGGGCTATTGTTGCAGATGCTCTCACCCGACAGTATGATGGCTTTGATGTATCTGACGGTACAGCTGCCAATATTGAGCTGTTAAGGGATGAAAAGACCTTTACCATTACCACTGGCCATCAACTCAATATTTTCACCGGTCCTCTCTACTTTATCTATAAGATTGTTACGGTGATCAGAGCCTGCGAAAGGCTCAAAGCACAGTACCCCGACTACAATTTTGTACCAGTGTACTGGATGGCCTCAGAAGATCATGATTTTGATGAAATCAGTCACTTCCGTTTCAATGGCAAAAAATTCTCCTGGAACACTGATCAGACAGGTGCCGTTGGGCGTTTCAAAACAAAGGAACTGAAATTCATCTTTGATGAAATCATCAGTATGCCGGCATTTTTTCAGGAAGCCTACCTGAAAAGAAAAAGCCTGGCAGAGGCAGGCAGACATTATGTCAACGCACTCTTTGGTGAAAAAGGCCTGGTTGTCATTGATGCTGATGATCATGACCTGAAGGCCTTACTCAAACCTGTTATTCAGGATGATATATTTCAAAACACTCCCAAAAATCTAGTAGAAGCCACCTCCGGAAAGCTGGAAGCACTCGGCTATAAAACACAGGTTTTTCCAAGAGACATTAACTTCTTCTACCTGAAGGACAGTGTTCGCTCCAGAATTGTCCAATCAGCGGATACCTACCAGGTACTGGATACTGATATTCAATTCAGCAAGTCAGCATTGCAATCTGAAATTGAAGATTTTCCTGAACGATTCAGCCCGAATGTGGTGCTCAGACCCTTGTACCAGGAGTTACTCCTGCCTAATCTTGCTTATGTAGGAGGCCCTTCTGAACTGGTATATTGGCTGCAACTGAAAGATGTATTCGGTCATTTCAATACCGCCTTCCCTCTGCTCATGCCCAGGAATTTTGCCGGTGTTATCACGCCCAATATCCTGACCAAGATTGAGAAGGAAAGCCTGAGTTTTGAAGAGGTTTTCAAGGATGAAAACGAGCTGATAAAAGAAAAGGTGGTCGCCAAATCGGACCATGAGCTGGCACTGACTGGTGAAATGGAAAGATTGAATGCCGTATTCTCCGAAGTAATGACCCGGGCTGTTGGCATAGATTCCACGCTGGAAAAGCTGGTGGCCGCAGAGCGTAAAAAGACCGAGAATTGCATTCACAAAATTGAAAAGAAGCTGCTGAAGGCAGAAAAAAGAAATCAGGAAACACTGGTCAACCGTATCTACGCCATCAAAGAAGCGCTCTTCCCGGGAGGGAGCCCTCAGGAGCGCAAAGACAACTTCCTGAACTTTTATATCCCCGATCCGAATTTTATAGATTCGTGTATGGAATCGTTCGATGCTTTCGATTATCGATTCCATTTGATCACCGCCAATGAATAAACAAACACTTCGGAAACAGGCACTTCTGGAAAGACAATCTCTTATCCCTGAAGATTATGCGCAGCGGTGCGAGTCTGTCACGCATCAGGCACTGGAATTAGTCAGAAACTCTTTATACACTACGGTTCACCTCTTCCTCCCGATTAAAAAGAATAAAGAAGTGGATACCTGGCCCATATACAACTGGCTGATCAACTCACCGGGCCATACTCCTGTGGTCAGTAAAACCCACTTTAAAGAGAATAGACTTTCTCATCACCCCATGACCCGAGCGGATAAGCTCACAGAAAGCCGGTACGGCATCCCTGAACCCGCACATAACAACACAATAGCATCCAAAAAACTGGATCTGGTATTTATCCCCTTATTAAGCTTCGACTACTCAGGCAATCGGGTAGGTTATGGAGCCGGGTTTTATGATCGGTTTCTGGCTGAATGCAGACGTGACACGCTGAAAGTAGGACTGGCAATTTCCGGACCTTTTGAAGGGACGATTGAGACCAATAAGTTTGATATCCCACTCGACCTTTGCATTACCCATAAGCAGGTTTATGATTTCAGAGCAAGATCAGTCTGATCTTTTCAACAGCTTTACTACATCTCTGTAATTTGCGTTGCTCACATTCAGGAGGTACAATCCATCAGGCTGATTCCTCAAATCTATTTCGAGCTCTGCCCCTGATAAATAATGTTCTTCTTCTACGGACTGAAGGATAGTCCCTGCGGCACTTATCACATTTACCTTCACCTTTCCCAGATACCTGTCACTCAGCACCACTCTAAAGCGTCCGGAGGCAGGGTTACGCATCACTTTAATATGCCTTACACCACCCTGACCATTGTCTATGGAAGTGATAAGCAGGTCCTGAATGGTAAAGGTTTCCTCACTGGTAATCTCCCCGGCAAAGGCATTATCTGCTAAATCCACGATACCATGGCTATCAACAAGATCAAGGTCAATAAGCCCGTCCTCCGTGACACCGGTAATCTCCACGGTATATACCCCGGGAGTAGCACCTTCTGTTACCGATTCGATCACAGCAGAAGAGACACTCGTGCCAGAGAGCTCAAAATCTGCCGCATCGACATTCAGCACCGACTCGCTGAACGAAACCATGAAACTCACCTCTGATCGGTTAGTCGTTTCTGAAGCAGGGTCTAGCCTGGCAATGGCCACCGTAGGAGCTGTATTATCCGTTACGGAATATGTTTCGCTGGACTGAATCACAAAAGACAATGCATTCTCTGCTATATCAATAATATCCGTATTGATTACGATACCCAGCCCCAGGGTACCCGTTCCCCCAAGATTACTTACGGTCAGGTTATAGACCTCATTTCCCACCACGCTGGTAACATCAGAAATGATGCCCGAAACATCACCAATAACCTGAAAATCACCTGCATCCACATTACTTACAGGTTCGCTGAAGGTCAGTTGGAAAGTCACCTCAGTGGCTTCCGTTGCCTCTGAGACAGGATTTAGTCTGGCCACAGAATTAAGTACCGGAGCAATACCATCCAGTAAAAACACCAACTCATTTGACTCAGCGACAGAATCGTCCCGCTCATCAATAATCCTCAATGTATAAGTCCCGGGTTCGGTCACTGTATATTCTGCTCCGGTAGCCCCGGGAATATCCGTACCATCTTTTCTCCACTGATAAACAAAGCCTGCTCCAGCCACTATAGAAGTAGGCCCTCTCAGTATAACCTCTTCATCAGGCACAACCACGGAATAGGTAATAGTAGGGCTGTTTGCCACATCATAGGTACCGACAAAAACCCCGTTACCATGGGTTGACACGGCCACTTGTCCGTCAATCGGTCTTACTTTGATCATATTGGTAAGACTACGCCCTATGAGGTCGTCACTTTGCGCGGTCCATACCGTATTGTCCCCGTTAAGGTTATCGGTCATAAACAGGCCCACCGAAGTGGCTGTGAAGTACAGATTCCCCCCACTTCCATCCGGCAACAATTCTATCCAGCGAACAGAAGGTCCTCCACCGCTTCCGTCTGTATTTTCCTCCAGGTTTCCGGAAATCGAAGTCCAGCTCTCACCACCATTTTCAGACATCCAGACACTTACCACTTTGTAGTTAGAGAAAGTCACGAACACTCTGTCTGCATTGGCAGGATCTACCGCCACAGAGCTTACCGTGGCATCTTCCGGCATATTCTCACCTCTAATGGCGACTGCCGTATCCTCCTTTCGCGTATTGTTCACCTTATACAATGATCCGTTTCGCGTACCGAAATACAGGACACCCTCCGGCTGAATAGATGCTCCCAAAGCGGATACGTGCTCAGAAGCCAGGCCTGCCGCTGTAATGGACTGCCAGGCACCGGGGCCGGGATTCTGTGTGATATCTCTGGTAAAGTAAACACGTCCCTCAGCTGCTACAAAGAGCTTTTCTCTATGAACAGGATCTACAATGAAGGGGTTGATGAAGATGAATCTTGACAAATCACTGCTCGGTTGAACGTTGGCTCTCTGAATAAATTCATTGGTACTCTCATCCAGCTCGAACCTTCGTATCTGCCCTTCCTGCGCTGACATATACAGCGAGTTATGGGTAATAGCGGTAAAGGCCCCGTCACCACCCAGGCCGCGGGTCCAGACACCGGCCGGATCATTTGTATAATTAATCCAGCTACCGTTGTCCTGCATTCCTCCGGGAATCCGGAAATCTCCGCGTGCATCGCGCATCATATCAATAGCATAAAACTGCGTTGTATGATAACCGTTGTTCAGTGACTGCCACTCCACCGGATTGGGCCCTGAGAAATCCTGAAGGTTATTGTCGGTTCTGTGCAATCCTCCATCGCTCCCGGTAATCATCACGTTGGGATTTGATCGTAAGAAAACCGCTGTGTGCTGGTCAGGGTGGTGTCCTATGTAGTTATCAAAAGCATTAGGATTACCATCAGGCTGATAGCCTCCGATCTGATCCGTGTTGACCGAGCTATTAAAGGCATTGGTTGATCGAAGCAGGTTGGTACCCCCGGTAAACACCGTGCCGGACTGGCCCGGATGTACCCTTACATACAAATTGTAGCCCTGTTGAAAGTGATGTCCCTGACCAATATCCAGAGATGAACTCATATTGCCTGAAAGATCGACCCAAGTATTGGAGCTTCTGTTATACCTGAACAGGAAATCATCTGTAGCACTGCCGGCCTGATTGCCCCCCAATAAATAGAGTGTATTTTCATCATTGGGGTCCAGTGCCAGTTCTGCCCTGATATAAGAGGCAGGAAGACCGGAAGGCGGATCGATATTGGTCCAGCTAATACCATCTGTCGACACAAAAACTCCCTCTTCTGCATTGGCTCCATTGTCACTTGAGTTGGCGATAACCGCATACACCACACCTGTCGGGGAAACGACCACATCTGTATAATTAAGGCCGCTATTATTGGCCCCTAATACGGTGGTGGTATTTGCGAAATTATCCGTAGTGCGGATGATCCCCCTGGGATTTGCCACATATATCTCAGTGGCAGAGGTGTTTGATGGATCGATGGCCATTTCATTGACCACGCTGAATGTACTCAGGTCTACATTATCTCCCCTTTCCGTGGCAGCAATAACATTCCAGCTTTGGCCGCCATCTGTAGAGCGGTAGATACCATCACCAAAGTAAAAAGCACTGGGAGCCGCAGCCGAGTTGCCTATAATCTCTCCTCCCGCAAAATACCAGTCAAAGGTATGCCCTGTTCGCGGGTCCTGCACCAGGGTACTGACCGGAGGAAAATCTCTGGGACTTGAGGTCTTGGCCCAGGACTGACCGCCATCAGTACTACGCCAGATTCCACCACTGACCCCACCTGCCAGTATGATGCTTTCATCATTGACATCCAGTGCCAAAGCCCGGGTTCTGCCCCCCAGATTATAAGGGCCATAACTCACAAAACTACTGTTTTCAGTATCTTCTTCACTCTCACTCTGAATACCAGCCAGCCCGGGAGTGCCTGTATTCGATTTGACCAAAACTTTCAGTGCATAATCAATTTCTTTCCTGCGGATGTCGTGTGGTATTTCCCCTGTTGCAGGGTCTTTGAGCATGTTGAACTCATACAGCCACCTTGCCTCCGGGCTCTCACTTGCGGGATTATCCTCAATATCAAAATTCTCAATAGCGGCACTTCGCTCGTTTAGCTGATCTTCTCCATTCTGGAATACCGGGTTGAAAAAGAAAAGCATAACCGCAACAGCAAGCCCTGCAAGCAGTAAGAATCCTCTGAATTTCCTGTTGTCACCCATATCTGTAAACACTTACCCCATCCTTACTCTTAAAGGCTTTTGCCCGTCATCGAGACGCGGGGTCAATATATCCAGTAATATAACATCCCCTTTGCGAAAGGTCACGTCCAAAGGAGTAGACAACTTTAGTTTCTGCCCCACTTTTGGTTCGATAGAAGAAAAGGTAGCTCCATACTTCACAAGTTTCTCCAGTACCACGTCAAAGCTATTCCGCTTATCATCCGCCTCATTCACCACCTCTACCCTCACGATCACTCTGATAGCATCCCTGTTCATAGAAGATGCATTGGTCATGTCAATAGTGTCCTGACTGACGGGGTCTGAGCTGAGTTGTACAGACCGGCAACCTGAAAACACCAGCATGAGGACAAGTGCAAGTCCGTGTATCAAGCTCTGTTTTCCGGATGCCTTGAATTCACAACGACTGATGGTACTTCTGTGGCTCATAATCTGGTTGCTCTGACCATTTCTTTCTTACCGGGAGGGCCCGGCAATGTTTCTACTTCCAAGCCCAGGGCAGCGAGATCGCGCTTAAACTGCCCTCTGGCACAATAGGTAACTAATACAGCCGAAGGGGCCATAAGCCCTACCGTTTTCTCCAGTATCCCGTAAGTCCAAAGTTCAGCCTGCTTGCTTGGAGCAAATGCATCAAAAAAGACCAGATCAAACTTACTGTTATCCGAAAAACCTTCCAGTCGCTCTTCTTTCTTTTCCAGGGTAAAACGATCATTCATTACTACCTCAGTATTCCAGTCTGCTTTGTGAAGTGACAAAAACTGTTGCTCTGCAAGCTTGTCAGAAAACAAGGAGGCATAATTAAGCCCACTATAGACCACTTCCTCCAGGGGGTATGGTTCCAGCGTGGTAAAGTGCGTGTTCAGATCCTCATCGAAGGCATAGCGCAGAGCCAGCAGGGCATTGAGACCTGTACCGAAGCCTATTTCCAAAACCCTGATATTGTTTATCTTATACTTGCCCTGATAATGTTTCAGACCAGCCTGTATAAACACATGCCGTGATTCTGTAAGTGCACCGTGAGAAGAATGGTAGGTCTCATTCATCTCAGGCAAATACAGCGAGTGTGAGCCGTCACTGGTGGTAATAAGCTCTACCTTTCTTTTCAATTTACTTTTGGATTAAGACCGTGGCAAAGGCAGCTACCCCTTCTTCTTTGCCCACAAAACCAAGCTTCTCGGTAGTGGTAGCCTTGATGGATACATCCTCTTCGTCAACACCCATAACCCCGGCCAGACAGGTCTTCATAGCTGGTACGTGGGGGTTAATCTTCGGGCGCTGCAGACAAATGGTGGCATCAATGTTTCCGATGGAGAACCCTTTATCAGTAATCAGTTTTACGACATCTTTCAGCAGAATTTTACTGTCAATCCCTTTGAACTGCGGGTCCTGATCGGAAAAGTGATATCCGATATCTCTCATATTCGCGGCTCCCAACAGTGCATCACAGATAACATGTATGAGCACATCGGCATCCGAATGGCCAACTGCTCCGTGTGTATGAGGCACCTTAATTCCCCCAAGCCAAAAGTCTTTGCCTTCCTCCAGCTTGTGCACATCATATCCAAATCCTACTCTGATCTTCATTTTCCCTCTTTGTTGTCTTCTAAAATCTAAACAGCCTCATATTGCAGTACGGAAGCATTGGATGCCCTGAGAATATCATCAGCCTGCTGCATCACCGCCTGATTGGTCACAGCCTGCAGTTGATCTACTTCGTGATTTACCAAATCAGCATTACCCATGTTAGCCGCAAAGGCAAGGTTCATGGCCCTGTTCAAAAGCTCTACCTCAGAAAAAACCAGTGTAGACTCGGCCTTGTTTTTTACCTTCTGCAATTCCTCTTCAGAAAAAGAAGCTGACTTAAACTTATTAATCACTTCCCATACTGCCTCTTCCGCCACGTCCAGACTTACGCCATCAGAAGTTTTTCCTTCTATCATCAGCAAACCCGGATCGACAGAACCGGAGACATACGCATTGATACCATGAAAAAGTCTTTTGCCCTCTACCAGTTCATTGTACAAACGAGAAGATTTTCCTCTTCCCAGCATATCACTTAAGAGGTCTGCAGCATGGTAGGCCTCATCCATTCTGGCAGGCATATGAAAAGCCATATACAATCCATTAGAAGGTACTTGCCCCTCTGTCCGCAGAACTCTCCTGGCTTTTTGAACAGGTTCAACGGGTAGTGCCCGCTCTGGTCTGATCCCGGCCGGTATACCTCCAAACCACTTTTGGGCAAGTGTTTCTACCTCTTTGACCGTCACATCGCCAGCCACGACCATAATGGCATTATTGGGAAGATAGTGCCTGGCGAAGAAGGACTTCACATCGTCCATCGTTGCCTGCTCAATGTGGCTGATCTCCTTACCAATGGTAGGCCACCGGTACGGATGCTTTTCATATGCCAGCGGCCGTAGCTTTAGCATCACATCGCCATAGGGCTGATTGAGATAGCGCTGCTTAAACTCCTCAATTACTACACTGCGCTGAACTTCCAGAACATTCGGGTCGAACGAAAGGCTCAGCATACGATCCGACTCAAGCCAGAATGCCGTTTCCAGGTTGACAGCGGGCACGGTAATGTAGTAATTGGTAATATCGGGACTGGTAAAAGCATTATTATCTCCACCCACCCTTTGCAGCGGCTCATCATAGCTGGGAATATGCTTTGACCCGCCAAACATCAGGTGCTCAAATAAGTGAGCAAAGCCAGTTTTATCTTCCTGCTCGTCTCGCGAGCCCACATCATATAAGATATTGAGCACTGCCATGGGAGTATTGTGATCCTCATGCACAATCACCCGCAAACCGTTACTTAATTCAAAGCTTTCAAAATTGATCATAACCTTAGGTAGGAGGGCAAAAATAAAAATATTGGCTGCAATTTTTTGCAATCCCCCCATTACTTTAGCTTTGTCCGGCACACCTATGCGATATGAGATTTAAAAGAGAGGGCTATTCCGATCAGGAGCTTGTACACCTATACGAGCAGATACTACGCCCACGAATGATTGAAGAGAAAATGCTGATCCTGTTGAGACAGGGAAAAATCAGTAAATGGTTCTCCGGAATCGGACAGGAAGCGATTTCTGTCGGAGCAGTCAATGCGATTGAGCAAGATGAATTCATCCTTCCCATGCACCGGAACCTCGGAGTGTTTACAGGCAGGCAAATCCCCTACCACAGGCTCTTCGCCCAGTTTCAGGGAAAGAACAGTGGTTTTACCAAAGGCCGGGATCGTTCTTTTCACTTCGGTACCCGGGAACACCACATTGTGGGCATGATTTCGCACCTGGGGCCTCAGCTGGCTTTGGCTGATGGTATTGCCCTGGCACATAAGCTGAAAGCAACCCAAAAAGCCACCCTGGTATTTACCGGAGACGGTGCCAGTTCTGAAGGTGACTTTCATGAAGCATTGAACGTAGCAGCTGTTTGGGACCTGCCTGTGATCTTTGTTATTGAAAACAACGGTTATGGGCTCTCTACCCCCAGCAGTGAGCAGTTCAGGTTTAAACACTTTACAGACAAAGGGCCGGGTTATGGTATCAAGGCAGTAAGAGTAGACGGAAACAACCTGCTGGAAGTCCACCGTACTATCAAAGAACTGGCGGAAGATATACGGAAAGACCCTAAACCGGTGATAGTGGAGGCCATGACCTTCCGTATGCGAGGCCATGAAGAAGCAAGCGGCACCAAATATGTACCCCAGGAGCTTTTTGTAGAGTGGGCCAAAAAAGATCCGGTAGAAAACTTTGAGCGCTATCTGAAAAGGCAAAAGGCACTGAGTGCTCAGAAGATCGAAGAGATCAGAGCCGGTATCAAAAAAGATATTGAGGCGGGGCTTGAAGTAGCTTTTGCCGAAGCGATGCCTCAGGCGACAGAGGCCGAAACCACCGATATTCATGCGCCTTATCAGCAAATCCCTGTAGCTCCTGAAACTGAAGCCGTTTCAGAACGCAGATTTGTTGATGCTATCTCGGACAGTCTGAGACAAAGCATGAACAAGTACGATAACCTGGTGATCATGGGGCAGGACATCGCAGAATATGGTGGAGCCTTTAAAATCACACAAGGGTTTATCGAAGAGTTTGGCAGAGACCGGGTTCGCAATACCCCCCTTTGTGAATCGGCCATCATCGGAACAGGCCTTGGACTCTCCATCAACGGGCATAAGGCCGTAGTGGAAATGCAGTTCGCTGACTTCGTCACCTGTGGATTTAATCAAATTGTGAATAACCTGGCCAAGAGCCATTACCGCTGGGGGCAAAATGCCGATGTAGTGGTACGGATGCCCACCGGAGCCGGTGTAGGAGCAGGCCCTTTCCATTCCCAATCAAATGAAGCCTGGTTTTTTCATACTCCCGGCTTAAAGCTCCTGTACCCTTCTAACCCAAGGGATGCCAAAGGCCTGCTGAATGCAGCCATTGAAGACCCCAACCCTCATCTGTTCTTTGAACACAAATTCCTGTACCGTTCTTTGTCCGACTCTGTTCCGGATGACTATTACACCATAGAAATCGGTAAAGCATCACTGGCCAGCGAAGGAGACGATATCTCCATAATCACATATGGTATGGGGGTACACTGGGCCAAACAGGCAGTGGAGTCCCTGGGAGTAAGTGCGGATATCGTAGACCTTCGTACACTGTTGCCCTGGGATAAAGATGCCGTTGAAGCCTCTGTAAGAAAAACGAATAAAGTACTGGTACTTCATGAGGACACACTCACAGGAGGTATCGGAGCCGAAATAGCCGCCTGGATCAGCGAGCACTGTTTCGAATATCTGGATGCTCCGGTATCGCGAGAAGCCAGTCTTGATACACCAGTGCCGTTCAGCCGACCTTTGGAAGAAAACTTTCTTCCTCAACAAAGGTTTTTAAGCAAGTTGAACCGATTATTGGCGTATTAATCAAAAAGGGAGTCAGAAAATGTTCTGGAAAAAGAAGGAGACCAACACAGTAGAAATCGGATGGGAACAGCTGACCCAGACTTCTCAACTGGAAACAATTCTGGAAGAGAGCAAAGAAAGGCCTGTACTGATTTATAAACACAGTACACGCTGCGGTATCAGCAGCATGGCGCTGGACAGGCTGGAAAGGTCTTGGGATGAAGACGGAAAGGCGATCAAGCCCTACTTCCTCGATTTAATAGCCTATCGCAATGTTTCGAATATTGTGGCCGAAATGTTCAATGTATATCATCAATCTCCCCAAATCATCGTGATTAAAGACGGGAAAGCTGTTTTTGACGAATCGCATATGGGTATCTCCTTCCAGGCACTTAAGAATGCCATCTGAAGCAGAATTCTGAATCAAAGAACTAAAAGTAAAAGGTCGGTTCCGTCATTGGAACCGACCTTTTTATCGGGATTTATCTGATTTTTTGTTCACCTGTCAATAGATTCTTACCCAGCAACCCGGTACCCAGGTTCTTCTGCCTCCGAATCTTTCATAGTGACCATCCACCCAGCGGTGATGTCTTGCTTTCACTACCCATCTGCCATCTACCCAAACATCACGCTGTAGTCTTCTGCTATACCTCCAGTGTCCATTCACCCAGATGTGTCGCACCGTAGGTCTTGGAGCTCTGTTTATCCGAAAGCGTCTCCCGTTTCTGTAATCGTAGTCATACACTACGGTGTATCCGCGACCTCTTCGCGGGTAGCCGTAGTTACGGTAACCATCGTATCTCACGCGTCTGTGAGCCACTACCCTTTCGCTTCTTCCATTTCTGTTACGGTAGCCCCGATCATTACCTCTGTACGTCCCACGATCTCCTCTACGGTCATTATTGCGATATCCATCGCGGTTCTGACCATTTCTATCTCTCTGACCACGCTCTTCCCTTCTGTCCCTGTCGCCTCTGTCCCGGTCTTGAGATCTGCCCCTCTGGGCTGCCAAATCTCCCGCACTCAACAAGGCGATCATTGCTATTCCAAATATTAGTACACTTCTTTTCATAACCCTGTTTTTAAGTTTTCAACTTCCTTCAAGGTCCGGACTATTTATTCTTAATGCATTGACCACCTACTTTCCATTACCGTGCCAAAAAATGATTTACACCCGAAAACACAATTTTCTCTTGAGACTTTTTAGCCCTCAAATGGCTCATTATCAGTATATTTGATTAACACTATTTTTTGTTTGCCAACCAATCCACTACTGAGCAAATGGGACCACAACCGATCCGAACAGCTGGTTTACTGACTCTGATTCTTTTTTTCAGCATTCATCTGAACGCTCAATCAGACTATGATGATTACTCAGCATTAGATAAAACCTTTAAGTACCGCGAGGACTTCAGTAAATCTTCGTACCGATGGGAATCTGATGTAGAAAGTAAGAGTACAGCCGAAATAAGAGATGGTGTCCTGGTATTTAAATCAATTAATGACAAAGCCCAGGCAAAATACACCCCTGTTGACGGGATGAACTGGTCAGGTGACTGGGAACTGGAGATTGGTGTGAGATGGGTAAACGGCAAGCAGAATTCGTCCATCGATTTTGTCTGGGACCGTATACCGGGGCAAACCCGCAAATACCATTTCGGGTTTACCGGTGCCGGGAAATACAACCTTGCCGAATACAACGAAGGGTATCAGCAAATTGTGGGTTTTACCAAAGCCAGCTTTGTCAATAGAACCACCCGGAACCGCCTTACAGTAAGAAAAGTTAAAAACACCTACTATTTCTTTGTAAACGAACGCTTTGTTAAGTCCCATCCATACAAAGCCATGAAAGGCGATCATATAGGCTTTGTTGTCCCCCCTTCCAGTGTGATCCATGTAGATTACCTCTATGCCAGGCAACTAGAGAAAAGAAACAACAGCTATGCTTCTTCCAACAACTCTGTGGGCTCCAACAATCGACAGAGGACGGGCTACGTGGCCGTAATGACGAAAAACAATGGTTACAACCTGCAGCGCTGGAAAACCCGTGACAACTTCCCCAAAGAAGGTATTAAATCAGATTGGAATGATGGCTTCAGCATCTCAAGCCTGAGCTATGATAATAAGAAATGGTCCCTTGTGATGTCCAAAGGCACAGGCTATTCTACTCAGACCTGGATCACCCGGAGAGAATGGAAAAAAGAAGACATCAAGGAGAAATGGAATCAAGGTTACAAAATCACCGAAGTAAGCTATGGCAATGGGGTATATGCTGTAGTATTCTCCAAAACTAATAACCTCGGAAGACAAAGATGGGCTACGAAGATCAGCGGATTCCCCAGCGACAAGATAAGGGAGTTTGCCAATGACGGTTTAAAAATCAGCAAAGTCATCTACGGAAAAGATCGTTGGGTGCTGGTGGCTACAGGAGACAATCGCATTAAAAATCAGAAGTGGTTTAAACGAGCGAAATTTCCTGCTGAAGACATTGAAACGTATACCGTGCAAGGCTACTCCGTAACGCAACTATCGCAGGAAAACGGCTGGTGGGTGCTCGTTATGTCGCAATATCATAACAGAAATCTTCATAGCATCTGGTTCCGTTCAAATGAGTTTCCCAAAACCAAAATCCGAGAATACTGGGATGAGGATTACTACCTTACCGGCATAACCTACACCAGCCCCGGAAACCAGCCTGCCAGCCCCGGTCCTTCTAAAACCGGCAATAACACCACGGCCAAAAAGAATATGAAAACAAGGTTGCTCGGAAACTGGTATGGTGGCGCTGATGGTGACAAGCAGGGGTATTTGAGGTTTTACAGCGATGACATCATCAGAATGATCAGTGGTGCCGATACAGTTGGTGGCTATAATTACCAGCAGGAAGGAATAAAACTCGATGTAAAATACGAGTTGAATTCGTTCAACACCCCCAACCAACTGGATATTGTGTTTTATTCGGGTGGCAATGTTTTCGGAAAAATGAAAGGGATTATCCGTTTTAAAGATGATGATACCTTTGAGCTCAAACTGGCACCCCAGCTCGGCAGTCCAAGGCCCGGCTCATTTAGCAGCACGACCGAAAACAAGGTGGCTACCTTCAGAAGAGTAAGGTAATTATTGATTTTGTCGGGTCCAGATCTCGCGAATGGGGTTTCCCGAGGAGCTCTTTCCTGAATGGTCCCATTTGTTCCCATCCACTTTGTAATCAAAACTCAGGCTTGCACCAACTCTTTCGGCATTTCGTGAGAAAAACTCAATATGCTCAGTGTATTTACCGTCTTTCAGCGTGACGCTACCTCCTCCGGTACCTGAAAACTGTTTGGTTTCAGGATTGAAGGCTGCCCATTGAAAGCGCGTTCCGGTGATCATCTTTATGGTTTTTCTCGCCCCCTGTTGCATTGCCTGCATGGTACCGTTACGCATACGATCCGTAATGCGCCATGCCCCTGCCAGGTCTCCGGTTCCATCGTCTACCTGAGAGTAAACCGTAGTCAGGTCCATACCATTGATGGTTTGCTTAACCGTCATTTCTTTCCCTTTAAAGCTCACCGTTACCTCAACCTCATCACCGACACTGTCAGGCTGCCAGGTATTAAATTCAATGGTATAGTTAAGAATGCCATTCTCGTAGGTATACTGTCCACCGAGACTTCCGGCAAAATGCCTGGTAGCAACGTCATATTCGGTATAAAACATGTAGCCGTCCTCCATCAGCAGTGTTCCTGTATACTGCCGCTTCTGGCCGTTTTGGCTTTCTATGTTCCAGGCTCCTGTTATGTCCGACAGGTTACTTTCTGATCTTGTTTCTGAGAAAAGGCCTAAAAACAGGGAGGAGACAAACATGATTGCCAGCATAGAAGTCTTCATAACAGTATATATTTAGAGGTTCATAGTAAGTTGATTATGGAACATAGTAAAAAAAGAGACCATATGCTTTCTAAATCGTTCGAGCGGTCAGTAATCAGGGTTTTCCTGTTAAGTATCCTTTTGTGTATGTATATCAGCACTTACGGACAGAATTCAATCCGCAGGCTCAAAAACTACGTTCCTATCTCTGAAAAGCTACATACCTGCGGGCAGATTACCGGAGATGCCCTGGATGTGCTGAAAAAAGAGGGAGTTAAAGCCATTATCAGTGTAAATGCCGAGGAGTTCGGAGCCATTGAAAGCCTTAAAAGGCAAGCAAGAGGACAGGGAATAGACTTTGTAAATGTGCCTGTATCCTGGGAAGATCCCACCATATCTTCACTGGAGGACTTTTTTGAAGCAATGGACAAATACCAGGAGGTAGAAATACTGGTCCATTGCCAATTGAACTGGCGCGCTTCAGCTTATGTATATTTGTACCGCACCATAAGGCTGAAAGAGTCAAAGAAAGAGGCACAAAAGGCACTGAGAAAAATCTGGAACCCTGAGAAATACGATGCCTGGAACGCCTTTTTCAAGCAGGCTGAAAAGCACTTTAGTGAGATTGACAAGTAATTTTACCAAACAGTCTTGCAAATAGAAATATTAGACCTATCTTTGCATCCCCAAATCAGGGAATTGAAAGGATTTTAAGATATGGCAAATCATAAGTCAGCACTAAAAAGAATCAGATCTAACGAGGCGAAAAGATTGAGAAATCGCTATCAGCATAAGACTACGCGTACTTTTGTAAAAAGACTGCGTAACACTACTGATAAAGCCGAGGCTCAGGAGCTTTTGAAAACAGTTGTCAGCATGCTTGACAAACTGGCCAAAAGAAATATCATTCATAAAAACAAAGCTGCCAACAATAAGTCGAAACTGACTAAAATGGTAAACAGCCTGTAAGATACACCTCATTAAGAGACCCAAGCCAATGCGTATGCATTGGCTTTTTTTGTATATTTTGATTATTAATTTATTAGAATAATATAATTTTAATATATTAAAGGTATGGAAAAAGGGTTGGGCATATTGCAATGGGCGGAAGAGGACCGTCCAAGGGAAAAACTATTATCAAAGGGCAAATCCTCACTCTCTGAAGCAGAACTCATCGCTATCCTCATTGGCTCAGGCTCCCGCGACTTAAGTGCCGTAGATTTAGCCAAAGTTATGCTCTCCTATGTTGACCATGATCTTCATTTACTAGCCAAATTATCCGTTCCGGAACTGCAAAGCTTTAAAGGCATTGGTGAAGCCAAGGCCGTTTCAATAGTGAGTGCACTAGAGCTGGGCAGGAGAAGAAAGGAGAGTAACCTAAGGAAAAAAGAGTATCTCAGAGAATCGAAAGATGCATATGACCTGATGATTCCGCTTTTAATGGATCAGCCGATAGAACAATTCTGGGTTATTATGCTCACAAGGAACAACAAAGTACTTCATAAAAGATGTGTGAGTCAAGGAGGCTTTTCCGGCACCATTGCTGATCCTAAAGTGATTTTCAAAAAAGCCCTCGAAGACATGGCGAATGGTATCATTCTGGTACACAACCACCCCTCTGGCAACAAGAAGCCCAGCAGTGCAGATCTGCGGCTCACCAAGAAAATAGTGGATGCCGGCAGACTCCTCGAAATCCCGGTCCTTGACCATATTATCTTTACAGACGAGGGATATTACAGCTTCTCAGATGAAGGAGTGCTCTAACCGCAAAGAAGCCCTGATTTTATTCTTCTAAATAGCTCCTATGCCTTAAATTTGCCCAAAACCTAATGGCATGGGAAGACAAAAGATATTCGTAGTACTGATCGTTGCGATAGTAGCCATTACGATAATCAATTTTCTGAGTGTTGGCGAAGGCACAGATGAGTACATTGCCAGAGTGGAAGAAGATCGTAAAACCAGAAACGGCTATATGATTTCTTCAAGTTCTCCGCTTTCAGAAGAAGACAGAAAAACCTTTACCAACCTGAAATACTACCCGGTAAAGGAGGAGTATAAAATACTGGCAAAGCTTACACGTATTCAGCGAAAGCAGCCCGTTTTCATTCCTACTACCACCGGTGAATCAAAGAAGTACATCCCCTACGGCTATGCAGAATTTGAACTGGATGGTAAAGCGCAGAAGCTTTTGCTTTATCTGGACTGGGAGGAAAACAACCCAAACAAGCTCTCGCTGATGTTTGCTGATGACACAAGCGGAGAAACCACCTATGGAGGTGGCCGCTACATTGATGTACCCAGAAGTAGTACAAATGCCATCACCATAGATTTTAACATGGCCTACACCCCCTTCTGTCACTTTAACGATGAATACAGCTGCCCTATTCCTCCCAGGGAAAACCTGATGACGGTAGCCATCGAGGCTGGTGAAAAGTTGTATAAAGAACTTTAAGCCTCTTAATCCAATACTTAAATCCTTATTTTTGCCCTCGCGCTAAAAAAGCCGGGCCAAAGAATACAAGCACATGAAGATTTCCCTGAATTGGTTAAACGATTATATCAGTCTGAATGAGTCTACAGAAGAGATTTCAGACCTACTCACAGCTTCTGGTCTGGAAGTAGAAGGACTTGAGGAAGTAGACGCAGTACCCGGTGGTTTGCAAGGCCTTGTCATCGGTGAGGTACTGACCTGCGACAAACACCCTAATGCCGATAAACTCAGTGTTACTACCGTGGATATCGGTACAGGTGAACCTTCACCCATTGTTTGTGGAGCTCCCAATGTAGCTGCAGGACAAAAAGTGGTAGTTGCTACAGTAGGCGCCAAACTCTACCCTTCCGGACATGAGCCTTTTGTAATCAAAAAAGCAAAAATCCGTGGTGAAGCATCACAGGGAATGATCTGTGCCGAAGACGAGATAGGGCTGGGGGATTCTCATGACGGCATTATGATACTGGACACCGACCTGCCCAATGGCACCCCCGCTGCCAAACACTTTGAGCTGGAATCAGACCAGGTGATCGAAATAGGCCTGACCCCCAACCGGGCTGATGGTGCCTCTCACGTAGGAGTTGCCAGGGATCTGAAGGTTCTGCTGAACAGGAAACTGAGCCTGCCCTCCGTAGATGCCTTTGCTGTGGACAATCACGACAGAAACATACCCGTTTCAATAGAGAATACAGAAGCCTGCCCACGGTACTCATCCTTAACGATGACGGATGTAACTGTGAAAGAATCACCGGACTGGCTCAAGAGAAGACTCCAGGCCATTGGCATCAACCCTACCAACAATGTGGTTGATATCACCAACTATGTATTACATAGCCTGGGTCAACCCATGCATGCCTTTGATGCTGATGCCATCACGGGAGACAAAGTAATTGTCAAGACCCTGCCTGAGGGTAGTAAGTTCACCACACTGGACGAAAAAGAAAGAAGTCTGACAGCTCGTGACCTGATGATTTGCAATAGCGAAGAAGGCATGTGCATAGCGGGAGTTTTCGGAGGCACCAAATCAGGCGTGAAAGACAGCACCACCAGCGTGTTTCTTGAAAGTGCTTACTTTTCACCTGCCTATGTCAGAAAAACTGCTCAGATACATCAGCTAAAAACGGATGCTTCTTTCCGTTACGAGCGGGGTACAGATCCTAATATTACGGTTTATGCACTCAAATATGCAGCCTTACTTATCAAAGAACTGGCCGGTGGAAAGGTATCTTCAGAAATCAGTGATATATACCCCGAGCCCATCGCAAACTTTGAAGTAGACGTAAAGTATGCCAATATCACCCGACTGATTGGTCAGGAGATAGGAAATGAAAGGATTTCAGAAATTCTCACAGGCCTGGATATAGAGCTAACTGATATCACAGACGAAGGCTTCAGGGCGATTGTACCACCTTACCGTGTAGATGTACAAAGAGAAGCTGATATTGTGGAGGAGATTCTGAGGATTTACGGTCTTAATAATATCACCATTGACGAGCACCTGAGTAGCAGCTTCCTTTCTGAATTCACGCAGAAAGACCCTGACAATATTCAAAAAGAAACTACCCGACTACTGGCCGGAGCCGGTTTCAACGAAATTGTTACCAACTCCCTTACGAAGGATGGTTACTCAAAAGAGATTAATTCTATCAATGAGGAAGAAAACGTACATATTCTCAATTATCTGAGCGAAGATCTGAATGTACTGCGACAAGACCTGTTGTTTCACGGACTTGAGGTAATAGACCGGAATGTAAAGCGCAGACAGCAAAACCTGTCTCTGTTCGAATTCGGAGCTACTTACCACCTGATCAACGGGAAGTATGTAGAGCGTGCCCGCCTGGCGCTATTCATGACGGGAGAGAATAGCGGAGAGCATTGGCTGGAAGACAAAAGGCCTGTGCATTTCCACGACCTTTCAGGCATGGTATTGAGGCTGCTGAACAAATTCGGTATCACCCAATATGACAGTACTGACGTAGAGAGCGATCTCTTTGGCTATGGTATCACCATCAGCGTGAATAAGAAACCGCTCGCACACTTGGGCAAGGTGAATGCCGGCCAGGCAAAAAAAGCCGATGTAAAAGCCGAAGTATTTTATGCTGACATCGACTGGACTTACCTCTGCAAATTGTATCAAACCGAATTTACTTATAAACCTCTCTCGAAATTTCCTGAAGTGAAGCGGGATTTATCATTGGTTATTGATAAATCCACCAAATTTGAAGACATTAGGAAACTTACCCTGAAATACGAGCGTAATCTCGTGAATCGCATCAATGTTTTTGATGTGTATGAGGGAGATAAAATAGACGAGAATCAGAAAGCCTATGCTGTGAGCTTTTATCTGCAGGATCAGGAAAAAACCCTGACAGATAAGGTAATCGACAAGACCATGAAAAAATTAATGGGAGGCTTTGAAAGAGAATTGGGCGCAATCATCAGAAAATAATGGATAAACTCAGACTTGCTGAAAAACTCAAAGGGCTCCAAAAGCAATCGATGGCTTTGGTCGATGCTCATCAGCGTCTGAAGCGTGAAAACCAGGATCTGATCTCTCAAAATTCAAAGCTAAAAGCGGAAGTAGAGTCGCTTGGTGGCCAATTAGCTGATTTTCAAAATCAGGACAAAATCACTAAAATTGTATCAAACACAACAGTGGAAAAGGAAGAATCCGCTGAGCTGAAATATAAATTAAACGAGTACATTAAGGAAATAGATAGATGTATCGCTCACTTGAGCCAATAACTCTTTTTTATGGTTGACATTCTATCAATAAAAATAAAAATAGGAGACAGAGAGTACCCCATGAAAGTGAAGCCTGAGGAGGAACAACGGGTACGAAATGCGAGTAAGCAAATAAATGAAAAAATAAAAACCTATAGAGAGCAATTTGGTATAGACGATAAAGAAGATTTACTGGCCATGGTAGCCTTTGATTGCCTTGTTTCGAAAATGAAATCGGAAGAAGAGATTGGCGCAATCGATAGCACTGCCGAAGATCAGCTTGATCAGCTCACCAACCTGATTGCCTCTGCCCTCTCCTGATTACCCCCTTAAATCGTTTCGGTTTCGCTTTTCTTCCCAATCTGCGCATATATACTTATGGGAGATTATATCGTGACACTCGGAGTTGGAGTCGCAGCACTTGCAGTCGGAGTATTCATAGGACGGATTATGCTTCAAAAGCTTAATCAAAAAACCGTTCAGGAACAGGAGGAAAAAGCTAAACTAATCATCAAAGAGGCAGAACTCACTGCCGAAACCATCAAAAAAGACCGTATTCTTGAGGCAAAAGAGAAGTTTCTCAAACTGAAATCAGAGTTTGAAGAGGAAACCAATCGCAAAAAAAATCAGATCATCAGCAACGAAAATAAGCTGAGACAACGTGAATCAAACCTGTCAAAGCAACTGGAGCAATCCAAGCGCAAAGAGGCAGAACTTGACAGCCTCAAAGAAAATGTGGAAGCCCAGTTGGAAATCGTGCGCAAGCGCAAAGATGACCTGGAAGCCAAAGTACATGAGAAGGTAAAAGCCCTCGAAAAGGTGGCACAGCTTTCGGCAGATGAAGCCAGGGAACAACTGATTGAAACATTGAAAGACGAGGCAGAATCTAAAGCCTCAGCTCTGATCAAGGACATTATTGACGAGGCGAAACTCACCGGAGCCAAGGAGGCTAAAAAGATCGTTATAGAATCTATACAACGCACCGCTACAGAACATGCTATTGAGAATTGTGTCTCGATTTTCAACATTGAAAGCGATGACGTAAAAGGGAAAATTATTGGCCGTGAGGGTAGAAATATCAGAGCTCTGGAGGCAGCCACAGGTGTTGAGATTGTAGTGGACGATACCCCGGAAGCCATTATTATCTCAGGCTTTGATCCTGTGAGACGTGAAATTGCCAGGCTCTCGTTGCACAGGCTGGTTGCGGATGGCAGAATTCACCCTGCCCGTATTGAGGAGATCGTAACCAAGACCACTAAAAATATTGAGGAGGAAATTTCTGAAATCGGAGAAAGAACAGTGATTGACCTGGGTATTCACGGTCTGCATCCTGAGCTGATCAAGATGGTAGGTCGCATGAGATTCCGCTCTTCTTATGGTCAGAACCTGCTTCAACACTCAAGAGAAGTAGCCAGACTTTGTGCTACTATGGCTTCCGAACTGGGTCTTAATCCTAAGAGGGCCAAAAGAGCTGCTCTCCTGCACGATATCGGTAAAGTATGGCCTGAAGAACCAGAGATGCCTCACGCACTGCTGGGAATGGAACTGGCCAAGAAATATAAGGAACACCCTGAGGTGTGCAATGCCATAGGGGCTCACCACGATGAGATAGAAATGACCTCTATGATTTCTGCTCTGGTGCAAGCCTGTGATGCTATATCAGGTGCAAGGCCAGGAGCCAGAAGAGAGGTAATGGAGTCTTACATCAAGCGACTGAAAGAACTGGAAGCACTGGCCCTTGATTTTGACGGAGTGAATAAGTGCTACGCTATTCAGGCAGGTCGTGAGCTGCGCGTACTGGTAGATGCCGAGCATGTAACAGACATTCAGGCCGGACAGTTATCTTTTGATATTTCGCAGAAGATCGAGAAGGACATGCAGTATCCGGGGCAAATCAAAGTAACGGTGATCAGAGAGATGCGTGCCGTGAACTACGCCAAATAGCCGCTGCATCAAATAATTCAGCAATGAAAAGGCTGGTTTCAAGGTTTGAAACCAGCCTTTTCTATTTGTGGCCTGTACGATAAAGAATCTCTCCTATCCTCATTTACGATGAGCCAAAATACCCTGATTCCGGTATGTTATGGCATGGCTATACTACCGAGCTTTACCAAAGTAGTTTGGTTAGTTAATAGTTTAAACTCAGTGATTGTCGAGTTTGTGTAGTGGAGCCCTGTACCAGCAGGGTTGATTTAATTGGAAAGGCGTTGCAGATGGCAGCGCCTTAATTTTTTTGAAGCCATAAAAAAAGACCGGCAAGCCGGTCTTCGTATTTCCTGGAAATGGCAATGATCAGCCATTCAGTACTTTCGCCATGGTCTCTCCGATGTCTGCCGGAGACTGCACTACATGAATACCGCACTCTGCCATAATCTTCATTTTGGCCTCAGCTGTATCTTCAGCTCCACCAATGATGGCACCGGCATGCCCCATTCTTCTGCCGGGAGGCGCTGTCTGACCAGCAATAAAGCCTACAACCGGTTTGGCATTTCCGGTACTCTTGATATAGTCAGCGGCCAGGGCTTCGTAGTTACCACCAATCTCACCGATCATTACGATAGCATCGGTTTCTGGGTCTTCCATCAATAACTGTACTGCCTGCTTGGTAGGTGTACCTATGATCGGGTCACCACCAATACCAATAGCGGTAGAAATACCCAAGCCTGCTTTAGCCAGCTGGTCGGCAGCTTCATAAGTAAGCGTTCCTGATTTAGAAACGAGACCTACACGCCCTTTCTTGAATACAAAGCCAGGCATGATACCTACTTTAGCTTCATCCGGAGTGATTACACCCGGACAGTTAGGGCCTATCAGTGTAACCTCTTTGGTTTTGATATATTCTTTGGCTGTCACCATGTCCTTCACAGGAATACCTTCGGTGATCGCTATGATGACTTTGATACCTGCATCAGCTGCTTCCATAATAGCATCAGCCGCAAAAGCCGGTGGCACAAAAATGATAGAGACATCAGCTCCGGTCTTTTCAACAGCCTCCTCTACAGAGTTGAAAACTGGTTTTCCGAGGTGCTCTTTTCCACCTTTTCCGGGAGTTACTCCTCCCACCACATTGGTTCCGTAATCGATCATCTGGCCGGCATGGAAAGTACCTTCTGATCCGGTAAATCCCTGAACAATAATCTTGGAATCCTTATTAACTAGAACGCTCATTTCTACAGGTTTAATTTCGTGGCAAAAATAGAACAATATATGTCTCCGCCAAAGGATTGACAGCACTTGATTGTCGTTTGTAAGCCACCTTATTTGCCATACATCCGCCTTCTCTTCCTTTTAACCCAAGATGGAAAAATTTTAACCGATTTTATGAAACTAATCCCCCCTTTTCCCTGTATAGTATTGCAGAAGTTAATTCTAAAATGAAACGAAAAGCGGAAGCTTTCAGAATAAAATTCTTTGAGAATCCGTTTTAAGATATAGTTAGTTAGTTTTTAGTATTTTAAGGTTGAAGTGGAGAGGGTGTCGAAAGACACCCTTTTCTTATTTGTCTGAAGCTCTGAATGTTGCCATCACCGGCATATGATCACTCAGCTGCACCATCTCTTCTCTGGATAACAAATCTTCTATTTTCACAGAGCCTGCTACCAGCTCAGAAATCATGTTCTGATTGGCAATAATATGGTCGATCCTACGGGTAGGTTGTTTTGACGGATGAGAATAAATATCCGTACCTGCCAGCGGGTCAATAAACCGGTTTCCTTTCTTACCGGCCAAAGCAGCCTTGAACTCTTTCGAATCAGGCATGCAGTTAAAATCTCCCAGCATCAGCAGGTTGGCTCTCCGGTCTTCTTTCACAAACCTGGCAAACTGTGTTTTCAGAAAGTTAATCTGGCCCAAACGCATTTGTTCATTTCTCTCTCCACGCCCTGCCTTCAGGTGTACCCCTGTCAGTACAAAATCATAAGCAGCGTTGGGAAATACGTCAATCGACCACATTCGGGTATTGATATTGATCTGGGTTTCTTCCAGCCCTTCTTCATTGACAATCCCAGGTACCGGGGTATAAAGGGCACCGTAGCTATAAATTGTGCCCAGGGGTACTTTCGACATGATGACCACATTCATATACCAGGAGTAGCTTTCAGCGTCCGCAAAAAAGAGATACCCCATATCAGACAAGTGTTCTTTCGCCAAACCTGCCAGGTACTGTACACTTTCAAACTCCTGTAGTACCACAATATCAGCATCTGCGGCTCTTATTGCTTTCATCAAAAGAGCCTCTCTGCCAGCCATGCCCTCCCCGCTGTCCTCTCTTCTGTTATTGATATAAGGGTTATCGTGCTGATCAATAAAGTGCTCCACATTCCAGGAGAGTATTTTGATCTCTTTCGGAGCATAATCAAACCCAACCGGGGCAGCCACAGCCTGACGCTTCAAAGATTGACCTGAAACGGTGAGCTGCGCCATGAAGAGCAGCAGGAAAATGTGTAGACAAAGTCTCATAATCAGGGGTTTTCGGCCAAGTTAGCAACACAATTTTCAGCAGCTTTTCACGATCCTATTATGAAACTGTTAATTTCGTAGCTTCTCAATCACCATAAGTTTTGAAACAACCGCAATTCACGGGCGCTAAAATATTCGGCCTTCTTTTCGGCCCCTTACTTTTCTTTCTGATCCCTGTCCTCGTTCCGGCAGATCTCCTGTCTGATGACGCATGGAAAGTGATAGGCGTTGCCGCCTGGATGATCACCTGGTGGATCACGGAAGCGGCCCCCATTCCGGTAACTTCTATGCTGCCCATGGTGCTCTTCCCGCTAACCGGGATTTTCAGCATCAGCGAAGCCACCACCCCTTATTCACACCCTACCATTTTTCTGTTTATGGGAGGCTTTATGCTGGGGCTGGCGATGGAAGAGCACAACCTGCACAAACGGATTGCACTCAACCTCATCAGGCTTACAGGCACCAACCCTAATGGTATTATCCTGGGCTTTATGCTTACCACTGCGTTCATCAGCATGTGGATCAGCAATACGGCCACTACTGTGATGATGCTGCCGATAGCACTGTCTATTACCAGCCTCTTAGGGACTGATTCCGGTACAGACGACCGGGGCAAAAGACGCTTTGGTCTGGCCCTTATGATCGGTATAGCCTATGCCGCCAACATCGGAGGCACTGCCACCATTATCGGTACGCCTCCCAATGTAGCCTGGGTAGGCTTTATGAGCGACCTGGCCAATTATGAGGTTGAATTCTCGCGATACCTGGCAGTAGGGCTTCCCATTTGCGCCCTGATGCTCTTTATCGCTTATTTCCTTTTGACCCGTGTGCTGTACCCCAGTGGTGTTCGCCAACTCTCCTCTTCTGCCAAGGTAATTAACGACCAGATCAGGGAACTGGGGCCGGTATCAAAAGCTGAAAAAATCGTAGGCATTATATTCCTCATTACCGCCTGTACCTGGATTCTGCGCGGAAGTATCAACAACTGGCTGGACACCAAAGTACTTAATGACACCACCATCGCCATAGGGGGAGGAATCCTGATGTTTATTACCCCCCTGAAACTGAAAGAGGGGAAATTCTTAATGGAATGGAAGGCAACGCAGCGGCTGCCCTGGGGGATACTTCTGCTATTCGGGGGAGGCATGGCCCTCGCCAGAGCCATGGAAAGAGTCAATATTGTTCAGACAGTGGGCGATGCCATTGCCGGTAATGGTCAAATGAATGAGCTATTACTGATCATAGGTTTATGTGCCTTTATGCTCTTTATGACGGAAGTTATGAGCAATATCGCGCTGACGGTCATTTTTATTCCGGTAGTACTGGGAATAGCCGGCAGCATGGGGGTTGATCCGCTTCACTTATCCTTGCCCGTGACACTCGCAGCCAGCTATGCTTTTATGATGCCCATCTCGACCCCTCCCAATGCCATTGTGTTTTCCAGTGGTATGATCCGCATGAAGGAAATGATCAGGGCAGGCTTTCTTCTCAACATTATTGCCATCATTCTGCTGGCCATACTATCCCAAACCCTGATACCCCTGGTATACTAGTATGAAGAAAAGCGCTGAGCTGTTTAATGAGATTGTCGAGGCCCGGAGATCTGTCAGGGTTTACGATGCTGAGGCTGACTTTGACCATGATTCGGTAAAAAGAAGTATAGACCGAGCCATCCTCGCTCCTAACAGCAGCAATATGCAGCTTTGGGAGTTTTACAGAATCAAGTCTCCTGACACCCTGGAGAAAATGGTTCCGATCTGCATGGGTCAGAACGCGGCCAAAACGGCCAGGGAGCTGGTTGTATTTGTAGCGCGGCCAGACCTATGGCGTAAACGCCAGCAGGCCCTGATAGCCGAGATGAAAAATGTTTACGGTGACCGAACGGATAAACAGGCCAAACGCGCTTTCAAGTATTACCAAAGTCTGATACCCAAATATTACTTCAATGATCCTTTCAGAATCTGGGGTTCCATTAAAAAACTAATGTTCTTTTTTATCGGGCTCAGGCGCCCAATGGTACGCCATGGTAATGGTACGGATATACGTATCAGTGTACATAAAAGTGCGGCCCTGGCGGCTCAGACCTTTATGCTGAGCATGAAAGCTGAGGGTTACGATACCTGCCCTATGGAGGGGATGGACTCCCTCAGGATCAAGAAGCTCCTGAAGCTTCCTCGCAAAGCAGAAATTGTGATGGTGATAGGCTGCGGTCCGGGTTCGGAGAAGGGTATTTATTCTGAGCGTTTTCGTATTCCGAATGAGGAAGTGATTTTTGAAGTTTGAGCAAAGGACTATCTTTAGTTTGCCAAACCTTAAACGCATGTTCAGACGCAAAAGACTGTTTATTCATTTGTTGGTCATTTTTATGGCCTTTTCCTTCACTTCCTGCTTCCATATCATAGAGGACATCTTTTTTCAGAAGGATGGAAGTGGCACCTATTCTATTACCGTGGACATGAGCCAAATAGCCGATATGATGGCAGCCATGGGTACAGGGGATGATAAAGAAATGAACGAAGCGATGTCCGGTATGGTCAGTGAATTTGAAATGGTAAAAAAGCGACTGGAAGCGCTGGGCGGGGTTTCGAACGTAAAACAAGAGGTGGATAAAGAAATGCTGGTTTTCTCCGTCAGTTTCGATTTTGATGATCTTAAGGCCTTGAACCTGGGGATGAGTGAGTATTTTATGGATCGTCAGGGTGGTCAATCAGAAACTCACACTTTTTTCACCTACTCCAAGGGTAAACTTGTACGATCTGACAAGGACCTCATGTCCGAAGCACTGTTGGAAGCCACACAGGGAGAGGACGATCAGGGTATTGACCCTGCAGTCATGTTCAGCGATGTTTACTTTAAAACGAAACTCAGGTTTGCACGGGGATATCGGGCTTTCTCCAATAAGGAGTATCAATCAGAAGATGAAAACACACTCACATGGAAGAAGTATCTGTTCAATCCCAAAGACAAAGACAAAAAGGTGAATATCTCAGTAACCACCAGATTTTAGAGTGTCGACTACCAGTGCCCTGGGAAAGATTTAACAGGAGAACAGTAGATACCCCGAGAAGTATCTACCCTATAAAACAAAAAACCTCCCTTTATATATTGTGATGCAATAAATAAAGGGAGGTTTTCTGTATCCCGATTCTGATTACTCCTCTTCTTCTACCCTCTTGACATTATCGGTATAAATCCGTTCTATGAGTATTCTGCGAGGATCAATAGCCGCTTTTACCGGTACCTGATCCACTTCAAAAGAAAGCTTCATGTCCTGTTGATTAAACTTGACCCTTTTCTGCAGAATCAATTCAGATTCATCTGCATCAGCATATAGTCCCACATCTATCCAGTCATCCAACGGTACGCGTACTTCGGTTCCAATTGTATCTGCCTTGATTTTATAAGCTTCTATATCCAGTGTCACGCGGAACTTACCATTGTCCAGGGTTTCAACCTTAGCCTCTTTCAGGCGGTTATCGTAAAGGGTGATCTCCTTAAACCAGTCCGTCAGTAAGTACTGAAGAGAATCGGGTACTTCCTGTTCAAGATGTTTCAGAAAGTCCAGTGAAGTCGGATAAGGAGTTGTGTACCTGAACTCATCCAGAAAATTGCGCAGTGCTGTATTGACTTTGTCCTCTCCAATGTAGTCCTGCAGGGCGTAAAGGATTACGCTCCCCTTTCCGTAATGGATATACGTCTGATTCTCCACCTTATAGAGCGGTAGCTCTTTTTGCGTTTCCCCGCTTCTTCCTGCCAGGTAGCGATTCATATCATATTTGAGGAAGTCTTTCATCTTCAGCAGATCTGTCTCCTGCTTCATCACCATCAGTGCCGAGTATTCAGAGAAACTCTCCGTCAACATAGTACCACCCTGCATATTGGCCGACACTTCCTGGTGCGCCCACCATTGATGTGCCATTTCATGGGCTATCACTGCATCAATGACGTTGTTGTCATCCTCGTTTTCAAGATTTATGATGAAACCAAATCCCTCGGAATACGGCATAGTACCCGGGAAAGCCTGTGCAAAAGTGGCATAGCGCGGGAACTCTATTATACGCGCCTGTTTATGATAGTAAGGGCCAAAGTTCTCTGTGTAGTACTTCAGAGACTTTTCAATAGCATCCAGCATCATATCAATGTTATAGTCATGCTTGGCATCATAGTACACTTCCATATCAATACCATTCCACTTCCTCCTGGCCACTTCAAACCTGGCCGAAATAAAGGCATAGAAATTCTGAGAAGGATGGTCGACTCTATAGCGATAGTAGTTACGACCGTCTTTTTGCCATTCTTCAATCAGTGACCCGGGGGCTATAGCAATCTGATCACCTGCAGTGGATATAACGGTTTCTACATTCACCCAGTCAGACTTACCATCAGACAGATAATTGATCTCACATTCTGGTCCGCAGTCGGCCAGAAGTTTAGGTACCCGATCTTTTTCGGTCAGACCATATTCCTTCCGTGTGTCCTTATCACCCAGTTCATTATTGGTGCTATACCCCACTACAGGGAGGATGGCAAAATTATTCAGGAAAGTACCGTTTCTGATGATGCTGGTGTTTGTCACCTCGTTTTCGAAGCCCCTGGTAATGTACTCCGCTGTGACGTCTGCTTTGATTGTATCACCGGGCATCATCGGCTCATCTAACTGATATATCTGATAACCAATCTCCTCATCGTTATATACCAGTTCTGCTCCCGGAATACTGATTTCATGCCCCCAGTTATCATCAATGATAAAATGTACCGAGTCAATAGCTTCTTCCGTTTCATTGATCAGTGAGGCGCCAATACGGGCCTTAACATCACGGTCATAGGGAAAGATGTCAATCTCGTAGTTTGCTGCCAACAGTTTAGGCTGTGCGATGTTCTCATACTTCTTGTACTTTTTCTCGTAGTCTGCCGCCTGTTGCTCCTGATCATCACCGGACGGGACTTTGTTGAGCACATGCACATTGTAGTAGATAAAGCCCACCACAGCAATCCATAGAGCCAGTATACCGATCAGGCCTTTTGCATAAGCACCTGTCAGGTTCTTGGCAGCGACTCTTCTCCGCTCTTTCGCTCCACTGATGACACCCCGCTTTACGTAAAGACCTCCAATTAATAAAAGGAGTCCACCAAACAGCAGCCAGTTGGCATTGAACCACATCACCGCTTTAGCAGCCGGACCAAAACCATTCATATCTGAATAAATCATGGTGGGCGTGGCTCCAAGGTTCAGCAGGTTTGAATTTACCTCCAGCAGAATCAATAACAGGTCGGCCAGGAACAGGTAGAGAACTGACACAAAGTAGGCCAGGTACTTGTTATTCATGATCACCTGAATAAAGATGAGGAAGGCACTGGTTACTGCATACAGCGCCAGGTAGTTATACCAAAAAGAGCCAAAATATACCCCTAATTCGATGTTAGAATAACCATCCAGCAACTGATAGATTACACTGATCAATATGCCGAATAAATAGAGAGCACTGGTAACGATGAAAAGTGAAAGGGCTTTTGCCACTAAAGAGGGAAGCGAATTAAAAGGAGAAGCATCAATCACTTCACTGATCTTATTTTCTCTGTCTCGCCAGACCAGTTCTCCACTAAAGAACACCAGTATGATAATCACAAAAATGGTAAGGTTTCCATCAATCACGTCTACCATCTTATAGGTAACCGGGTAAGATTGCAATCCGAAGTACTCAAAGCCTCCGAACAGGCTGGAAATAGTCAATACCAGCATGAAGAAGAAGAGAATTTTAAAGGTTGTACTCTTCACAATACTCAGGAAGTCTATCCTGAAAAAGCTTCTGAACTGCAGCCAATAGGTATTGAAATTAAATACCTGATTCAGAACAGGCTGAGGCAGATTCATAACCGGTACAGGCTTCTCTCCTGCCTTTTTCTTTCTGCTGCCTGGTTTGGCTGTGAATGAAAAGCTAAAATAAGAAGCCAAAAGAATGACCGTGGAAACACCGATAAACAGTAGCCTGTTCTGTAACAAAATGCCGGTGAACGTAGGACTCAACGTATTCTTCTCAACCGGTGTAAAGTACTTTGTAACCACTGAGTAAGCCGTATTTCCGAAAGGGTCTGTCAGTGCCGCGATGGTCTCATTATCAATGTCAGAAAGCAAGGTACTGGAAATGATATAGCCTACCATGACCACAATGGTACCAACAAATGAAATGACCGTACTCTTCCATTTGTTCGCCAGAGCATAGGTAATCGCCCCTGCCAGAAACATATTAGGCAGAATGAAAATCAGGAAGTTATTGATAAACATTTCAGGATAGAAGGGGCCAACTTTATCCGCATCAATCCACCCCAGGGGCACCCCTATGGTCACCCCCACCAACATACCGAAAAACACACCTAATAACGGGATACAAGCTAAAATGAGTGCCCCCAGAAAACGACCAAAGAAGTAACCACTTTTACTCAGGGGAGTACTGAAAAGTATCTCATTGAAATTGTAATTATAGTCTCTCAAGGCAGCATTATTGAAGAATGCCACCGCTATAAGCAAGCCAAAAATGGTGAGTACTGTTACAAAAGTGGTCAAAATGTAAGGCGCATTTTTATGCACATTACCGATTGAACCACCGATTTGAACATTATCGCTTACCACGGCAAAAAAGACCAGTAATGCGATCACCACAAAGAATATATACACCATGGGGCGTTTCAACCCCGTTCCCAGCTCTTTTAAAAAGAATGTCTTAAACATGATCTCGACTTTTAATTAAGCTGGTACTTCTGACTGATTGATCTTGGCAAAAAACACGTCTTCCAGACTTGGTGCCACAGACTCAAAACCCTCTCCGGGATTATCATCACTCAATACATGTATTTGAGGTTTACCGGCTACCATCTTATCAGAGATGACAGTATATGCTTTCTGATAGGATTCCAACTCTGACCTCTCTATCTGCTTTCTCCATACCTGACCAGCCAGGTCGTCCAGTACGGTAAGTGGCGAACCGTTGTAAACAATCTTACCGAGGTTCATAATAGCCATATCGGTACAGAGCTCCTGAACATCGTCCACAATATGGGTAGAAAGGATCACCACTACCTCTTCTCCTACTTCGGCCAGCAAGTTATGGAAGCGATTCCTTTCTCCTGGATCGAGGCCGGCAGTCGGTTCATCGACAATGATCAGCTGAGGGCTGCCAATAAGCGCTTGTGCAATCCCTACACGCTGCTTCATACCGCCCGAAAAACTTTTGACACTTTTATCCCGCTGCTTATAGAGGTTGACCTTATTCAACAGGTATTTAACCAGTTCTTTTCGCTCACGTCCGTTTGTTACTCCTTTCAGAATGGCCATATGATCCAGCAACTGAGCCGCTGTAATCCTGGGATACACTCCGAATTCCTGTGGCAGGTAGCCCAGGGTTTTTCGGAGTTCCACGGGGTTATTGATAATATCAAGATCATTGAGAAAAATTGATCCGGAATCTGCCTCCTGGAGTGTTGCAATTGTTCTCATCAGAGAAGACTTACCGGCACCGTTGGGTCCGAGAAGACCAAACATTCCGTTCCCTATTTCAAGGGAAACATCGTCCAGTGCTTTGACACCATTCGGGTAGGTTTTTGATAAGTTAGAAATTCTCAGTTGAGCCATAGTTTTTGTTTTAGAAATGAATACATGATTTGCCGAGACTACTGTCTCAAATAGCAGGAATAGCTGTCCTTCTGGACAACTCCCTTAAGAAATCCTGAGTTTAGCCGGCAAAGGTGAGGGAGCCATTTATTTCTGGCGGAGACTCATATCCGCATCCCGTTTGGCCTTGAATTCTGACCCTTCAGACCACTGCGGAAAGTAAGTCTCATTGGCTAGACGATGCCCAACGTTAAAAAGTAACCGCGCATCCTGAAGAATTCCTTTCAGGTCCCATTCTTCGGGCAGATAGTTGTCGGCCTGGCGATGGTAACGAATGGATAAATACTCCTGGGTTTTCTCTTCAATAAATGCCACGCCTTTCTCCTTCGACTCATAAGAACCAGATGCATAAAGGGCCGGGATTCCCACTTTGGCAAAATTGAAATGATCTGAACGGAAGAAGTATCCTTTTCCGGGATCGGGGTCAGGAATGACATAGCGTCCCTGCTTTTTCGCTTCTGCCTCTGCATAATTATCCAGTTCAGATTGCCCGTAGCCCGTGATAGTCAGATCCTTCATTTCTCCATAGGCAGGCAGGCCATCAATGTTAATATTGGCTACCGTCTGGTTAGGTGGGAAAATGGGATTTTGTCCATAATAGGCTGATCCCAGAAGTCCCTGTTCCTCGGCCGTAACAAACAGAAAAACCACTGAACGCTCAGGCTTATTTGCTGCTTTGGCAAAGGCTTCCGCTATCGTCAGCATACCTACGGTACCACTGGCATTATCATGGGCACCATTATAAATGGAATCACCATCTACAGGCTCACCCACTCCCAGGTGGTCCCAGTGAGCAGAGTAGATAATATACTCATCAGGTCGTTCACTGCCCTTCAGCATAGCAACCACATTCCTCGACATGTCCTTCTTGATCTCATTTTTAACAGACACTGAAGCGGTCATTTGCAGGGAAACCGGTTTGAAATCCTTACTCCTGGCCATTCCTGAATAGTCCCTGATACCGGCAGCTCCGAAAATCTTGGTGGCCGTATTACGGGTAATCCAACCCTGTATGTCACACTTATAAGGAGGGTTTTCATCATCAAGGTTCAGCTTGGCTCCCGTCCAGGAGCTCTGCACCACAAGCCATGGGTAACCTGCAGGAACCGTTTCATGAACAATGAGCACACCAGCAGCTCCCTGCCTTGCAGCCTCTTCATACTTGTAGGTCCAGCGGCCGTAATAGGTCATCTGATCTCCTTTAAAAAGAGTACTGTCTCCTGAACCGAAACCGGGGTCATTTACCAAAACAATGACCGTCTTCCCTTTCACGTCCAGCCCCTCATAATCATTCCAGTCATACTCAGGAGCCACAATACCATAGCCGGCATATACGAGTTCAGAGTTATCAATACCCGCCTCTTCCTGTACCAGCTCTGTGTAAACCACTACGTCATCCAGGGTTTTGAATGCTTCATTCAATCCGGATCCTTTCACGATCATTTCCGGAGATTGAGTGCCTGTAATCTCAACGAGGGGCACATCCTGGAAATAGCTATCGCCATTACCGGGTTCCAACCCCATCTGTTTGAGTTCAGACCGAAGGTAATTGACTGTTTTCTCCTCCCCCTCTGTAAATGGCTTTCTGCCCATAAAGTCATCGGAAGCTAAAACACGCAAATGCCGATCGATAGTAAGTGTATCCATGGCCGCAGCTTCACCGGTGGAGTTTTCAGTAGCCGACTGGCAGCCGAAAATAAGGGGAATAACCCCAATTGTAAGTAAGTAAGAGAGTTTTTTCATAGAGTTTAGAAACTTAATGCAAACCATGAAAATACAGAAAAAACACTGCCTCCTATAAGTAGACATTAAACTAAATCATTAGTTTTACATTAAGACGGAAAGCTATGAGACCTCTCTATACCCTTTTGTTATTGACATTTTTTTTCCAATTGCAATCGCAGGACCATACTGAAATTGCCGGACTGAAAACCGGTGAATTCCCCGAAGAAAAGCTGGGAATACCCGGCCTGTGGCAGGTTGATCAGGTTACTGTCGGAGACAGGTTGCTTACGCCTACTGCCAAATGGTTTGAATTTGAGTCAAACGGCCAGCAGTCAGGAGGTAATGGCTGGGTACAGAACTCTTTGGGTACCTGGACTTATAATGCAACTACCAGAGAATTCCTAACCTATGACCAGCAGGGAAGAGCGGATGAGTACGGAGCGTTTGAACTGTCTTTCGAAGGCGAAACCATGATCTGGCAAAGAATAGAGGATGGCATGAAGGTAAAAGTCACACTCAGCCCTGCTGATGAAAAGCCTCTGGCCCCCTGGGATAAAATCATTGGCAACTGGACCTACTACCGTTTTGAATCAATGAATGAAGATACAAATCAGGGAGAAACAGCCGATGTAGAGCCATTTACCTACTACTTTGGCTGGGACCGTATTTACCGAAGGTTTGATGCAAACGGAAAGAGGGTGGACATGGGGATCTGGCACATTGAACCTCATAGCCCCTGGCTTTGGACAATTCCCTATAGCGATGAAGAAAAGACAGGGCAGTCCATTCAATTTGAGGGTAATCTCCTGATTCTCACTCAAAAGAAAGGACAAGTCACGGAGAAATCATATTTTCGAAGGGAATAGCGCCCTTCGAATCTGATGCTAAAAAAATTCACTATTCTCCTGGTTCTTGTGGGTTTGACCGCCTGCAACTCTCAGATTGCCAGAAACACGGTAATCCCTGTAAGCCTGATCCATCCTAAAAAGAATCAGATTCTTTTCCTCAGCCTTGAGTTGACGAAAACAAATAAAGGAATCAGCTTCAGTGTGCTTGATAAGAAACTGGTGGACGGAAAAATCAAACGACATCTACCCGAGACCCTGCACCTCCCCAGGTATCTGAACTTTGAGTTTAAAGACCAGCAGGGTAATACGCTTATGCAGGTGGCTTCCGAAAATCCACTGAGTAGAAATATGGAGATTGCCGATGAGAACGGTAAAATACAAAGACGACAAATTAACCTCGACAAAGCGTCTCTTGTGCTTCGAATCCAGTTTAATAAGCAGATGACCAACCTGAAAGTAACCCGTTCGTCCGGAGAATTGCTTTCTGTAATCCCTCTGGATCTATGAAAAAGTTTGTATCAGGCCTCATACTGTTGCTGATTTGTACATTCATCAGAGCTCAGGAATTTGAGGTAGAGACCCTTTCCAGTACTGGCGACAATGACAAAAGGATTAATCTGGTATTTGTAGGTGATGGCTATCAGGAACATGAACTGAACAAATTCAGAGATGATGTAAGACTTATCTTACTCGAACTCTTCATTACCACGCCATTTAAGGAGTATAAGAACTACTTCAATGTGCACATCATCAAAGTACCTTCTAATGAAAGCGGAGCCTCACGGGACCCTAATAATCTGATCGACAATTATTTCGGCAGTACCTACTTCTATGCAGGTGTAGAGAGACTGCTGGTACCCACCTACGATAATAAAGTGGCCTCAGTATTGGCCGATAACTTCCCGGAATACGACCAGGCCTTTGTACTGGTAAATGATGACAAATACGGAGGTAGCGGTGGCTGGCTGGCTACAGCTTCTACCAATATCCAGGCTGGTCAGATTATGATCCATGAGATTGGCCACTCCATGGCTGATTTGTCAGATGAGTACTGGGCCGGTCCGCAGTTTGCCAGAGAATCTCCTAACATGACCCAGATAACAAACCCCAATACGGTGAAGTGGAAAAACTGGGTGGGTGATAACGAGATTGGCATATATCCACATACAGAAGATCCGAGGTGGCACAAGCCCCATAACGGCTGCAAAATGGAAACACTGGGACTCCCTTTCTGTGCGGTTTGCCGTGAGAATTTTATTCATACCTTTTATGATATGGTCTCTATAATCCAGGCCCAGGGACCTCCTGAGAATGCTACACTGGGTGATGAGCAGGATTTCTACGGGGTAACCCTGACCCCTAACCCCTTCTCTATCCGAAATTTCTGGCTTTTAGGTGCCGATACGGTCTCACGCAATGAACCTTCCTTCACCCTTGACCTGGCTGTCCTGAGTGATGGACAGCACCAGCTGCAAATGAATGCAGCAGACCTGACTGCCCTGTCCCGCAGAGATAACATTCCCATGGACCAGGTTACCTGGAACATTAATAAGAGCGGGTCTTCTGTCACTTTCACCACAGAACCCGGACGTAAAACGGTGGGCAGACTCGATTTCCTGGGGAGGAATAATATAGTCACAGGTATAGAAGATGATTTTATCAAAGAAATTCAGCTAAAAGCCTTCCCTAACCCAGTAGGCGATCAGCTAAGAATCACCTTTTATAATCCCAGCCCGGCACTGTTTGAGATGAAGCTTATCGGGCTGAGCGGACAGGCTTTTCAAACCGAAGCAACTGAAAGGCTAAGTCAGGGAGAGCAGGAGTTTATAGTTGACACCTCCACCCTGCAGCAGGGCATGTTTCTGGTACAACTGCGGATCGGTGATAAACTGGTAATTCACAAAGTGCTGAAGTAAGAATTAAGGCTCAACGGGTAAAAGAGAAGGACTGAGATTGAGTAAGAATGACATATTCATCTTTTACCATTCTGCACCCCTCATTTCCTAATAACCATACTTCTCCCGCCACATAGCTTTCAGGCGCTTGCGCATGTCTTCCTCACGTGCATTTTTACCAGGGTCATAGAGTTTGGTCCCTTTGATTTCTTCCGGCATAAATTCCTGATTCACAAAATTGCCGGGGTAGTCATGAGCATACTTATAACCCTTACCATAGCCTTCCTCTTTCATAAGCTTGGTAGGCGCATTGCGAATAGGCAAAGGCACCGACAAATCTCCTGTTTTTCTTACCAGACTCTGTGCCTTATTAATGGCCATATAAGCCGCATTGCTCTTAGGTGATGAAGCCAGGTAGGTAACTGCCTGCGATAAGACAATCCGTCCTTCCGGATAACCAATCATACTCACGGCCTGAAAAGCATTGGTGGCAATCACCAAAGCCGTGGGATTGGCATTACCAATATCCTCAGAAGCCAGAATGACCAGCCTGCGGGCGATGAATTTAATATCCTCTCCTCCTTCGATCATCCGGGCCAGGTAGTATACAGCCGCATTGGGGTCACTACCTCTTATGGATTTGATAAAAGCGGAAATTATATCGTAGTGCTGCTCTCCTGATTTATCATAGATGGCCACACGCTGTTGAGCAATCTCCAATACCCGGTCATCTGTGATGGTCACTTTGTCACCTCCGATATTCTCTACAACCAGATCAAGCAGGTTGAGCAACTTGCGCGCATCACCACCGGAGATACTAAACAGAGCCTGGGTCTCTTTGAGCTCCACCTCCTTCTTTTGCAATACCGAGTCCTTTTCCAGGGCAAGTTCCACCAGGCGAGTCAGGTCCTCTTTCGATAAGGCTTTCAAGGTATAAACCTGCGACCTGGACAAGAGGGCCGAATTCACTTCAAAAGAAGGGTTCTCGGTAGTTGCTCCAATGAGGGTGATATCTCCTTTCTCTACAGCCCCCAGCAATGCATCCTGCTGTGACTTATTGAAGCGATGTATCTCATCAATAAAGAGAATCGTGTTGGACTGAAACCTGGCTCTTTGAATTACTTCACGCACTTCCTTGACACCCGAGCTAATCGCACTGAGGGTAAAAAAGGGTGCTTTTACGGCATTGGCGATGATATTGGCTATGGTAGTTTTACCTACCCCGGGAGGCCCCCATAAAATCATAGAAGGAATACTGCCCGATTCAATAGCCCTGCGCAATACGCCTTGTTTGCCCACCAAATGCTCCTGACCAATCAGGTCATCCAGGGTTTGAGGACGAATACGTTCAGCAAGCGGTTTAGAGGAAAAGTCCATTCTGTGAAATTAGGAATGTTGGATTTTAAATGAATATTTAGATCGCGAAAAAGTATCCGTCCAGATGAAAAGACTTTCGGCACTCATCTTTCTGCTGACGATGTCAGGCACAGTAAGTGGACAAATCAGCCAATCGAAGGAGTTGATTGCAGGCCGCTGGGACCTGGCAGAAACCATCAGGGATACAACTGCAGGATTTGAACTACTGACCGAGCTGACCACAGAAGACCCGGAAACCACAACACTGAGTGACAACAGCCAGCAAGAGGTTGTCTTTTTCTTTACGCCAGCGGGAGAGTTTCAGGAACTACGCTTCGGACACAAGTACAGGAGCAGCTATCGCTTTATCTCCAATGAGGTGATCATTATCGGTGCCACCACCTTTCAGGTATTAGATATCGGCCCAAAACAGCTTAAAATTCAGCGCTATGAAGATGAGTTCATACAATTGTCTGAACCAGACATTTTGGTGTTTGAGAAATCTGAAAAGCCCTTCACTCTTATAAAAGAATATGAATCTCACCTGAGCCACCATGCGAATGGCCGTAAGAAGGAGGAAGGTTCCTACCATAACGGCTTTCAGCACGGAGTATGGAAAACATGGCACCCCAATGGTCAATTGAAAACCAGCAGAGAATTTCTTGATGGAATCCCTATCGGTATCTGGAAAACCTGGGATAAGTCCGGTACGCTGATCGAGGAAAAGAAACACAGCAATTAATCCCAAACCCATAAACCCCTGACCAACACACAACAGCAGAGAAATCGTGAATTTGCATTTTAGTACGAATCGTACTATAATTGTAATACGATTCGTACTAAAAGCTTTTCAAATGAACCTTACTTCACTGGATTTTGCCATCCTGGGCCTGCTGACACAAAATGCACAGAGCGGCTATCAAATACGGCAGGTTTTCGAAACGACAGCCATGGGCAATTACAGCAGCAGTCCCGGCAGTATATATCCGGCCCTTAAAAAACTGCAACAGCTGGATCTGGTCGATAAAAAGAATCAGGAAGAAAAGAAAAGCCCCTTCCATATAACCGAATCTGGCTCGATACAAATGAAGAAATGGCTTGAAACACCCGTAGTAGCCTCAGACATTCCCAAGAATCTTCCAGGACTACTTCTGCGGTTTGCCTTTATGGATGAAACCATAGACCTGAGGATTAAACTGACCTTTCTCCATGACTTTAAGAGGGGCTGTCAGGATTACCTTAACTCTCTGCTGGACTTCCATAAAAAGCAAAGTCAATACATGCCGATCAACGGTTTGCTGGCCTTTGAGCTGGGCATATCCAGTTATGAAACCCATATAGACTGGGCGGAGAAAGCTATCGGAAGACTTAAAAACGATCAACATGAAAGCTGAAACTCTGAAAACCATAGCGATCATAACCGGGATACTGCTGTTATCATCCGCCCTGTCAGACCTGATCTTCTCGGGCATCTACCCTTTGAATCATTATCTGTGGCGTGGCCTGGGTATGCTTTTGATCGCCATTCCGACTATAGGTTACCTAAGACACAGCTGGCTACAGAAAGGCAGACTGACAGGAGCCCTCTGGCTCATCTTTTTCATTATCGGCACCTTCAATATTCTGATTGAGGCCTATTTATTCAACATCATCACTCGCGTGGAGACCTTTCAGGGCATGTTGCAAGGCTTTCTGTCTGTCACTCCCGGCATACTGGCCATCGGCTTTCTATACACAGGCCGATTAGCTCAAGCACAAAAAGCTCTCCGAAAACAACATTCCGTTATCGGGTACATCTGGCGAATACTCACCGGTAATGTGCTCTACTTTATCTTCTACGCCTCCGCAGGAATGATCTTACAAGCCAGCTATCCGGAGCTTATGGAGTTTTATGAAGACAAAATCCCTCCGATCATACTCATCATACAGACCAACCTCTTTTTCAGGGGCTTTGTATTTGTATCCATTGCCATCCTTATTGCGCAAACCACAGAACTGAATAAATGGAGAACCGGAGTACTCATTGGCCTCTTCTTTTCCATTCTCGGAGGCATTGCGCCACTGCTTTCACCCAATGAGCTTATGCCCATCCACATAAGGCTGGCTCACGGTTTTGAAGTGGGTATATCGAACTTTTTGTATGGCCTTATCCTGGGGGTTATGTTCACTCCCCGGAAACTAAGTCAGGCTACCGACTGATTTAATGCTTTTACCGGACCACTGATAAAACTTAAGACCGGATGATTTGAGCAGTCGTCAATTCTACTACCTTCGCGCCCATGAAAAGACAGCTTCAGGTACATGGTGCGCTCACCTTTGTCAGCCTGATATACGGTGCTAATTACAGCATTGCCAAAATAGCCACCCCCGGAGTACATCGGCCCCTTTGGCTTTATCATGGTGAGGGTAATTGTCAGTACCGGTTTGTTCTGGCTTATTGCGTCTTTTTTTCCGTCAGATCCGATCAAACATAAGCGTGACTACCTGCAGCTGGCCAAATGTGCCCTCTTTGGTGTAGCTCTGAATCAGCTGTTTTTCTTCAAAGGACTTAGTCTCACCAGTCCTATCCACGGTTCTCTGATCATTACAACCGTTCCCATCATTGTACTGGTGGTTTCCAGGCTATTGCTCAGGGAACCCATTACCCGAACCAAAATCATCGGGATTGCCCTGGGTTTTTCAGGGGCGATTGCCCTGATTATGAACGAGGGTATTTCTCTGGAAAATGACATCTTTCTGGGAGACGTCTTCATCTTTATCAATGCCATTGCCTATGGTACTTACCTGGTAATTGTGAGGCCTCTGATGCAACGATACAGCGCCCTCACCCTCAGTAAATGGGTATTCTTTTTCGGCATCTTCATGGTTACTCCCTTTGGCTACAACGAAGCGATGGCGGTCAACTGGACTGCACTGCCGCAAGAGGCCTGGCTGAGCATTGTCTTTGTGATTGTTGCCACTACGCTCATTGTATATGCGCTGAATGCCTGGACACTTAAGTATGTCAAATCAGCCACTGTGGGGTCATATATCTATCTGCAACCCGTCTTCGCTACCATCATTGCTATACTGATGGAACAGGACACTTTTGATCCACAAAAACTGATTTTTGCCCTCCTTATTTTCTGTGGGGTCTATCTCGTTTCAAAGAGCAATCAGCAAGCTACTCGTACCTGAGAGACTTCACCGGATTCATGACCGAAACCCTGATAATCTGTTGTGCCGTAGCCAATACGGTGACCAGCACTACAATCAGCAGTGGCAAGGCGAAGAGTACCCAGCCAATCTCCATGCGATAGGCAAAACCGGACAGCCACTGATCTACACCGAAGTAACTCAAAGGCAGGCCTATGACAAAAGCCAGCAGGACCAGCACAAATACCTCTTTGAAGAACAGGACGAAGAGATCGGGAATGCTCGCCCCCAACACCTTTCTCACCCCTACCTCTTTGGCTCTTTGCATAGCCGCAAAAGCAGAAAGACCATAAAGCCCAAGGCAGGCCACCAATACCGCCATCAAGGCAAAAACAGCAAAAACCCGCCCGTTGAGCTCATCCTGACGATACTGACCGTCAAAAAAACTATCGAGGAAAAAGTATCCGGGAGGATTACCCGGGAAGATCTCGGTAAATGCCTCCTCCACCTGAGCCACTACCTCCGTTACATCCCCGGTTTTCAGGCGAATAGCATAATACGCATCGAAAGCATCATTTCTCACAAAGTACATAGGGTCTTTGACACGGTTGAGCGATTCATGATGATAATCGGCAATAACACCAATCACCTCTCTGGGCTCTCTGTTAAACTCATAAATGATCTGGCCAATAGCTGTCTGTGGGTCAGAAAACCCAAGATCCTCCGCAGCGGATTCATTCAGCACCAACGGCACGGTTCCATAAGTCCGGCCGGGTTCGAAATTCTGACCGGCCAGGAAATTCACATTCAGAATACTCAAAAAGTAATCGTCTACCAGCACCCGCTCTACCGCCCTCATCTTATCTTCATCGTGAGCCACAGGAGAAATGGCTATCCCCCTCAGAATCCCTTTTCCCGGTATTTCAGTTGACGTACCCACTGCCTCAACTCCGGCTATGCTCCTTACCTGCTCTTTAAAAAGCCTGATACCAGCCGACCTTTCTTCCCGGTTTGCCGAATTTCTTACTGTCGGGCTTTCGAGAACAAGCACCCGCTGCTTATCGAAGCCCAGGTCTCGTCTATGCATAAAATCGAGCTGCTCGCTAATAGCATAGGTGCCAATGATCAGTAGCGAAGTGATCAGTAGCTGAAAAATGACGAGGCTTCTTCTCAGGCTCAACCCGGCAGTTCCTCTACCCGACTTCACCTTCCCCTTAAATACGTCTACTGACCGGTAGCGGGAGATGACAAAAGCAGGGTATAAACCCGAAATGAGAGTTCCTCCCAGAAATACAAGTCCACCCGTGACTCCATATTCCATCCGGCTTATAGAAACCATACTCAATTCTTTTCCAATGAATACGTTGTAGGCAGGCTGTACGAGCACGACAATGAGCAGCCCCATCAATAAGCCCATAGCATTGAGCAGAAATGCCTCGGTGAAAAACTGAGCTACCAGTTCTCTTTTCTGAGCCCCGAAAACCTTGCGTAAGCCCACTTCTTTTGCCCTGTCCAGCGCACGAGCCGTTGAAAGGTTAACATAATTCACCCAGGCTATCACCAGAATAAAGACGGCTATCATGGTCAGCACCTGTACTGAAACGTAATCTCCTGTTTTTCCCACCTCATTCTGATATTGAGACTGCAGATGTATGTCCGCTATGGGAGAGAGCGTATAAGTATTTACTCTGAGGTAGTTTCCACTCTCATCTTTTTCGTTATACCCCTGCTTATACCTGAGGCTTAACCCCGCCATTTTGTCTTCAATAGCCTGAGGGGCAACACCTTCCTTAAGCTTTACATAGGTGAGAAATGAGTAATTGCCCCAGTTATTATTAAAGTATTCCAGGCCATTTTCCAATGTGTAGAGGGTAGGATATGAAACCAGTGCTGAAAGATCCACCTGCATATTAAAGTCCGGCAGCTCTATCACTCCGGTTACTATCAACTCTCTGGAAAGTCGCACCGTATTCAGGTGCAATGTTTCGCCTACTGCCGCTTCTGTACTGCCGAAATATTTCCTGGCCAGCTCAGCGGTAATCAACATGGTATTGGGCTCATCAAGCTTATTGGTTCCGGCCAATAGATTCAGATCAAAGAGCCCTGTAATCGCTTTATCGGCAAAATAGGTAGCTGACTCCCGGTAGGTTTTCTCATCATCAAGCCGGGTGGACAGGATATTGGCACCACCCCAGTCCTCTTCAATATTATAGAGGCGGGCCGCTTCGTCAACCTCAGGAATCTCCTTGAGCATGGCGGGAGCCACACCTGAAAAGGTCATAGCACTTTCATAAATGGTCTCCCCGAATCGCACATAGTCGTTCTCAACCCTATAGATAGATTCGGCCTGACTGAAACGATCGTAGTTTGACTCATCAGATACATGTTGCATGATGAGCAGGGCCATGGCAATACATAGTCCCAGTCCCAGCAGGTTGAGCGAAGCATAACCCCAGTGCCTTCTGAAATTCCGAAAAGCACTCTTAAAAAAGCTCAGCAATAAGCCATGAGAACGCTGCTGACCTTCTGCAACCGGACGGTAAAACCTGATGGCACTTAATGTATCGAGACAATACCTGAACCTGGCAATAAACAAACCCTGCTTTTCAACCCGCCAGTCAAATACTTCCTGCAAGTCTCCCCGTACTTCTTCCCGGTAATCTTCCCTACAGAAAATTTTAAGTAGCCAGTCGGCAAACCCGGGAGTTTTATGATTCTTTGACATCCTGCTCTTCTTAGGTTAAAGAATTCTTGTACTTACTCTCTGCGCAGTAATTTGACTGGGTTGATCCGCGAAGCAGCAATGGTTTTAACACTCACACTGGCGAGACTGACCAACAAAATAGCCAGACCAGGCCCGAAAATAAACAAGAGACCAGGACTGATTCTATAAGGAAAAGCATTCAGCCAGTCTTCCAAAGCCCAAAGAGAAAACGGGGTGGCAATCAGAGAGGCCAACACAATCAGGAGTACAAAGTCTCTGTTGAGATGACCTACAATGGTCATAGCCCTGGCGCCCAGTACTTTTCTGATGCCGATCTCTTTACTGCGGGATAGGGTGATAAAGGAAGACAGGCTATAAAGGCCTATGGCAGCAATCAGTATGGCTATTAAAGCGAAGAAGCCAAAGGATCTGCCAAAGCGCTGTTCCTGTTCATAATTCTTTACAAAGTGGTTGTCAAGATAGAAGTACTCAAAGGGATTGCCCGGAAAAACAGAAGTAAACACCTCTTCCATCTGGGACAGGTTTGCCTCTGTGGTTCCTCCTTCTAACTTGATCAGGTAATAATCCAGCCCCCTGTCACGGGTTCTCATCATCATCGGTACCACTTCGGTTTTAAGACTGGTATGATGGTAATCTGCGATAACACCAATAATGGTAACCCACTCATCCCCTTCATACAAACGCTTACTGATAGCCTCTTCGGGACCGGAAAGTCCCAGGGCCACCATGGCTGATTCGTTAAGAATAACAGATTTTTCATCCGCCTGTGTATTTCTGAAATCACGTCCGGCCACAACCGGAATATCAAGCACTTTGAGGTAATCGTATTCCACATGGATCACCCTGGATTCGATCTCGTTTTCTTCCACCTCTGTGAGATTGATATCCGCTCCTTTACGCAGCCTGTTCCCTGGCAAGGCATCCGTAACGGCATAGCCCTTCACAAAAGACTTATCGGCCAGTTGTGCCTTGAAAAGCGCCTTGACGTCCTGTGTATCATCCTTCTGCAGGTTCAGGTTACCCGGCTTTGTGATGACCAGTACCTGCTCAGGTTTCATACCGAGGTCGTTATCTACCATAAACTCCACCTGCTTGACAATGCCCAATAGTCCGGTAATCAGAAAAACAGAGATGCCGGCCTGAAGTACAACCAGTGTTTTCCTGACCACAAGCCCTCTTTTGGAAGTACTGAAGGTCCCTTTCAGAACGGATACCGGCCTGAAACCTGAAAGTACCAGTGCGGGATAAATACCTGCAACCACTCCCGATACCAGAACAATAGAAAGAACAATAGCAGCAGGGGTGGCCTCCTGCCATATGTACCACTTTTCAGACACCGGGAGGAAATCATTGAAATAGGGAAAGCTCAGACCAAAAAGCCCTAAGCCCAAAACAAAGGCCAACAAGCCTGTAAAGACAGATTCAAACAGGAACTGCCAGACCAGTTGATTACGGGTGCCTCCCAGCACCTTGCGCATACCACTCTCCTTCGCCCGCCCCATAGCGGTAGCCGTGGTAAGGTTGATAAAGTTTACCCAGGCGAGCAACAGCACAAAGCCCCCCAGTACCAGTAAGGTATTTAGTCTTGAAAGATCGGCATGCGGTTTCACCTCTGCCCTCAGAGCCTCGGAAGTATGTATTTCTGCCAGAGGCATCAGCTCATAAGTGTAGTGGTAGCCAGGATAGTTGACCAGCGCATTGGTCTTTTCCTCCAACAGAGAAGTCACATCGCTGTGGATTGTACCAGGTGCAAGTTTCAGATAGGTGAGGTAATCATTTCTGCCTTCCCAGACCTCATCATGCACCTGTCGGGCAGTCAGGTCTCTGCGACCTTCACGGGAAAAGAGGGTTTTAAAGGAAATGAGGATATCAAACTCCAGATGTGAATTACCGGGGTAATCTTCAAACACGCCACTTACCGTAAGCACTTCATGGTTTTCCTCATCATCGTCAAGTATGAGCGTTTTACCTAAAGCAGAGGCTCCCTGAAAATATTTCTCCTGCATGGACCTGGAAATAATCACCTCAAAAGGCTGATCAAGTACATGTTCTGCCGTGCCTTCCAAAAACTTCAAAGCAAACAGCCCGGGAAAATCTTTGGTAGCAAAGTAAATCTTCTTCTCGTTAAAAGAACTGGCCGGGTCATGTCCCAAAGTAATCACACAGCTATTGGGAAATCCGGCATTGTGGAGCTTAGCATAGGACAGCACCTGAGGAAGGTGTTCCATGGCTCCCGGTCCAATGGCTGAAGCACATTCTGCTGTCTGGAAAACAATGGTGGAGTCTTTCAGCAGGGCATTATTGACCCGGTAAATGTCTTCTGCTACGGGATTAAAAGCCTCGTAGTGCTTTTCATAATAGACATACTGGAAAATGGCCAGAAAGACCATAAAACCACAAGCCAGCCCAAAGACGTTGGTGGCATTTTGAAACTTATTGCGCATAAAAGAACGCAGTGTGACCTTGATTGAAATCATTGCTAAAAAATTGAATTTGACCGTTGTGTTGTTTTGTATTCTTATCAGACGCATGGCGGAAAAGGCGTCCAGCAAAGACCTGAAACAAGCCTTCCGGGGCCCGACAGTTTCTACCCGCCAATCGTAAACCTCCAGAAAATCACCCATCACCTCATCTTCATAGTCGCTATGACAGAAAAGGCGGATCAGCCAGCAAATCAACCGGGGAGGATTATTGGGTAAGGGCGTATTCATTACTTCGAGAATTTCGGTACCATATCCCAAATCTGCGTCTTAGCCTTGATCGCCTCCTCCGCAGTCTGATACCCCAGCTCTGTCGCCTGATAAAGCACCTTGCGCCTCCCCCCACGCTCGGCAGAAGGCTCTCCCGTTCTGGATTTGAGCATGCCCTTTTTCTCCAGCCGCTTCAGCACCATGACCACAGCAGGCAGCGTGATTTCCTTTTTCATATGCTCCACATACAACTTCACCAGTTCGGCTCCATAAGACTCTCTTTCGCGCAGTACCAGCAGGATAATCACCTCTTCCAAAGCACCCAAAGTATGATTCATTGTTCCGTAGTTTTATTACCTAAACCCAAATATAGAAAACATTTGTTTAGGTAATACGCATTAAGTAAATATTTGTTTAGGTAATAGACAGATTTATTAGAAGCCCCAGTTTTGACAAAGACCGGCCCCTCCGCATGTTCTCAGAATTTTGATTATCGGGTGATGAACCCGATTTGCAAGAGTTTTACTACTTCTTTACCCGTAGTAAACGACACTCATAACCCATTACTAATCATCCAATTACCTGTTTCACGAGGCGAAACCACTCCCGAGGATTTTCTTCCGCTCCCTTAAAAACCAGCCTTGAGGGCTCCGTCAGGGCGTATGTTTGAGCATAACAAAAATTAGAAGTCATGCTTAAAATTAAATCAACACTACTGATCGTACTACTGCTACTCGGTTTGGTCAGCCAGAAAGCAGCAGCTTACCAGGGCCCCGGCCTTATAACCAAAGTGACCGGAAAAGGTCAGCCTATGGTACTGATTCCAGGCCTTACCTGCCCGGGTGCGGTATGGGATGAAACCATCGCCCAACTGGGAAAAGGTTATGAATATCATACAGTGACCCTACCCGGTTTTGCTGGCAACAGTCCCCTAGAAGATCATGAAGGAAAATACCTTGAAAAAATGCGGGACCTGATCCTGAATTACATCCATGAGCAAAAACTCAAAAATCCGATTATCATGGGGCATAGCCTGGGTGGTTTCCTGGCGCTGACCATTACCATAGCCGAGCCGGATCTGCCATCCAGGCTGGTCATTGTAGACTCACTCCCCTATTTGCCCGGAATTCAAATGCAGGGTATGAGCGAAGAGAACATTAAAAACATGGCCAAAAACATGAAAACTCAGATGGTAGGCTCTGCCAGTCAGCCGGCAGCCAGTCGCAAGGCCTTTCAGCGCACCATGCTCAAAAGTATGATCATGGACTCTGCCAAAATTGAAAGGGCCCTGCAGTGGGGAGTAGACAGCGATACTGAAACTACAGCCCAGGCGATGTATGAACTGTATACCATAGACATTCGTGAAGACCTGGCCAAAATAAAAGTACCGACACTTGTACTGGGTGCATGGATCGCCTATAAGGGTTACGGTGCCACACGTGAAAACACGCTAAAGAACTATAAAGACCAGTATGCTAAACTGGACGGAGCCATCGTAGACCTGACCGACAATGGCAACCACTTTATTATGTGGGACGATCCCGAATTCCTTATGAACTGGATGAAGAAATTTCTCTGATCCAGGTCAGACACTCTTTCAGACCTCATGTCGCTCAATAAGCAGATTCTGGTTCCATATAATTATGAGTACCTGTTTCGCAAAGCGAAACCACTCCCGAGGGCTTGTTCCTATATCTCGAGCTCTGGTTTCTGAGCCCTTCAGGAATATGTATTTGGTAAGTACAAAACTCAAACTCATGAAAATATTTAAAACAGCACCAACGCTTATTCTCCTGTTCTTCAGCTTGCTTTCTCAGGAGACTAAAGCCCAACATTCTCCTAAGCTTATCACGAAAGTAGTTGGTAAAGGTCAGCCGGTAGTATTGATACCAGGTCTCACATGCCATGGCTCCACCTGGGACGAAACCATCGAGGCTATGGGAGAAAGTTATGAATATCATCTCCTTACACTTCCTGGTTTTGCAGGCAATGCTCCTCTAAATTCAGTCGAGAAAGGCTTTTTTAAACAAACTGAATCAATGGTCCTGGATTACATTGACAAGCAAGGACTAAAAAAACCGATTATCATAGGACATAGTCTTGGTGGTTTCATGGCCCTGAACATAGCCATTCACAAACCAGACTTACCTTCAAAACTCCTGATCATAGATGCCCTACCGAATATGTCTGGAATAAGATATCCCCATGCTACCGCTGAACAAATTGAAGTAATAGCTACCAGGTTGAAGCAATCTACTATCACGGAAGGCAACCAGCCGCTGGAGAAAAAAACGGCACGTCAAAAACAACTGTTGTCGTATATGATGCAATCTTCTGAGAAAATAGAATTAACAACCAATTGGTATTTAAATAGTCATGTCAAGAGTATCGCCCAGGCATTGTATGAAATGAATATTACAGATTTGCGTGAAGATTTGGATAAAATAAAAGTGCCAACACTGGTACTCGGCTCATGGCTGGCCGGTAAAGAATATGGAGTAACCCGGGAAAACAGCCTGGCCAGTTACAGCGCTCAATATGCCAATCTAAAAGGTGTAAAGTTGGATATGTCAGACAAAGGTTATCACTTTATTATGTGGGATGACCCTGAATTCCTTATGAACTGGATAAAGAAATTTCTTTGAAAGTGAAGACTTTAACCTCTCTGTTCTCTTACAGACTTATGTTATCAAGCGCCTCTTTTAACGGAATTACAGGAGTGATCCTCTCCTTTCTCCCTGAAGAGGTGCTTACCTTGTTTGGTGAGACCCCTACAGGGTTTAGCACACTTGCCCTGCAGGTATCTGGCGCCCTGCTTCTCGGTTTTTCCATGATGAACTACACTGCCAGAAAAGCCGTGATGGGAGGCATCTACAATCGTCCGCTGCAGATGGGCAATACAGTCTATTACTTCATTGCCTCAATCACGCTTTTTAAGTACATAACCGGTCAATCTTTCATGGCAAGTCCGGCCTTATGGGTGGTTTCACTAACTTACATTCTGTTGGCAGTTAGTTTTCTCAAGCTGCTGTTCTCATCACCTGTAAAAGAAGCAGATGCCTAAAAACGCACTATACTGGACTTGTCAGATCATTGGCTGGGGAATTTACTCGCTTGTTCTGCTTGCACTCATTTACGTCTTTGGCGGAGCCGATGTGATCAGTCTGGATGTCATCATCGTACAGGGCATTATTGGTGTCACCCTACTGGTATTCTCTCATCTTTTCAGGCTGTACATCAGATACAAGAAATGGCACGAGCTTCGACTTGGCAAAGCTGTACTTAAAGCAGTCCTGGGAGCTTTCGTCACTACCGTAGCAGCCCAAACTGTTATTCATCTGGTTCTGCACGTAGTCGCCCCGATCATCCAACCCTTTGACATACCAGTTTTTGACTGGATGAGCTTTCTGGGCTACGTCTTTAATGTATTCTTAATTATGTCGTTATGGACAGCCATCTATATGGGCGTAGGCTTCAGCAGAAAAAACCGGAAGGATGAGATCGAAAAACTTGAATTACGGTCTGCCCTGCAGGAGGCTGAGCTGGCCATTCTTAAAAACCAGGTCAATCCGCATTTTCTCTTCAATGCGCTTAACAATATCAGGTCTCTGATTCTCAGTGATCCGGAGCGTGCCAGAAAAATGGTGACCCATATTTCTGAGCTATTGCGCTACTCCATTCAGTTCAATGCGGCCGAAAAAGTGTCCCTTCAACAAGAGTTGGATATTGTAAAAGACTATCTCCAGCTGGAGTCCATTCAGTTCAATGATCGCCTGAGCTATGATTTTCAAATTGAGGAAGATGCTATGCAGGTAAAAATCCCTCCTATGGCCATACAACTACTGGTCGAGAATGCCATCAAACATGGCATTTCGCAACTGGCAACGGGGGGCAATATCGATATACGGGCGAAGCTCACTGACGGACACCTGAAAATTGAAGTTTCTAACAAAGGCCAGCTTAAGAAAACCAGTAAGAGAGAAGGCATAGGCCTCAAAAACCTGATTGAGCGCCTGCAGATTCTCTTCGGGCAGTTTGCCGAATTGAAGGTCGAAAACTCAAGTGAAGAAACCGTGACTGCCACCCTGAAAATTCCACTCTCATGAAAGCCTTGATTGTAGACGATTCTCAACTGGCCAGACAGGAGCTGAAACACCTGCTCAAAACAGCCAATGACGTACAAATAGTAGGAGAAGCTGAAAGCGCTGAGGAAGCGCTGGAGAAAACCCTGGACTTAAAACCAGAACTGCTCTTTCTGGACATACAAATGCCCGGTAAAGATGGATTTGAACTCCTGCAGGAGCTGGAAGAAGTGCCCGAGGTAATTTTTACCACAGCCTTTGATCACTATGCCATGAAGGCTTTTGATCATAACGCACTGGATTACCTGCAAAAACCCATCAAGGAAGACCGCCTGCTCCTGGCTATTGAAAAAGCATCGGCCCGCCTGAGAGAACGGGGAGCAAAGGCTGAATCCAAGAACATCCTTAGCCTGCATAATCAGGTTTTTGTTAAAGACGGGGAGCAATGCTGGTTTGTCAGCCTGGCAGATATCAGGGTGCTGGAGATTATGGGGAGCTATACCCGTATCTATTTTAAGGATCAGAAACCTATGATTCCGAGATCGCTGAACTATATGGAAAAGCGACTCGACCCGGAGGTTTTCTTCAGGGCCAATCGTCAACAGATTATTAACCTGAAATATGTTGAGCGCATCGAACCCTGGTTCAGCGGCACGCTCAAGGTATATCTCAGGGAGGGTGAAGAAATTGAAGTCTCACGCAGACAGAGCATTCGTTTCAGAGAAATTATGAGTTTTTAATCGCATGGAAAACCGGGCTGCCTTTTCCCGACTTCAGCATGAAGTGATCATTGAAAACAAGAATGGCGTCAATTTTATTGTGGCCGCCAGTATCTGCTGGTTACTCATCAGTATCAACTGGCTCCTCCCATTCTCTGAGCAAAACAAGGCCATCTACACCTTCTTTTGTACGGCCCCCATGATGCCGCTCGCCTTTCTGTTTTCCAAAGTCTTTAAGACCACCTGGAAAGTCAGAAATAATCCGCTGAACGAACTCGGCCTCTGGCTCAATTTTGCCCAGCTCTTTTACTTTCCTTTTGTCTTTATATTCTTTGCCCAATACACAGATCAGTTCGTTATGGCCTTTGCCATTATCACCGGAGCTCACTTTTTTCCCTATGCCTGGTTTTACCAAACAAAGTCTTATGCCATCATGGCCGGGGTGATTTCTCTCGTCTCTGCTCTGATCGGCACCCAGGTTACTGATAACCCCTCTTTTCTGATAGCTGCCTTTATGACTGTGAGTCTTTGGCTACTTGCCGCCTGGATTTTCATGGATTACAAAAATGCGGCTCAAAAAAGCACATAGCTGAATGGCGAATTTCTTATTTTCATCGGGTGAAGTCAGCCTTATGAAAAAACTCCATACACTCTTGCTTCTGTCACTGGTACTCATGGCCTGTGCCGGCCCTGAAAGAAAAAAGCAAAAAGAACTTCAGCAACTCGAAGCAACGATAGAAGTTTTCAATGCAGCCTTTGCCGAAGGAAACTTAGCTGTACTTGACAGCCTAACCACTGACAACTATATACACACCAACAGTAGTGACAGAGCTTTCTCGAAAGAGCGTTGGTTCAATTACCTGGAAAGCAGAAGCAAAGACCTGGCTTCCGGTCAGTTGAAAATAGACCAATACCAGTTATTGGAAAAGGAAATACAGTTGCATGATAAATCGGCCATCGTCACCGGACTGGTCATTACCTCCGGTTTTTCGAAAGGTAATGAGTTTAGTCGTCAGATCAGAGTGTCCAACTATTGGGTAAAAGAGGACGAGGTATGGAAAAGGGCAGGCTTTCATGATACACGCCTTCCTTAAACTTACAGCGTGTCAAAATTTCTATTATCCGGGACAGGCGAAAACTTCAACAAGCACCTTTTTTCCTTTGCTTTCAGCGAACCATTCAGCAGAAACAGAAATATTTTGCGAAAAAATGAAAATTTCTAAATTTCATACGCAGCCATTTTCTTATCTTGCACATATAGATATATGACATTGACAGCTTTTTTATGATATAGATGTCAAATAGTATACATTGATTGGATCACAGCCTCAGAAGGAAGCTGTGATTTTTTTTGACCTTTCCTTTTGGCTTGCCGTTAAAGAGCTATAATTTTCAATAAAGGTTGACCGAAGTTGATAGAAGATGAAAAGAGAAGAGATCGCGGAAAAACTCAAAGCTTCGTACAAGCGCTACACCGACTATGTTCAGGAGCTGACTCCTGATGAGTTTGAATTTGAGCCCAAAGGCAAATGGTCGGCCGGGCAGCAAACACTGCACCTGATTAAAAGCACCAAGCCTCTTCTTAATGGACTGGGGCTGCCCAAGTTCATTATCAAATCAAAGTTTGGAAAAGCCAACCGTCCTTCCAGAAGCTATGATGAACTGGTGGCCCGATACAAGGAACGACTTGAACAGGGAGGAAAAGCCACAGGTCCTTACGTACCCGGGAAAGTAGCCGCCAAAGACCAGGAAAAGCTCAGCGCTGAACTGACTGACATTATCAGTAAAATGAGTAAAAAGATAGAGAAATGGTCGGAAGAGCAACTAGATGAATTCGTCTTACCTCACCCTCTCCTTGGCAAGGTGACCACGCGTGAAATGCTCTACTTTACCATTCATCATGCCGGCCACCATCAGCTCCTTATCAAACTATACCTGAAAGGAGTTTAAGCGCTATTCCATCACAATCTGCTTAAACTCATTTCGATAAGCCGATGGACTCTTACCGGTAAACTCCTTGAAAATCTTATTGAAGTGGGAAAAGTTATTAAAGCCACTCTCGAAGCTTACCTCGGTAATGGTCATAGACGTTTCCGCCAATAACTTCGAGGCATGCACTACCCGGTATTCATTTACAAATTTGGTAAAGGTCTTACGGGAGATCTTCTTAAAGTACCGCGCAAAGGCCGGTGAAGTCATGCTGACATGGTCTGCAATCTCATCCAGGGTTATATGCTCCTTAAAATGCTCCCGAATGTAATCGTACACCCTGTTCATTCTGTCATTGTCCTTAGGGTCAATCGCCAGTGCTACCCCCTCAGCATTGAGCACAGTGTACTCCTCTGATACAGCCAGTTCTTTTAAAATACTGAGCAAGCCCAACAGACGATCATATTGATCCACAAAGGCCAGTGCTTCGATCTTTGCCCCTACTATCTTTTTGGTCTCCCCGTGAAAAGCCAGACCTTTTTTAGCGATATCCAGCATTCTCTTAATAGGAGCCATTTCCGGCAGATCAAAAAAATGCTCTCCCAAAAAATCTTCCCGCATCTGAATTACCGTTTCAGAACTATTGCCCGTCAACCGATTGGTAAAACCATAATGCGGCAGATAGGCCCCCATAAGCACCAGATCTCCATCATTGAAGTAAGAGAGGTGCTTACCTATGTGACGTTTGCCGGTTCCTCCGTTGACATGAATCAGCTCAATTTCCGGGTGAAAATGCCAGTTGGCTAAATCTTTTTTGCAGGAATCTATATACCTCCTTACCAGAAAAGAACTCCCGAAGGCCGGGCTGATCTTTTCTAAAGCAGGCTTAGTCTTTTTAATCGGTTCTTCCATTACACTTATACTATACACACAAACCCTATGAACATGTCAGGGCTATCACACACAAATCCCTGCTCGTTCCACACACTTTAAGCGAATTTATACAACACAAATTTCGCAAGCCTTATGCTATTTTAACCGAAACCTGTGGAAAATTAACACAACCGTATGCATAGCCTCAAAACCGGGTTAAAATAGCATAGATAGTAGCCAAAAGTGCAGTAGTACAGGTTTACCCGACCCTATACCTTTGTTGTCATAATTGGTCAAGAACCTAAACAATTAAGCAAATGAGAACTTTGAGAAAAAGTGTGCTGATCGCCATGATGGTCATGGTAGCAGCGTTGAGTTTTGCAAATGGTAACAAACCAAATGTAAAAGTTGAAAAAGTGGGAGCAAAAACGATTGCTCTTTATGCCAGCGGATTAGGCGCTAGCAAGACACAGGTACAGCTTAGAGACGAAAAAGGATTGATTTTACACCAAATGGTGTCTGATAACAATGAAAAATTAGCTAAAAGATTCGATCTGAACGCCCTCCCGGCTGGTAATTACTCTATTGAAATAGAGAATGAGACAAGCTTCAGTGCTACTCCCGTACAGGTAACTGCAACCGAAGCAACAGTGAACACGGCTGATCAGGTAGTGATTATTAAGCCGATTGTACGTCAGAATGGCGATATCCTTGATATCATCATGCCAAGCGAGGATACCTCCGCAGTGAGCGTTACCATTTATGACAACAATTTCGATCAGGTTTACAAAGAAATTGTTGAGGGTACCACTGAGCTGAGAAGATATGATCTTTCAAAACTTGGTAAGGGTGCCTACAGAATCAGAATGAGTGCACAAGGAAGAGAATTCGTACAGTTCGTTGCACTAAAGTAACAGAGGTTAGTGCGATCGTAAAAGGGGGCTTCGGCCCCTTTTTTTATGCCTGAATGTTCAGAACACAGCTCTTCATGACTAAGTTGTAAGGCAAAACCCTTAAAAAGCAAAATGCACCTACTCATCCCGGGAAGACACCACCTCCTCACCAACTTTCAGTTTGAATACATAAGCCACCTGATCAACCATCAATCTTCCCCGGTACATGATGTCCACGGAAGCCCATTGGAGAAGTTCACATCGGTCAGGAGCCTGATCTTTGTGGTTACTTCTGCCAATCATGAAGGGACCAAACGAAATCCCATTTCATTCTACCTGAGAGCCATGATGCTGCAGAGCTTTGGTGAGAAGCTGAATATTCCATGCTATATCTATGGAATAGATGACGTAGGCATTATTGACGATTTTGCAGGTCATGTCCTGAAACAAATCCGGCATCAGTCTGATCACCACCTGGACCTTACTCCCCAGAATACCTTTGTGCTTTGTTCTACACCGGTGCTCTCCGGGTATCTGGATCTGGGCTTCAAAGTCTTACCCTGTGAACTCAAAAATCTGGAAGATCAAACATATTTCCACGACCTTCCCTGGCGCTATGTCGAAAAAATCGCCCATACCGGCAACCTGCAGACTCCGGACATAAAAAACAGTGTGCACCCGTCCTGCCTGGATATCTGGAGTAATTATGACCTGGCCGCAAAAGTGTCTAAAATCATGAATGACCCCATTTTGGGCGAAGATGGAGATATCACTGAGTCGCGGGATTATAATACCTATGTGAGGCAGATGGATGAGATCGCAGAGTTAAAATACAGAGAAACAGCACCCTTCATTCAATCCGGCAATATTGGGGATATAGGCTGTGCAGTGGGCTCATGGATAAAGTTTGCCAGCCACGATAAAAAACTGGCTGAATCGGATTTTTACGGAATTGAAGTTGCCCGCGAACTCTATAATATCTGTAGTCAGCGAAAAGCCAACAGGGAGTTCAGCAACCCCAACGTTTTCTTTGCTCAGAAAAATGCCGTCTCAGACCTGGTATTCAGGAAAGGCACCATGCACACGATTCATACCTCATCACTCACTCATGAAATAGCCTCTTATGGAAAAATGGAGGACTTGTCTGATTTCATTCGAAATCGCTATCAGGAGCTGGTTGATGGAGGGGTATGGATCAATCGTGATGTAATCGGTCCTGAACACGGTGAAACAACCGTTTTTATGCTGCTTAACGATCAGGACGGAATCAACGACAATTTTGATCAAAGCTTTGAGTCACGAAAAGAACTGTCTGATTACCTGCAGCGCCTTTCTACCTACACGCGTTTCAAGCGATTTGCCATTGATTTCAGAAAACAGGAAGGCGATCAAATCCGCTATGAAGAAGTTGAAATAGAAGGCAGGTCTTATATGAAACTGTCCCTGTCTGATGCAGCCGAATATATGCTGACCAAAGATTACACCGACAACTGGGAAAGTGAGATGCACGAACGCTTTTGTTTCTGGAGCTTTCAGGACTGGAAAAAGAGGTTGACAGAGGCTGGTTTTGAGGTACTACCTGGTTCGGGCCCTTATACCAATCCCTGGATAGAAAAAAACAGGTTTGAAGGATCGGTAGAACTTTATCAACTGAAAAACGGAAAGCTCAGGCAACTGCCTTCACCCCCTACGAATGCCATTATCATTGGTAAAAAGATCACCGACTTATAAAAGGAGAAAAGAAAAGCAGCAATACAAAGGCGGTCTTACACAGACTTCATGCGCATCTTCTTCTTAAGCTCTTCGATGTTGTCATTGAACTTCGAATCCAGATCCATCATATCACTGACAGACTGCACAGCATGGATCACTGTGGAATGATCGCGTCCGCCAAAGTGGTACCCAATCGATTTCAGCGAATGATTTGTGTATTCCTTGCACAGATACATAGATACCTGCCTGGCAATCACAATCTCCTTTTTACGGGTTTTCGCCTTCAGGTCTTCTACACTCACCTGAAAATACTCTCCGACAGACTTCTGGATGTAGTCAATCCCAACTTCAGACTCGATATCATGGACGATATTCTTCAGCGTCTGCTTCGCCAGTTCAAGATTGATATCCGTTTTATTTAATGTAGCATGGGCAATGAGTGAAATCAATACCCCCTCCAGCTCGCGCACATTGGTATCGACACTATAGGCAAGATACTCCACCACATCGTCAGGAATATAGATACCATCCGACTGCATTTTACGCATAATGATGGCCATACGGGTTTCGAAATCGGGCATCTGCAGATCAGCCGTCAACCCCCATTTAAAACGGGATAACAGTCTGTCCTGAAGCCCCTTCAAATCACGTGGAGCCCTGTCACTTGACATCACGATTTGCTTACCATTCTGATGCAGATGGTTGAAAATGTGGAAGAACATCTCCTGTGTCTTTTCCTTACCAGAAAAGAACTGAACATCGTCAATGATCAGCGTATCTACCTGCAGGTAGAAATTAGTAAAGCTTTGAATGCTGTTATTCTTGATGGCATCGGTGAACTGGGTCGTAAACTTCTCTGAAGAAACATAGAGCACAAAATTACTCTTATCATCGGCACCAATTCTATTGCCTATGGCCTGTACTAAATGGGTTTTTCCCAGACCCACACCCCCATAAATCATCAGGGGATTGAAGGAAGTAACACCGGGCTTTTCAGCCACTGCCAAACCTGCCGATCGGGCCAGTCTGTTGCAGTCTCCTTCTATATAATTATCGAAATCGTAATTCGGATTCAGGTTCGAGTAACGATCGTTCTCTTCCAGCGAAGGCATCTGAAAAGGATTGTGAACCTCCGGAGAACGCGCCCTGCTTTTATCCCATTGATTGTTGTGTTTCTGATTGGGCAGCGTCACCACATAAGGCTGGTTTTGATTACTGCCACTGTCCACAATTACAGAATATTCAAGTCTGCCATTCGGACCTAACTCACTGATAATGACCTGTCTTAATACATGAAGATAGTGCTCTTCAAGGTATTCGTAGAAAAACTGGCTGGGAACCTGAATTGTCAGGACATGATTATCGAGACTGACCGGCTGTATGGGTTCAAACCATGTACGAAAGCTTTGCTCTCCTACCTGTCCTCTGATAAATTTGAGGCAGTCTTCCCACACCGATACACTGTCTTTCACCATTCAATAAGATCAAGCTGATTGGAAAAAAAATCCCTCAATAGTTTTTCGAGGGAAGACAAAAATGGGAAAAATAAAACGAACAAAAAAGGTGAATGTCTGCCTGAGCAGAATATTTTTCTGATAGGTCAACTTTCCTTTAGAAGAACCATACTGTCATCTCATAATAATCCACTTTTCGCCTTGCTCATCACATCATATTCTCCAATTCCAATTATCAAAATCCTCGTCCCAAAAAGACACAAAAAGCTGTAATTTCGCGACAGGAACTAAAGGTACCTATGGAGGAAAGATTATTTAAGGATTTTGCCGGTGTCAGCCGTGACGAGTGGCAAAACAAGATCATCGCGGATCTCAGGGGAAAACCCATTGAGGGCCTGAACTGGGAAGTGGCCGGACTGACAGGAGGTCCTGTTTATACAAAGGAAAATCTCCCCGAAGAATTGGCAGATGTTGCCAATGGCAGCGATCAGCCCGGGATTTTCGGAGCCCGCCACTGGGTAAATTATCAGCTAATAGAAGTAACTGATGATAAAAGTGCCAATCAGCAGGCACTGGCAGCTCTGAATGCCGGAGCTGACGGCATCATCTTCAGGTTAAAAAACACAGCGGTTTTTGAGACCTTGCTGGCAGATATCAATGGTGAGTACTGTCACCTGAGCTTTGTGGATGATTCAGCTGAACCCAATGCTCCCGAAGCTTTCCTGAGCTATCTGGAGTCTTCCCTGGCCGACCTTTCCACAATTAACGGATTCTATAAGGGCACAGCCTCTGTTCAACAGGTCTCCCAAAAGCTGGCTCAATACAAGCTTTTAAACATTGAGTCAGACAGATACGCAGATCATAGCCCTGTAAAAGAAATAGCATCCACCCTGGCCAAAACCGCTTCTGTTTTAGACGGACAGACTGAAGCCGGATTAGCCATCAATACCTTATTTAAGCAGCTACAGTTTGAGCTGAGTCTCGGTACCAGCTACTTTGCCGAAATAGCCAAGTACAGAGCCATGCGTGCTCTGGCAGTGCGTTTTGCTTCGGCTTATGAGGTAGAACTATCTGCGGGCGATATCAACATTCTGGCCAGCACAGGTACCTGGACCGAGCCAATTGATGACCCTCACAGCTATATGCTCAGAGCAACCACTGAGGCCATGGCAGCCATTCTGGGTGGAACTGACGCCCTGTGTATCCAGCCCTTCTACCATGTGTTTGAGCAGGACCAGAAAGCTCTGGCAGAAAGATCGGCCAGAAACATCTCCAATATTCTGAAAGAGGAATCCTACTTTAATAAAGTAATTGACCCTTCCTCAGGCTCTTATTTCGTAGAATCTCTAACCCGGGACATTATGGATCAGAGCTGGCAACTGTTTCTGGAGATAGAAGCTGCCGGAGGCTATGAAGCACTCACGGCCGAAAAAATCGAGTCTCTTCACCAAAACCTGACTGCTGATGAAGCCTGATTTTAGCAAAGTAAAAACCGCAACAAAAGCTACCCAACCGGCTGCAGATCAAATATGGGAAACAGCAGAAGGTATTTCAGTAAAGCCTGACTTTTCTCAGGAAGACCTGAAGGAAGTGGAACATCTCGGTTTTGTCGCGGGTATTGCACCTAACCTGCGGGGGCCCTACAGTTCAATGTATACCCAGCGCCCCTGGACCATCCGCCAGTATGCGGGTTTCTCTACAGCAGAGGCATCCAATGCATTTTATCGAAGAAACCTCGCTGCCGGCCAGAAGGGCCTGTCGGTAGCCTTTGACCTGGCAACGCACCGGGGCTATGACTCAGACCATCCCCGCGTTTTCGGAGATGTGGGCAAGGCAGGGGTAGCCATCGACTCAGTGCTGGACATGAAGGTACTCTTTGACCAGATCCCTCTGGATCAGATGTCTGTTTCCATGACAATGAACGGAGCTGTGATTCCCATCATGGCATTCTACATTGTGGCAGCAGAAGAGCAGGGCGTACCCATGGAAAAGCTTAGTGGTACCATCCAAAACGATATTCTGAAAGAATTCATGGTGCGCAACACTTACATCTACCCGCCAGCGGCCTCCATGAAAATTATCGGAGACATTTTTGAGTTTACGGCTCAGAACATGCCCAAATTCAACTCCATCAGTATTTCGGGCTACCACATGCAGGAAGCAGGGGCCACTGCAGATATTGAACTGGCCTATACCCTGGCCGATGGTCTGGAATACCTGCGCACCGGGATCAATGCAGGACTGGATATTGATGCCTTTGCTCCCCGTCTTTCCTTCTTCTGGGCCATTGGCATGAACCACTTCATGGAGATTGCGAAAATGCGGGCCGGCAGATTGCTCTGGGCTAAACTGGTAAAGCAGTTTGATCCTAAAAACCCTAAGTCGATGGCCTTGCGTACGCACTGCCAGACCTCCGGCTGGAGCCTTACCGAGCAGGATCCCTTTAATAATGTAGCCCGTACCTGTGTTGAAGCTATGGCTGCAGCTTTAGGCCATACGCAGTCGCTACATACCAATGCACTGGATGAGGCCATTGCGCTGCCTACAGATTTCTCTGCCAAAATCGCACGAAACACGCAAATATACCTGCAGAAAGAGACGGACATCACCAGGGTAGTAGACCCATGGGGTGGATCCTACTATGTAGAATATCTCACTGATCAGCTGGTTAAAAAAGCCTGGGCTCTGATAGAAGAGGTGGAAGATCTCGGGGGTATGGCCAAGGCGATTGAGGCCGGCTTGCCCAAAATGAGGATAGAGGAAGCTGCCGCCCGTAAGCAGGCGCGTATTGATTCCGGTAAGGATGTAATTGTCGGAGTAAACAGGTATCAGGTTGATGAAGAACTGGACATTGAGCTCCTGGAGGTTGACAACACAGCCGTTCGTACATCACAAATTGCCGGACTGGAGAAATTAAAAGCGGAGCGGGATAATGACAAAGTGGAAGAGTCGCTGAAGGCCCTGGAAGCTGCCGCTAAAAGTGGCGAAGGTAATCTTCTGGCACTGGCCGTTAATGCAGCCAGGGAGCGGGCAACACTGGGAGAGATTTCTCTGGCTATGGAAAATGCCTTCGGCAGACACAAGGCTGTGATCCGATCAATTTCAGGTGTATATTCGAACGAGGTGAGAGATGACGAAGACTTTAAAAAGGCCCTGGCCATGGCCGATCAGTTTGCAGAACTGGACGGTCGCAGACCACGGATCATGGTAGCTAAAATGGGGCAGGACGGACATGACAGGGGCGCTAAGGTCATCGCTACAAGCTTTGCCGACCTGGGCTTTGATGTGGACATAGGGCCCCTCTTTCAAACACCGGAAGAAGCAGCCCTTCAGGCAGCCGAAAATGATGTACACATCATCGGAGCCTCCAGCCTGGCAGCAGGACACAAAACCCTGGTACCGCAGCTCATTGCCGAGCTGAAAAAACTGGGTAGAGAAGATATCATGGTGATTGCCGGAGGCGTTATTCCTCCTAATGATTATGATTTCCTCTATGAGGCCGGAGTGAGTGGTATTTTCGGGCCCGGGACCGTGATCGCCAAAGCTGCACAGGAAATACTTCAAAAACTGATAGAAGAATAAGTGGATAATAAACTCATAGATAAACTTGCCTGGATTGAAATTCAGGACGGAAAAGTACTGGTAGCCCGCTCTAAGGGAAAGGATGCTTTTTATATACCGGGTGGTAAACGCGAAGATGGCGAATCGGATGCAGAGGCATTGATACGCGAAATCCAGGAGGAGCTTACCGTAACGGTTCATGAGCAAAGCCTGGAATACTATGGTACTTTCAGCGCGCAGGCACATGGTAAGGCCGAAGGGGTGATTGTACAAATGACCTGCTACACCGGATCCTATGTCGGAAAAATTGCAGCTTCATCAGAAATAGAAGAAGTGCGCTGGCTCAACTATAGTCAAAACGATATCGTAGCCCCTGTTGACAAAATTATTTTCCTGGACCTGCTCGAAAAGGGCCTGCTGAAATAGGCTGATAATCAAAAAAATATGACCTCCTGATCGGATTGTAAGAAATTATAAGATTTCTTTGTCGGGAGGTACCACAGAACTACGAATGCAGCTTACCGAGGTCAAAACCAAAAAAGATCAAAAGGCCTTTCTGGATGTCGCCAGAGAGCTTTATAAGAATGATTCTACCTGGGTATGTCCGCTGGACAAAGACATAGAAGCTACTTTCGACCCTGAAGAAAACATCTTCCACTCACATGGTGAAGCTACCCGCTGGATACTGAGAAACGACCAGGGGAAACTGATAGGCCGAATAGCTGCTTTTATTAATGAAAACAAGGCCGACCATGAAGGCAAACGCATGGGCGGGCTTGGCTTTTTTGAGTCCATCAATGATAAAAAGACTGCCTGTCATTTACTGGACACTGCCAAAGCCTGGCTGGTGGAGCGAGGTGTTGAGTACATCATAGGGCCGATCAACTTTGGCGAAAACGATAACTTCTGGGGCTTACTGGTCGAAGGTTATACTCATCCGTCTTACGGAATGAACTATAACCATCCCTACTACCAGGAATTTTTCGAGTCTTATGGCTTTAAGACCAAAATGGAACAGATGACCAATCATCTGGATATCCGAAATGGTCTGAACCCCAGATTTGTTAAAATAGCTAACTACGTACTGGAAAGGCGCAAAAACGTCACCGTCAAAGAGTTCGACATGAACAAGTTTGACCAGTTTGCCGAAGATTTCATGGTGATTTACAATAAGGCCTGGTCTGATCATGAGAACTTTACTCCTATTAAAAAGGAGTATGTGGAAGAGACTTTCAGAAAGATAAAACCCATTCATGACGCCAAGCTTATTCAGTTTGCCTATGTAGGTGGTGAGCCGGCAAGTTTTGTACTGGCCCTGCCCGATGTAAATCAGATTTTCAAGCATTTCAACGGCAAACTCAACTTCTGGAATAAGCTGAGGTTTGTGTGGTATCAGAAGAAAAAGATCATCAGCCGTATCAGGGTGGTGGTAATGGGTACCGCTCCGCAGTTTCAGGGACTTGGCCTGGAGTCTGTGGTGACCTATAAGGCCTTTCTGGGAGCTATGGATCGTGGCCATTACGAAGAAGGTGAACTCTCATGGGTAGGCGACTTCAATGACAAAATGATTGCCATTCACAAAGGCCTGGGGGCCGTACCCGGCAAAAAGCACATTACCTACTACCTCGAGGTGTAATCGAACCCATTCCTTCTCAGGTACTGCTGCCAAAAATTTTGCATCAGTGGTCCGTGTTGGTTTCTTAGCTCTGTCAGGATGGTAAGGGCATCTGCAAACAACCACTGGTTCTCAAAAAATGCGGCTTTGGTAAGCATCATACCAAAATCATCATCCTGAAAATGCTCCTTC
>DIYF01000046.1 GCA_002427745.1 Roseivirga sp. UBA6061 | reverse complement strand
AATTTCAATCTCGCCACTGCGCCACGTGGACCAGAGGCATAAACGGCCTTGCCATCCCTGGCTGTGCTGACGGCATAGTATTTTCCTTCCATAGGTGTATAAGCTTTGTCACCTTCGCGGTAAAAGTCTGAACTTCCCCGGCCCACTACCAATACAAACTCTTCGAAAAAATCGACACAGGAGCGGTAGCCATTAGGCTCCATGCCTGCCATTACTTTTTGCCAGCTTTTTCCTCCGTCCTGTGTATAGGCAATATTGTTTTTGGTGGTAAGGGAATCTCCGTTGTAGTCGCCTCCCACCATCAGGCCGTTCAGTTCGTCTTTGAACTGGATAGAGAAAATTCCTGCACTGGGCCCATAGTCGAGTGGGGCCACCGCCTTTTGCCAGGTAGCTCCCTGGTCGCGGGAATAAAAGGCACTGGATTCAAGTCCACCCAGGCCTATGTATACATTCTTGTCACCCTGGGTACGCAGGCAGGTACCGCTGGCAGCAAAACCTCCTTGTCCGTCAATGGCCTGAGGACGGTTTTCGTAGGGTAGTTCTTCCCAGTTTTCGCCTCCGTCAAAGGTGCGCAGGATCAACAGGCGTCCATCTATGGCATCACCAAAGGCAATACCTGTCTGGTCATCCCAAAAGTCCATAGCATCATAGAAAGTACCTTCTGCCATAGAGAAATACTTCTGGTCCCAGATTTGGCCGCCATCTGTGGTTTTATAAATAACAGCAGGAAGCCCGGCACTTAGCACAATGGCGGTGTTCTCATCAAAGGCTTCAATGTCTCTGAACTGGATGGTGTCGGTTTCCGGTACGCTTACATTCTGCCAGCTTTGGCCACCATCAATGGTACGGACTACGGTGCCTCCGCTGCCACTGGCCCAGGCCACCTTTTCAGATACAGCACTCAGGCCCCGAAAACCGGCCGTGGTGCCACTGTTACCGGCTTCCCAATAGGGGGTGCGAATTGTTTGCTCTTCTTTTTTTGTAGCGCAGGAAAAGAGAAGGAGCAGGGTGGTCAGAGAAAACAGTGCTCTGATCATTGCATCATGGCTTTAAGATCTGGCTTGTCAGGAGAAGTGAATACAGATTCAGGTAGCTCTGCAAATACCATAATGTCCTCCATGCTGCCACGGCCTCTGCTGGTAGAGAGCATTACATTACCGTGTTTGTTGTAATCTGTCCAGGGGTTTACGAAACGTGGCGTGTCTGTTTCAAAAGTCTGATAAAAAGCCCACTGGGATACCAGCCTGGTACCTTTATCCACCCAAACCTCATATTTGTTATCTGGCGTTACCCCCACTTCCTGAAAAGTCATCATCAGCTTATCAGCAGATTTTCCGTCCTGGGTGGTGTCCGTGCCTACATACTTCAGGGTAACACCGGAATCTTTGAGTTTGAAAGGCATTACCAGCCAGTAGGAGTGATTGATCCAGATACGTTTGGCAACACCCATCAGGTTATTAACAGAATCAGCATCTTTGATTTCTCTTCCGTTCATAAAAGCCTTACCTGTGCCATCATGAATATTGCTGAGCAGTGTCATGCCGTTCGGGCGATCGATCCGGACATTGCCTGTCCATTTGTCCCACACGAGCTCATCTCTTCCGAAAAACTTCCAGCAAACATAATGGGTCTCATCCCAGGCTTTGCGACCTCCCATGGCGTCCATTACCTCGTCTGCCACAGCAATGGCCTGAGCATCTGATTCGGTAGCATTAAAGCCCTCAGCAGCCGGATTACCATAAGGTTCATCGGCAGTTTCTTTGGCGGGTTGATTGCAGGCTGTAAGGCCTAATATGGCAGCACAGCAAAGCAGGTTGAAGAGTTTTGTTTTCATGTCAGGTCAATTTGGATGTGAATTTAGCAAGTTTCGGTATTACAGTTCAGTCCATTCATCAGACTTTTGAGTGTAACCATCGCCCCGTTCACTCTGTCTTGCTTTAATGGCAGGTAGGTAATTACTTACATTTAGGGTGTACTATGCGGTAGAAGTTACTCGCACAAAATCTATAGTATAAACCCGGTTGAAATTGAAAAAAATGGCTTGTTCTCCGGTCGACATCAAAAAAGGGGGGCTTGCCGTCAAAAACAAAAGGTCATGATTAAAAACTACATTAAAATTGCTCTCAGAAGCCTGATGAGGCACAAGGGCTACACCTTCATTAACATTTTCGGACTTAGCGTGGGAATTGCTGCTTCTGTGCTGATTCTGCTTTACTCAGAAAGCGAACTGAGCTATGACAGAATGCACACTAAGGCTGAGCAGATTCACCTCTTATACAAGCAAAGGATTACGCCTACCGGCACGCAGGACACCTATGATACCTGGGCACCTACCCTGGATGCCATGAAGGCAGATTATCCGGAAATTGAAGGTGGTGTTCGGGTAGTAGACAACCCATTGTGGCTTCAGGTAGGAGAGAAACGCTTCTATGAAGATGCTATACTCACGGATAACTCATTTTTCTCGGTTTTTGATTATGAGCTGATTTCAGGCAACAGAGAAGAGGTTTTCAGTAATCCTAATTCCATTGTGCTTTCTCAGCAGGCTGCAGACAGGCTGTTTCCCGGTCAGGACCCAATCGGTAAGACGGTTGAAGCAACCGGGTTGAATAACCAGTATATTGTGTCCGGCATTATCGGCAATGTGCCTTATAATACGCGACTACAACCAAATGTACTTGTACCGCTGCAAAGCCATCCTCAGTATGAAGGAATTGCCGGCAACTGGGGTTCTTCATTTTTAGAAACTTACTTTATCATTCGCGAGGGGACGGATATTGCTGACCTGGAAGAGCGCTTTGAACCTTTCATTGCCAAAACCTGGAATGAGCAAACAGCTGAAACCACCAATTTCAAACTGATCAACCTCCTGGACATCTATGATGAGTTTAACCACAACCGACAATATGCTTTTATTCTGTTGGCAGTGGCCCTGATCATCATAGGTATCGCTTCTATCAACTTTATGAACCTGGCCACCGCGCGATCCATGGAGAGAGCACGTGAAGCCGGCATGAGAAAGGTGCTGGGAGCTTTGAAAGGTCAGCTGGTGGGGCAATACCTGGTAGAGTCGTTGAGTATCAGCTTTATATCCCTGCTGATTGGCCTGGCGATTGCCTGGTCATTATTGCCTCAGTTTAACGGCTTTTACAATGTTGAGTTGTTCATCAATTTTGCCGAAAAGCCCCTGCATTTAGCGGGATTAATTGGCCTGGGCATGATTATCGGCATCATTTCCGGATTGTATCCTGCTTTCTATCTTACCTCCCTGAAGAGTGTGGACTCACTCAAGGGCAAAGTACTTAAGTCAAGCAAGACCAATCGCGCCATCAGAAATGGCCTTGTTGTGCTTCAATTCACCTTTTCCATTTTGCTGATTGTAGGAACGCTCGTTATAGGTAAGCAGGTGAAGTACATGAAGAATCAGGACATGGCTTTCAGCAAAGAGAATTTGCTGGTATTACCAATCAATCAAAGCGATTTTCCGAATACCGATGAGGCCCCCAACCGTCTGCAGGCCATGAGGAATACACTCAGGCAGAATTCCGCTATCACCTCTCTGAGCGCCTCAGCCTCTGTTCCCGGTAACTTTCCCGGGCGCTTTACTTTCGTAGTACCCGATGGTTTTACTCCCGAGCAGCGCCTTCGCATGCGCTTCACTTATGTAGACCATGACTTCTTTTCCAATTTCAAGATTGATTTTATAGAAGGAAGAGACTTTATCCCCGACAGCGAGGAAGAAAGAACCGGTTCTGCCATTGTGAACAAAGCGGCCTTTGATGCCTATGGCTGGCAGAGCATTGAGGGTAAATACCTGAACTTTGGCAGTCGCAAGATGAAAGTGGTGGGTGTTGTGGAAGACTACAATTTCGAGTCGCTTGTACAGGAAGTGGCTCCGGTGATCCACTTTTATCGCAGACCTACCAATGGTATTCATGGCTATACGGTAGCCCGGGTACAGGCAGGCAGAGAACAAGACGCTCTGAAACTGGCAAGGGCCGAGTGGAATGCCGCTATTCCTTCAGTACCCTTTGATTATTACTTTCTGGATGATCAGTTCTCCCGACTGTATGAGTCGGAAGACCGTCTGACGGGAGCGATTGGTACTTTTTCTGTGGTGGCGATTATCATTGCTTCTCTGGGCTTATTAGGACTGTCTTCTTTGATTACCACCCAGCGTACCAAAGAGATTGGCATTCGCAAGGTAATGGGAGCTTCGGTTTCCGGTATTATCACCTTGCTGTCCAGAGGATATGCCGTTTTGATTCTTGTATCATTCGCGCTATCCGTACCCATAGCCATTTATGTACTCGATATCTGGCTGGCGGATTTTGCTTACCGAACGGAGATCGGTGTTATGGCATTTGTCGTTGCTCTGCTCGGGGCGCTGGTAGTTTCTCTGTTCACCATTGGTCTGCAAACGGCTAAAGCAGCTATGGCGAATCCTGTCAAGTCAATGCGCTATGAATAGCGGTTCAGTGCAAGGATCATACAATTCATGACATACCGGTTTTTTCTGAATTACGGAATTCTGAACATTACACTGTCAAAAACTTATCAACTATGAAAAACTCAAAACAGACCCTCAGACTTTTGTCTGTTGCTTTATTGCTGCTCATTTCGGTGACCAGCATTCAGGCTCAGAATGAGGAGAAGAAAGACAAGGAAAGCAGACGCTCCCGCAGGTCCTGGACCCGTGTTTATCCTCCTTCTCCTGTGCCCCCGGTTCCACCCGTACCTCCGGTACAACCTGTGGCACCTGTACCTCCGGTGCCTCCCGTTCCTGCTATCGAGCCCATTGCTCCAATAGCTCCTATGGCGCCCATAACCCCTGTGACACCAGTATCTCCGGTGAGGCCTGTCGCCCCTGTTCGACCAGTAAGGCCTGTTGCTCCGGTACTTGATGACTGGATTCAATATGATCATGGTTCAAGCCGCAGAGTGATCGATGTAGATGGACTTCTGATCGAAACAAGAGGTAAAGTCAGACTGGATACTGATGAGGAAGGAATCCGCTCTATTTCCCGAAACGGTTATATCAGTATTAAGGACCGTTCGGAGGGCAAGGAGATTCTGGTAGAGGAAGAAGACGGAGAACTGTTTTATCAATACTATAACCGCGGTAAAAAACTAGCTTTTGAAGGCGAGGGTGAAGCGTGGCTCAAAGAAATCTGGAAAGACGTGGTTCGCCAGCTTAACAGATAATACGAATACCTTAAGGTCAAAAACAGACGAAACCGCTAGCCGTAAGGTGAGCGGTTTTTTTGTTACAGTACACTTTGTAAAGGCCTTTTGGTTTGAAAGCTTTCTGGTTTTGAGTTTCAGGGCCTCACTATGTCGCAATCACAGCTGTGGTGGCATTTGCTACGGTTCATTACCACGAGATTTTAGGCAGTTACCTTCTTTCAACAATTCAGTGCAGGGAAATTACAGTTCAATGCCAATGGGTTTTTTGTTGTATATAAACTTTTGATCATTGTAATGTCAGTTCCTCACAAAGGGACTCACCAAAGATCAAAAACTCAGTTTAACAACATGGTCTTTAAGGCGGGTTTGGTCACCTGCCAGCTTAAAGGCCAGGTCAAAATACCAGAAGAATGAAAACATTAGTAATGAAGAGAAGAAGTTTAGCAATGGGCATAGCAGTGGCTTTGCTTGCTATGTTCGCCATGGTTCAGGAGGCACAGGGTCAAAAGAACTCCACTACCATTTCTATGAATGACGGCCGTTATCACTATTCATCAAGAAGCGGTGGTAACAAACTGGACATAGAATATGATGGCAAGATTGAATTCACAGAAGATGACAAAAGCATTAAGTCTATTTCTCGTGGAGGATACCTGAAAATCAGAAAAGTATCTTTCGGTAATCGCAGAGAAGTATTGGCCGAGCCCAACAGCGATGGCACAATCAGCTACGAGTTCTATGAAGGTCGCAGAAAGGTAGACTTTGACGATGAGGCCAAAGAATGGCTGGCAGATGTACTGCTGCAGGTGATCCGTACTACCGGTATTGGAGCAGAAGGTCGTGTAAAGCGCTTTTATGACAAAGGAGGTCTGACCAGTGTACTGAACGAAGTGGACGATATCCGCAGCGATTACGTGAGCAGCATTTACCTGCGAGAGGTACTGGGTATGAAAGGCCTTTCTGACAGTGAATTGGTAAAGCTTGCGGAATATGTACCCAGCGAGCTGGATTCTGATCATTATATCACAGAGGTATTCAAAGATTACGGAGACCTTTTCTTCAAGACAGAAGCTACTACTTCAGCTTTCCTGAGCTCTATGAGAAGAATGGATTCAGACCATTATGTATCTGTTATCCTGAAAAGAGCCCTGCGCGAAGATCTCAACGATAAGTCTGTAGTGAAAGTGTTGGATGCTGCTGATATCATGGATTCAGATCATTACAAAACGGAAGTATTTAAAGGTCTGCTGAGGAGAAAAGACCTGAGTACTCAGGTGATCGATCAGATTGTGAAATCCGCAGCGGATATCGATTCAGATCACTATGCTACTGTCGTTTTAAGAGATGCCCTGGATCGTCCTAATCTGTCAGATGAAGCCTTTGCCAACCTGATGGATGCTGTTTCCAATATCCAGTCTGATCACTACGTAACCGAGACATTCCGGGGTATGCTGCGTACGCGTGACGTGTCTGACAAGGTGGTGGAAGCTATCATCGAAAAACTGCAGGATATGAGGTCTGATCATTATCGCAATGTGATAATCTCAGATCTTTTCAAAGACCATAAAATCTCTGATAAGTACTTTTCTTCTCTGCTGGATACAGTTGACGATATGGATTCAGATCACTATGCCAGTGAGATTTTGAAAAGGGTATTGAGAGAGCACGACCTGTCAGAGGAGAACTATGACCAGGTGTTGAGAAAAGTAGCTGATATGGATTCAGATCACTACAAGCTCACTATTCTGAAGAATGTAATGGACAGCAGACTTACCAAGAGCCAGATGATGAGCATCCTTAAGTCAGCAGATACCATTGACTCTGATTACTACAAGTCTGAAATACTCAAAGAAGCCTGCAGAAGTATGGGCGATGCAGATGATGAAGTAAAGAAACTGTACAGAGAGGTGGCAAGAACTATCCGCTCAGATACATACTACGGTCGTGTGGCCAGATGTATTGATTAATACAATGTTTTCTATCCAAAAGCGGAACACTAGCCTGTTCCGCTTTTTTCATTAATTTCATTTCCGGACCCTCTGCCCTGCATAAGGGACAGAAGAGTTCTGCATTCAACTCAATAGCACAGTTATGTCGCGGCTTTTCAAGCTGATACTTTTTACGGTTGTCGGGCTCTCGTTTTTTGCCTACATCTATTACGGTGAGTATGACAAGCTCCCGAATATCGGTGAGCAGATCGACCTCTATGTGTTTACCGTGATTGCCTCCGTGTTGACGGGCATGGGAATCAGCCTGATTAATCTGCGTCTCAATCAGAAGCTGCCCTGGAGAAAGAACATTCTGGTCAGGTTCCTGGCAGGCATTGCCATTGATTTCGCCTGGGTTTTTGGTCTGCTCATTTTCCTTATCTGGCTGGCCAATCAGATTGGTATGATGAACTTCACACTTTTTGAAGCCAATGTTGAGGACAGTCAACTGGAAATGAAAGTGATGGTTTTGGCCTTTATAGGGTTGTTTGTAGTGGCCCTGGTAGAGTTCAATACCTACTCTTACAGTGAGTATTCGGTAGGTCAGATCAGGAAACTCAGAGCAGAAAGGAAGCAACTGGAATTTCAGTTTGAAGCACTTAAAAGTCAGCTGAGCCCACATTACCTCTTTAACAGTATGAACACAATTTCATCGCTGATCTATCGGGATGCTCAGGTGGCTGAGACCTTTATCCGCAACCTGGCCGATACCTTCAACTATGTGCTCAATACCAAGAATGTCAGCTCAGTCAGCCTCAAAGAAGAGATTGAGGCCCTTGAAGACTTTGCCTATTTGCTTCGTATTCGATATGCTACAGCTGTTGACCTGACTATTGATATCGATGAGAGTTTGATGAAACTACCGATTCCACCGCTGACCCTTCAGCTACTGGTGGAAAATGCGGTAAAGCACAATATCATTTCTGATGATGACCCTTTGAAAATCAATGTCCGTAATGATGAGACTCATTTGATAGTGCTTAACAATAAGACGGGTACTCCCTCTAAAACAAGCTCTCATAAGGTGGGGCTGAATAATATCAGAAAACGCTATGCTTTCTTTACACCAGAAGAGATAGGTGTGCTGGATGATAACTATTTCGAAGTAAGACTCCCAATTCTGACAGAAGCATGAGAAAGCACCTCCTAAATCAGCCAATGTTTCGGGTAGTAGTACCGCCATTCTATGGCTTTATGATGTACTTCCTGATTCTGCTGGTCAATAATCAGCTCTATCAGATTTTCGATAGCCTGATTACAGATGAGCTGCTCGTATGCGTGGGGCTGGCATATGTGGTCTCTGAGTCAATTCGGTTGAGCACTACATTGTTTGAGAAGTATACCGGAGAGCAATTCAGGAAACCTTTGAGTATAGGGGGCCTTTTTCTACTGAATATTCTGGCAGGTGGGGGAATGGCTTTCCTGGGCATAACCGCTTACTTTAAAGGCTATCTGGGATATGAGTATCTCTCTTCATACAAGCCTCAGTTGGTTACACTGGTGACTACTTATTCTGTGAGCTCTGTGTTGTACACGCTATTCTATCTGAGCATTTACTTTCTTACCGTTAAGAATGAAAGTCAGCTGGAGCAGGAAGATCTCAAGCGGCAAAACCTGGAGCACCAACTGGAGATTTTCAATAATGAGATCAATCCTGATTTACTTTTTCAAAGCCTGGAAACCTTGATTTCACTGGTTCACCATGACAAGGATGCGGCAGAAGATTTTGTAGATCAGCTGTCCCTGGTATACCGCTATATTCTGGATAATCGAAAGAGGGAGTTGGTGCCTTTGAGGGAAGAACTGCGGATTGCCAAAACCATCTTTTACCTGTTTAAGGAAAAGTATCCGGGGCAAATTAGTCTGGATATAGATGTTTGCGGTCCTTATGATGAGCGTTTACTGGTACCCAATGCCACACCCATGTTGCTTGACTGTATCATCAATGGCTCAATCATCTCTAAATACCAGCCCTTGAAGATTCAGATCAGCTGTGATAAGGATGAGGATTACCTGGTGATTCAGCACGATGATAATGACAAGCTCAGTGCGAGCAAATATGTAAGACAGAGCCTCAATGGCCTTCACGAAGCCTTTGCCTATTTTACCGACAGGCCGGTCATTCAGATAAAGGCCTATGGTGATGTTTTCATTAAATTACCCCTGCTTGATTTGAAATAACATGATGAGAGTATTTATAATAGAAGACGAGATTCCTGCTGCTGAAAAGATACAGCGCTTTTTGCATCGCTACGATGACAGTATTGAGATAGCCGGTACAGCCATGAGTGTGAAGCAGGCCGTTGACTGGCTCAACAATGATGGTGAGGCCGACCTCCTTTTTATGGACATTCAGCTGACTGATGGGCTGAGCTTCGACATCTTCAAGCAGGTGAACTTTGATATCCCTGTGGTATTCACCACAGCCTATAATGAATACGCGATTGAGGCTTTCAAAGCCAACGGCATCGATTATTTACTCAAGCCTATTACCTTCGATGCCCTCTCCGAGAGCCTGGAGAAGTTTAATAGCCTCAAAAACAAATTACAGGAGCCGGGGCAGGCAGAAGCTACTTCAGTGATCGATTTGCAAAGTGCCTTGCAGATGCTGAGTAAGCGCGATTATAAAACCCGCTTTATGGTGAAGATCGGGGAGCATATCCGGTCAGTCACAACGGATAATATTGACCTGTTCTACGCAGAGGGGCGTAATGCTTATATCGTAACCAATGAGGGCAAGCGCCTGATCATAGACTATAAGCTGGAGACCCTCGAAGAAATGCTCGACCCCAAGAAGTTTTTCCGGGTCAACCGCACCTTTATTATCGAGATCAATGCCATTAAAGATGTACTGGTATACTCCAACAGCCGTCTGAAGATCATCCTTTCCCAAAAATTCGATCGTGAGATCATCGTAAGCCGTGAAAAGGTAGGTGCCTTTAAGACCTGGTTTGACGGGGAGTGATACATGTCCACGATTCGTCCACTAAGTATCTGGCCTTCAGGTCGGAGGTCTTCATTTTGTCCACATAAGAGGCAGGTCTGTTATTGAATTGAGCGATACATTTGTAATACCTCAATTAAATAGATTATGGCTCATCAACACCCAACTGGTGATGATCGTCCGCAGTCTGTACAAATGTCTGCGGACGGTCGTCTTTTAAACATCTTTTCCCGTTCGGTTATCGACCGTCTTCAGGGCAAACCAGGCAGACTCAAAGAAGTGCCTCTGGCCAGTATTTGCGATTACGAAGTGCTGGGAGATACAGACAGCAAGCGAAGCCTGATTCTTTACGTTTTCGATCATAAGTCCTCCATTGCAGAGTGGAAAAAAGTACGAAAGCTCAAAGCAATAGATACTTCGGATTTACCGGCCCTTGAATATAAGAGGCTTTTGCGCAGTGTTGCAGAGATGACTGAAACCAATCAGCAACTGGGTTTCAGGCAGCAAAGCTGGTTTTATGCTTCCATGGCCGTGAGCCTGGATTTTGGCTAGAAAGTCTGATTACGAGTAGTTTAGATTAGAATACAAGCTTCTGATTCCCATAATTTTCCCGGGTTCAGGAGCTTTTTTTATGGTCTCTGGCGTACTCAACCAGCTACAGCTCCCTGTCTATACATTCTCCCGATCACGTCCCTCGGATGTCCCCTGAAAATCATTGTCATTCAGTACATAAAACTCATCCTTAACGGTATGAACAGAATACTGGAAAGTTGCCTAGGCAAACTTGAAATTGACGGAGAAATTTTGAAGTTCAGGGCTGGAATATTTTGTCCATTGACTTTTGTGGGGATTACCTGTAAGCATATTGAGTTGCCACTTAATTCTATTTGCCATTATAAAATGGGCAGAGCTTTTCCCGGTTGTCAGGTGCTTACCCTTTATATAGCCGAGAAGAACTTCAATGGAGAGTTGAGAATTATAAAGCTCAAACCAATGAACGTCACCTATGTAGATCAGTACGCAATGAAAACACTCATTGATTTACTGAATAATGCTGTAAGCTGCTTTAAGGCAAATCAACATATTAAGCGCTTTTCCTGACAAAGCTACTTTGTATTTCAGAATTGGCTTTTCTCAAACACTTTCTGAAATACCCTGGCTTTCGGGAAGTTTTTGGCAATTTCTTCCAGCGCCATGGGTGAGCCTGCCTTTGGAAAATGGATGCCTACCAGGTCTTTGGGTTTGATAAAGTCTTTGATGATGCTTACTCCTGTTTCATCAGCCATATACCAATAAGGCACCATAGCGATATCCACCCCCAAAGATTTCAGGTCAAGCTCCCTGAAGCGATCTGGGTTCATGTCAGAATCTCCGAGATGAAGGATTTTTTTGCCGTTTACCTCTACCAGATAACCCATGTTCTCTATGTTTCTGGTTCGGCTGCCTCCGGCATGGTAGATAAAGAAGGCGGTTACCTTGATGCCGTTTACCTCTCGCTCATGTTTTCGGGTATCCCGTACAATGCCTTCCAGCTGTTTGCCAATTGTTTTGCCCTCGGCATAATCATCCGTTACGCTTTTGGCGAGCTGTGCCGATGAGATGAGTTTTGTTTCCGGATGTGCCTTGAGAAAACGCCCGGTCATGGTAGGCGCAAAATGATCGCGATGAATATGGGTAGACAAAAGAAGGTCTACATCATCATATGGAGCCTCACCGGATATCATTTTTTCCAGCAGTGCTTCATCCGGATGCAGGTAATCATCATAGTATTTGTCAAAAAGAGCATCAATGATCACCTTTTTACCGGCTGATTCGATCAATACACCCTCGTTGGCGATATAAGTAATGCCGAGGTTCTGACCTGAAAGGGAAACCGTTAGTATAGTCAGAAAGCAGAATAAAAAATTTCTCATCTGTGAAGGATTAAATATACTGGCTTAACGCGAGGCCATTGTCTTGGTTACCACGGGCTTGCTCCAAAGAGTAAGCTATTACACAAATGGCTGTCATTTCTGGTATGATCGACTAATTTTGTGCTCAGAATATTTTTAAGATTGAAAGGTCGTATTTTTTCCATTCTGGGGCTGTCTCTTTTTTTCTTCGGACAGCTTAATGCTCAGGTTACTTCTCAGTTTGCAGATGAAGCTCCCGTCATTGATGGAGTGCTGGATGAGGTGGTATGGCAAAAAAGCCCCACAGTAACCGGTTTTAAAACCTTTGTCCCTGATTTTAGTCAGGAGATGCCTTATAAAACCGTGGCCTATATGGCTCACGATGAAGAGAATCTGTATTTCGCTTTTAAGTGCTTTGACGACCCCAATGAGATCAAAACTTCTATCGCAGCCCGGGATAGGATAGGGGATGATGACTGGGTTTGTATTAACCTGGATTCGTTCAACGGAGGACAATCTCTCTACGGTCTCTATATCAACCCCAACGGCATACAGATGGACACACGTTTCGCAGCTGGTGCTGAGGATATAGGACTGGACCTGATCTGGTATTCAGCAGCTAAGATTGTTGATGACGGTTATGTCGTGGAGGCCAGAATTCCATTTAAGAGTATTCGATATTCAGCTAAGGACGGAGAGGTAGAGATGGGGGTGATTTTCGAGAGAAAAATCAGCCGATTCTCCACACAAGGCACTTTTCCCTCTCTGGACCCACAGCAGGGTATGGCTTTTCTTACTCAGATGATGCCGCTGAAATACAAGGGGGTGCAAAAGTCACAACTGGTGGAAATACTGCCGGCCGTTACCTACGCCACAGGGCGCCAGCACATTGACGGAGCTTACCAGAAGAACGACAATTTTGAGCCAAGCCTTACCACGAAGGTGGGCATTACTTCTGAGTTGGTGTGGGATGCTACTGTCAATCCTGACTTCAGCCAGGTAGAATCAGATGCAGGACAGGTAGAGGTAAATCAGCGATTTCCTGTTAACTACCCCGAAAGAAGACCCTTTTTCCTGGAAGGTAACGAGAATTTTAATTTTGCCGCCACCAGCCGGTTTGCTCCGGTAAGACAGGTGGTCAACACCCGATCTATTGTTTCCCCCCGTACGGCTACCAAGCTTACCGGAAAGATCGGCCAGAAGAACATCATCTCTACCATTTATGCACAGGACAGGGCCGATGAAGGCCTCAGTGATTATGATGAGGACCCGACAGCCGATGTGGGGGTAATCCGCTACATGCGCTCGTTTACACAGGACAGCTATTTAGGAATGATCGGTACCACGCGTTCCAGAAACGGAGCCCATAACTCTGTGTATGGTTTTGACGGGCAATACCGCTTTCGCCAGGCGAATATACTCTCGGGACATTTTCTGAACTCTGCCACCAGGGCCGGTTCAGGTGCGGATACCAAAAACCTGGCTACAGGGACCATCCGGCTTGATAGAAATACACGGAATTTCAATGGGCATATTGCCTATCTCAATGTGGCAGACGGCTTCCGCAGCGATGTAGGTTATATTACCAGAACCGGTATCTCCCGGGTAACGATGAGTGCATCACCCAAGCTCTACCCCAAGAAAGGCCTGATCAAGCGAATCGATCCTTTGGTGTACATGTCTTTTACCAGAGATAAGCCGAGTGGCCTGAACGAAAGCACCGTCTACATGTCTTTGGAAGCAACACTGCCGAGAAACACGGAGCTTTCCATTTCAGGAGACCATTCTACAGAGATTTATAATGGGCAGAAGTTTAAGGACGGCAGTTTTAGTCTCTCTGCCAGATCGCAAATCACCAAACGCGTTTTCTTCAGAACGAGCTATGGCTGGGATAATGGCATCTACTATAGCAGCGAAGAGCAGGGCTATGGTAAGCGTATCAATAATAGTCTTAATCTTCAGCTTTCTGATAAGTTTAATGCTCAGTTCACCCATACCTTTAACTCTCTGTACAGCGAAGAGACGGATGATAAGTATTATGATGTACATATTGTGAGAGGCCGCATCATCTATCAGGCCAATCAATATCTCTTCTTCAGAGCAATTGCACAGTACAATAGTCTTTCTGAAGTGCTGGCCCCAAACTTCCTGGTGTCCTTTACTTATATCCCCGGTACGGTGGTACACCTTGGCTGGGGAGGCTTGTATGAGAAGGTTCGCTGGGATGGTCAGGAGTATGTTGACCATAACGAGTACCTGCAAACTGCCAGTGGCTTCTTCTTCAAAGCCAGCTACCTGTGGAGGTGGTAACCCCAAATCCTCTGCTTAAGCTTTCAAATTCTTGAACTTCCTCCCCTTCAGGGAAGGTGCCCGAAGAGCGGAAGGGTAAATCACTGGTATCCAATAACTGGTTACTTGCCGGTAAAAACTACTGATGCCTCTTTTTCTCCACTGCCTGTTGGAATAGAGAGGCGCATAGAACTGCCCCTTATGATATTCTTCCCCAGTTAACAGTAGTTTGTTTCAGTGACTGGATGTGTCTCAGAATGTTACGGTTTTCAGGCTTTTCCAGGTTCGGATCGTCCTCCAGAATGTCGCTGGCTGCATTTCTGGCTGCCTGGAGTATTTGAGAATCTTTCGCCAGATCAGCGATAAGCAGGTCGAGCACACCGCTTTGCTGTGTGCCGGAAATGTCGCCCGGGCCACGTAACTGCAGGTCTACATCGGCAATCTCAAAACCATTATTCGTACGGACCATGGTTTCGATACGAATTCGACTGTCTTTACTCATTTTATAGTCAGTCATAAGAATGCAGTAAGACTGCTCTGCTCCACGGCCTACCCGGCCTCTGAGCTGATGCAGCTGTGCCAGACCGAATCGTTCAGCATTTTCGATTACCATCACGGAAGCGTTGGGTACATTCACACCTACCTCAATCACCGTAGTGGCCACCATGATCTGAGTTTCGTGTCGTACAAAACGCTGCATTTCAAAGTCTTTATCCTGGGGTTTCATCTTGCCATGCACAATGCTCACATGATTATCCGGAAAAGCCCTACAGATGCTTTCAAAACCATCCATCAGGTCTTTCAAAGCCAGCTTGTCTGATTCTTCAATCAGGGGGTAGACCACATAGATCTGCCGGCCTTTGGCAATCTCTTCTTTCATAAAACCAAAGAGTCGGAGTCTTTTGGAATCGTACTGGTGGATGGTCTTGATGGCCTTTCTGCCGGCCGGCAGCTCGTCTATCATAGATACCTCAAGGTCACCATAGAGGGTCATGGCCAGGGTACGGGGAATGGGTGTAGCAGTCATGACCAGTACATGCGGATAGAAAGATTTGTTTTTGGCCCATAATTTGGCTCTCTGAGCAACGCCAAAGCGATGTTGCTCATCGATTACCGCAAGCCCTAAATTTTTGAACTGAACAATATCCTCCAGTAAGGCATGTGTGCCCACGATAATATGAATCGAGCCATCCAGGAGGCCGGCATGAATTGCTTTACGCTCTTTGGTTTTGCTTGATCCGGTAAGTCGGGCGATGCCCAGATTAAGCTTATCGGCATGTTCTTTTAATCCATCATAATGCTGGCCAGCCAGGATTTCAGTGGGAGCCATCATGGCGGCCTGGGCGCCTGCACCTACTACCAGCAGCATACAAATAAAGGCCACAATGGTCTTACCGCTGCCTACATCGCCTTGCAGCAGTCGGTTCATCTGCTTACCCGATTTCATGTCCTGATATATCTCTCTGACTACTCGTTTTTGGGCTCCTGTGAGCTCAAAAGGCAGGTGGTCCCGATAGAATTCCGTCAATAGTGAGGAGTCCTTAAATATTTGACCATGAAATTTATCTGTCCTGCTTACCTTGTTCTTGATGAGCTTGAGCTGAATGTAGAACAGCTCTTCGAACTTCAGTCGATACTGCGCTTTCTTGAGCAGTTCATTGTTGCCCGGGAAATGAATATGCCAGAGCGCAAATTTCTTGTCGATCAGGGCAAATTGCTGGGTCAGCTCCAGAGGCAGGCTCTCCTGTATATGGTTTTCTGCCAACAGCATTACCTGTCGGATGACCTTGGAAAGCGCTTTGCTGTCCAGGTACTTAGCCTTCATTTTCTCAGAGGTATGATACACCGGCTGCAGAAAAGAGGCCTGGTCGTTCTGAGTTGTGAGCACCTCTACCTCCGGGTGCGCCATGTTTACTTTCTTACCAAAGGCCGTAGGTTTACCAAAAACCACATAATCTACACCCAGCTTGAGCTTTTTACTTACCCAGGGAATGCCCTTAAACCAAACTAACTCTATGGTGCCGCTTTCATCCTGAAAATGGGCTACCAGCCTTTTCTTTCGCATTTCACCGATGGTTTCCATGCGCCTGATTCGTCCCTTGAGCTGCACAAAAGGCATATCTCCGTTTACCTCCGCTATGGGGTAAAACTTTGTCCGGTCTTCATAACGAAAAGGGTAGTGCTGGATCAGATCTCCGTAGGTAAACAGCCCCAGTTCTTTACCAATCAGAGCGGCCTTTTGCGGGCCTACTCCTTTCAGGAATTCTATGCTGGTATCGAAAAATGAGGGCATGGCCGGAATTTATACAGACTTGGAAAAAAATGCTAAGCCAAAACCGTAATATAAAGGAGCTATCGGTTTGTATGTTTAAGAGCTCCCTGCATGGTGGCGTACGTATACTGTAAAAAGACCCGAAACTTCTGCCAACCGTGAACATATTGTAAAACAAGCCGTTACTTTTGCAGGCCTTATGTTATATCATAAAACCTTTCATAAATCAGATGATGCCGAGTGGGTCGTGTTTATACACGGAGCAGGAGGTAGTTCATCTATCTGGTACAAGCAGCTCAGGAGCTTCAAAGATGAGTTCAACATTTTGTTGATTGATCTCAGAGGTCATGGCCAGTCTCAGGAAATGTTCCAGCGTTTTTTTACTAATGACTACAACTTTGAGAACATCTCTCAGGATGTGGTAGATGTACTGGATCACCTGAAGATTGAAAAGGGGCATTTTGTCGGTATATCACTGGGCACCATTATCATTCGTACTATTTGTGAAATTGCTCCTGACAGGGTACAATCCCTGATTTTAGGGGGGGCTGTTACCCGCCTGAACATCCGCTCCAAGTTTTTGGTGGCCTTTGGTAATGCGGTTAAGCGACTGGTGCCCTTCATGTGGCTCTATCGGTTTTTCGCCTGGATTATCATGCCGAGGAAACGCAATGCGGAGTCCAGAATGCTTTTTATATCGCAGGCCAAAAAACTGGCCCAGTCAGAATTTTTAAAGTGGTTTAAGCTGACCAATGATCTGAATCCACTGCTGAAATATTTTAACGAGAAGGACAGCATGCTGCCTACGCTTTATCTTATGGGAGACCAGGACTACATGTTCCTCCCACAAGTGATGGCCCTGGTGAAAAAGCATGAATTCTCCCGTTTGTCAATCATTGAAAACAGCGGTCACGTGTGTAACGTAGAACAACCCGAAGTTTTTAACAATTTATCAATCGAATTTATCAGGCAACACGCCATCTGATACCTGGCGTTAATTAACCTTAACTGAAATGAGTAAAGCTGCAAGGATCATCCTGCTTGTGGTGATTATTTTGTCCGTGGTGGCATGGGCATTATACCCACGATTCGGAGATATTTTTCCCTCATCCAAAGACTCGGCAGTAGGGCCTCCCGCTGCCTTTGGGCCCAGTACCACTCCGGTAACTGCTACGGTGGTAGCCCCGACTCAACTGGAAAATAAGATACTGATTACCGGTTCAGTACAGCCTAATGAGGTATTAGAGGTCAAAAGTGAAGTATCAGGAGTCATCACAAAAATTCACTTTAAAGAGGGGCAGGACATCAAAAAGGGACAAACCCTCATCAGCCTGAAAGATGATGAACTCCAGGCACAACTCGAAAAACTGCGGTATAGTAAGAAGCTCAATGAGGAGCTCGAATTTCGTCAGCGCAAACTGCTGGAAAAAGAGGCCATCAGTCGGGAAGAGTACGATATTTCACTCACCCAGCTCAATACCTCCGAGGCAGATATCAAACTGCTCCAGGCTCAGCTGGACAGAATGACGATAGAAGCTCCTTTTGACGGGATTGTAGGCTTGAGAGAGGTAAGTGAAGGGGCTTATGTAACCAGCAGCACGGTGATCGCCAACTTCTATAGCCTCGATCCGGTAAAGATCGAGTTCTCAATTCCCGGCAAATATGCGGGTGAAGTGAAAGTGGGCGATAAGCTCAACTTCAGGGTAGACGCCTCTGAAGAGCAATTCGAGGGAACGGTTTATGTCATTGAGCCCCGTATCGACCCCAGTACAAGAACTTTGAAAATACGGGCCTTTTCACCCAACAAAGAAAGAAAGCTATTGCCAGGTCAGTTTGCCAGAATTGAGCTGATCATGGATACGATTGAGGATGCTATGCTCTTGCCAACACAGGCCGTGGTGCCCGAGCTCAACGGGCACAAGGTGTATATCGCCAGAGGAGGCAAAGCAGAATCGAGAAAGGTGCAAATCGGGATCAGAACGAATGACAATGTTCAGATTCTGGAAGGCATCAACCTACAGGACACGGTGATTACCAGTGGTATTTTACAGATGAGGCCTGGAGCTTCCGTTTCTATCACTTCAGTTAACTAATCTTATGGCAAGTTTATCGACCATCAGTATTAACCGTCCGGTACTGGCTATGGTGATGAATATCATCATTGTCATTTTCGGAGTAATTGGCTTCCTGTATCTGGGAGTCAGGGAGTTTCCCAGTGTAGACCCTCCCGTAATTTCGGTTTCTACCGGCTATACGGGTGCCAATGCCGAAATCATTGAGTCCCAAATTACCGAGCCTATTGAGGAGGCGCTGAACAGTATTGCCGGTATCAAGACGCTTACTTCTGTTTCGAGAGATGGAAGAAGCACGGTTACCGCTGAATTCGACCTGGGGGTGGACCTGGAAGCCGCTGCCAATGATGTGAGAGATAAGGTAGCGGGTGTTACCAATCGCCTGCCTCCGGATGTTAATCCTCCCAGCGTTTCCAAAGCAGATGCCAATTCAGGCCCCATTCTGTTTCTCAATATCAAAAGCGATCAACGCACCCTGTTGGACCTGACCTCTATCGCTGAGAATACTTTTAAGGAGCGCGTACAGACAATACAGGGAGTCAGTTCGGTTCAGGTTTGGGGAGCCAAGCGATACTCTATGCGCCTGTGGATGGACCCTAACAAACTGGCTGCTTATCAGCTAACTCCGCTTGATGTATTGAATGCTGTGGATCGTGATAATGTGGAGCTACCTTCTGGTCGTGTGGAGGGGACTAATACAGAGCTGACCGTTCGTACGCTGGGCCGAATTAACACACCGCAGGAGTTCAATAACCTGATCATTAAGGAGGACGGAGACAATATTGTCAAGTTTCAGGATATCGGCCGTGCTGAGCTGGCTCCGGAAAACCAAAGAACTATCCTCAAGCGCGATGGAGTACCCATGGTGGGTATTGCTGTGATTACACAGCCGGGCTCTAACAACATAGAGATTGCAGATAAATTCTATGAGCGTATTGACCAGATAGAAAAGGACCTGCCGGCAGACATTGAACTGGGAATGGGCTTTGATAATACTGAGTATATCCGCGAATCCATTGACGAAGTGCAGCAGACCATTATGGTGGCCTTTGGCCTGGTGGTGGTGATTATCTTTCTGTTTCTAAGAGACTGGCGGACCACCATCATTCCTGTCATGACCATTCCCATTTCATTGATTGGTGCCTTCTTTATTATGTATGTGGCAGGCTTCTCTATCAATGTACTCACACTTTTAGGAATTGTACTGGCGATTGGTCTGGTGGTAGACGATACCATTGTAGTGCTGGAAAATATCTATGCCAAGATTGAGAAGGGGATGTCGCCCAAGGAGGCGGGGATCAAAGGAGCTACGGAGATTTTCTTTGCTGTGATTTCCACTACGGTAGCATTGGTAGCCGTATTTATGCCGGTAATCTTTCTACAGGGTCTCACCGGGCGTTTGTTCCGTGAGTTTGGCATCGTAGTAGCAGGAGCTGTCGTCATCTCTTCTTTCGTAGCGCTGACGCTGACCCCGATGATGAGTACAAAGCTGCTGAAGAAGAGAGAGCGTCACAACCTGTTTTACCGCAAAACAGAACCCTTCTTTGTATGGCTGAATACAGCTTACAACAATTCCCTGGTGCGCTTCATGAAGGTTCGCTGGATGGCCTTTGTTATCATTCTCATTTCAGGAGGATTGATTGGTGTACTGCTTTCAGGTAACAACATTCCGGAAGAGATTGCACCCAAGGAAGACCGCAGTAGTGTACGGCTGTTCGCCACCGCACCGGAAGGAGCCACCTTCGAATATATGGATCGCTATGTAGACAAGCTGGTAGCGGCTGCCAAAGAGAATGTGCCCGAAAGAGAGGCGATCATTTCGATTACTTCACCGGGCTTCGGAGCCAGTAGTTCGGTCAACTCAGCCTTTATGTTTACCATTCTGAAAGACCCTTCTGAGCGTGAGCGTAGTCAAAATGATATCGCCAATGTCATGACGCCTATCGTAAATCAACTTACTGAGGCCAGGGCTTTTGTAACACAACCGGAAACCATCAGTGCACAGAGGGGGCTGGGCGGACAGCCTGTTCAATATGTGATTCAGGCAGCTAATCTGGAGAAACTGAAAGAGATCTTACCACAGTTTCTGCTACAGGCCCAGCAGCAGCCGGAATTTGGTTTTGTGCAGGTAGACCTGAAGTTCAATAAGCCTGAAATCACCATAGAAATAGATCGTGAAAAAGCGAGAAGTCTGGGAGTATCTGTAAGAGATGTGGCCAGAACGCTGCAGCTGGGGCTCTCCGGGCAGCGATTTGGCTTCTTCATTATCGATGGAAAACAATACCAGATCATTGGTCAGGTGGAGCGTGAAGACCGCAATGACCCATTGGATTTACAAACCCTCTACATCAGAAGTAATCAGGGCGATCTGGTACAACTGGATAACCTGGTAACTATACAGGAAAACAGTACGCCACCACAGCTATATCGCTATAACCGCTTTGCCTCTGCAACAGTATCGGCCAGTCTGAGGCCCAAGGTATCTATTGGCCAGGGAATTGAAGCAATGGACCGTGTTGCTGCAGAAGTATTGGACGAAACCTATTCTACTGATCTGGCGGGTAACTCAAAGGAATTCAGAGAAAGCTCTAACAGTCTCTATTTTGCCTTTGGTTTTGCGCTGGTCCTGATCTACCTGGTGCTCTCAGCTCAGTTTGAGAGCTTTGTGGATCCGCTGATCATTATGTTTACTGTACCGCTTGCTCTCGCAGGTGCTCTGCTGGTACTATGGCGCTATGAAGAAACGCTGAATATCTTTAGTCAGATTGGCATTATCATGTTGGTAGGACTGGTCTCGAAAAACGGGATTCTTATTGTGGAATTTGCCAACCAGAGAAAGGCACAGGGGCTGGCCGTAAAAGATGCCATTGTCGATGCGGCCAAATCTCGTTTCAGACCGATTCTCATGACCTCCTTTTCTACGATTCTGGGAATTATGCCCATTGCACTGGCACTTGGTGCGGGTGCAGAAAGCCGGGTATCCATGGGGGTTGCCATTATCGGAGGCCTCATCTTTTCAACGGTACTTACCTTGTATGTAATACCGGCAGTGTATTCTTATTTCACCAGTAAAAAGAGCCGTATGGCACGTGTGTGATATGAAAAAATTAGCAATCCTAATTATATATTTATCAACGTCCCTTGTACTCCAGGCTCAGGAACAGCTGAGTATTGAAGATGCCATCGCTGCGGGTCTGGAAAACAACCTGTCGATTCGTATCAGCCGCAAGAATACCGAAATAGGAGCCAATAACTATGATAGAAGCATCGGTGCGTTATTACCGGTAGTAAGTGTTTCGGCCGGTAAGAATTTCACGAATACCAATGTAGAGCAACAGTTTGTGGGAGATGCTGAGCCAAGGGTTATCAATGGTGCAAAATCCAATACGCTGGATATAAGTCCGAGGCTTAACTGGACGGTTTTTAATGGTCTGGGTATGTTTGCCACGAGAGACAGGCTGAAAGAACAGGAGCTTTTAGGAGAGGATGATCTCCGTGTGGTGATAGAGAATAACATCGCCTCGATTTCCAATGCCTATTATCGTGTAGTGCTTGAGAATGAGCGCTTACGTGTATTTCAGGATGCCTTACAACTCTCGCAAGACCGTGTAGATCTGGCGAAGACACGCTACGATCTGGGCAAGTCATCCAAGCTGGATTATCTGCAGGCTCAGGTAGATTACAATACGGATAAGTCTAATCTGATTGCCCAGCAGGAGCTTATTTACAATGTAAAGGTAGATTTGAACCGCCTGCTGGGTAGTGAGCTGGAAACAGAATACACCATTGAACCTGATTTTGCTATGGATACAACGCTGGTGCTTTCCCCGCTGTTGGCCAGTAGTTATATCAACAATCCGGGAATTATCAGAGCTCAGCGAGCCAGAAATATCACCTTTATACAGCAGAAGGAGATCAGGGCCGAGCGTTTTCCTACGATCGACCTGAATATGGGCTATGGTTATAATGACCGTAATTCTGATGCCGGCTTTTTGATCAGTAATACCAGCAGGGGATTTAACTATGGTGTGACCGCTTCGGTGAATATATTTAATGGCTTTGACCGGAAAAGACGGGAGCAGAACAACCGCATTCAAATGGAATCAGACGAGCTGGCAATTGCCGACCTAAAGCAGCAACTGGAGGCCGATATTCGAAAGACCTATGTGAACTATGAGAACAGCATTGTGCTCAAAAACCTCGAAGAGCTCAATTTCGCTGTCACTCAGGAAAACTACGACATAGCCCTGGAGCGGTACAAGCTGGGGAATGGAAATGCCATCGAGCTGCGTGAGGCTCAGTTAAATCTGGTACAGGCGGAGATCAGAAAACTTACCTCACAATATGCAGTAAAAGTAGCTGAAATTGAGCTAAACCGACTGGCAGGATATAATCTGGAGTAAAGTCTTTTACAGGAGCCTATTTTGATCTAAGGCGCTGAGATGCTATTTTTTGTGGAAGCTTTTGAACATATTGAGTACAGTGTTGTTCAATCTATGTCCCAAAATGAAACGGGTCAACCCATATATCGCATGTTTTCGATTTCTGCTCATCGTCTTGCTTTTGGGCTTTACTGCATCTGCATGTCGTAATAATTCTCCCGGAAACAATACAGAAACGGTTATCAAAGAAGATAAACCGGACCCCGTTGATTTCGATTTTGATAAGATCAGGGAACGAGGTTCTCTCATTGCTGTGGTGGATAACAGTTCCACGGGTTACTTCATTTACAGAGGTCAACCGATGGGCTATGAGTATGACCTGCTTAAGCGACTGGCCGATGATCTCTCGGTTACACTCAGGATTAAACTGACAGCTGATATTGAGCAGGCCTTTGAAATGCTGAACTCAGGAGAAGCTGACCTCATGGCCTATCACCTAACGGTAACCAAGGAGCGGGCACAACGGGTGGCTTTTACTGAAGCGCATACGGAGGTGAGGCAGGTCCTGATCCAGCGAAAGCCCGATAACTGGAGAAGTATGAAAGTACATGAGCTGGAGAATACCCTCATCCGAAGTACGCTGGACCTGGTAGGTAAGGAGATCTATTCCCGTAAGGGCTCGTCTTATTCTGCGAGGCTGCTTAACCTTTCGGAAGAAATTGGCGGGGATATCATCATTCTTGAGCAAGGTGGGCAAACGGATACGGAATCTCTTATTCAGCGGGTGGCTAAGGGGGAGATTGATTATACCGTGGCAGACGAAGATGTGGGTTTAATCAATGCTACATACTATCCGAACATCGATGCCAAAACCCCGATAAGCTTTCCCCAGAGAATTGCCTGGGCGATGAGGAAAAATGCCCCTCAGTTAAAAGATACTGTTAATAACTGGCTGGTCAATATCAAGGCCTCACCAGATTTTAATGTCATTTACAATCGCTATTTCAAGTATCGCAAGTCACAAAACCTGCGGGCGCATAGTGTCTACAGCTCTGTAGGAGGCGTACGTATATCTCCCTATGACGAACTGATCAAGGAGGGAGCCAAATCCCTCAATCTTGACTGGATGTTACTGGCTTCGTTGGTTTATCAGGAGTCTAAATTCGATCCGGAAGCGGAGTCCTGGGCAGGAGCAAAAGGTCTGATGCAGTTGACGGACATTTCTATTGAGCAGTACAAGGTAGAAGACCCCTTTAATCCCGAGGAAAACATGAGGGCTGGCATGCAGTATCTTGGCTGGCTTGAGAAGTTCTGGTCAGAAAGGGTGCCTGACGAAAATGAGCGATTAAAGTTTGTACTGGCCTCCTACAATGTGGGTCAGGGTCATGTATTGGATGCGGTTAAACTAGCTGATAAGTATGGCAAGGATTCTGAAATCTGGGACGATAATGTTGCACACTTTCTGGTTCAGAAAACACGTCCGGAGTTCTATAACGATCCGGTAGTTGAATTTGGCTATTGCCGCGGAAATGAGCCGGTTAACTACGTAGGGGAAATCCTCAACCGTTATGATCAGTACGAGACTGCCTTTGAGAACCCTGGTCTGGCTTCTGATTCAACCCTGGTAACCGGCAACTGATTCAAGACTGTCTATTGAGCTGTTTTGCTGATAACTTCGATAAGCTTGTATTCAATGCTTGACGCATCCTGTGGAGGATTAGGAATATGTGTTTTCTCCACTCTGAGATCATATACATAGCCTGCTTCATACTCAAAGCCTTCTATGCTGTTTTCATAATAGAAAAGGCTCCAGTTGTCACTTCCTATTTCAGCATCTTCCTGTATCAGTAGGCAATTGCCTTCATAGAGTCCCTGACAAGTCTGGGTGAAGTAATTCACTCTCATATTGGCGTCTCCCTCGGGTTGTACCTCTTCACAAGCCCATACAGTTGCCAACAGAGTCAGCGCCATCAATGCTTTCTTCATAAACGTGCAGTTTTCTTTCCAGACACCAGACTGGCTGGAGAGGTTGGAAATTACCCCTTGTATTCCCCCTATCAGGGGGAAAGTGGTCCAGGAATAAGCCGCAGAATATGAGGTGCCTGAAATCGTATTGCCCGGAAATATTCCCCTGTTCTGATTTGCAAAGAGCCATCATTAAAAAAGTTGAAAAGGTGGATTAAAGTAGTGATTAATTAGTCAGTCCACCCGTTTGTAAATGCAAATGCTGAGAAGCCCCTTTTCTGGAGCGGAAGTTTATTTACTATCCATTATCAACTCCTTAACATTTACTCCTAAGAAATCGGCAACTGCGAATAGGCTTTCCAGTGAAGGCTGCGATTCATTGCTGCACCAGCGAGAAATAGCTACCGGTGTCTTGCCTAATGCCTTTGCCAGAGCAGCGCTTGTTACTTCCTTTTCAGCAAGCACTACTTTTATCCTATTTAACCTTTTTCTTTCCATGACTTAACTTAAAACTATAACTCAAATCCTTTACTAGACTTCGTTAATACTTTTTACGAGGGCGATGTAGGGGATTTCAGGGAAGATCTAAATAGTATCATCTTTTACATGCATTATGTTGAGTCAGAAGTGGGGTCGCCAAAAGAAATCCAGGAAGCCTGCTTCATATTGAAGAGCTTAATAGATTCTTGTTAGGCTTGAATGGCAGGCTTTATAATCTCCTGCCAGGGGGAAAGAGGTTCCGAATGACAAGTGAAACGCCCAATACCACGTAGTCATATCATCAGCCGATATCGTTAATTATTATCCGGTTCTCTTTTCACCTCTCCGTACCAACTTCTCCCCTTCCTTGCTGCGCTGAAGCTGTGCGAAAGCGAGCCAAGGGGAGATTAAGAGGGGTTCTTTCGTAAATTATGTCAGAACCGGTTTCAGGAAAAGAGCACAGAATTTAGCCAGCCAAACTCCCTATAACTCCTCTACAATAAAGAAGCCATCGTTTCCGGCATTTTGGTAGAGAGGCATAAAGATGAGCCCATCCATAGGTGCATGGATTTTACCTGATTTGTCCTGAGCCAGTAGCTCGCCTCCACTGACGGTTTGAAAGTTTTCATAGCCGGGTTTCATATGGAAGTAATCACCCTCTTTGATTTCATGGCGATGCAGTACGCGTACAATGCCGGGTAGTGGTTTGTGGAGTGAGGCCAGAATTTCTTCGTAATGAATCAGGTGACCCAAATCACGACTCTGATCAATAATACCCGTTTTATGGAGCAGCTCCCAGATACCGAAAGTGTGGATGTCAATGGCTTTTTCTGAGCCAATCTGCCCTGCCTCAAAAGCAAAAGAATTGAAGTCGTACTTTCGCATATACTTCAGTAAAGTACCCGGAAGATAAACGTCCAGATTGATCACAGTTGGCAGGCGAAGCTCGCGGGCAATGGACTCCTGATTAGGGTAACCCGGGTGCACCAGAAAGATTCCGTTATCGGCAGAGGTGGTATGCAGGTCGATGAGATAGGTCTTTTTATAGCCTTGTGTACCCAGGTCGTCCAGTATACCATGGAGTATTTTGAGTTCCAGGTCCTCATGGGTCAATTTCTCTTCAGGAGTATTCAGCACGCGGTCCAGAATCTCAGGCTTCCAGGCTCGGTTCAGGTCGTGGTCAATAAAGCGCTTTTTTGCGTTGATGGCCTGCAGGTTGCCCGCAATGCCAACCACACGTCCGTTGATCCGGGTCTTGTTGTTTCTTAACTCTGAAAAGACATTGTTGATGGCCTTGTACCCCGCCAGTTCGTTGCCGTGGAGGGCACCGACCAGTATCATTAAACTTGATTTATCTCCGCTGTCAAAATCCCCCAGTATTCTTTCGCTCATAAATGCCTCAGCCGCTTTGATTGATAATCTTGAGAAGGGTAGCGGTGATATTGAGAAAATTGCCTTCTGTAACGACCCCAACCAGCTTTTGGTTTTTCACTACCGGCAAGCACCCTACCTTGTGCTCCCTCATCAAATTCATGGCCTCAAAAATAGTACTTTCAGGATTGATAGTGATGGGTTTTTTGATCATTAAGTCCTGTACTGTCGTAGAGCCGGGTGTTTCTCCTCTGTTTTTATTCAAATGCCGGGTGATCATGCGCATGGATACCAGCCCTATCAGCTTTCCTTTTTTGTCTTCTACCGGAGTAAACCGGATGTGTTGCCAGTCCATAATATCAGCTACCAGTTCGATAATGTCCTGCTGGTGAACGGTAAAGAGATCTTTCGTCATAAACTCCTCTACCAGAATGGAGGAAGGGTGCCATTTGAGTATATCCTGAAGAGAGGCAAGCTCCCATTTATGGATTGGCTCACCGGTCTGCTGATTTTTCACCATGGAGGAAGTAATGGCCAGGGCAATTTCTTCCTTGCTGCTGTCTTGTGCCAATTGGGCGTAGGAGCGTAAAGCCCAGACCGAACCATTCTGACCTGCTTCACTTCTTGCTTCAATCACACTCAGGTATTTATCAATGTCCTCCTGATCTACATTGTTTTTGAGTAGTCCTTCGCGAGCAATCGGAATTAACTCTTCTTTAATGATCTTACCCACACTGATTTTGTCCTTCGAAAACCACCGGATCTTGGTATTCAATCCTGTTTGAGCACAATTGTTGAAATTGGATTTTACTTCACTGAAGTCAAGCCTCCGGGCAATATCCGGATAGTGATCCCCTATGGCATTCATTGTACCAATCCAGAAAGCTGTGTTAGCCATTTCATCCAGTGGTGTTGGTCCGGCTGGCAGTATACGGTTTTCTATTCGCAGGTGGGGTCTCCCGTTGGGGCTTATACCGTAGCAGGGTCTGTTCCACCGATAGACCGTTGAGTTATGGATGGTCAGGGCTCTCAGTTGGGGTGTGATGCCTTCATCAAGCAGCTCTTTGTAATTGCCTTCATGCTCAGTCATGAGCATAGGCCTGAAGCGGACAATGTCTTCCTTGATGATGTCCAGAAGAGATTCCGTGACCCACTGATTTCCGAACATTACCCTGGGGCTTCTGTCTCTCAGGTGCTCACTGGTAATGCGTGTATCAATGCTTTGCTGAAACAGGGCAATCCGGGTTTCATGCCAGAGCCGCTTGCCGAAAAGCATGGGGCTGTTGGCACTGATGGCCAGGGTGGGTGCCGCCACGAGCTGGGCCAGGTTATACTTTTCCACAAAGTCATCAGGAGTGACCTGCAGGTGCACCTGAAAGCTGGTATTGCAGGCTTCCAGCATGGCCGAGTCGTGCTTGACATTCAGCTCATCATAGCCCTTGATATGAATCTCCTGTGCCTGTCCCCGCATACGACTGATGGCATCCATAAGGGCATAGTATCGAGGTAGGGGCGTAATGTGGTCGTCTCCGAGATCGAACTTGCGAAGAGTAGGAAGTATACCGGTAGTAAGATAGCTCAGATGGGTTCCTTTGAGTGCTTTTTCCAGCATCTGTAGCTCCCGGTCCAGCTCCCTGGCCATGTCGCTGAAGCAGCTGCCTGTAAAGGGTTGAGGTGATAAGTTTACCTCTACATTGAACTTGGCGAGTTCCGTTGTATAGTTGTCACTTTGAATCTTATCCAGAATTTCTGCTGCTCTGCCGGCTGGCTTATAGTGCTCATCTATGAGGCAGATCTCCTGCTCAGCTCCGATATGCATTTGCCCTTTCTCAAACCAGTCCTCTTCCAGCATACGCTCCAGGGCGTGAAGGTCTTCCAGCAGATAGCGGGTAAAATTGTTTTGCTCCTTTTTGGTCTTAATCAGCTTTACATTGAGATCTCCCATAGTGCAGTGAATTGATATTTTCGAAGAAGGATTTCTTAATCGAAAATTAAAGAAAGGGAGCAGGCCAAAACATGACCTGAATCATGTGAGAGGGGCGTATATGTCAGTAAATCAGCCTGATAGTCGTGATTGAGAGGCTTTGTAGTTGATTTTTCGAACTACTCTATGTGTTTTGCTACATCTTCAATGCGAATGTTGAAAGCAGCTACCGTACCGTCAGGATTTAACAGAACGCCATAAGGAAACCCGGTCACCTGCATCTTTTCTACCACTTCGTCCGGAGCTATTTTTTGAGTCCATGAGAGTTTTTTTGACTGGATAAACTTCCTGAGCCGCTCTTTACTGACAGTAGAGCAATGGAGCCCGATCACTTTGAGCTTATCTGAATGCTGTTGTGAAATTCGTGCAATTCGTGGAAGCTCTTCTACACAGCCTTTACACCAGGTACCCCAGAAATCAATGAATGTATACTTGTCTTCCTCCAGCAAGTCGGAGAAGTTTTCAGGATCACCTTCTAATGATTCAACCATGAGTTCGGGCAAAGGGTCACCCGTTTTCAATCTGTTCTCAACCTGGTCGATACCAATGGGGGCTATTTTCAGCGTAGTTCCATCTGGCGAGATGGATATAACGGAAAAACCCTTACTACCTATGGCAAAAGGAGATCGGTCTCCTATGCGATAGGCTCCGTTGTTAAAGTCTGTGAAGATACGGTCACTTCCATAGTCTCCCGTAAGCAGGCGATCATTCTCATCGTTGTAAATACCATTGAGATTGGTATCCATAAGCCCCAGCTGAAATTTGAGCTCTCCGAATTCGACATCGGCAGAAAGGATGTTTCGATGAAAAAGCGAGAACCAGAAATCAGGCTCTGAGAGCTGGGTCCCTTTGTATTTTCTACTGGCATTACTCTTCCAGCGTGCCCTGCTTTCTTCTGTTTGTTCAGGAAATCGCTTCAGGAGGGCTCTGTAGATGGCACCGGGTTTTTGATGATTCTTTAGATCAATATGAACGGCATCTTCTTTTGGAAGAACGGGCTTTCCATCATCTGAGAAATCTCCGTTTTGGTTCTGATCAATGTAAAACCGCGGGCTTTCACTTTTATAATCCGCTACAAGTACCAGTATGGGGCGCGAAGAGTCCCTACCTCCTGAAAAGCGCAAAGACACGATTCCGTTTTGATAAGACTGCTCTTTTTCCGGGATATTGAGGTCTACAGAAAGGCGGGGGCCGTTGTATTGATTCTTTACGGGAACCAACGGTGCCAGCGCAAAATCATCAAAGAAGGCCTGGTCTCCCGGCCTTTTAGTAAGCTTGAGGTGTATGGGCTTTTTCTGGTATCCTGCAAGGCTATGAGAGGCCAGGCAAAGGCTAAGACAAAAAGTGAGGAGCTGCTTCATAGGTAAGGTTTATTCATAAGAGTCCTGACGACTCAGAAAAGTCTGAAGCGGTGATTGACTTCGCAAGATTGCACAAAAAAGGCACCCGGAGGTGCCTTTATATAGTCGCTGTTATATTCTTCTTAGCGGCTGTAGTTAGGTGCCTCACGTGTAATGTGCACATCGTGAGGGTGACTTTCTCTGACACCAGCTCCTGTAATCTTGACAAACCTGGCCTTCTGCATGGCTTCAATGTCAGCCGCACCACAGTAACCCATTCCGGCTTGCAGTCCGCCTGTGAGCTGATAAAGTACTTCCTGCACCAGCCCTTTGAATGGTACACGTCCTACAATGCCCTCCGGTACCAGTTTTTTGATGTCATCTTCAGCATCCTGGAAATAACGGTCTTTTGACCCATCTTCCATAGCCTCGATAGAGCCCATACCGCGGTAAGACTTGAACTTACGCCCTTCATAGAGAATTACCTCTCCCGGAGCTTCCTCGGTACCTGCCAGCATCGAACCAATCATTACCACACTTGCCCCGGCAGCAATGGCTTTTACCACATCGCCTGAGTAGCGAATACCTCCATCGGCAATTACCGGTACACCTGAACCTTCTATGGCCCTGGCAGCTTCATATACGGCTGAAAGCTGTGGCATGCCCACTCCTGCTACTACGCGGGTAGTACATATACTTCCTGGTCCTACACCTACTTTTACCGCATCAGCTCCGGCATCTACCAGGGCTTTGGCTCCTGCACCGGTAGCTACATTACCTACAATCACATCCAGATCTGCATAAGCATTTTTGATGCGTTTGGCGGTGTCAATCACTCCTTTTGAGTGACCGTGCGCAGTGTCTATGCTGACTACATCTACACCCGCTTCCATCAGGGCGGCAATTCTTTCTTCTATATCCGGTGTAACCCCTACAGCAGCACCTACCCTCAGCCGTCCGAACTTATCTTTACAGGCATTAGGTCTGTCCCTGTTTTTAAGTATGTCTTTATAGGTGATCAGGCCGGTGAGATTGCCCTGGCTGTCTACGATCGGGAGTTTCTCGATCTTATATTGTTTCAGCACATCTTCCGCCCCGTCCAGCGTGATGCCCATTTCCCCGGTAATGACATTCTCCTTTGTCATGATCTCTCTGACAGGAATGGACATATCCTTGATAAAGCGCATGTCACGATTGGTCACAATGCCTACCAGTTTGCTGTCATCATTTACCACAGGAATACCGCCAATCTTGTTTTCACGCATAATGGCTTCCGCATCACGTGCCGTTTTATCAACATGCAGGGTGATGGGATCCAGAATCATTCCACTTTGAGATCTTTTTACTTTGCGCACCTGTTGTGCCTGAGCCTGGGCTGTCATGTTTTTGTGGATGAAACCCAAGCCTCCTTCAAGTGCCATCGCAATGGCCAGTTTTGATTCCGTAACGGTATCCATGGCAGCAGAGACCAAAGGAATATTCAACAGAATATTAGACGTCAGTTGCGTCTGCGTATTTGTGTCACGGGGTAAAACTTCGGAGTAATCGGGAAGCAGCAGAACATCATCGTAGGTCAGTGCTTCAAAAAGGAATTTTTCAGTATCGAGGGGCATAGCAAATAAATACTTGGTTTTATTTGCCGGACAAAAGTAAGGAGATTGTACGATTTAAAAAACTTCTGACCTCCGAATAATTTATTTTCATTGGCTACCTGACCGACCTTGTCGGTAATGCTTTACAACAGACTGCAGATAATAGCCCGGATCGTACTTAAGTCCTCAATTACTTTTTGAACAACAGGCCGTCAAGGTGCCATTTGTCCCATTCCTGAGGCACAAAGAGCAGGCCAATAAGTAAAACGGCTCTTGGAAATACATGACTCAAATCCCAGATAGGACTGCTCAGTCCATGACCAAAAGAAACGATCAGCAATACCAGCCCCAGGGCATAGAGCGCATAATTTCTGAACAGACCGAGGACCAGGAGCAGGCCACCGATTAACTCGACATAGGAGGTATAATAGGCCGCAAACTTTACCAGAAAGGTGGGGAGTTGCTCTTCGTAGGGTTCGAAGCCGCCATATACTCCCTTCATACCCCAGGTAAATACTTTGCCATAGCCCTGCATCAGAAAAATGATGCCCAAAAGGGTGCGCATAATGAATGTGCCTATACTACGATTGAGAAGATTGCCGGGATGTGTCATATCATTGGGGTTTTAAGGTCATGTGCAGAATGGGGTAGGGGTTTCCCTGCCCGTCAAGATCGGAGCGACTGGTTACCTCAAACCCGATGCTCTTATAGAAGCCACAGGCCTTGGGGTTATCTTCGTTGACATCGACTTTGGTCGCTCCGAGCGACTTAATGGCATGTTGCATTAATGCTTTGCCGACTCCTTTGCCAAAACTGTCGGGGTGTACAAAGAGCATTTCCACATTGCCTTCGGCCGTACCAAGAAAGGCAACCAATCTGCCATCAGCGTCTTTAACACAGTTCAGGTCGACCATATCCAGATACTGATTCAGTATCAGTGGTCTGTGTTCTACAATCCACTCTTCTGTCAGAAAGTGATGTGTCGCTCTTACAGATGCTTCCCATACTTCCATGATCTCCGGATAATTTGCCCTGGTGACAGATTGAATCTGATGCTCCATAATTTGAGTAATAAAATAGCTAACTGAGTTCGGGGCTAATGTCAGGCAAAAGCTTTTGTCCGGAATCCGGCCAGGAGTGCTTCCATATCGGTTTCCGTGTTATATACATGGGGCGCCACACGAATAGAATTGCCGCGATAAGAAACAAAGACCTTTTGTTCAGAAAAGTAGTTCTTGATGGGTTCCAGTGGCATATGTTCCGGCAGGCGGACTCCGAAGAGGTGGTTGCCGCGGAACTCCGGTGACTCTACCTGAAAGCCCATTTCCTGCAGTTCTTTAAGATAGGTGGCGGTAAGCTTTTCACAGTAGTTTTGAATGTTTTCCGGTCCCCAGGCATTGATTTGCCGAATGGCCTCTGTGAGCATGGGCGTGAGTATAAAATTGGCACTTTCCCCCACCTCATATCGCACGGACCCGGGCTGATATGCCTCCTGATAGTTAACCAGGTTGGCGAACTCCTCACTTTTCAGGCGGTTCATCCAGTTATTTTCGATCGGTTTTCCGTTGGCGAAGTATTCTCCATAATAGGCTACACCTGAAGAATAGGGGCCCATTAACCATTTATAACCTGCTGTGACCACGGCATCGGGTTCAAACTCACGCACGCTGAAGGGCAGGGCTCCGATAGACTGTGTGCCGTCAATTACCAGAATAGCACCTACCTCTCTGCTACGCTTTCGAATGGCTTTGAGATCGTAGCGCGTCCCATCAGCCCAGTGAACATGGCCAATCGCTACCATTTTGGTACGAGGGTTAATAGCTTCCAGGATTAACTCATTCCAGCGTTTGCCGCGGGCTTCTCCCTTTGGTGCTGCAACTACATTCACCTCAATACCTCTTTCCTTCGCCAGACTATGCCAGGCATAGACATTGCTGGGGAACTGCTCATCGGTCACAATGATATTATCCCCCCTGTCTGCTTTCAGGTTATTTGCTACGGTAGCCATACCGTAGGACACAGAAGGTATAATGGCACATTGATTTGGGTCAGCTACTTTTATAAGTCGCGCAAACTCTTCCCGGAGCTTTCGGGTGTTATTAAAGAAATCTTCGGCCTTGATTGTCGTAGGATCTTCCTTGCCGTAAATGGCATGAATGCCTTTTTGCGCCACAGACTTCAGCATAGGCGACATGTAGGCACAGTTCAGATAGGTCGTGTCCTCCGGGAGATTAAAGAGGTGTCTTTGGTTATCAAGCATATTTATTTCAGGATTTCCACCAGATTTTGCTCAAATGAGATCTCTGGTTCCTCAAGAATACGCCCAATTTCTTTACCGTCACGGATGAAAATGATGGTTGGTGTTTTTCGGATGTCATATGACTTCTCTTTCCCCCTGGCACTGGTCTTGTTCACATCCACACCGTAAAGCTCCAACTTATCAGCGATACCCAGCTCTTCCACCACACGGAGGAGTCTTGGGATTTCACGGTTACTGTCGTGACACCAGGTACCCATAAAAGCAATAATCTTTACATCATTGAGTTTCCTCTTCTTAATGTTTTTGAGAGTTTCTGTATCTACGATATAGGTTTTGTAGTTGGTATTGAACCAAATCTTGTAGGGCATCTTTTTCAGGCCTTCTTTGGTAATCGGGCCGTTGAGAATCTTGTTCACATGATCAGAAACACTGCTGGTTTCCACATTGTATTCCTGCTCCTGCCCACGGGTGACCAGCGGAAAAATAACCATGAGAATGGTGAGGATAATGATTGCTTTAAAGATGTCCATGATTCATGTATTCTATCTGCGAAATATACCAAGAAATGATATCTTTGGCCTTATGCACCTAAACGAGATTTGGGAAGGGATCGTCTCTACTATTGAGACTTTCGACTTCTGGGGAATCAGCGCACTCGTCTTTGGCTTATTAGCCGTTTTGTTCTTAATCAAGGAGAGCATCTGGACCTGGCCCTCAGGAATCTTGTACGTGCTCGTGTCGTTTGTAGTTTTCTGGAATGAGAGGCTCTACGGAGACCTTTTGCTACATGTCTTCTTTCTGGTATTAAATATTTATGGCTGGTACTACTGGGTAAACGGAAACAAAACAGATCAGCAGGAAGTTATCGTTACCCGATTGACATTAAAAGCCGGATTGTCAGCACTTTTCATGACAGCTATCGGAGTCTGGGTTTTCGCCCGGTTTCTGATAAAAATTCCTGATTGGTTTGAGGGGATGGCTCCGGCCTCCCTGCCTTATTGGGACAGTACCACGTCCATGCTCAGTGTAACGGGTATGTGGCTTACCACGAGGAAAAAACTCGATAACTGGTATTATTGGTTTGCAGTTGATGTGATAGCAACCGGAGTGTATTTCTATAAGGGCATGTACTTTTATTCTATTCTGTATTTCATCTATATCGGTATGGCGATATCAGGCTATCTCTCCTGGAAAAAGTCCATGCTAAAGTCAGACACCGTTCATGATTAAAGTAGGTATTATAGGACCGGAGAGCACGGGTAAAACCGCCCTGGCAAAGAGACTTGCTGAAGAGTACAAAACCCTGTGGGTACCTGAATATGCCAGAGAGTATCTGACCCACCTGGGGAGGCCCTATGTGCAGACAGATTTGCTTGAGATTGCACAGGGACAGATAAACTCTGTGAAGGCCATACGAAAGAAAGCTAAACGCATTCTTTTCATAGATACCGATATACATGTGATCAAAGTCTGGAGTGATTATAAATATGGCAATTGTGATCCATGGATTATGCAGAAACTCCAGATGAACGTATGCGACATCTATTTGCTTACCTACCATGATGTTCCCTATGAGGAAGATCCCCTGAGAGAAAATCCTGATGACCGGGACGTACTCTTTGATATGTACGAGAAACTGGTGAACAACCGGCAACTGTCCTATATGGTGATGAAGGGATCATTGGAGGAGCGGGTAAAAGCGGCCAAATCTTATATCAACCCTCTGCTCTGAGGTTTTTTTGACTAAGGAGATTGCCGGTTTGTGGCTGACTTCAGGTTGTTTGAAAAACTTTATACATTTGCGCCAGAATAAAGGGGTGCCCTTTTCTGATGGTACTATCGGAAAATAATTACAGGCTGAGATTATACCCATTGAACCTGACCCAGGTAATGCTGGCGCAAGGGAGGTATGGTAAAACTATGTTCTGGGAGCTTCCCCGGCTACCCTATGTTGAACCATTTTAATGAATAACCCATGAAAAAAGTATTGTTATCAGCTGCTATGATGCTGATGAGCCTGGGACTGCTGGCACAGTACACAGTCCGGGGAAAAGTAAGCGATGCCGCGAACGGAGATGCTCTGCAGGGAGCCAATGTGTTTCTCGGAAAAATTCAGAGAGGAGTGGCCACGAATGCAGGAGGCAACTTCGAGATCAAAAATGTACCCGAAGGTAAATACACCATCAGGGTAAGTATGATTGGCTACCGGAACTATGAGGTAGACATTAATGTGACGAATGACCTGGCCATCACGGTCATCCTGAATCCGGCCGTTGTGGGTCTGGAAGAAGTGATTGTTACGGGTACCAGAGCTACGGAAAACACACCTACTACCTTTACCAATGTAGAAAAAGAGGAGATCGCCAAACAGAACCTGGGGCAGGACCTGCCCTTTCTGCTCAACTGGACTCCCGGTGTGGTAACTACTTCAGATGCGGGAGCGGGCATTGGTTATACGGGTATCAGAATACGGGGTAGCGACCCCACCCGGATCAATGTTACCATCAATGGCATACCCGTCAACGACTCTGAATCTCAGGGGGTGTTTTGGGTGAATATGCCAGACCTGGCTACTTCTACCGACAATATTCAGGTACAACGAGGTGTTGGAACATCAACCAATGGTGCCGGAGCTTTTGGTGCATCCATCAATCTGCTGACAAGTGGACTGCGTCAGGAACCCATGGCCAGTGTCAACACTACCTTTGGGTCATACAATACGCAGAAATTCAATGCAGTTTACAGCACCGGACTACTGGCTGACAGGTGGGCCTTTGAAGGCCGTTTGTCCAGTATTACCTCTGACGGGTATATCGATCGTGCCAGTGCTGACCTTAGTTCTTACTATGTATCAGGGGGGTATTTTGGTAAAAAGTCAGTCGTAAAGTTCATTACCTTTTCTGGCAGTGAGGTAACCTATCAGAGCTGGTGGGGTACTCCGGAGGCGAAACTTCGTGGTGATCAGGCCGGTATTGAAGCGGTAATTGCCAATAATGGATATACCGCTGCACAGGCAGAAAACCTCAGAAATTCAGGGCGTACCTTCAACTTTTATCAGTACGACAATCAGGTAGATGATTATGGTCAGGATCATTATCAACTGCACTTCGCTCATACATTCAACAGTGAATGGAGTCTTAACTCCGCTCTTTTCTATACCAGGGGTGGAGGATTCTTTGAGGAGTTCAGAAATGACGATGATCTGGCCGACTATCTGCTCGGTGATGTGGTGATTGGCGGAGCTACCATTTCCTCTTCAGACCTGATCAGAAGGCGCTGGCTGGACAATGACTTTTATGGAGTGACATACGGCCTTAATTACGAGACTGAGGATGTAACCGCTATTTTGGGCGGAGGCTACAATAAATATGAAGGAGATCATTTTGGAGAGGTTATCTGGGCACAGTTTGCCAGCAATGGTCCGATAAGACATCGCTACTACCAGAGTACTTCCGAGAAGAAGGACTTCAATACCTTTTTCAAGTTGAATTACCAGGTAGGTGATAAGCTTAACTTATTTGGTGATCTGCAGCTCAGAAGGGTTGATTATGCGGGTTTTGGGGTTGATAATGATTTGAGACCAATAGCCTTTGGAGAGAAGTATACTTTCTTCAACCCTAAGTTTGGAGCAACTCTTGACCTTGGTAACAATGCCAGTTTATATGGTTCTTTTGCCGTAGGAAATAAAGAGCCCAACCGATCAGATATCATAGATGCGACACCGGGCACTTCTCCGGAGCATGAAACGCTGAATAACCTTGAGGTAGGCTATAGAAAAGCATCAGATAAATACGCGTTCCAGGTAAACTATTACCTGATGGATTACACTAACCAGCTGGTATTAACGGGCGAGGTAAATGATGTAGGGGCAGGTATTCGCACCAATGTGGCAGATAGCTATCGTATGGGCATAGAGGCACAATTGGGAATGGAGATAGCCAGAAACCTGACCTGGAATGTGAATGCTGCCCTGAGTGAGAACAAGATCAAAGAATTCAACGAGCTGATACTGGACTATGGACCTGCTTTTGACGAGTTCAATGAGGTACGTACCACTTTTGAAGATACAGATATAGCCTTTTCTCCCAGCGTGGTTTTGGGCAGTCAGCTAAGCTATGAGCCTGCTGACGGGCTTTCTTTGGGTTTTCTGTCAAAATATGTAGGGGATCAGTTCCTGGATAATACCCAAAATGAAGGCCGTAAGATCGATGTTTTCTTTGTGAATGATGTGCGGATCAACTATGCCTTCAAGACCAAAACCATCAAAGAGATTTCACTTAATCTGCTCGTGAACAATGTCTTCAACACAGAATACGAGACAAATGGATATACTTTCGGCTATTTCGGAGGGTTGGACTTTGAGGTAAGAGAGAATTACCTGTACCCGCAGGCAGGAACCAATTTTCTGTTTTCGCTGGGACTGGGCTTCTGATCTGAGGTAAGAGCATAGCAGAAGAGGCAGCCTGGAAAATGACCCGTTTGGGATGAGGGTTTCATTGACTTTTAAGGCTGCCTCTTTTTAATAACAGATAAAACTAATAATTTAGTTTTATGAAAAGACTCTTAGTTCTCTTGCTCTTCCTGCCGGCCACGCTCCTGGCTCAGCAGGTGGCCGACCCTGATTTTTCCTATGATGACTTAATTCCCCGATATCCAAAAGGTGAAGGACCCATGGTGCTGATCGATGAGGCTCACAACAACTTTCATACACGAGAGGGCCGCTATGCCTCTTTTGCCGAGGTTTTGAGTGACTACGGCTTTAAGGTGGGTTCGCTTAGGGATGTGATCAGCTCAAAGTCACTGAAGGAGGTTAGTATGCTGGTGATCTCAAACCCCATTCACGAAAGCGATATGGGCAATTGGGTATTACCCAATCCATCCGCCTTTTCAAGAAGCGAGGTAGTAGCTCTCAAAAAATGGGTAAAGCAAGGCGGACGTTTGTTCCTGATTGCTGATCACATGCCTTTTGGCGGAGGAGCGGGAGCCATTGGGAAAGCTTTCGGGTTTGATTTTGGAAATGGCTTTGCGAGAAATCCTCAGGTTCAGGGCTGGGATTATTTCAGGAAAAGTGACGAATCACTGGTGTCACATGAAATCACCAAAGGAATTGACCAGGTGGCCACCTTTACCGGTCAGGCTTTTACCATTCCTGATGCAGCTCAGGGTCTGATCAGGTTTCCAAAGGGGTATATTTCATTAAGACCGGATACCGCCTGGCGTTTCAACCCTCAAACACCTGCGGTGGATATTGAGGGCCAGTATCAGGGGGCTGTGTTAGAATATGGCAAAGGTAAACTGGCCGTATTTGGTGAAGCTGCCATGTTTACTACACAGCTGGCTGGTGCACAGCAATTCAAAGTGGGTATGAATGCACAGGGAGCCGAGCAAAATGCACCCTTTTTGGTAAACCTGCTGGACTGGTTAGTGGGAAAAGCAGGACAATGATGCGACTTGTATTGTTTTCCTGAAAACTTCTTGCTCCGGGTATGGAATAGGTCTTTTAATATACTTTGAATTAGCTTTTATTCAGGAAGTTCTGCAATCGTTAGCTCTGATTTTCGGTAGTAAAATGCAAACCGGTGCTTTAATTACGCATATTGTTCTGCTTTTTGCCTTTCCTATAGTTGAAAATGGAGGTATACGTAGGGGACGAAAGTGATTTGTTAGGCCCGCTAAGCTTGATTATTTAGGGGCTAGATTTGACGCTGAAATTTTAAGCTCCCATGAGAGAAACAGCAATCGGGATCGATATCGGTGGTACTTTCACCAAGTATGGTCTGGTGGATATAGATGGCAATATACTGATGGAAGGTTCTATGCCTACCTACAGTCATCGCGATATCCGCTCCTTTCTTGATGCACTCAGCAAAGAGATATATGCTCAGTTGGATGCGATTGATACAGCCTTCGAGATCAAGGGAATAGGTATTGGAGCTCCCAATGGTAACTATTATAAAGGTACTATCGAGCATGCCCCGAACCTCCACTGGAAGGGGATTGTACCATTTGTGGACCTGTTTCAGGAATATTTTGACCTGCCCATGGTGCTGACCAATGATGCGAATGCCGCAGCGATTGGTGAGAAGGTTTTTGGTGGAGCCAAAGACATGAATGATTTCATCGTGATAACACTCGGAACGGGATTGGGCAGTGGCTTTGTAACCCGCGGTAAACTCATTTACGGTCACGATGGGCTGGCCGGTGAACTGGGCCATGCGAATGTGTACCCTGATGGCAGACAGTGCAATTGTGGTAAAAGAGGCTGCCTGGAAACGTATGCTTCAGCTTCAGGCATTAAGCGTACCGTATTTAAGCTGATGGCCACCAACAATATTGAATCTCCCCTGAGAACTTATACTTACGAGACACTTTCTGCCAAGAAAATTACAGAGATGGCCCTCAACGGAGACCCGCTGGCTCTGGAAGCCTACGAATACACTTCCAATATTCTGGGACTCAAACTGGCCGATGCAGCGGCCATGACCAGCCCGGAGGCCATATTCCTGTTCGGAGGGCTCGCTAAAGCCGGGGATATCATTGTGGATGCTACAGCCAAGAAGTTTGAAGAATACCTCTACCCCGGACTGAAAGGTAAAATTGAAATCAGACTTTCAGAGCTAATGGACAAGAATGCTGCCGTTCTCGGGGCAAGTGCCCTGGTGTGGAGCGAAATCGTTCAAAATGACAGCATCAAGATTCCCCAGCAGGCAAGGGTGGTTGGATAAGGATTTATCATTTTCATTGACTGATAGCCAGACAGACGTATTGCCTTATTAGCTTTGTGCTATGTCATCCCATCACATTGTCAGAGATGAGCAGGAGCCCGCTCTTTTAATTGCCGATCCTTCCGCACTCAGCCTGGAGTATGTAGAGCATTTGCTGGAGTGGAGCCCAACTGTAATTGTGGTTGAGCATGCGCTGGCAGAGGTACTAAAGTGGGGTATTAAGATCGATGTGGTAGTAGCCGGTGTTGCCTCACTGGAGCGTCTAAAGCCCCGGCTCCACGAGCAGTCTCCTGTTCAGCTTCTTGGTTTTGAATCAGCTGATTTGCTGGCATGTGCTTATATTTTCCTGACAGATAATGGCTATCACGCAGTAAATGTCCTGGCAGATATTTATAATTCTCAGATACTTGACCTTTGCAGATCTTTTGAGTCATCGCTGGACTCTATCATATTCTACAATGATCAAAAGTGGAGCTACATATCAAATGGTGCTTACCACAAGTGGGTAACCACGGGTCATCATATGGGGGTGCATCCTGTGGCTGCCAATACTTTTTTCAGGTCTGAAGGCTTTTATACCAACTGGGAAAATGAAATGCTGCTGGAGCCCATAGAGCTGACCGCTGAGATAACAGGAAAAGTCACCTTACAAACAAATAGTAAACCGCTGTGGCTGGTAGAGGAAGTGAGCATAGACCTCTATAAATAAGAAAGGCCGACCCTTTCAGATCAGCCCTTCCCCCTTATTAATCGATATGGAAGACTAAAAGAGTTCTTTGGGTATAGTGAGTCTCATAAGGGTAGCCACGGTAGTACCGTCCTTTTCTCCGGGCTTCCACCCATACACATCAGATACTTTGATAAGATTATCATTGACCTGTTTTAACAAATCCCAGATTTTGTCCTGGGTTGCTTCCGGGCCACGGACTTTACTTTTTAGGCTGACCATGACCATATTACCTCCGGGATCAATGGTAAACTCGAATTCAATTTTCTTCGGTAAGGTATTGAGGTCAAGCTCAGGGTCTTTTTCACAGTACTTCGTTACATTTTCGAGGTAGCGGTCCAGTCCTCCGATGGGTTCAGGCAGAAGGTCTACCTGATTGCTCTTGAATACCGTTTTTACACTGTACTTTCTGGGGTCAGTAGGGTTGGGCTGTGATTGAAAGACCAGGTAGCTCTTTTCCATAAAGTCGAGCTCGCTGATCATCTGGTAGTCCGGGTAAACCTGAGCAATGTATTTATCTGACCAGGCTTTGGCAAGTGCGTACATTTCGATTTTTTCTTTGGCACTCAGTTCCTGAATCAACTCCGTTCTGAATTTATTCTTCTTCAGCTCATGGGCTCCCAGGTCACCGAACTCAGGGTCTTTGTCCTTTCTCAGAGTGATGTGATAAAGCCGGTCTGACTGACCTTCAATACTGGTTTCACTGGACTTTTTGAAGGCTTCCAGAATGGCTTTGTGTTTTTCAAGCAGCATCACAGGACTCACGCCTTTGGTTCTGAAGCTGGCCCATGCATCCGGAAACTGACCTGTTTTTTCATAGATGGTCAGCGGACTGAAGCTCGGGGAGCTCGGTCCACGCATGGCTCTTTGCAGAAGCTTGTCTTTTGCTTCCAGTTCCCGGTTGTCCTGTCCGTACAGACTCACCTGTGAGGCAGTCAACAGTGTAAAGCACAGCAGAATACAGACGGCCATGCCGGATTTCAGGTATGATGTTTTCGCGGTGTTCATTTGGCTAATGCGTTGAGAGAGGTTTGATTTAAGAGCAAAGGAATGGGTGAGTTTAATGGAATCAGCTTGCATGGAGACACTGAGTAAAACTGCGGAGTAGTGGTCTATGCTATGGGTTTTCAGCACATGCTCATCCGCCAGGAATTCATGATTTTCTCTCATGCTGTTTAGCAGATAGTACACAGCAGGGGTAAACCATAAAAAACACTTTACCAGGGCAGTACATAGTAGATCTATGGAGTGTGCCTGACGCTGGTGGGCCAGTTCATGCTCGTGAACGATGGTCCAGCCTTCATGGCTCATATTAAAGTCTATAGGTAAAAAGGTCAGGTTCCAGAATGAGAAAGGAGACCTGATACGCTTATGAGCCACCATCTTACGTCCTAAATCATGTCGTGTATTACCGGTAATCATGACGTACAGTACACTGATGAGCTGGTAAAGGAAGATCAGAAATGAAATGAGTACCCCTGCCAGATAAACATATAGTATAACCTCTGACCATGCCATGCCTGGCGAGTTGATGGATGATCCGGATGTGACCGTGTTGGCGACTTCACTTGTTGGAGTAACAGATGCACCTGGCTCAATTACTGTGTCTATCTGATTGGCAATAGGCTCGATTGGGGCGACTTTCATGGCTGTCCTCATTTCCAAAGCGGGTAAGGCCATGGAGGCGGCAAGTATTGCCAACAGGGCAAACCTTTTCAGCCGATAATGTGTGACTTTATGAAATGAAACACGGTACACCAGGTAGAGGAGCGTTAATACCAGCGCACTTTTAAGGGCATATACAAAAGTCGCAGCCAGCATCTTACATGTATTTAGTTGGAATGGACACGATCATGCGAACGTTCACCTCTTTGCCATCTTTCATCCCCTTTCTCCAGGAGTAAACATAGCGGGCCTTATTGCGAATGTTATTATGCAGCTTGCCAAAGAACTTATATATCCTGTCCTGCTTTTTCCTGTTGCCTTTAAGCTCGGTTACCAGGTTCATGCTGGTGACACCACGTCCGCCTTTAATGACAAACTCAAAGTCTATGGTGGAGGGAAGATCCTCTTTGGTGATGCCTTCGGGCAACTGCGCATCCAGAGCGATAGCTTTTACAAAGCTGTTGATGCCTCCAATGGGTTCGGGTAGTACATCTACCTCATCCATCTCGTAGACTTTGCGATTTTCCTCTGATGTAGGGTCGCTTTTGAGCTCATAGATCAGCAGGTAGTTGTAGCGTTCATTGATCGATTTCTCGAGCTTGTCGGTCATTTTAAGCTTGTCAAACTTAAAATTGTTAAGCTCAAAAAACCTTGATACCGAGTCTGCCAGTGCCTGTTCAAGAATATCTTCCTTGTCCTCTGGCGTGATTCTGTCAAAATAGAGAGTTTCCTGATTAGGTCGGTATTCTTCCAGGTATTCGAGAATTGTGTTGTCTTCCTGGTATTGCCACTTGAGCTCAGTGTCCGGGTTCAGTCTTCGGAGCTTTTCCAGAACACGCTGATGCCGTTCCGGAAGCTTGTCGTAGGCAGCAAAAGCGAAGTTAATCAGCCCGCTGTCCAGGGCTTTCTGGATTTTTTCCTTGTCCTCCGGCTTCATTCCCTGGCCGTGTAAGCTGGTTTGAGTGAACACACCCAGGCTGATGGCGCAGAAAAGAAGCAGTGAAAGAACAGATTTGCCAATGGTTGTATTAGACAGGTTCATGGTGTTGATGCGTTTTGAGAGATTTGACTTAAGGGCAAAGGCGTGACCAAGATTCAGAGAGCCTGTTTGCAAACAGACCTCTAAGAGAGCTTTGCTGTATTGAGACAAGTCATGTTCTTCCAGTACAGTTCTGTCTGCAAGAGCTTCATGATTGTCTTTGATATTTTTTTGTAAAAAGTAGACTGCCGGATTGAACCAAAGGAGGCAGCGTAGCAGGGTGGAAAAGAGAATATCCAGTGTATGTCCCTGATTCAGATGAACGTTTTCATGTTCTTGTATAAGCTCCCAGGTTTTTTCATCATAGGTGAGGTCTGTGGGTAAAAAGATCCATCGCCAGAATGAGAACGGGAATTTTACAAGGGGGTGTGTAATGGCCATACGGTTCAGATCATGTCTGGCTTTGCCCTTGCCCAGAATCCAGCCAAGCCGGATAATTTCAATGAGAAACAGGGCAAACATTAAAATGACACCGCTGATGTAAACCAGGCTGATAACGTCCAGCCAGTTAACATGCTGTTTTGACGGACTTTCTGCTATGGGTGAAGCTATTGCCGAGGGCTGCCGGACTATGATTTGCGGGGTACTGTTCTCTGATTTCTCAGCCTCAACAGATGCTTTAATCCGGTCGAGCTTGTGAATAGCAGGACTGTCTGGTGCGATTTCACTGCTCGTCTCATACTCCAGCAAAGGAAGTGACAGAGAGGCTCCGATAATAAGCAACAGTATGGTTCGCTTGATATGAAAGTGTGTATTCTTCTTAAACAGAAAGTGATACGCGAGGTATAATACACAAAGCACGACACTGCTTTTTAAACTGAATAGAAACAGGCTGGATAGCATATTACTTCTCTTTTTTGTTCTTTTCGATAATGTCCATGATCTCGTTCAGTTCCTCCAGGTCCATGTCTTTCTTCTCTGTAAAGAAGGAGACCAGTTTGCTGAGCGAACCTTCAAAATACTTGCCGACTACATTGTTGAGGGCAAAGTCACTGTATTGCGCTTTGGAAACCAGAGGATAGTAGCGTTTGCTGTTTCCCAGCTTTTCGTTCGCTACAAAGCCCTTTTGTTCCAACACAGTAAGTACAGTCGCAACTGTAGTGTAGCTGGGTTTGTTGTCTTCAAACTGATCTACAATTTCCCTAGTAAAAGCTTTTTCCAGCTTCCAAAGCAGTTGCATGATGCGTTCTTCCGCCTTCGTTAATTCCTTCATACTATAAATATAGTAGAAAAACTATATAAATAGTAAATGTGCTAAAATAATAGTAACGTATTTTTTAAAAACAGACTGCCACAGCTTCAGAAGTGACTTTGTTTTTTGGTTATTGACGGGCGCGAAGTTGCTTTATCAGCACCTCGGGATCTACTTTCTCAATAGGGTGAGGTGTATTACTTAACTCAAGAAAGTCTGCTTTGGGCATGTGGGCGGCTGCAGTTTCTGATTCCTCTCTGCTTACCATTTGATCCTGGTCTCCTCTCAGGATGGTAGTGGGTGCAGCTATGTTGGCAAGAGTTCTTTGGTTCAGCAAAGGCTGGTTTCCCAGCTGCTTCATCATGTCGGCCGTGGCTGTCAGTAAATCCCGCCATTGATCGCCATGCCTCGCAGCGAGCATATCTGCAAAAGCAGGTACTTTTTGTTCTATAATTTCCGGCCTTAGTCGTGAAGCTTCTTTTTCGGCTGTTTCTACGCTCCACCCAAACTTGGTACCCAGGGTGATAACCTGCCTGAAAGTACCCGGCTGGTGTAGTTCAAGATAAAGGGCTACATAGCCACCCATACTATACCCGAAAATCATGGGTTTGACCAACTCATTGACCTGAATAAAATGTGCCAGTTCTTCGGCAAAGACCTCTATGCCAAAGCCCTTGTCATTAAAGCGGGCTTTGCCATGACCGCTAAGGTTAAATGTATAGACATTATACTTTTCAGGGAGTTGTTTAACCAGTGGTTCAAAAAGTGAATCAGAGCCCAGGGCTCCGTGTAAAAGTATAAGGTCTTTCATGCTTTTGTTGTTTACTCCCCTTTTACAAGTGTCAACCGAAAACTGCCGTTTTCAACATTCATCTCAGTATCTCCTTTGTTGATCTTGAGTCCCTTGCAGCTAAAACTTCCCCTGAGCTCATCACCTTCCTGCTCAATGATCAGTAGGCAGGGACTGGAATTGACCTGGTTCACAAATACATCATCGTTCTGATGCCACCAGATGTTCCATTTTTTACCCTCGCGCTTACTGGCCCCGGGGTCTTCAGCCTCATAAGTGCCCGGCCCTGAGAAGTTCCATATATCAATGTCCAGATGATCTGATGACTCACCGTCTTTTTCAGAGGAAGCGGCAAACCTGACCCAGATGTAGTCACCATACCTCTTACCGAATATGTGATTCCCTTTCCCGTTGCTGAAGTGAACATTTCTTTGAATGGTCTCTCCGGTCAGGTTAAATGCAGCCTCTTGCTCATCATTTACGGATAAGGCCGATGATAAGAACAAAACTGTTACGCCAAAGGAGAGAAGAGTAGCGATGATTTGAACAAACCGGGGCATAGAGTTCAATTTCTCTAATTCTTTCCGCAAAAGCCAGTGACTTTTTCTTGTCAGGAGGGTTTAACGGTTCGGTCTTAAAGGTTTTCAGGGTCTTACTGCCTTGATCATGCGATCTTTACCTTGCATGTCCTGTCTCAATTCAATGGCTTGATAGCCTTGCTTTTGTAGCATACTTACCACTTGAGTACCATAGTTTTCGTGAATCTCAAAGTAGAGGTTGCCTCCGCTTTTCAGACTTTTTGAAGCGAGTTCTGAGATGCGTATATAAAATACCAGAGGGCTGTCATCAGAAACAAAAAGCGCCAGACCGGGTTCGAAATCCAGTACATTGGCAGACATTTCAGCCTGATCCGACATGGGAATATAGGGAGGGTTACTTATAATAATATCGTATTGACCCGACAACTCCTCCTCAAGAATATTGAGCTGTTGAAAGCCGATGGACAGGCCGTTGAGTCTGGCATTTTCTCTTGCAAGCGTCAGTGCTTCTTCACTTATATCGACCGCGGCAACAGTGGCTGCATTCATATGCTTTGCCAGGGCAATGGGGATACACCCGGTACCTGTGCCTATATCGATTATTTTGAGACCAGGCCGTGCATGATCTTTTACAATCCAGTCTACCAACTCTTCTGTTTCGGGTCGGGGAATGAGCGCCCGTGCATCTGTTTTAAACTCCAGACCGTAGAATTCAACTGATCCGATTACATGTTGGAGGGGCTCATCGTTTACAAGCCGCCTGATAATGCCGAGAAGGCGTTGTTCCTCATCTTTCGGGAATGAAACGGGTTCATTCAGGCTTAGCTGCAGCCGGTCGAGCCGGTAGCAATGCCAAAGAAGTTCGCGACTGATGTTGGCCGCTTCACGGGCATCATAGGTGGCTTCCAGTCTGGACGAAATGAAAGTAGCAAGCTCCTTTGCCGGGATTGTGTGCATGGCATAAAATTACATTAATTCTTCCCTAAATTGCCGGCTCAATGGAAGCGAGAGATTCTCTGTATATGCGAAGAGCCCTTGATCTGGCTACAAGGGGCAGGGGTGCAGTCAGTCCTAACCCTATGGTAGGGTGTGTGATCGTGTATAACGAGAAAATCATTGGTGAGGGCTGGCACCGTCAGTACGGTGAAGGCCATGCTGAAGTGAACGCTGTGGCCAGTGTAGCTGATAAAGCCTTATTGTCTCAAAGTACCTGCTATGTCACACTGGAGCCTTGCTCTCATCATGGGAAAACGCCTCCCTGCGCAGATTTGCTTGTGAGCCATCAGGTAAAAAGAGTAGTAGTGGCTGTAAAGGACAGTAATCCGTTGGTAGGAGGAAAAGGGATTGCCCGAATGAAGGCTGCCGGTGTGCAGGTGGATTATGGTGTGTTGGAAGCCGAGGCCAGGGAACTGAATGCTCGTTTCTTTACTGCCATAGAAAAGGGCAGACCCTATATCTTATTGAAATGGGCTCAAACGGCCGATGGTTTTGTGGCCCGAAAAAACTTTGACTCCAAATGGATCAGTGGAAAGGCATCCAGGCAACTGGTTCATCAGTGGAGAGCTGATGAAGATGCCATCATGGTGGGTACCAACACGGCTCACTATGATGACCCCAAACTCAATGTACGGGGTGTAAGTGGTAAAGACCCCTTGCGCATAGTGATTGACCGGGACCTCAGACTGGACAGGGGTCTTAAGTTGTTTGATGAAAGCCAGGCCACTGTTTGCTATAATCTTGAGAAATCTGACAGCCTTGCGAATCTGGATTATGTCAGATTGGGGAAAGAAAACTTCCTGGAAGAGCTACTGGCCGATTTGCAGAGCAGAAAAGTGCAGTCTGTGTTAGTGGAAGGGGGCTCTGGTTTGTTGAATGCCTTGATTGAAAAGGGCTTCTGGGATGAAGCGCGTGTGTTTCAAAGTGAGACGAGGTTTGGTGAAGGGGTTTCTGCTCCCATATTGCCCATACCTCCTGTCGAGACGGCCACCATCGAAAAAGACGAGTTACAGATATATCGCAATCATTGACTGGAACCATTTGAATACCAAACTCCGTTGACCAATAACTAATTAAAAAATCATGGCTGAAGAACTGATCGTATCCGCAGGGGCTGATAAAGCTGAAAAGTATAAGGGGCTGCTTCCCCAAATAGAGGCTTTGGTGACGGGGGAACCAGACCTTACTGCAAACCTGGCGAACATAGCGTCAGCACTGAAATACGGTATGGGTTTTTTCTGGGTAGGCTTCTACCTGGTCAAAGAAGATGAACTGGTGCTGGGACCTTTCCAGGGACCTATTGCCTGCACGCGCATCAGAATGGGCAAAGGGGTTTGTGGCACCTCCTGGCAGCGTGGTGAGACAATTGTTGTTGAAGATGTGGATGCCTTTCCGGGTCATATTGCCTGTAGCTCAGATTCTAAATCAGAGATTGTACTGCCTGCTTTCAAAGATGGAAAGGTGGCTCTCATACTCGATGTGGATTCGGATAAGCTGAGTGATTTTGATGATACAGATCGCGAGTATCTGGAACAGCTCATGAACGTGATCGAGACACTTTTATAGTTTCGCTTTTTCGCTTCTAGTACCGCACGAGAGATTCTATCTGAAGCTCTTTATTGACGTACCTGAGAATGTATGGGGACTGTGGGCTGCCTGAGTATTTTCCCATCTCCACAAGCAATTCCAGCGATTCTGTTTCGAATATGGGGACAGCATTGGCTGCCAGCAGGTGGTTTACTTTCTTGTCGAGGCCCTTACTTTTGTTGCCTTCAAAACCAATTAATAATGTCGCATCCAAGCTTTCTGTATTCAGAAACCTTGCCAACTCAGTTACAAAACAGTTGCCGCAGTCAGCCCCTGATACCATGAGAAGAGTTACGTCTTCACTGATTTCTGAATCTTTCAGCGCTGTATCAATCAGACTGAGGATTGTTGTCTGATCTTTTGAATCCTCGCAGCCCGAAATGAAAAGAGCAAGGGTAAGAATCGAAGAGATGGCTGCTAATTTCACTGGTCAGGTTCTTTTAGTCGGGCCCTGTAAAAGACGGTGGTAGAATCTGTCTCTGTTATACCAGGATTGGTGTACAACAGCACATTGTCTGCACTGGTAAAGCTGGCCACACCCACAGCGTACTCCGGTAACTCGAATTCATTGCTGACTTCTCCTTTAGTGATATCTATAATGGCGCCAAAGTACTTCATCTTTTGTCTGAACAAAGCGGGAAGCTCTGCATAGGAACTAATTGCTCTGAAATCTTCTTCGGGAATCCCTGTCCTATAGGTCAGCAGCGCTTTGGAGCCATACATGTTCAGTGTTCTGTACATGCTGTTTACAATCTGCGTGGCATCTTCAACTCCCCCTTTTCCATATTTGAATTTTACCGGAAGTTTAAAGCGTTCTAATAGCAAAGGAATCTCCCTGATGAGTTTTGAGTCGGTATCCCAGATGGATATCTCATCCGAGGGATTAGTCAAAACAGCAAAGAGTTCCTGATCGGGGTTATAATCGAATAGTGTGTAAAGCTCTCCATAGTGATAATCGTGTCTTTTAAACCTGGAAGTGGGGCCTATTCCGAAATTCAATGATGCCGAGTTATTAGTGGTATTCATAAAGGTGATCGGCTTGTATTCATTGAAGTACTCCTTCTTAAAGTTCATGATGTCTTTATCTTCCAGTGAACTTTGTAAGCCGCCTGCAAAATGAAGTTCATTTTTTCTCATGAACTGTTCTATGTTGAATGACTCGGCAGTTTCATAACCTCTCAGTGGAGTTCTTAGAGGATAGGACCTGATGAACTTTCCGGTCAGGAGCTCATAGATGTAAAATCCTTTGGGTGATGAGGCTACGAACCGGTCGTTACCAACAAAGCCTAAGCCAAAAATTATATCTCCGACAAACTTGTCTCCCTGGCCAACAGGGCGATGGCGAGCAAGAGTTTTTCCGGAATCGTCAATAACCAGTACCTCATAACTATTAAATGAGCTCATTAGTAGGTGTTTGGTTCGGTCGGGGCTGGTATCATACAACCTGATGAGTTTATCGACAAAGTTTACATGTAGAGTATCCGTGACCTCCAGGATCCAGTTTTTGTCACTCCACGATACTTCATCAACTTCGCGTTTGAGTGTGCTATCAGTGAAGTCACAGGAGGTGGCCAAAAGGATAGAAAGAATGAAAGGCAGTGGATATTTCATGAGTCGGAATTATTGGTCGCGGGAAGAAGGGGGTTGTGCCCTTCTCCCTGTTATGCTGATTGTGATTTAGTTGTCAATGCTTATTTCCCCCAGAACTGGCCCTTTTGGCGGTGGGGCTACGCAAAAGCATTTGTAGCCGCTGGTATAGCAGTGACATAGCGACAGGCCGTCTTCACCAATGGTGCCCTTCTTTTTGTCTTTACCGAGTTTCGCAGAATCATCAGCGTTCAGATTATTGAAGCCAAGCAAGCATGCAGTCATGACAGCGACTGTACACAGTGTTTTGAATAGTTGGGTTTTCGGTTTCATACTAAGTTATTTTGAGGCCTACTCTTCATCGGATTTTCGGCATACTCCGTGGTTGACATTCGGGCCGTTTCCTGCCCGCGGCATTACATGGCGACACAGCCGCATTTGGTGCCTTTGGTATTACAGTGGCAATAGAAATTTGCATTGTTGTCAATGGACCTGTATCGTTTTTCTATCACCTTCGGACCTTCTACCTCCTGGGCTTCAGAAAGTCTCAGAAATGTGAAAAAGCAGATGCTAATCAGCAGAGTGACTGACAGAAGTCCTGCTAAGAATTTTTTCTTCTTCATTTTAACTGGGTTGAATCCGGCCTACTCTGATCAGGATTTTCGGCATACTCCTTCGGACAGAGTCGATGACGATAAGACTGTCGATAAAGCGAATTACCGGCTGTTCCCGTATTGAGCGGGTTATCAACTCATAATCTATTGTATGTAAGAATCGAGGCTCCTTATGGAGTATGTTCAAGAGTAAGTGCTCAGAACCCGTACCAAGCTGTTCCTGACAAGTGATTCCTGTTAGTCCTGTTTTTTGGGTTTGCTGGCATACTTAAAGTGTAGTGGGGTTGCCAGTGTACTGAAAAAATCGCTTTTGCCTTTATGGCAGAAAAATTAAATGACTGATCTCTCAGAGGGTTTTCGGTTTCTGATCCGATACAAGAGTTAATCTAGTGAAAATAATTTTAAAAGCAAATTAAATTCATGGTATTTTAATAATTATACAATTTTAGATATAATAATGAACACCTTTGTATTGTATAGTGATTCGAAATCAAATGCAGGAATAACCTGATTTCGGCCTGTTACTCAAAGCCTTGTTATCAGCCTTCAGGCAAACCTGTGCAAAGTGTACAAGACAGATGAAGTAAAGAAGGTCTGTGATTAGCCTTTCAGTTCAGCAATCACGGTTCTACCGCCCTTGGTTATCTGATTGGGCTCTACCTTAATTTCCGCATCCAGAGGTAAAAAGAGGTCTACCCTCGATCCGAATTTGATAAAGCCAAATTCTTTGCCCTGAATCACAGATTGGTTTTCTTCCACATACCATTTGATTCTGCGCGCCACGGCTCCGGCTATCTGCCTGACGAGAATCTCAACGCCCTTATGCACTTCGTATACAAGCGTGGTACGCTCGTTCTCAGTACTCGACTTAGGGTGCCAGGCCACAAGGTATTTACCCGGATGATATTTGAAGTATTTGATCAGACCGGTAACAGGGTTTCTATTCACATGCACGTTGAGCGGTGACATGAAAATAGAAACCTGTATTTTCTCTTTGCCTCTGAAATATTCATCCTCGGTGGTTTTTTCGATTACCACCACTTTGCCATCGGCTGGTGCCAGTATGTTCTTTTCCCCAAGCTCCACCTTAATGGTGGGGTTGCGAAAAAACTGCAGAATGAACAGGTAGAAGCCAAGGCTCAATACGCCTATTGCTATCGACCAGACGAGCTCTAGATTGGCCCACAGGTAGATGCTGGTATTCAGTAATCCCAGGATTACGAATAATACCAAAAGCGTTTTTACGCCTTCTCTATGAATTTTCATTTTAATGCCCCGGCTTACTTAGAAGCCACCACGGAATTTATAAGTTTCAGCCACTTTATCGATGGCCACAATGTAGGCGGCTATTCTCATAGGTACCTTATACTTCAACGAAGTTTTGTGCACCTTATCGAAAGCATCCTTCATAATTCTGTCAGATCTTCTGTTCACACGCTCGCGGGTCCATTTGTAACCCAGTCTGTTTTGTACCCACTCAAAGTATGAAACCGTTACTCCACCGGCATTGGCCAGAATATCGGGTGCCACCATAATGCCTTTTTCATTGATGATGGTATCTGCCTCAGCAGAGGTAGGCCCGTTAGCTCCTTCCACGATCAGCTTAGCTTTAATCTGATCTACATTCTGAGCGTGGATCACATCTTCTACGGCAGCCGGTACCAATACGTCTACTTCCAGTGTCAGCAGTTCGTTGGCGTCATCCATTTTGTCGGCTCCTTCAAAGCCTTCCAGCGTACCGTTATTATTGTTTCTGTAATCGATTGCCTTGGCAATATTGATCCCTTTTTCGTTGTAATAAGCTCCTGAAATATCACTTACCGATACAATGGTAGCTCCTCTTTCCTGTAGTAACAAAGCCGCAAACGAACCTACGTTACCAAAACCTTGTACCGCTACAGTAGCATGGTAAGGATTGATCTTCAGTTTTTCCATGGCTGCCAGTGCTGATACCATTACGCCACGACCTGTAGCCTCAACTCTGCCAAGAGAACCTCCCAGAACCAGGGGCTTTCCGGTAACCACAGCGTTTACAGTAACTCCCATAGAGCGGGAGTACTCATCCATTAACCAGGCCATTTCTCTCGGGCCTGTCCCCATATCAGGAGCCGGTATATCTCTGTCAGGGCCAAAAACACCCGCCATAGCTTGTGTATAGGCTCTGGTCAGTCGCTCAATTTCTCCGGCCGACATTTCTCTCGGGTTACATTTGATACCACCTTTGGCACCACCGTAAGGAATGTCTACTACTGCACATTTCCAGGTCATCCAGGCGGCCAGTGCTTTGACCTCATCCAGGTGAACATCCATAGCATAACGCACTCCACCTTTGGAGGGCCCCAGAATATTGGAATGGATAACCCTGTGGCCTTCAAACACACGGATCGAGCCATCATCCATCGTGATGGGCAGTGATACGGAAACTTGTTTTGAAGGGGACTTAAGGACGTTGTAGATTTGCTCGTCCAGTCCTAATGCCTCTGCGGCAATATTGAATCTGGACATCATAGACTCGAAAGGATTTGCTTTATCCTTTATCGGAGCCGGTTCTATGTAACCCATACGAAGAAAAGTGTTTTTTAAAACTGGCCAAAATTAAAGAAATTTTAAGGGAATATATCCTAATACAAGCAGGATATTTAGCAATCAGGAAATAAGCATTACATAGGTGGTAGCAAAGGGAAGTGCCAGAATGAGTCCGTCAAAGCGATCCAGAAAGCCACCATGCCCCGGAATGGAACTTCCGGAATCTTTAATGGCAAAAGTTCTTTTGAACAGAGACTCTACCAAATCTCCAAAGCTGCCAAAAATCACCACAATCAGGGTCAGACCCATCCACTCCCAGGTGCCAAGACTATCAAAATAGAGGCTGATGATGTAAACAATACCAAAGGCCAGCACGGCACCGCCAATGGTACCCTCCCAGGTTTTTTTGGGAGACACTTTTTCAAAGAGTTTAGTTCTGCCCAGGGTGCGGCCGGCAATGTATCCGCCTGTATCATTAGACCATTGGGCAAAGAGTAAACCGATAACGATACCATAGTCGTAGCTACCATGATGAAAGCCTACAGCTAAAAGGCAGGTCATGGGAACAGCCACATAGATAATACCCAATAAGGTCACCGCCAGGCAATTGATAGGGTGTACTTGCTGGAGCTTATACAGGGGAAACAGAAAGCAAAACAGCAGAATGGGAGGCAGGAGCCATAGCCATTGTGATGCCAGGTTTCCGGATAAAACGCCATAGGAAAGACCGAATAATACGGCACTGAAGAACATACCCCAATAGACAAAGGGCTGACTGCCTGAGTCTTTGGCCAGCCCGTAAAACTCTCTGAGGGTAAGCAGCATAATGGCCAGAAAGAGCAAGGCAAAGGTCAGACCGCTGTACACAATAGCGGTAATAATGATGCCTACACCCAATAAGGCTGTGATGATGCGCTGCAGGAGATTACTCATATCAGGCGAAGACGATACTGTGATTTCGTGGTTGAGAGCTACTCTGAATCGTCCTTAAGCAACTCTGCGTTCGATTTTGACCGAAGATAGTAATTTCTGATTACGAACAGCAGGGCCAGACAGACTACCAGCCCGGCCGCGCTCATCCAGTCGGGCATGCTTTCGGTATCGTCTATATTAATGTCTGTGGCCTCCAGTTGGGCTGCATAGGTCATAATCACAGCAATGCCGTTGTTGGTGATATGCGAGATAATGGGTAACCATAAATTACCTGACCAGACATACAGGTAGCCAAAGAGTACACCCAGCATCATGCGGGGTACCAGGCCATAAAACTGTAGGTGGATGGCTGCGAAAAGAAATCCTGTCACCCAGACCGCTATATGCTTGTTACCCGAGTACTTATGCAATGAGTTTTGGAGTACCCCCCGAAACATAATCTCTTCACCAATACCGGGAAGTACGGCAATCACTACAAAACCCAGGAGGAAGCTCCAGAAGGAATTGAAGGTGGTGAACTTTTCGGTTGTTTCGGCCAGGGTTTCTTCCAGAGATTTGAGTATCTGCTCGATCCCGTCCAGTGAGTCGGGCAGATCTATATTGGCATTCCATTCTACCAGATAAACATTCACAAACATAAAGGCAACGGTGGCCAGAAAGGTGAGAACGGCAGGTAAGAAGGGTGTTTTGTATTCCAGATAGAGGTCTCTGATGGTTTTCTTCGCTATAAAAGTCAGGTAAAACCATGGGGTAAGAAAAGTGAAGACCAGCGTATAAAAGGCCTGAGAAATGAGCAATTGACTGAGCGACAAATAATCGAACATGGCAGAACCGTCTGTCAGGTCTTCCATGCCGGCACCGGCTATAAACATGAACAGGTAGACAAACATGGCAGAAACAAACTGACCAATGAAGAACCCTGCGATTAACAGGCCAAAGACCGTCCAGAAACTGGTGGAACCTGACTGCTTTTCTGATAAATCTATTGCCTTATCAATTCTCGTCATAATGGCGTAAATTTACGCCAAAATTTCGAACGGTCGTGGTCAAAATTGCGGACATAGAATTAGGAGACTTTCCATTATTGCTGGCACCGATGGAGGATGTGAGTGATCCTCCTTTCAGAGCGGTGTGCAAGGAAAATGGAGCAGATTTGATGTATACGGAGTTCATCTCGTCAGAGGGGTTGATTCGTAATGCAGAGAAGAGTGTACAGAAGCTGGATATTTACGATTACGAACGTCCCATAGGTATCCAGATTTTTGGTGATAAGATAGAGTCTATGCGACAGGCAGCGGCCATTGCTGAGTCGGCTGAACCTGAGATTGTAGATATTAACTATGGCTGCCCGGTTAAGAAAGTAGCCTGTAAAGGAGCCGGAGCCGGTATTCTGCTCGACCTGCCTAAGATGCAGCGTATGACAGATGAGATCGTGAAACAGGTAGATCTTCCGGTCACTGTAAAAACCCGTCTGGGCTGGGATGACAGTACCATCCAGATTGTAGAGGTGGCCAAGCGTCTTCAGGATGTAGGCATCAAAGCCCTGACCATTCACGGCCGTACGAGAAAGCAAATGTATAAGGGTGAAGCCAATTGGGAATTTATCTCAGAAGTGAAGCATCATCCCGACATTCATATCCCCATTTTTGGCAACGGAGATATTGACTCTCCTGAAAAAGCCCTGGAATACAGAAACCGCTATGGGGTAGACGGCATTATGATCGGAAGAGCCTCCATAGGTTACCCCTGGATTTTCAATGAAATCAAGCACTTTATGAAAACCGGTGAGCATCTGCCTGCCCCTGACATGTCAGAGAGGGTAGCTACTGCCAAGAAGCACCTGGAGTTTTCGCTTGAGTGGAAAAATGAACGTCAGGGCATCTATGAAATGCGCAGGCACTACACCAATTATTTCAGGGGAATCCCTAACTTCAAGCCCTTCCGCCAGAGACTGGTAGAATCTGAAAATCCGACTGAGCTTTTTGAGCTTTTGGACCAGATTTCAGTCGAATTTGCGGATGCTTACGCCATGGCTTGATGAAGAACCAGAAATTTGTTGCCTGGGGTCTTTTGCTGATCCTTTCCCTGATTTGGGGCAGCTCGTTTATCCTGATTAAAAGAGGGCTTGAGGTATATACTCCCGGTGAAGTGGGGGCGCTCAGAATTCTGGCAGCCTGCATCTTTCTGCTTCCCGTTTCTTTGCCTAAGCTGGCCAGGCTGTCAGTGTATCATATGAAGATGCTGTTCTTCATTGGGCTGCTCGGTAGTTTTATTCCGGCATTCTTATTTGCCATTGGACAGACCAGGCTTGACAGTGGTATCACCGGGGTGCTCAATGGACTGACACCCATCTTTGTACTGATCATGGGAGTGGTCTTTTATAAGCAAAAAGCTACCAGGGATAAAATTCTTGGTTTGATTATGGCCTTTATCGGTACGGCTGTGCTCTTGCTGGCAGGGAGTGGTGGAGATCTTTCCCAGCTCAACTATTACGCGCTGTTCATTGTATTGGCTACCATGTGTTATGGCGCTAACCTTAATGTGATCAAGTTTCACCTGGCAGATTTGGATCCGGTAGTGATTACCAGTGTGAGTATTCTTTTTGTAGGGCCTCTGGCCGCTATTTACCTTTTTACTTCTACCGACTTTTCAGTGACGCTTGCCACCGTAGATGGTGCGGGAAGAGCCCTGGGCTTTATTTCACTATTAGGCATTATGGGCACGGCCATCGCACTTATTTTATTCAATAAACTGGTTCAGCTCACTACTCCCATCTTTACCAGCACCGTCACTTATTTTATTCCTATTGTAGCTATCATTTGGGGACTGGTGGACGGTGAAGTATTGATTACCGGTCAGATTCTGGGTATTGCAGCCATCTTTGCAGGTGTGTTCATCACCAACCGCAAGAAGTAAACAGTCGTCTCGCTTATTACACTTTCAGGCCCCTCATAAACCATTCACGGATTGGCTTGTTAGGTGTTAGCAATTGCATAATACTTTCGAATATGAGAACACGACTATTAGCGCTAACCAGAGGATTATCGGCCATTGCCATGATCCTTACTTTAACATTCAATGTTTCAGCCCAGGAGGCCAAATCCCTTTTATGGGAAATTTCAGGAAACGGACTCGAAAAGTCTTCTTACCTCTATGGTACCATACATATTATTTGTCCTGATGATTTTGTAATCAGTGATAATCTGAAAGCTGCCTTTGAAGCCGCTGAGCAGGTGGCACTTGAACTTGATATGGACGATCCACAGGAGATGCAGAGTATTCAAATGGCCATGATGGCTCCTGGTGGTGTTGATTATAAGGGGCAAATGTCTGCTGAGAACTATGAAAAACTCGATGCTCTGGTCAAGAGCAAAATGGGTGTGGGTATGGATATGATGAAAGGAATGAAGCCCTTCGGGCTGTTATCAGTGATGTACCTTACTATTCTGGATTGTGCACAGCCGGCATCTTATGAGGGAAGTTTTATACAAATGGCAGCATCGCAGAGTAAAGAACTCTGGGGCCTGGAAACCGGTGCCAGTCAAATGGCGATCTTCGACAACATTCCACAGAAAGAGCAGATCCAATGGATTGTGGATATGATGGACGAGAAAGAGGACAGTAAGGGCGAGTTTGCCAAAATGGTAACACGCTATAAGGATCAGGACCTGGAAGGGCTCTATGCGTTGATGGCAGAGTCTCCGGAATATGCCAAATATGAAGATGAGCTGCTGGATAACAGAAACGAAGCCTGGATTCCTAAAATCGGTAAGCTGGCAAAGGACAAATCTACCTTTATAGCTGTAGGCGCCATGCACCTTCCCGGGGATATGGGGGTCATCAATCTGTTGCGCAAAGCAGGATATACACTCAAAGCCATGGAGAACTAAGGCAAGCGATTAATAGCGAGGAAATTGAAAGAGGCGATCATTTATGGTCGCCTCTTTTTTGTTATGCTGCAACCATTCTGTGAATAACAGGTCTGTTACAGTTACACTGTAACGTTTTCGGATTCCGAAAGTATTACCAGTGCCCAAGCTCAAAAACTTAACAACACCGCTATGTTCAGGAACTACATGAAGATCGGTTTGCGTAACCTCCGCAAACACAAAGCCTTTTCATTTATCAATATTCTCGGGTTGGCCGTAGGTCTTTCCTGCTGTATGCTCATCGGTCTCTTCATCCAGGAAGAGCGAAGCTATGATACTTTCCATGAGAATGCAGACAATATTTATCGCTTTACCCGGGAGTTCAAGAGTCAGGATGGTTCCACATCTCTACACCTTTCCAGGGTGGCGCCTCCTTTTGCTCCACTGCTCAGAGAAGAGTACATCAATGAAATTGAAAAGATTGGTCGCTTTGCAGTTTTCGGTGGTACGGTCACCTATGGAGATAAGGTCTTCAACGAGCCCAATTTTGGTTTTGCTGATCCTGAAATCACAGAAATACTCACTTTTGAAACCATCGAGGGTGATCTGACAGAAGCACTGCGTCAGCCGGGTTCTGTTGTGATTTCTGATGAAATGGCCAAAAAGTACTTCGGAGATGAAGATCCGATTGGTAAAACCATCACCTATTCATCTCAGGTCGATCTTTTGGTAAGGGGTATCTATAAGCGAATGCCCGAAAACTCCTCTTATCAGATTGATCTTATGGCTGATTTTACTCCTGCCGAAGCCTTTTGGGGAGGAAGAGAAAGCATGATGAGGGCTTTCGGAAGCAATAGTTTTTCTACGCTGTTTACGCTCAGGGAAGATGGCCGGATTGAAGAAGTACAGCGAAGACTCGATGATTTTCTGGTAAAAGTGGTTGGGGAAAATGCACTCAGCTTTAATCAGCTGCATATTCAGCGATTACTGGATGTGCACCTGCACTCAAATCTTTCTGATGAGCAGGGCCAGAACAGTGATATAACCTACGTTTATATTTTCTCTTCTATTGCCATGCTTATCCTGGCCATCGCCTGTATCAACTACATGAACCTGGCAACAGCCCGCTCTGCCAACCGAGCCAAAGAAGTAGGTATGCGCAAGGTATTCGGAGCCGGTAAGAGTAGTCTGGTCAATCAGTTTTTGGTAGAGTCAGTATTACTGGTGCTTTTTGCAGTACTGCTGGCTACCATCGCTACTTCTCTTATACTTCCTTTCTTCAGAGAGTTTACCGGCTTGCAGCTGGAGTTTAATCTCATGGAAAACCTCGGGCTTATCGGGGTAATTTTAGGAGGGGCTCTCTTAGTGGGTGTACTCTCCGGCAGCTATCCTGCATTTTATCTCTCTTCGTTTCAACCTTTAAGGGTATTGAAAGGTAAGCTCACCGGTGGTGCCAAAAGCGGAGCTCTGCGCAGACTTCTGGTAGTAGTTCAGTTTACCATTTCTGTTATACTGATTGTCTGTACCGTAGTAGTATATCAACAGCTGAGCTTTATTCAGAACAAAAACCTCGGCTACGATCGTGACCAGATGATGGTACTGAGGGTAAGCCAGCAGGTGGGAGCGCAATATGAGACCTTCAAGAACGAACTACTGGGTATTACCGGAGTGAAATCGGCAGGCGGGTCCAGCCGGGTACCGTCAGGCCAGCTACTGGACTCTCAAGGGGCTATGGTAGAAATAGATGGGGAGATGCAGCAAACCCCGCTGGTAATCAAGGTGCTGAGTGTAGATTCCGATTTCATCCCGACCTATAGCATGGAAATGGCCAGTGGAAGAAACTTTACAAAAGATTTTTCGCGTGACTCAGCGTCTTTTATTCTGAATGAACGCTCTGTAAAAACCATTGGCTGGGAAACTCCTGAAGAGGCCATTGGGCAGAATTTTGTGTATTCCGGAGTAAGAGGAAAGGTGATTGGTGTTGTAAGCGACTTTCACTTCGAGTCACTGCAAAGTGAGATTGTTCCTATGATTCTGGTAAACCGTCCCAACAGTATGCGGAACCTGTCTATAAAGATTGAAGGAAATACGGTGCGTGAAGCGGTAGGTAATATAGAGGAGCTTTATGCTAAATTCTCACCTGACTCACCCATAAACTACAACTTTCTTGACGATCGGTTCCAGGTACTGTACACTTCTGAGACACAACGGAGCCAGCTCTTTACCATCTTCAGCGGTCTGGCCATTTTCCTGGCATGTCTCGGGCTTTTCGGCCTGGCTTCTTTTACGGTATCTCAAAGAAGTAAAGAGATCAGTATCCGCAAGGTACTGGGCGCTTCAGTGAAGCAGATCATCAGTATTCTCTCTAAAGAGTTTGTGATCCTGGTGGGGATAGCCGTAGTGCTGGCCTTTCCTGTGGCATGGTATTTTATGTCCGACTGGCTGAATGGGTATGCTTATAGCATCAACCTCAACGCTCTGCCTTTCTTGCTGGCTGCTGTCATTGCCGGACTCATTGCCTTCCTGACCATCAGCATGCAGACCTTCAAAGCGGCTGTTTCCAACCCGTCTGAGCGGCTGAGAGATGAGTAAATAGCAGAATACATAAGATTAAGAAGGACAAGCAGAAGGAAGGATTCTGATTTATTACGAATAAAATCGTAATTAAACTTTGTTTTTAGTTTAATTACGATTTTATTCGTTGATTCAATGTCAGCTGCATGAATCGCTTCATACAATCTTCCATCCTGTTACTCTCTGCTATTGTCGGCTCAGTTATAATGTCCTGTCGGTCTGGCGAGACTGAGAAGACTTCTTCTGTTGATCATGAGCCAAAGGCTAAAGTTTACACAAATGCCAGGCTGGTACAGGTAGATTCCATCATGATCGATGCCGTGGGCAATTTTCGTATCTACGATTACCAGCCAGAGTCAGGTCTTTTCCTGGGAGGAGATGTGAAATACTTCATCTCGTTTGCAGGTAAGCCTGGTCCTAAGTCCAATGAGCTTGGGTTTCTTGTGATCAATCGTCAGGGTGAGATCATCCATCAGTTTAATAATACCAAAGGAGGCCCAAATGGTCATGGGTCTGCTATGCAGAGTGCTTTTTTTATGGGGCCGGATGCCATGGGAGTTTTAGGCCGGATAGGATTTTACAAGTACAATCTTGAAGGTGAGTTAATCCGCAGGTACAAGGACATAAACTACCGGGAGATTTTTGCGGTGAGTCGGCTTAGAGCCGGATTTTCCAGAGATGGTAACAGGCTGGTTTTACAACTGCCCAAGTCTCTTACAGATGCCAAAGCTGCCTACTCAGATAGTATTTTTCAGCTTGTAAAGCCTTTAAAAATCTATGACCTGAATAATGATCAGCCTCATGTTCCTGTGTACGAATTGGGCTACCCGGATGACCCTCAGCGAAACTTCAATCTGGGAGCAGCCTCAGTCCCGTTTATGGCTATGAGTTCCTCTGACAGCCTCTTATATACGCTCTACCCCATGACTCGCGAGATACTCGCCTTTGATTTACAATCGTGTAAGGTCACTAAGAAAATTCCTTTGAACCCCGACAAATTCGGAGGTTATGAAGTACTCAAAGAACTATCGCAGGGGCAGCGTAGCAGAAACTGGTTGAATGCCGGGGCCCGGGTAGCTATGTCGCGATACCACGATATGATTCAGTTGGGAGAGTACACGTTGCTTAGATATAGTCCGCCTGTTCCTGAGAGTGCGGTTAGGTTGTTAATGACGACCAAAGGCCTGAATAATGATCCCAATTGGTTAAGGATACGCAGAAAGCATTATCAATTTCACTATCAGCTGTTTAAAGATGGCAAGAAGGTATTGCCTGATTTTGAATTGCCGACACTAAGACCTGATGAGCAGCATCAGGAGTTCTTCACCAGTACTCTGACACGAGGAAAGATCATTGGAGGAAATGGCCTGGACGAGATCTATGTGTTTATCCCGAATGACGGTGAGCAAGAGAGAGATTATGAACTGATACGGGTTTTTAAGCTTGAATTGCTGGAGTAACAGACTAATCTATTTCAATAATCAGAGTAAGATTTTTTCAACGCAACATTTATGAATCAAACCGCGAAACTCAGCCTTTCTTTTTTCTTCATCCTGGCCTTCATGACCCTGTTTTCCTGCCAATCCGGTGGAACCAGTGAGACTACTCAGGTGGAAGTCCCGCCTGAAGTCATAGAGTACAAGAGTGCCCGTCTTGTCCAGGTCGACTCGATTATGATCGATGTCATTGGCAATTTCAATGTATACGATTATCAGCCGGAATCACAGCTTTTTCTGGCCGGAGACATTGGTACCTATATGATTGTTATGGGTTCGACAGCTAAGAGCAACGAGCTGGGCCACCTGGTAATCAACCGGCAAGGTGAGATCATCCATCAGTTTAATCGAACAGATAAAGGCCCGGAAGGTCATGGCCCGGGAGCCATGGACAACTTTTTTATGGGGCCTTCTGCAGTAGGCGTATTTGCTGCCAAGGGCCTATATCAATATCAGCTTGATGGAACCTTTATGCATCAGCACAAGGAGATTAATACCCTGGACCATGTGGGTATTTCAAATCAGCGAGCAGGCTTTACGGCAGATGGTCAGCATGTGGCTATCGGTATTCCCAAAGGTATGGAGGCTTCAAAAAAGGCATGGGACAGTCTTTTTCAAATCACTAAACCTGTGTGGATATATAATTTAGATAAGGAGCAAAACAAGCTGAATACTGAAGTAACCCCGGGCTCTCTTGTGGCCAGGCATGGTTATCCTGATCATCCTATCTATGCCCCGGGCAGTAAATTCCCACACTCCGCCTTTCCGCCCCGTATGGCACTCAATTACGGGCAAAACAAGCTGCTGGCGGTGTACCCGGAGATTCCGGAGATGACGGTCTACGACATGGTGACAGGAAGAGCAGAGGAGACCATTGCGCTGGAACCTGAGCACTTTGAGTTTGAAACAGAAACAGGCAAAGCTTCAGGTGGCATCAAGGGGTATGAGGGTTTGCTCTGGAGTAACCGGGGAGGACGCATGGCCAACTCAAACTATCAGGAGCTGATTCAGCTGGGAGAATACACGCTGTTAAGATATAATACAGCCTTGCCTGGCAATGCAGTTAACGAGCTTATAAAAACAGGAGGACCTGGTAAAAGCCAGGAATGGCCCCGCCTTCGCAGAAAACACTATCGCTTCTACTATCAGCTGTTTAAAGGTTCTGAAAAAGTACTTTCTGATTTTGAGTTACCCATACTGGAGCCCAGAGAGGGGCACAGGGAGTTTATGAATCATAGCCAGACACGAGGGAAGATCATTGGAGGAAACGGACTTGATGAAATCTTTGTCTTTATTCCAAACGATGGGGATGAGGAACGTGATTATGAGTTGATCCGGGTGTTTAAACTTGAGTTGCTTCAGGAATAGCTATTTTCTGCGTTGGCGATTGATCAGCTCAAAGCCAAAGCCCATAGCAATGCCTACACCAATACCGATGCCGATGTCGCCAAAAGCCACTCCTATACCGGCTCCTATGGCGATACCGGCCCCAATACCCAGACCTCTGGGTCTTTCTTCTTGTTCTTCCTGGTTGTCTTGCGGGTTTTCTTCCATGGTTAGTTTCTCAAAGCACTCCACATATCTACTGCCATACGCCATTGTCCGTCCTGGCCCTTTCTCCAGGTAATCACATATTGGCCACGAAATGCAGTGGTGTCATTGTTGTTTACGGAAACGCCTTCATAAATGCCGAAATCTGAAGCAAGATTACCATCAATCTCCAGTTTTGTCGAGGTGGTTTTATGCGAGAGCACCTTGATACCGGCCGGCAAATTCCAATAACGGGTCACTTTTTCTATTCCCTCAATCATAGGCCGGTTGCCCGGAATAATTACGGCATCTTCGGTATAATAGCTCATTTGCCTGGTCAGATCGCCATCTACATAGGCCTGCGAAAAGGCTTTGGCCGCCCTGGCAATTTGCGCCTTTTCCGACTCAGTATCGATGCTGTTCTGACAGGAGAAAAACAGAAAGAGACTGCTGAAAACGAAAAAATGCCTCATTCGAAAACGTTTAAGGCAATTTAGAAAGTTTGGGGAAGAGTCAGGCCGCTACCGTGTTTTTTATTCTGCGAAGCTGAACCATATGTCGCTGCGTATGTGCCAACAGAAAACGATAGGCTTCACCAATTCTCAGCTTTACCATAGGTCCCAGTGCGGTAGCGATCTTTACTCTATCGATATTGACCGAGCGTGTTTCGTTAATCACTGAAATCATTTCTTCATGCACCTCATAGAAGCGACTGACTACAGTATGCGAATCCAATTCCAGTGGAGGCTCCATGCTCTTGAATGTTTTCAGCTTCATGGGTATTTCATCTCCCGGCTTCGGGGCATTCATTCTGGCAAACATGCGGCCTTTCCAATGGCCTCTGTATTCCTCCTTTGCCGGGGGCATTGCACCGTTTTGCAGCTTAGCCTGTACATTATTGACATAAACTTCCGTAGCCCGACTCATATGCTCAATACACTGCAGCATATGCCACTTGCCCGGAGCTTCAGGAGTATTGAGTTGAACTCCCTCTGTATTTTCTACCAGCGATTTGACTTCATCAATTGCCTGACGAAAACCCGCTTCGATTTCATTCAGATATGTTGTTGTTCTTACTGACATGACCTTGTTGTTTGACAGTAAAGCTAAATCAGGCTGGCGAGATCAGACTTGACACAGATCAAGAAATCAGGACATGCTCTTTTTTCTCATGCGGCTGAAGGTCTCCGGGGTCATACCCAGATAGGAAGCCAGGTGTTTTTGTGGGATCAACTGGAATACATGGGGGCTGTGTTTCATCAAGCGGTTGAACCTTTCCTCAGCAGAATCGGCCAGAAGTGATTTCAGAAAAGTATCAAAGCCGGTCAGGATCATCTCGTTAAACAGCCTGCCCCAGCGCTCGAAAATTTTGTACTCGTCATAAAGGGCCGTGAGATGCTCATAATTGATCCGGAGCCCCGAGGTGGGAGAGAGCGTTTCGAGGCAATAACCGGCAGGCTTACGGTGAACAAAAGAGTCATACACTCCGCTGAACTCACCCTGATAGGAAAAACCAATATTGAATTCTTCGGCTCCCTTTTCGAAGTAGGCTCGGATAACTCCCTCATGTACGAAGTAGAAATATTCTTCGGTTTCTTCGAAATCTGTCAGTATGTGATTTTTAGGAAATGTGAAGGGCTCCCAGTTCTGAATAAAGGCCTGCCATTCATCATCGGTAGGGCTAACCTTCTTACAGATAGTTTCTTTTAAATGGGCTGTGACTCCTTCCATTCAGTGCCGGATTCTGTTTTTTTAAAAATAAGCATCTTTTCAAAACGGAATCATTTTTGATAGATTTGGTCATGGCTAAAAAAGTGATCATTCTTGAAAATCACGAGCAGGCGGAACGCCTCGTACTGGAGCATGGCTTTCGGCTAAGTCCTGAGGAGAGAATTCGCTGGCTATACAAGCAGCTTGAAATCACCAGCCGAATGAATCCGTATTCTCCGGAAATAACGGCTTATCAGCTAAGAAAAAAACGTGGTTAGTTTTTATCATCAGGTGATTGAGGCCCTCAACAGCTATGGTGTGAGGTACCTGGTAGTAGGTGGTTTTGCCGTTAATTTCCATGGGTATAACAGAACAACCAAAGACCTTGACTTATGGGTTGACATTTCTGAAACCAACCTGAAAGCTATTGAAAAGGCTATGGAGCGACTGGGCTATGAATTTGATGAGTTGGCTTCCTATGAGCTCTCAGCTGAAAGAATGGTGGTGCTACAAGAGTCAGAGAGCATTGTGGAGCTAATGCCCAGACTCAATATCAGCGAAGAGATAAGTTTCAATGAGGCATTTGCAAGAAGTGATATGAGAGAAATTGATGGGTTAGACTATCGGGTCATATCATTGGATGATCTGTTAAGAGAGAAAGCAAGGTCGAAACGCTACAAGGACCTGGACGACTATTCAAAACTTATGGAGGCCAGGGCCTATTACAGGAGAAGGTCAAAAGAAGAATAACTTGACCGCGAAAGCAATCGCTGTAAGCATCACAAAATAGCGTATCCACTTATCTCCTTTGTTTACACTCCATCTGCTGGTAAGATAGCCGCCTACTGAACTGCCTGCCGCCATGGCCAGTCCTAATTCCCAGTTGATGAGATCCTCATAAATGAATACACCGATTGAGGCAAGTGTATAGATCAACACAATGACCACCTTGGCAATATTGGTTTTGAGCAGGCTGTATCGGTTGATAAAGGTAAGTGAGGCCATGATCAGGTAGCCAATGCCAGCCTGAATAAAACCTCCGTAAAACCCGATGAGAAAGAAGACAACCAGTCCGATGATTTGTGTTTTTCGATCATTGCGCTCCGCTCCCATATCTTTGCCCTTCGGGCCGAAAAGCATATAGGCTACTACCATGATGATGACACCGGCCAGAATCTTATTGAAAAGTTCACCCTCAATCCGGGCGGCCGCAATGGAGCCCCAGAGCGCTCCGGGAAAGGCTGCCAGTCCAAGCCAGACGCTGTACTTGTGAATCTCTACGCCCTTGCTCTTGAAGCCTCTGATAGCAAATACGCTATTGAATAGAATGCCAATACGGTTGGTCGCGTTGGCCACGTTTGACGGCAGGCCCAGAAAGATTAGTACAGGCAAGGTGAGCAGAGATCCGCCACCTGCCAGTGTATTAATGATTCCTGCCAAAAGGCCCACGACAAAAAGTAACAGTATATCAAGCATTCAGCTGAGTACGTTTTTGAAAGGGCGAAGATAACCAAACTCTTCTTTTGCTCAGGTTCTTTCTCATAACCGACCTTTGACCGGGCAATCTGAACAGCCTTAAAATCCAGTTACTTATGGTAAGACCCATTCATGGGTAAATGAGTCTCTTGTTTCTTTAGAAGCTGTATCATTGTTCATGGACTCATTTAAGCCTGTAATAGAAGAGATTGAAAAGACACTAAATTCCATCTCAGATGAGAAACTTCAAAAAGCCCTGAACGACCTGATTCCGATTTTTGAAGACCTTGATCAAAGGGAAATTCCTACCGAAAGCCTGGCAGATTTGCTGAAAAGACTTAAGAACATGCTGATAGCAGAGCTGCACCTCAAACAAATTGTCAGGTTTAAGGCAGACCTTCTTGCTGCATTGAGAAAACAGTATGGTCTGGTTACTCCCAAATATTATCAAACGCTCTGGATGGTACTTGGCATGACGATTTTTGGTGTACCCTTCGGTCTGATATTCTCTATGGCCATTGACAATATGGCTTTCCTTGGTCTTGGTTTCGGCTTTGGTATGCCTATCGGCATGGCCATAGGTATAGCCAAAGACAAAAAAGCGCAGGAAGACGGTCTGGTCATTAATGGTGCGAGACAAGCTATTTAGAAGGACATAAAAAAGCCATTCCTTTTCGGGAATGGCCTCTCCTTAAAGTCCGTTTATTTTAAACTCCTTCGGCAACTACTTCAGTTACATCATTAGGGAGCATTCTTTTAAGCAGGTTTTCGATACCAGCCTTCAGGGTCACCGTGGAAGAGGGGCAGCCGCTGCAAGAGCCCTGCAGGTTTACCTTCACCACACCATCCTGAAAAGAAGCAAAGCCAATTGCTCCACCATCTTGTTCTACGGCTGGTCTGATGTATTCATCCAGAATACCCTTGATTTGTTTTACTACCTCAGAATCATTGGGATCGAACAAAGGGTCTCTGTCCAGTTCCTGAAGTATCAAAGGCTTTTCATTTTCGAGATAAGGCTTAATCACGGCCTTAATATCTTCCTGTAGTTCAATCCATTCCAGGTCGGCCTGTTTGGTCACAGTCACAAAATTGCTCATGTAGAAAACACGCTCTACACCGGTGATTTTGAAAAGCTCCTGGGCCAATGGAGAATCAGTAGCCGCCTCGGCATTGGGGTAGTCAAAACTCACTCCGTCCTGCAGCAACATGAAGTTGACCACAAATTTCATGGAGTTCGGATTAGGATTAGCCTCCATGTATATATTTACAGCTCTCATAGGGTTCTGTTTACGTAGATTTGAGTAACTGCAAAGTTAAGGGAAAAGTTTCTTAGGCTTCCCTCAATTCTCCCTCAGATTTTGCCACAATGGTCGATACAGAAGCATCACCTGTAACGTTCACCACGGTACGTAACATATCCAGTGGTCTGTCTACAGGAAACAATATCGCTACCCAGGCAGGGTTAAGCCCTACGCTTTGCAATACCAGAATCATCATGATCAGTCCGGCACTGGGTACAGCGGCTGAGCCAATTGAGGCCAGTGTAGCCGTCAGTACGATTGTGAGCTGTTGTGTAACGGAGAGGTCTACCATATGCATTTGTGCCAGAAACACCACAGCAACAGCCTGGTACAAGCTGGTGCCATCCATATTAACTGTGGCTCCTACCGGGAGTACAAAGCTCGATACATTCTTGGAAACCCCCATATTGTCTTCCACACACTCCATAGTGACGGGAAGTGTAGCTGCACTGGAGCTGGTAGAAAAGGCCATCAACTGAGCCGGGCCCATATTTTTGAAGAACTTTCGGTAGCCGATGGTCCTTACGAATATTTTGAGAATAAGCGGATAGAAAGCAAAGATCAGGAACAAGAGGCCCGCTACCAGTACAACTGAGTAGGAGGCGAGTCCTTTGAAAATCTCAATAACTTCTCCCGGGGTATCTGCCATTTTAGCAATAATTCCCGCCAGCAGCGCAAAAACGAAAAACGGAGCAGCCTTCATTACCAGATCCACCATTTTGAGAAACACCTCATTGGTGCCATTGATAAAGGCTGCGAGGCCTTTTACCTTTTCATCGGGGATCATGGCCATGGTGATACCAAAGAAGATGGCAAAGAAGATAACCTGAAGCATCAACTGCTGATTAGAGAGAGAAAGCACAATGTTTTCCGGAACCATGTTCACAATGAACTCCAATGGACCTGCGTCCTGGTTTTTAGCGGCAGCCGCCATTTTTTTCTCCAGGTCTGCCTGGGTTTCAGCATCAAGTTCCAGCTTACCTGCATCAATACTGCTGTATTTGGGGTCGTTCAGGTAATTCTTACCATCCAGAATTTCAACACCAGGAGTTTCGGCCACCCAGGTTTCGTATTGTAGCCTGTTCTTAATCCTTGATTCCTCATCTATGAAATTACCCGGCTTAAATACATTCACAACCAAAAGTCCAACACCCACAGCGGTCACGGTGGTAAGCAGGTAGAAACCCAGCGTTTTGCCACCCATGCGTCCCAGCTTTGACATGTCTTTTAAGCTGGAAATTCCACTGATAATCGAAAACAGCACCAGAGGTACGGCAATGTATTTCAGCATGCGAATGAAAATCTTTCCAAAGGGGTCTATCCAGTCAATGGTAAACTGATTCCAGCCCATGGCACTGGAGGCAAAAGCCCAGATGACACCAGCCACGAGCCCAAGCATAATCTTGACGTGTAGAGGAAGTTTTTTCATGTGTTTTTGTTTGGTTTGATCAGCTGGTCAGAATCCCGGGTTAAAAAAATCAATCGCTCCGTTTTTATGAAGTTATCGACCTTTTAGCGGCAATCCAACAAGTGATTTTTATGCTGAAACTATAGTCGATTAGTCTTGCTAATTAGCAAATAATCAGCAATTACCAAAGCTGCCATGGCGTCAACGATAGGGACGGCACGCGGCACTACGCAAGGGTCGTGACGACCTTTCCCTGAAACTGTAACGCTGTCTCCTTCCGTATTGATGCTTTCCTGATCCTTCATAATTGTAGCAACTGGCTTGAAGGCGACATTGAAGTAAATATCCTGGCCATTGGAGATGCCTCCCTGAACCCCTCCTGAGTGATTGGTTCGGGTTTTTACTACACCGTCTTCTTCGTAAAAGACATCATTGTGCTCAGAACCATTGAGTTTTACTCCTTCAAAGCCACTTCCGAATTCAAAGCCTTTTACGGCATTGATACTGAGCATGGCTTTCCCTATTTCAGCATGGAGTTTGTCGAAAACAGGCTCTCCCAGTCCTGCAGGCACCCCTTGAATTACCCCGGTGATTATTCCACCAATGGTATCGCGGTTTTTTCTGGTCTGGTCGATAAGCTCTATCATAGCCTCTGCTGTTTCTGCATCCGGGCAGCGCACGATATTGTCTTCCGTTTTGGTCAGGTCCAGCTCGGTGTAAGTTTTGGTCAGCTGTAAGCTTCCCACCTGTGACACAAATGAGGAGGTGGTGATGCCATGTTCTTTAAGCAGCAGCTTGGCAATAGCCCCGGCAGCTACACGTGCCACTGTTTCTCTGGCTGAGCTGCGTCCACCACCACGATAGTCTCTCACACCGTATTTGGCGTGAAAGGTATAGTCGGCATGAGAGGGCCTGAACTTATCAGCAATATGTGAGTAGTCCTTGCTCTTCTGGTCCTGGTTACGAATCAGAATGCTGATAGGGGTGCCGGTAGAAACACCTTCAAAAACTCCTGAAAGAATTTCGAACTCATCAGCCTCTTTGCGCTGGGTGGTGATTTTGGACTGGCCGGGCTTTCTGCGGTCCAGTTCTACCTGAATAAAATCAGTATCAATGGTCAGACCTGCAGGACAGCCATCAATAATAACTCCCAAAGCAGGGCCGTGAGACTCACCGTAAGTGTGAATTCTGAAAAGATTGCCGAAAGTGTTACCCATGAATTACTTTTTGAAGAACATAAAACCAGCGGCCGCTAACATAGCTATTATTAGCACATTGGCAAGCACCATGGGGGTTTTATCTTCTCGCAGGCTCATCAGGTCGTTAGACTCTGAATCCAGGTCATCATAAAACGAGCCCAGGTCGGAAGAAGAAAGGTTGACATTCGTCTTGCTTTCTCCGGTTACTTCAATTTGAATTTCTGATCTGAGGGTATCGTATTTAGCCGTTTCAGGATTGAAAAAGACCCAGCTGAAGTAGTCTTTCATGTCATATTCACCCGGCTCATTGGGAATACCATAGTAGCTGTATTTCTTGGAACCGGTAACACGGCCGTTACCACGGTTCACATCCTGTACAGAGTTAGGCGGATAAAAATCGATTTGCTTGTCGACAGGGATGACCGGGCTGCTGATGCCTGCAATATTGCCCTCGCCATATATATTGAAGTCGTAGGTAAAGCTTTCTCCCGTCTCCAGTTGCAGCTTATCTATTTTTTCATCCAGTTCAAAAACACCCACTGCCACAGCGTCTTTCAACGGGTGAGGAGGGAGGGCCTTTACTTTTACGCTTTTTTCCTGAGAATAGAAGGTTTTAAAGTCTTCCTGGCGGTCACGTCCGAAGTAAGAGGGTGATTTAGCCACTCGGTATTTGATCATCTCAAAAGGCACCGAAGGGAAGTTTACCGTTTCCAGGTTGAGCGGATAATAAGAAGCCTGGTAGATTTTATAGCGGGTATAGGTTTTGCCACCAACACGCACTTTCTCCCCGTAAATGTTTTCGATCTTGAAATCCTCTTCCCAGCAGCTCTCTGGTCTGAGTTCTTTCAGAATATTGGATAGTTGCTTGCCCGGCTCATGAAACTGTAGCGGGGCTCTGTTGGCATCGGCCACATAGAAGGCAAACAGTACGGTGAAGCCTTCTCCTACATACACCTCGTCCTTATCGGTGGTCAGTGCCAGAAAGGCATCTTCTTTCACATCTACAAATTCTGTGGGCTTGCGGGGCCGGTTTCTACCTCTTCGTCTGTTGAAGAAAGAATCGAAGGCATCTTGTTGTCTTTCCACGGGTGGAGTCACCTTCACTGTTTTGCCCGGAGAACTGAGCGTTTTTCCGTTTACCTCCATGCTAAAAGCCGGAATGGTAAAAGACCCCTCTTCCAGGGGCATGTATATCTGGATGATACTCTGCTCGCGCGTCATTCGTCCGTTAATGTTGCTGCTGCTGCTTGAAGAGTTAGTACCTCTTTTGGCAAAGCCGTCAATCTGAGGGAAATCAGAGTAGTTCTTCAGGTTGGCATTTTTGATGGTCACCTTGATATAGAATACCTCATTCAGGCCCACTTCATCAGGTCCCAGCTGAATCTCAAGTTCTTGTGCCTGTGCAGTAAAAGATAAACTCAGAATGAACGTTAGTACTAAGAATTTAAGACTGGATTTTCTCATAAGTTTTACCTATATTCAAGATGCTTCGCAAATGGCGAGCACTAAGATAATTGTATTTTTTAGTTGAGTAACCAATTTCAGGAACGTGCGTAATTAAACTACGCGCTATTGAACAAATAGATACATAACCCTTAACGATCTTACACATGTTGGAATATTTCAAAACTATCCTCTCGAAGGTGAGCTTTGATAGAAAGCTGTTTGAAAAAGAGTTGAAAAAGGCGATTAAGTCTGTACTGAAGGATGAGTTGAGCGAATTAAAACGTTGGTGCTGCGATAACTTCGGGCAGAAATACGGCAACGTTATCGAAAAACAATTTGCTTTAGCCTACTAAAATTAGAAACCCAGCCCCTGCTTCAGGGGCTTAACTTTTTCCAGCCATTTTAATATTCCGAACCAGCCCCTCCATTTTTGTTCTTTTTACCGCTGATTTCCTGAAAATCTCCTGAAAAATTTCCCTGGTCAGTTCTTGCCAATTTTCCTTATTCATCTCTCCCAGCTGTTCATGAGGTCTGAAGTCCGGTTCTTGATGAGGTTTTGAAAACCGATTCCAGGGGCAAACGTCCTGACAGATATCGCATCCGAAAATCCAGTTGTCCATTTTGCCGGTAAAGCTTTCAGGAATCTCGTCCTTTAGCTCTATGGTCAGGTAAGAAATGCATTTGCTGGCATCAAGCTGATAGGGCGTGATGGCATCTGTAGGGCAGGCATCGACACAACGGGTACAGGTACCACAGTAGTCTTTGATGGGGCCGTCCGGTTCCAGAGATATATCAAGGATCAGCTCGGCCAGAAAGAAATAGCTTCCCTGCTCTTTGTTAATAAGCAGCGTGTGTTTGCCTATCCAGCCGAGGCCACTTTTCTCTGCCCACTGTCGTTCCATTACCGGGGCAGAATCCACAAAGACACGCCCTTCAATATCACCGATCTGCTCCTGAAGCGAATGCATAAACGATTTGAGCTTGTCTTTGATTACAAAGTGGTAATCCTTGCCGTAGGCATATTTCGCGATCTTAAACTGGTTCTCTTTGGCCAGGTCTTTTTCAGGGGCATAGTTGTAGAGCAGAGATACCACTGATTTGGCTCCGGGTACCAGTTTTGTCGGGTCAAGGCGCTTATCGAAGTGGTTTTCCATATATCCCATCTTGCCATGGCGCTGGTCTTTGAGCCATTTTTCCAGCCGGGGTGCTTCTTCTGCCAGAAACTCCGCTTTTGCTATGCCACAATAGTCAAAGCCCAACCTGCGGGCTGTTGCTTTTACCAGGGCGGTATGGTTTGTGATAACGGGGTTCACCTCATTTAAGAGATTGTAGTCTGATCGGGTCTGTGCTCCGTATCAATCAAACAAAGTACCGGTCTGGCCGGGCTTTTCAAGGTTCAGGTGTTTATAGGCCAGATCGGTGGCCTCCCGTCCTCGAGAGGTACGCTTCAGGTAGCCTTCCTGTATCAAAAACGGTTCGTACACTTCCTCAATGGTCTCTGCCTCTTCACTCACCGCTGTTGCGATCGTACCGAGCCCTACCGGACCTCCTTTGAACTTCTCAATTATGGTAGAAAGAATCCGGTTATCCATATCATCCAGTCCGTGAGAATCTACATCTAAAGCTGTAAGTGCCACTTCACTGATTTCCTTGGTAATGGTTCCGGTTCCTTTGATCTGGGCAAAGTCTCTGGTTCTGCGTAGCAGATTGTTTGCAATACGCGGGGTGCCCCGACTCCTGCGCGCAATCTCATAGGCTGCATTGTCATTGATCGGGGTGTTGAGAATGGCTGATGACCTCTGAACAATCCTGGTAAGCAGCTTTGAGTCGTAATATTCCAGGCGTGCATTGATACCGAAGCGGGCGCGCAGGGGAGAAGTGAGCAAGCCTGAGCGGGTCGTAGCACCAATCAGTGTAAAAGGGTTCAGGCTGATTTGCACCGTTCGTGCGTTGGGTCCTGAATCGAGCATAATGTCGATTTTATAGTCCTCCATAGCCGAATACAGGTACTCTTCTACGATTGGGTTGAGTCGGTGAATTTCATCGATGAACAAGACATCTCCTTCATCCAGATTGGTGAGCAAACCTGCCAGGTCGCTGGGTTTATCCATAACCGGGCCTGAAGTAACCTTGATTTCAGATTCCAGTTCGTTGGCAATGATATGCGAGAGGGTGGTTTTGCCCAGACCGGGAGGGCCATGAAGCAGTACATGATCCAGTGGTTCGGAGCGTTGTTTGGCTGCGAGTACGAAAATCTTAATGTTCTCGATAATCTTACCCTGACCTGTGAAATCGTCAAAACTGAGCGGTCTTAATGCTCTTTCTATGTCCTTTTCACTTGGGCTCAGGTGTTCGTCATCCGCACTTAAATAGTCCTCACGCATTCAGTAAAATTTTCACTAAGATATAAAACATCAAATTCATATTCTCTTTCGCTTCGGGGGCTAATTCGACTAAATTTGAGGCCAAATCACCGTTATGGATAAAAGGAACATTCGCTCCAGAATATATGCAGCCGTTCTGCTCATCAGTATCATTGTGGTTTACAAGTATCGGCAGGCCAATAGCCTGCCGGAAATGTATGTCACAGGTACTACTATGGGTACTATTGCCTACAACATCAAGTACCTCGATAAGAACAGTCGTAATTTCAAAAAAGAGATTGATTCACTGCTGATCGACTTTAATCAGGCACTTTCCACTTACATTCCGGATTCGGAAATTTCTTCACTGAACCGCGAAGGCAATGCAGATTTTGGCTTTCCATACTTTGCTCAGGTACTCAGGGCCAGTGCTGAGGTGTATGATAAATCGAATGGTGCTTTCGACCCGACTATCGGCCAGTTGATAGACGCATGGGGTTTCGGAGATGGTGGTTTGATAGCTCCGGATAGTGCCCAAGTAGATTCCTTGCTTAATCTGGTGGGTTTTGACAAGATATCCTTTGATGAGAAAGGTGTGAGGACTGCCGTAAAGGGTTTGAAACTCAACTTCTCTGCCGTTGCTAAAGGACAGGCGATTGATGTAGTAGGTGATTTTCTGGCTAATAAGGGCATCACGGATTATATGGTGGAAATCGGGGGAGAGGTGAGAGCAATCGGTAAGAACAAGGATGGAGTATACTGGACCATAGGCATTGAGGTGCCCGATGAACGGAATGTGGGTCAGCTTTTTGACGCTGTGCGGTTACAAAACCAGGGGATGGCCACTTCCGGTAATTACCGCAACTTCAGAGTACTGGAAGACGGACGGAAAGTAGCCCATACGATCGATCCTAAAACAGGGTATCCTAAAATGCAGACTTTGCTGAGTGCCACGGTATTTGCTCCTAATTGTATGTATGCCGATGCTTATGCCACAGCATGCCTGGCCATGGGCCTGGAAGAGGCACGTAAGCTGATTCTGAGCGATGATTCTTTAGAGGCCTACTTTATTTATGCTGGCGAAGATGGAAGCATGCAAACCTATATTTCCCCCGGAATGGAAGGCCGGGTAGTAAGCCTTGATGCAGAATAGTATTATATCAAGTGGAACTAAATACTGGCTAATCGCATTTATCTTCTCATATTTGCAATCTTGTTGCAATAACAAGGCCTCTGAATATGTGGATTAACGTTACCATATTGCTCTTAAGTGCTCTGCTGCCCGGACTGGTAGTGCTGAGGGTATCACCTGTGAACGAAAAAAACCTGAAGCTTTTTCTGGTTTTCGCAGGTGCCTATCTCTTTTCTATGACGGTAATCCATTTGGTGCCTGATCTTTTTCTGAGTGGTGAGGATCCCTTTAATCTTGGCCTGTATATTCTGATTGGTTTCTTTATTCAAAAGCTACTGGAGAATTTCTCCAATGGGGTAGAGCACGGTCATATCCATCATCATGGTCATGGTTACTCAGTAGGATTTATACTGATTGCCCTGGCAATTCACTCATTTTTGGAAGGCAGTATCATGACAGATTCCCTGCACAGCAATCATACTCCGGATTCAGTGTATAGTCATGGCAGCTCTCCCAAGATTCTGCTGGGTATTGTGATGCACAAAATCCCGGCTGCTGTAGCGCTAATGGCTCTTCTGGTTTCGCAGATAAAGAATAAGAAAAAGGCGCTGGCACTATTACTTCTTTTTGCACTGGGTTCGCCTCTGGGTTTGATCACCTCGGAATATTTCAGTAACTCTACCTCGTTCCCTGAGAGTTACCTGGTGATATTTTTTGCCATTGTTACCGGCAGTTTTCTTCAGATTTCCACTACCATTTTTATTGAATCAGACCCTCATCACAAGCTCGACTGGAAGAGGTTTTCTGTATCTGTGCTGGGTGCCCTGGCTGCCGTATTAGCTCAGCTATCTTTTTGACGGCTATCAAAAATCAGTCGTAGCGTGCAGTGACTAAATCGGAGAAGGAGTCTTTGGACCTTACCCAAATGAGTTTCTTTTGTGTTCGTTGAGTTTCGTGAGCTCTGTAACCTTATATTGGGCAACAATAATTTGAGAAAGGGCTGGTGTCTTACTTTTTAAATATGAAACTGTGTTACTGGGTAAAAAAATCATAGTAGTACTTCCTGCCTACAATGCTTCTCAGACACTGGCAGATACGTATCATGATATTCCTTTGGATATTGTGGATGAGGTGGTGCTTGTAGATGATGCCAGCAATGATGCAACGGTAGAAAAGGCGCGGGAGCTGGGCATAAAGCACATCATAATTCACCCTAAGAATAAAGGGTATGGTGCCAATCAAAAATCCTGTTATCAGAAGGCTATATCCTTAGGTGCTGATATTGTGATTATGCTGCACCCTGATTATCAGTATGAGCCTAAGCTGATTCTCAGCATGGCTAATCTCATTGCACATGACATTTTTCCGGTTGTACTGGGTTCGCGTATTCTGGGCAATGGGGCTTTGAAAGGAGGAATGCCGCTTTACAAGTACGTAGCGAACCGCTTGCTGACGTTTTTCCAGAATCTGTTGAATGCCGCAAAGCTATCGGAGTACCATACCGGTTACCGGGCTTTTGGTACTCCGGTTATTCAGGGACTCAGACTGGAAGCCAATTCGGATGATTTTGTTTTTGATAACGAAATGCTGTCACAGATTATCATGGCCGGAGTCGCCATCGGAGAAGTGACCTGCCCGACTAAATACTTTGAAGGAGCGTCTTCCATTAATTTCAGGCGAAGTATGAAATATGGCCTTGGGGTGGTGAGGGTCTCATTGCAGCATTGGCTGCACAAAAAGGGTATTTGGAAAAACGCACGCTACAACTGACAAAAGCATTCTTCAGGACCTGTCGGCCCGGGAAAGGAAATTGACCATAAGTGTCAAGTATTCTACTGTTTTAGTTGATCATATAAGCAGTTCTGCGGTAAAGGCGGGTGGTTTTAGTTAAATTCGCTCAGATCAAGTTTTGTCTGAAGTGTATCAAAAAGCAACGAGGGTATTCTTTCTTTTCACTATTGTGTTGGCGGTATTCTATGCCTGTACTTTTGATCGTGAGCTCATTCTGGATGACGAGCATCTTACGCTCAATTTGAGGTGGGTGCCGGGGTTTGAAACGCAAACACAAGACGAGATGCTCACCGGTCTTACCTGGGCATTATCAAACCTGGGGGCTGAGTTGCCAAGGGGAAGTTTGCAAAGGGCCATTTTCTGGCAGGATGATAATCACTTCAGTCTGAATCTAAACCAGGTGGGGTTTAAAAGACAGGCCCTTTTTGCACTTTCCAGAATTATTGATGTACTGGTTGCCAGTGGTGAATATGAGCAGGCAAATGGTATAGATGTGGGGCGTTTCATCATGCTCACGGTCAATAGCACCTATCACTACTACGAGATTACGGATGTTCCTCAGACCCTGGAGGAATTCAGAGGTCTTTATGACTTCCGAAACAAATCTGTTCAGGTGGTGAACTCTTCCATTACCTCTGTGAACAGGCTCATTGAAATTGCTGAGGCAGAGAGTTATGCCCAGATTGCCCATATCTCGGGAGAGAGTGATCAGCCTTTTTCAGCATCGGGGGATTTTTCACCAGATGAGTTTGAGGTGCTGGATATGATGCCTAACGGTCAGATACGCTTCGGCCTTTATGATAAGCAGGGAAGGCTTAAGGCTTTTGCCGATGAAACAATAACAATAGCCGGAAAGCCGGCTAAGTGTCTGTGGTGTCACGAGGTAAATATTCAGCCGCTCTTTTTGGAGAATGCAGCTCTGGGACTGGGCAATACCTTAACGCAGGAGGCATTTAATCAACTGAGAGGAGAACAAATGATGTGGTTGATGGAGTATCGGGCAGGGCTGAGCACTGATCTGGATTATTCCCGTCCGCAGGAACACGAAAGAATGGAAAAGATCTATGAAGATTTCATGGAACCATCTGCAGCACGACTGTCACTGGAATGGAATATATCCCTGACTGAGGTAGAACGTTTGCTGACTGATATGCCTACTTATTCCAGAAATGGTCAGCCGGGGTTCTATCACAGGAAAGATGTTGATCCCCTGGCACCGTATTCAATTATCAGAGTACCTGAGTCTGCCAGAGAGTTCTCTAGCTATGAGCCTGACTTTTTTTAAGCCTGAAGATAAAGTTTAGCTCTCCGCCAATCTCTTTTCTGGATACTTCATCCAGAGCGATGCCCGCCTTGCTACTAATTTGTCCGATACGCGTGATATCACAATCCTCAGAAAGTACCATCAGTATGTGGATGTCATTCAGGTTCTCATTTTCCAACTGTCGAAAGAGCTTTTCAAAATACTCGAAGTTCTCCCCGCAAAACCATGCTGACTCCGCGGTGTTTTGCGGGGCCTTGGGGTAGTAAGGTGGGTTGATAATGATCATATCGAAGCGCTGAGGTTCGACCTTATCAAAGAGGTCCGATTCTTTTACTTCAATATCCAGCTTATTGGTGGCAGCGTTTTCCCGAATTCCCTCCAGGGCCTGTGCATTGATATCTGTTGATGTCACCGTGGCTCCATGGCTTGCTGCTACCATAGAGATAAGGCCACTTCCTGCCCCAAGCTCCAACAGTCTTTTTCGGCTTAAATCAACCTCTGAAAGATAAGCGATAAGGTACTGTGTGCTGTAAAACAGACCCGGATGAAAGACTGAAGGATAAATGGTCAGTCTGAGACCCTGAAAGCGATAACTCCTTGGCTTTCGCAGATAGTACCGAACCAGTCTCCTCAGGAAGGGGTGCAGAAACCGGAGGCTTTTTCTTTGTAAAAGAGCTAGCATACTTTACTATTCCATGGAAAAGCCTTCTGTTTCCGGACGTCTGTATCGCAACCAGAATTTCTGAAGTATTTTGAGTTCGTAAGGGAATCTGAACAGGTTGTATTTGTACCGTAAAGAGGAGATGCTCTTGATGATCTTTTTCTGAAGAGAAGTCAGCTTAAAATCTGAAGCGGTAGGATATTGTGCATTCAGCACTGTTTCAAAACCCTGTATTCTGTCAATCATATAAGGCTTGAGCCAGGGGGTCAGGGGATTTCGTCTCAGGTCAAAGTTCTCCCATTGCGGATTCAGCCAGTCCTCCAGTTTTTCAGGGAATGAAAAACCCGCGGCTTTTACAGATTCGTAAAGTTCCGACCCTTCTGTGGGAACAGGACTATATGTGTATATGATGATTTCAGTATCAGGATTGATCTGTTTGATTTCTTTGATAAAGGCAATATCCTGATCAATCTGATCAATCACCTGTTGCTCATTGTCGGCAGGCATTCCCAGTACGAAAGAGTACTCAGGAATAATGTCGAATTTTTTCATGCGGGCGGCAAACTCCCGTATCTGCTCAGCGGTCTGTGTGCCCCCCTTGTCCATTTGAGCCAGAATATCATCGTTGCTCGTTTCTGCTCCGAAAAATATCATACGGCATCCTGCCTCGCGCATGATTTGCAGGGATTCATCTTTGTATTTGTTAATCGTATCGATGCGGCCCTCTCCCCACCACTGGATGTTCAGATCTTTGACAAGCCGGGAAAACTCCACCACCATCTTCTCATTCACAAAGAAATTATTGTCATGAAATTCCACCGCATCGGCCCCATGTTCATCGATCAGATAGCGGACGTCATTGTAAACATTCTGAGCGGACTTGCCTCTCCAGCGGGCATTATAAATGGGCACTACAGCACAAAAACTACAGGTGAACGGACAGCCGAAACTGGCATGGTAGGCGGCTGTTTTTTTGCCCAGAAAGGTTCGCTTTAAATAGCCTCCGAGGGGGTAAAACTCATCAAGCCTCTGGTAAGGCAAGGCAGGGAGCTTGTCTTGCTCAGAAATAAACTCTTTTCGGGTGGTAATGATTTCACCGTCCTTTTTGAAGATCAGGTTGTTGATCTGCTCAAAGTCATTTTCGTCCCTGGTCAGTTTGGTCAAAAGCTGCGGAAAGGCATAGTCTCCCTGTCCGTTGATAATGAAGTCTACGAAGCCTGACTCTATGCAACTCCTGAATTGATTTGACGGGAAATAACCTCCCCAGATGTTAATGACTTCGGGGTATTCCTGGCGGATTTTTTTGGTAAATGGAATGGCCTGCCTGAGCTGAGGCCCGGGCATTACGGTACTTCCGAAGAAACGATATTCCCCCGTATCCAGATAGCCTTTGATTTTTTCCCAGGGGTCTGTTTCCCGGTTGCCATCCACAATTACAAATTCGAAAAGCCCGTCAACAGAAGCTGCTACCTGTAAGATAGAGTTAGGAATACGGTAGCCATATTGGGCGGCCCAGGGATTAAAGAGAATAACTTTATTCATCAGTCAAAAGCACTACAACATCTTGAACATGCGGGTAAAAATCCTCCTTCAGACATTACGGTTGACCTGAATTTCCCGATCACAGAGGAGTTCCAGATTTCCTTCATACTCTCTTTGTAAACATTTCCAATGTTCAGGTTATAGCATCGGCCATGAGCGGGAATCACCGAACCGTCTGATTTAATCATCATACTGCTGAAGATGGCGCGGCAATATTTGCCAATGAATTTGTCGGAATGCTTGTAGTATTTATCAAGCTCTTCGTCTGTATTCAGGTCGGGAGAGAAGTAAATATGGTATGGGTATTTTTCTGATTTGATGGATTTGATTTCCTCCTTCAGCGCTCCAAGGTCCATGTTGTCGAAATCCACCATGTCCAGGTTGGAATCAGTGGCCGGGTAAATACTTTCCCATTTCTGATTGTGAATGAAGGCCATTTGGGGATCTGTGAACTGCGTGTGCATAAAGGCAATTTCGTCAGCGCCCGAACCCTTAAATGAATCTGTAAAGCTTTTAAGGTGGCCGATATTCCACTCGGTAATCGCGCAGATCACCGTGATCTTTGGCGGATTTTTAAAAGTCTTCAGTTTCTCCATACCCTCAAGAGCCTTCTGAAAAGATTTCTTATGCCCCCGAATTTCATTGTGTATATCCTGTGGGCCGTCCAGCGAAATATAGATCTCGTTCAATCCGGCATCCACGAGCTTTTCTGCCTTGTGTGGTAAGGTAAGGGCATTGGTAGTCACCGTAGTATAAAGCCCTTTCTCATTGGCGTAGGCCAGTGATTTTACCAGATCAGGGTAGACCAGCGGCTCTGTAAAAGCATAAGCCAGCTGGCTTTTAGGAAAATATCTGGAGGTTTGATCAATCACTCGTTCGATCAGCTCATAAGGCATATTGATGGGATGCGTGCCCACCAGGTTTTGTGCAAAGTTGCTATCGAGGTTTTGAGTGCCTACATCACACATTTTGCAGTGGAGATTGCACACGTTGTTAACGCCTAAAACAATCCATTTAGGACTGAAAAACGAAGTTTTAGGGTAAACCCTATGATTGATTTGCCTTAGCATTTATCAGAATTCTTGTTTACGCGCGATACCAGTACGGCCGATTGAAGACTAAGGCTGCCTGAAGAATATGATTTAAGAAAATTATCTCTTTTCCAGCCCTTGCTGACAATAAACTACAAGTTGTAATATAAAAAAATCGCCTCTCTGACGAAATGATTAACTTGAATGACTTATCATGATTTTGATATGACATCTACAAATTCCGCAATCGACTATTACGACATTATCGCTGAGAGTTATGATCAGATGATGCGCGATGATGAACCCAATGTAAAAGTCAGGGAAGCCGTACGAACTTATTTTTGCCAATCTGTGCCACAAGGCAAAATTCTGGATTTTGGTGCCGGAACGGGTCTGGACCTGGAATGGCAACTCTCTGCCGGCTATGAAGTGATCTTTTATGAACCCTCAGCGAATATGGCTTCTCAGGCGGAAAAGAGTCTGGGTATTTCAAAACGGCCGGGGGTAAGTACGATTGTGGGCAAGAAGGCAGACCTGGAACATATCGGCATGTTACCGGATGCCAGCCTGGAAGCTGTGTTTTCGAATTTTGCGGCCCTGAATTCGGTTGAGCACCTTAAAGAAACATTCGCAGTTTTTGCCAGTAAGCTAAAACCAGGAGGCCATCTGATTTGTGTACTGACCAACAATTTCGACAAGGTAAGCCGGTTAAAGTCTGTGTTTTCGGATTTAGCCGGTAGTCAGGCAGCCATTTCTAAGAAAGTAGAGTATACCAAAGGGCAGTCAATGCATGTTTTTTATCATTCCGGGAGGTCTCTCAGGAGAGCGGCAGCGAATAGCGGACTCAGATTTGAGCAAAGTATTCAGCTGGATTTTGAAAAGCATGAACTGACTCATTTTATCAAATACTGATTTTTCTTAAATCTACTTTTAGTGGCGATTACTGAGTTTATTCCGGTGGGTCTTAAAGGGACTGAGATAGCAGGAAAGGTTCGTTCTGAGACAGGCACAGACCTTAGCCTGCGGGTGATGGTTATGTGCCTTGAACCGCTTCTGTTTGGTATTTGGGTGCCCGACAGGGACACTGTGCCTTCACAAATTATGCTGGATGGTAATGGAAAGGTGAAGGCATCAGTTTCAGGCGTGGCGGAGAACTATCTGGAGGTGCGAAATGGTTTTTTTTGTTTTTGGAAACCACAACGCACCCAAATCACAGGGCTTTCTCTAAAGCAAAGTATAGTGGAACTGCCCCGTATTTTCAGGCAGTCGCGGAAGAGTAAATTCAGGTTTAGTTATGATGAAGTGAAACATCTTACTGCCGGCTATTTTTGTCCACGCAGGATTTATGTGGTGGTGGTAGAGCATGAAGCATATCTGAACATATTCCCCATGGATCTGCATATGCATCACCCGGAAAGCAATGACTATGCGTTTTCACTTCAGGTGACTAATCTCGCTACCGGGGAAATCAAGAAAGCCAAACGAGTCCTGGTTTGTGAGCTGGCCTCAGAGTCATTGAAAACGGCTTATGATCTGGGCAAAAATCATGGCCGCACCCGTCTCGGGAAGGAAGAGTTATCTTTTACATTTGAGAAGAGCCATAAGTATGGCCTGCTGTTACCTGACTTTGCAGTGGGCTACAAAGAAGTCAGTATTGAGCAGGATGTAGACCTGTCAAGCCATACCATATTTCTGGGTAGGGTAGAATACCAAAAGGCGGTGGCTACCGAGCAGGTACAGCCTTATCATGTGCATCGCTTCTGTTTTCCCTATCAGAACAGAAAGGGGGAGGATGTTCCGAAATTAGGCGTCTAGATAGCGCAGCGTCTTCATCTGTGACTCAAAAAGGCTTCTGATCTCTGCCTCTTCTTCATTGGTCAAATGATTTTGCCAGTCTCCTACTACTCCTTTCCGCATATGGCGGACCTTTATTTTATCGTTTTGCTGCTTAAAGTCCTGGTGTCTTTTCCGGAAAGACTGAGCTTCCAGATCTTTCCTGATCACATCGTCTGTTTTAGAAACTTCGCAGTGTTCAAGTATTCTTCTGGCTGTATTGACCCCATCAAGCAGTAAGTCTTCATACCTGACTACCAGTGCATTTTCTGCCTTCAGATAGGCATCAAGGTGTGTGTCCCAGGCCCAGTTCGAATGATCTATCAGGGGGTCTCCCTTCCTGAGCATGGCAATCATACGCCTGATATTGTAGCGTTTGGAATTGCTTCTGGCTACCAGCTTTTTCAGGTTGTTTTGCAGTGAAAAAGGCCGGATGAGCTTCAGGAATTTCAACATCAGCGGGTTAAAAAAAGAAAAGTGAAATGCTCCTGATACCACCACATCCCGCGGGTCTCTTACCACGTAGATAAGGCGATGAACAGGCAGGTCACTTACTTCGGTAAGCTCGTGGTGAGCATGGTGCGACTGATAGCAAATGAGGGGCGAATCACGGTCCTGGCCCTCTGTTACGAAAGTGTCTCCCTCAAAGCCCCAAAAGCCTACCGAGGGGCACGATAACAATTGAGCTACCAGACGTGTGGACCAGGTTGTGCCACTTTTAGGATAACCACAGACAACTACTATTTTTTTATTGTTCTCAGACACGGACAGGTTGTTTACTAAGCTGAATAATTCTGGCAATCATCATAACAAAAGTGATGCTATTGGTGATAATGGAAATTTCTAGCAGTCTGGCAAGGGAGAGCCCTTCAATACTGAGTCCTATCAGCAAGATGAAAAGGACAAAGTTGACCAGGGACAGCAGTGACAAATCTTTTGATTTTTTTCGGAAGCTGAGGTACTCACCAAAAAAGCGAAAGGTCACTCTTATCACAAAGAGTACCAGGGCTGCCAGAATGAAGTTCTGAATCCGGATGTACTCCTCAAACAGACGGATATACTCAATGTACTGTACAAAAATGTATACTGCTATGGCTACCAGTAGTATGATGATCATAAAGTAGAGGAAGACTGACCTGGCCGTTTTTCCAGGCTTACCTCCTGAACTTTTAAGTGCTCTGAATAAAGTGGGTCTCACACTGTTGAGTATAGAAGTGGCTACCAGAGAAACCACCATTGAGATGTTCATCAGCAGGGCATAGATACCTACCTGCTCCAGGCCTATGTAGCTTTCGATGATAATACGATCGCCTTTGGCTAAAAACCACTGAATCATAAGAAAGGGAAGCAGCCAGAGGCAGTACTTTAACGAGCTTTTCACCTCATTGAAGTCGATATTTAGTGTAAGAAAGCTGTTTTGAATTTGTGTAATGACAAAGATAACAGCATTGGCAACCAGTGGTCCCAGCAGGGCTCCTGTAATGCCCAGGTCCAGTAAAACGATGAACACCACCTGCGACAGAATATTCAGCACGGTGCTTACCAGAGTAAGAGAGCCGAAGGTTCTGACTTTTTCCTGGTTCCGTAAAAGTACAAAGTAGATCTGGTTAATGGCCGTGAGGGCAGCGCTTACTGCCACGATCATACCATTGGGAAAAAAATCAATAGCATCACTACGAAAGGTATACCTGAAGATCAGCGGACCCAGGAGGGAGAATAAGATGATTCCTGTCAGGGCCAGGAGGGTGGCAAAGGAGTAAACGTTTCGAAAGTACTGATGTACCCTTGTCACATTATCGGCATGATCAAAATAGAATGTTTGTACTGCTGATTCCAGATTGACCGCCATGAATATGGTAAGAAAGGCAAAGGTGACATTCATCAGGGCCAGTATGCCGTATTCACTCACAGAAAGGTCACTGATGTAAAGCGGAATCAGGAAAATAGCTGAAGAAGCACTTATCAGGTTAATGAGCAGGTACCACGAGTTCGCCTTGAAAATTTGCTTGAAAAAGGTCATCTGAGTCAGGCGGCAGGCGTGATTTTAGTGAATTCGTGATGGGTCAGTCCGGTATTTTGGAAACTGTAATTACCAAAGCTTGTGGTATGGACAATCTTAAGCGTGTAGGCGTAAAGTACGGTCATGGTCCATAATCTGGGATAGGATAGCAACAGATCCAGCCATGCTATTCCCGAGCTGAAAGGAACATTGAGATAAGCAGAGTTGGCTACCAGAGCAAAGAGTAAAATCAGCAGCCCTCTTTGTTGTGGACTAAGTAGACGGTAAGCAATTCTGAAGAACAGGATGAAAGGAAAAAACAGCAGTATAAAGTGGTAAGCTGCGGAAGCGGGCAGTACTGTGAAAGCTGCCATACCGGAGATTACCAGGATAAGGTCGCGCCTTATCGCTTTATCTTCAGACTTTACTTTTCTGATGGTCCAGAGGGCCGAAGCGGCTGCCAGAAACAGTACGATCGCCTTTCCGACAGACTTGCCTGTGGGCCAGTCGATAATGGCATTGGGGTTGGCTATGGGGTCTTCAATAAATAAATTGGCAAACAGGGAATCAAAACTTTGAAAGGCAATCACATGCTGTCCCTGACCTTCTATGTTTCCATTGAGATGTTCCTGTAATATGGACAAGTAAGTCATTAAGGTATCGGTTCCGAAATAGTGCCACTGTAGCACCAGTAACAGGGTCATGGACATGCTGAAGTACAGCAGGAACTTTTTGTTGAGAAAGCCTGAAATGAATATGACCGGAAAGTACTTTACCAGGGTAACCACCGCGAGTAGGGCAGCAGATATTCCCCACTTATGGCGCAGATAGGTTTGATAGGTGAGCAGCAAAAACACCAGGATGACCAGATAGAACTGGCCCAGCCTGAAATTCAATGCCAGGGATGCTCCCAGGAGGAGCACCAGAAATGCCGACAGAAACCAGTCAAACTTACAAATCTGACGGACTAAAAATATGGCGTAGAACAGCAGCAGCACATTGACAATGACCCAGGCTCTTTTGGCGGCTATCGGGGTAAGACCACTGAAGGGGAGCATGAGTGTAGCGGTGGCGGGAGGAAAAGGAGTGAAGCGGGCCACACGCTCAAAACCAAAATCATGCCCTCTTGAGGCAAACCAGGCATTGTCATAAAAGCGAGCTACGGATTCGCCTTCTGCTAAAAGCCTGGATGAGGTATAGTAATTCGGGAAATCCCAATAGGTATCTTTTGAGGCAGAGAATATGGCAAAGCCCATGTACAACCCCATGAAGGTAAGTGCCAGGAAAAACAGGAGTTTCACCAGAACTTCTTTAGGGGTTCTGTCTCTATTGCTCGTCAGAGAACTCATCTGGCAAATAGAAGTTTTACAACATACCAGCCTTCATTGAGGTGGTTTTTCAATTCCTGCCAGTTTCCGAGGTCCAGTACTTTTTTGAGCAGGTAAGAAGGCCGGAAGTAGAACTTACGATAAGCCAGTTTTTTCAGCTTCATCACTTCCTGAGCCGTGAGTTCACCCGTACCCATGGCAATAAAACTACCGGATTGATCCATGGTCCGGTCATCTTCCGTGATCAGACCCTGATCAAGTGCTTCATCTCTGAATGAGGTTTGTACCCGGGGTACGGCAATATTAAAGGAGGCGTAGTCGGCCTTAATTTCTTTGGCGAAGTCCACAGTATTGATAATAGACTCACGGGTCTGGCCCGGAACGCCCATCAGAAAAGTGCCTACCAGCTTGATGCCTTTTGACCGGGCAAGTTTGAAAGTATCCCGGACCTGTTGTGTGGTGTATTGTTTTTTGTACTGCTGCAGATAGCTGTCTTCTGCCCACTCCACGCCATACATAATAACCTTACAGCCCGCTTTTTTCATTTTGTCCAACCGTGCTTCAGTCGTGACGTCCACTCTGGAAAAGCACATCCAATCGATGCCCAAATCGGCTTCAATCATATAATCCAGAATAGGATCGGTGATCTTCGGTACGGTATAGAATGTCTGATCGGAGAAATAGATGAACTTAATGCCCAGTTTTTTCAGACGTTTGAGTTCCTCAATGGTATCGTCAACGGTACGGCTTTTGAACTCCAGGTGCGACATGATGCAAAAGGTACAGGGATAAGGGCAGGCATAGTTTGTCAGTACAGTGGCCATGGGAGCTCCTGACATAAAAGGCATGCGATAATGCTCGTTTTTAAAGAGGTCGTGCCTTGGTACATTGAGCCGGGTCTGTTTGCGATATTTTTGTTTTTCACCAGCGCTGAGCTGCTGACGATATACCAGGCCATCAATGGGCTGGCCCGTATTGTTGAGAAACTGTAAAGCTGCCGGTTTAAAGAAGTCAATAATGGCCCCTTCAAGCCACTCGTGTTTGTCCAGGAACATTTGAGGATCCTCCAGCAGAAGATCTCCGGAACACAGAATATTCGTTTCTGGAAGAGCAGCTTTGATTCTGGAAAAAAAGGAACTGTCTTCTTCATAGGAGACAGAACCAAACTGAGCAATGATAAGTGACGGTGAAAAGCTGATAACCTCTTCAAGAGTCTCGTTCAATTTCTTTTGCTCGGCAATAGCATCCAGCACTTTCAACTCAAAAAGAGCCTCATCGAAGTAGCTGGTTTGCACGAGCAAATCCACCGGTTGGGGTAAGTAATAGGCCTTGGATACCTTAGAGCAGTAATAGTCCCGGATGTATATCTTTTTACCGGGGGGATTGAGAAACAGTATTTTGGGTTTTACACTCATGTGGTAACCGGGTCTTGGATAAGCAATTTAACAGCTGCCTCGATAATTTGTGCAGGTTGTATATCATTCATACAATCAATCCTCTTGTCGCAGAACACACCTGCTTTGGATTTTGGATAAGTGAAACAAGGAGCACAACTACGGCCGGAATGCAGGTTTACCACATCGGGATGTTGGGTATACCCAAAAATATCAGGAGTAGTTGGTCCCCAGATAGCAATGGTTTTGACCTGATGGGTCACGGCAAGGTGCATAGGGCCGGAGTCATTTGTGATAAGCAAAACGGCCTTTCGCATTTCTTTTACCAATTGGCTCAGGCTCCATTCCCCGCAAAGGTTTTTTACCGGAATGTGAGGGGCCAGATGTATGTCCATCATGGACTGAACATAGGCTCGTTCTCCCGCAGCACCAATGAGTGATATTTCCAGGTCGGGTCTTTGTTCCAACAGCCCTGTGATCACCTGAGCAAAGGCTTCTGGCGGATACTTTCTATAAGGGAGGTAATCACTGGCATTGATGTTAATGAAAACCCTGTTGTTGTCCACCTGTTCTCCTGTCATCCCTGAGAATGACGCATCGTCACCGGCTTTTTCCGGTAAATAGGGGATCGTCAGGTTGATCAAACTGGCTATTGACCGGTCTTTTAATTTAAACCTGATATCAGACGCTCCTTCCTTATCCTGAACTAACTGGTAAAACGATACGGTGTGTATATCTGAAAATACAGTGGCCAGCCCGCGAAAGATGCCCAGGAGATTAGAAGATCGTTCATAGTCTACAACATAATTCGGGTTGATCTTTCGGATTTTCAATAAGGTGCGCCAGAGACTGACAGGTATATGATACCATTTATCTGAATCTATATAGAGAGTATTCGGTATCCCAAGCAATTCGCACAATTGTCGGTTGGAATCCAGCGTGACAAAGTGTATCTGATTTAGGTCGACATGGCTCTTGCGTAGCGTAGTGATAATGCGGGTAATACTGCCAATTCCCAGCATTTTGATAATGACTGCTTGCTGTCTCTTAGCCTGTGAACCTCGCTTTTTAAACAGGCTGAGCAAAGGAGAGATCAGGGCATATACCGGATAGGCCCAACGATCAAGCGTTACCAGGTATTTGAGGTCAATCATCTGTTTTGTTCTTCAATAGGGCCTGGTTTCCGGATATAAGTGTTTCCAGCTCGCGATGGACAACCTCGGCTACTTTCACAGCTCCGCTTTTGTTGTAATGACACCAGTCGTAAAACACGGTGGTGTCTTTGGGAAGTATCCGGGCGAGGTCAATCACATAGACCCCTTCATTTTGGGCTACTTCTGTAAGCTTATCATTGAAAAGCTCCATACCATGGGCCAGTGCACCGGGAGAATAAGCGATACCATCAATAACAGGAGCTCCCATACTGGAAATGCCCTCTTCAAATTCACCCATACCTTTGTACCAGAGCGTAGGTTGCGTCATCCATACCATTTGAACCTTCCGTTCCCGGGCCAGTTTTGCAATGTTTCTCAGATTGTTTTCATAGTCAACCAGTGCTTTGGCCATGTGCTCTGCAGGCAGTGAATCCTTTTTTTGAGCTGCCAGATAATCTGACAGTAGGTTCTCAAGGCGCTCGGGAGTGTATCGCTGGCTTCTGGTAGACTGGTAGGCATGACGAACATCGCGCAGGTGCATAAACAACTCTGTGCGTTGATACCATTTGGACTTGCCTTCTCGAGGCAGTCTGACGAAAGTTCGGTTGTAAAGGTGCGTATCTTCTGACGTAGGAAAGTACTTATCATTTAAAAAGAGCACCCTGGCAAAATCATTCACCCCTACCAGCATAAGAACCATTTTGATATTCTCAAACTGAGGTTCAAGCTGATTGAGCTGATGCCAGTGACTTCCGGCATTGAAAGCAGGAACACCTACATTACCCACCGTGAATTTTTCATTGAAACCGGATTTATTTAACAGACCTTCGAGTCGCCAGGGCCAGGTGTCCTCATCAGAAAGCCCGATACAATAGGTTGTGCTTCCTCCTATAGCAAGTATTCCGTATCTGTCCTGATCAAAGTATGAGGGGCTGCGATAGCCCTTTTCATTTACTGAAAACCGGATGACGGAATCAATACCAGGAAAGAAACCGGCCACATCCTGCTTCTTTTCTATTGATACGGAGGGTACCTGCGAACTGTAGAGCTGATGTGGTGCTATCCACCTGAGGACGATTTCCAGCAGAATCAGACAAATGATGGTGCTGACAAGCATGACTGACAGATTGACCAATCTGTCTCTTGTTTTCGATATGCCCTTTTCTCTTACAGTCATCGCATTCCTTGTTTTGACATGAGTTGGGCTAAAGACTGAACAGACTCGAGTGTAGGTTTCAGGTCCTGATAGATAAGCTCTGCCACCATATGACTGCCTCTTTTATTGTAGTGGCACCAGTCATAAAAAACGGTAGTGTCCTTTGGAAGCTTTGAGGCCAGATCAATGAAAGGGATGTCCTCTTCAGTAGCTATCAGCCTGAGTTTTTCATTAAATATATCCATACCCTGACTGAGGGCTGATGGAGAGTAAGCCTTGTTATTGAAAACAGGTGCACCGATGGAAGCGATTTTTTCTTCAAAGGCACCCATGTCTTTGTGCCACAGGCTTGGCTGACTGATGAGAACCAGTATGATATTTCTTTCCCGGGCCAACTGGACCATCTTACGCAGGTTGTTTTCATAATCGTCCAGGGCTATGTCCATATCCGGCAGTTCATCGGATTTCAGAGCAGATTCGTATTCCGCAAACAGAGAATGGAGCTTCTCTTTGTCAAAGGCTTCCGTGTTTGAACGCAACCCGTTATAGGTATCTCTTATGTGCATGTACAGTTCATTGCGCTGATACCAGTGTGGTTTTCCTGACCGTGGGAGTCTCACAAATGAACGATTGTACAGGTGCTCATCGGCCGAAGTAGGGTAATAGGCTTCACCGAGCCTGAGAAGCCGCATATAGTCATTGATACCCACCAGCATAAGTGCCATATGGATGTTCTCGAACTGTGGTGCAATGCATTTAAGTTGGTGGTAATGATTTCCTGAGTTGAAAGCAGCAGCTCCGATATTGCCCACGGTAAATTCCCTTACGTTGACGGAGGCGTTCAGTTTCTCCTCCAAAATCCAGGGCCAGCTTTCGTCATCTGAAAGGTTGATGCATTGGGTAGTGCTTCCCCCGATAGCCAGAATACCAAACCGATCCTGATCAAAATAAGTGGGGGAGCGGTAACCGAACTCATTGACTGAGAAGTGACTCACACTATCGAGGCCGGGAAAGAAGGTAGCTATGTTCTGATTTCTTTCCGCATCCATGTTGGGTACCAAAGAACTGTATAGCACATGAGGAGCAACCAGGCGGAGGCCCATTTCCAGCAGAAACAGGCAAAACAGGGTGCTGATTATAAACAGTCCTGCATTGATCCTCAGGTTTCTGAAGCGGTTCTTACCGGGTTTTATGGTCTTCTTGTCTCTCAAGTTGTTTTGCTTCTGTTGACCGGACAAATCATTCACTTAATGGTGTATCAAGCTCATTGAGTGTCGTCAGGAAGCCTTCAAGTTCGTTGTATATGATTTTTGCTACTTGCCTGGCACCTGCTTTGGTATAGTGACAATTATCAAACAGCATACTTTGATCTTTAGGCAACTTTGCGACCAGGTCTATGAGTATCACCCCTTCTTCTTCGGCAATGTCGATCAGGCGCTGGTTGAACGAGAGCATGCCTGCTGCCACGCGACCATTGGCGTATGATTTGCCGTTTTTTATTGGCGTAGCGAAGGTAACCGATCTTTTTTCTGCCTTGGACATGCCTTTGTGCCAGAGAGTCGGTTGTGTCAGCCAGACAAGTGTAATATTTTGCGTTCTGGCGATTTGCGCTATTCTTCTCAGGTTGGCTTTGTATGCCCGAAGTCCGATGTCTAAATCAGGCACTGCCTCCGTTGGTTCGGATGCCATATACAACCTCACCCTTTCATGGTGTTCTTTTACTGAAATATCTGTTTTCAGTCTTGTTTTGAAGTGATTCTTAACATCCCGCAGGTGCATACCCAGTTCTGTGCGCTCAATCGGATTTCTTCCTGCATTTCCGGGAAGTCGAACAAATGTTCGGTTCAGGATCAATGGCTTTTCACCCATGGGTATGTAGTCGTTGCCCTGGTACAAAGTCCGCAGAAAGTCATTGTTGCCCATCAGCATGATGGCCATTTTTATATTTTCGAATTGTGGTGTAATGAATTCAAGCTGGAGTAAATTCTGATAAGAATCGAAAGCCGGAACTCCCACATTACCAACAGTAAAGGGCGTCTTAGCATTCTGGTTCAGGTGTATTTCAAGCAACCAGGGCCATGCTTCTTGGTCTGACAGGCCGGCACAGTAAGTAGTACTTCCTCCGATAGCCAGAATACCGTAGCGGTCTGTGTTAAATTGTGAGGCTGATCTGTATCCCCATGCATTTACTGATTGGTAGCAGAGGCTGTCAATGCCTGAGTAAAAGGGATAGTATTCGTTGGGTACTACCGTCCTTTCCAGGGGAACCAGCGATTTGTAGATCGCGTGTGGTGCTATTTGCCTCAGGACAAATTCAGCTAATAACAATGACAGCAATGTACTTACCAAAAGAAAGCTGAGATTAAATAACCTGCTTCTGAATGTTGTTCTATGCTGTTTTTTCAATGCCCCTTCCATTAACCATAGGTTTTGATCAGTTTCATCGCTAAACCAGCAGCCAGCGATTTACCCTTGAGCTTAAGTCCTGAAAGTGTGAGGCCCCCGTTGAGTCTGCTCTTATGGTAGTTTACTTCGCTGATTACCTTTCTTACAGCGTAATCATAGTATTTGCGGCTATAGGTTCTCTCAAAGTCTATATCTCTGTCAGTGCTCAGGTGCCATTCAGGCTCGGTAGTCTTCTTTGCTTCAATTTCGTCATAGAGTGAGGTGCCTTTGATCGGGTAAGCTACGGTGATAGTGAAGTGATCGGGGTTAGAGATTTTAAGATGATTAATGGTTTCCTCGACATCCTCCTCTGTTTCTCCCGGATACCCCAACATAATGAAAGTACCGGCTTCAATGCCCTGCTTGCGGGTAGCTATGATCATATTTCGTACCTGATCTACAGAGACTCTGCGGTCCATCGCATCAATGATTTTTTGAGAGCCGCTTTCTGCCCCGATCCATACTCTGAAGCAGCCGGCTTTTTTCAGCAGTGCGATGACTTCTTCATTCATGCGGTCGGCTCGGCTTATACATTCGAAAGGAATCCTAACTTCTTGTTTCTCCAACTCTTCGCAGAACTGCCTGAGCCACTTATGACTTACGGTAAAAACATCGTCTACAAACCAAATGGTATCCGGATTGTACTTTTCGCGAAGCTCCTTAAGTTCTGCCACTACTTTTTCAGGGGCTCTTCTTCTGTAGCTTTGGCCATACACTGCCGTGCTGCACCACTTACAGGTATAGGGGCAGCCTCGCTGGGTACTTACGCTAAGAGCATTCTGACCGTGATGTTCTTTCCAGGCATCGAGGTATTTGTGGATAGGAATCGCGTCCCTGTTGGGAATGGGTAATTCATTAATGTCCCTCACTTTGGTACGAGCAGCGGTTTGCACCACTTTGCCTGCTGTGTCAAGGTATGCCAGCCCTGAAATATCAGAGGGCTCTTTTTCAGGGTGGTTTTCCAGGTGTTGCACCAGCTCCATCATGGTGTTTTCGCCTTCACCGATAACCAGATAGTCAGCACCGTTTTTCAGATAGTTTTCTGTGTTGTAGGTCACATCAGGGCCGCCCATGATCACTGCCGTTTTCGGAGAAATCTTCTTACAGGTTTTGGCGATCTCCAGCACATTGAGCTTGGTCATAAGGTTGGCATATATAGCCAGTACCTCTGGTTGTTCAGCTTCTAGTTGTGCGAAAAGCTGCGCCTTATCTGAAAAGGTGCTGTCAAACACCTTATTACTCATATTTTGCTGATTCAGGAAGGCAGAAATATATAGTAGCCCCAGTGGAGGATAGGGCCTCATAATCTGCTGCTCTTTCTTATCCTCTGCGATGAAGTAGCCATGTGTCAGGAGTACATTCATCGGGTCTGCAGCTCTATATAATAATGATCGGCCAGATGACTCTGCCAACTGAACCGTGAAAAGCGTTGCTCCATAAAGGAAATGACTTTCAATAGAGAAGGGTGTCTTTTTATAAAGGTTTCCATGTAAGAGGGAGGCGCAAAAAAACCAATGGGCTTTACTCTCACTTTGGAAAACTCCGGCCTGAAGATTCTACTGAGCCTTTTAGGGGAGTAGTACCAGGTTTCTACTTTAACTCCCGAAACATCTGCCAGTACAGAGGTTTTCTTTCTTCTAAAAACCTGGCTAAGTCTGAGTTTAAGCAGAAAATACAGGCTCTCCCAAATGCATAACTCGGGCATGACCACCATGATCAGGGTACCATTGGGCTTTAACAGTGTCCGGACATCTTTTTTAAACTGTTCGAGTTCCTGCTGACCAATACAATTGAGGCCTCCGAAATTAGAAAAGACCAGGTCGAACTTATGGTCTAGCGTAGTATCACCTAGCTGTTTAATATCCAGCCGGTCCAGGTGAATTTTATGACTAATGCCCTTTTGCGTGGCTTTTTCTCTGGCCCTTTCCAGCATTTCCTCTGAGATGTCGGTGGCCGTGATGACATGCCCGGACCTGGCGAGATGAACAGCATCTTCTCCGGTACCACAGTTAAGCTCCAGAATATGCAGCGGTCCTTTCTTGCCTGTGCACTCGTCCAGGTACTTCCACACCAGGTTTCTTTGTAGCCTGCCGGTGTAGGTTTCAGTAAAGTCCTGGTCGTAGGTTTTTGATGCTATATCGAAGAATTCAGTCATGCTTTGGCTTTGGCCAGTTTTTTAATCTGAGATCCGTTAACGATAGACATAGGCAGGTGATATCCCGTGGTCAGTATTTGTCGTACTGTCTTTTTGTTGAGCGTGGTCGGAGAGCTAACTCCCTTTCTGAGCGCCTGAAGTCCTCTTTTGAGTTTATGGCGGTTATGAACATACCTATGCAGTTTCTTATAAAAGGCAGGCGAGTAGGTGTTTTCAAACATCAGGTCCAGGTCATCAGAATCTACCCAATTGGCTTTCGCCTGAAGGTCATCTTTTACTTTCTCGTAAAACTTGGTGCCCGGCAGAGGGTAGGACACAGAGATGCCTATTTCTTCAGGCATGATGTCCAGTACCATATCAATGGTTTTATGAATATCTTCCAGCGTTTCTCCCAGGTAACCGAATTGAAGGAACAGGGCTACGCTGACACCTCTTTCCTGTAGTTTGGGAACAGCTTCGTGAATTTGCTCTACGGTGATGCCCTTATCCATCGCATCCAGTATATGCTGAGAACCGGACTCAGCACCCAGCCAGATCGTTTCCAGACCCGATTCAGCCAGGGCTTCTATGGTGTCCTCTTTTAGCAGCAGGTCTACCCGAGACTGGATCATATACTGAAAGTCCAGCTTGTGTTCTTTCACAAGAGCGTTGAACTGCTGAACCCACTTCGGTGTAAGCCCGAAAATGTCGTCACACATCCAAAAATGATTCACACCATATTGCTTAGTGAGAAGCTCTATTTCTTTGATGACATGTTCGGGAGTTCTTGAATTATAGCGATTGCCATAAATAGGTTTGGCGCACCAGTTGCACTTATAGGGGCAGCCACGGGTAGTAGCGATATTAATGCTGAAGTACCCATGGTTTGACAGCCATATTTTTCGGTAGGCTTCAATATCTACCAATTCCCAGGCAGCCAGAGGTAGTTCATCGAGCTTTTGCAGAACAGACCTTTTTGGGGTCTTTACAAGTTCATTACCTGTGTCAAAATAGGACAGTCCGGAAATTTCTTCAGCACCAGAACCAGCATCCAGACTCTTTATTAGCTCTTTAACTGTGGCATCTCCCTCGCCCATTATGACAAAGTCGATACCATGCTGCAGATATTGATCGTACCGGTCGCTGGAATCAGAACTGCTTATGATCACCTTAGCACCTGCTTCCTGTGCCAGTCCGGCCATGGTATAGGCTGCATCCCGCATGATGGTAAGGCACATTTTGGTCAGATAGTTAAAACCATCATCATATATGAGCAGATAGTCCGGCTCAAACTCCCTAATGGCTGCACCGATTTTGCCGGGGTCATCATTGAGGCAGTTGTCGAAAAAAAGTATCTCGTGTCCTTCTTCTCTTAATAGCGAAGAAATCTGGATAGTGCCCAATGGTGGATAGGGTTTTTTGAAATGCCATTGTTTGGCATCTAAAGGATAGAAATACGTATTGGTTACGAGAACTTTACCCATTGACAGTTTCTACTTTTATTTGGTTAATGGCTTTTTCCATATTTGCTTCCACAGCACTTAATACTTTCTTCTGGTAGTTTTTGTCGTGGTTTTTGGAAGTACCTCTATGTGTCCTGAATGCCAGTTCAAACTCCTTGTCAGAATACCCATCTCCGTACATGCTCATCCAGCGGGCATAGGTCTTTTTCATGAAGAACTTTTCCAGTCTTTCTGCCAGCGCCTGAAAGAACAGCGGTTCCAGTATATATCTTGAAAATCCTTTCAAAAACTTCTTGGTCTCCTGCGCGGAGGTATGAAGTGATATATTGGGGTAAAAATCCTTGTACCAGGAATTGGTTTGAGTAAAATTCTGACAAAACTCTTTTCCGCGAAGAGGAATCAGGGTTGTTACTTCTGTGGCCGTAAATATATTTTTATCAGGAATCTCGAGGTGATCTTCATCTACAAAGTAGTTCACACAGAAGTATTTTTTGGAACCCAGCAGAAAGATTCGTTTGAAGAGCACCAGCAATGTTCTGGCTATCCAAAGCCTGTTTTTTTTGGTGATGATGAAGTAATCAATGTCTGCATCTTCGGGTACGCTTCCTTTGGAAAGAGAGCCTGATATCAGTACGGCCCGCACGAATGGGAATGCATAAATGACTTTTGACATACGATGTGCCGTTTTCATGAGCTGTTTAGCCCGGGTTTCTCCGTCTTGTCGCCTTTTTACTATGCTCTGAGGGTCTTCCAGAAAATAATACGCATTGTATTCACAGATAGCACCTGTGCTCACCAGGTCTTTCAGGTTTTTTTCTATTTCACCCCGATCTACTCCCTTTATCTGTATCCTTTCGGTTATTTCTCCGACTGTCAGGGGATGGTGGAAAACATGGTAATAAGCCAATAGCTTAATGACCGCCAGTTCGGTTTGGGATAAGGTTATGTTTCCTTCTTTCATTTGACCTCAGAAAAAGAAATAGCTTTTTGATCAGATGTGAATGCCTTGAGGGTTTCACGGTTAATTTGTTCCCGCTCGGGGTCGTGAAACCAGCCGTGCTTATTGAAGTATTTAATGGCTGACACCACATGGTAGTAAAGTAGCCGGGGTTCTTTATAAGACCCTTTATGAAAGTAGTGGTAAATGTGCGCGTCAGCGAAGTAGGTGGTTCTCCAGTTTTGCCTGATTCTGCGCGACAGGTCTACATCTTCACAATAAAGAAAGAAGCGGGAATCAAAAAGTCCCGTTTGTCTGATGGCAGCCTTGCGCATAAACATAAAGCAGCCTGAGAGGTAGGGAGCATCAAAAGTGCTGAGCTCATCCGCGAATGACATGCTGTAGTGCTGTAGATTTCTGCCAAAGAGCTTCTTCAATATTCCCGGGACAAACCTCCGAATGAAGAGATCCTGGGGTTTGGGCAGAAGCTTATAAAGAGGTTGCTCTGTGCCATCGGGATTCAGTACTCTGGGCAGCAAGAGGCCAATGTCCTCTTTTTGGTCCATAAAGGTTACTATTTTTTCAAGTGTCCCCTCCTCAAAGAAGACATCGGCATTCATTGCCAAATGATAATCTCCTTCTTCTAGTGTTGCCTTCAGAATTTCGTTGTGTCCTAAACCATAGCCTAAATTGTCTTTGCTCCAGTAATAGTTAAGTCCTTTGTTGCTGTCTATATACTTGGCCAGCTCGTTCGTGGGAGAATTATCGAAAAAATAGACCTGTATGTTTAATGAGCACATTAACAGGCTGTTACAAAGCTGCTCCAGGTGTAAGGGGTTATTCTTATAGAGAATAACAGATATGGTAAGCTTGCCGGGGGTCAAGTTCATACAGGAAATACTCGCTTAGGCTTTAAAAGGCTGCGTGTGTCAAATCATAAGATAAGGATATTTAGTTCTTTAAAGAAGAGATGTCAGGTAGATAACAGTTTGCCAGAGCTGTGGTGCTTTCAGTCCGTCAAAATATCAACTTCAGAGATACCGGTGAAGCAGATATTAACCATCATCTCTCCTTACTTCCTGTTTTTTGACGTTCACTACATTAACAGGGTGGCTTTAGTGTCAGTCGACTCATAAATGGTGCATAGTCACGCTGGAATTGGATTTTAAAAATTAAAATAACTCTATTTTACTATTTCAATCCATTTATAACACAAATATTTTTTTATGAAAAAGAAGAAAGATTTTGCGGCAAAGAACACCGGCATGATTGCTATGGGAACACAGGTAAAGAAAAGTGACTGGCCTCCGAATACGCCTCCGGGTTGGGTAGTCTGGCAGGATCTGCCCTGGCGTTAGATTACAGGTAACCAAGCGGGACAAAGGTGCCCGCTCTTTTTTAACCATAATATGACCCTTACATGAGTGCGCTTAATCACTACCTGAAAAGCGTTGAAGAAAAATGGAAAACTCACCATAACAAAGTTGACCGCCTTCCTGAATTATGTATTGAGACGATAGGAGAGTTAAACCTGTTTGCATCCGCTCAAAGTCTGGCAACTCACTTCCCTTATCAGGAACTCAAAAGATATAAGGCACATCCTGCCAACGGGATTATTGCCGTAGCAGAAACTGAGTTCCTGGGAATGTACCTCCATTATTGGTTCGATGATATTGCTACCCCTCATCACCATGCGTGGACGGGGTTTTTTATGAATCTGAAAGGACGCGTAATTCACTCAGTATACGACTTTATCCCGGCAGAGCGAATGGGGGCACACCTTGCCTTTGGAGAGTTACGGAACCATACCACAGAACTTATTACTGAAGGGATGGCTGTTCCGGTGCACCCGGGAGATGGTTATATCCATAGCCTTTGGCATATTGACAGCCCTTGTATCAGCCTGAGCGTGAGAATTAAAAGCTCGAAATTCAGCCCTGATGCATTGACCCTGGATTATGATCGCTGGTCAGGAACTGCCTTCTGTGTTTCACAAAGAGATGATGTGAGCCAGCTATACAAATGGTTGCGGCTGCAATTGAAAACCAATGAAGGAAATTACTACAGGATCATTGATGACATCATAGTTCAGGAAGATGTAACAACTGTCATTCTTTTGCTGGGTATGATCATGAACACTGAAATGGATCTGGACCTGGCAGATTATCTTAACGACCATGTGCCTGATAAAGCACCTGGTTTGAGGGAGAGGTACCCTGCTTTTGCGGAAGGGCTGGCCCGTAACCGGCTCTTCTCGAATATCAGACTCAACGTAGCAGAGCCGGAATTAAGGGGGCTGTTCGGGGCTCTTTATCTGGCATCAGACCTGAATCATTTCCTTGAAATCTTCAGCTTGATTTTTCCGGATCATGAGCCGAAGCAAAAGGCTGCTCGTCTTTTATATTTATCTGTAGCTACACCAGCAGTTGAAGCGGGTAGTACGGAGCTGATGATGGAACTTCTGGGCTTTTTTGAATCAATTTTAAAGGGGCAGGATTATCAGCAGGTCTGTGAATCAATAGAGGAAAGTAAGGGGCTGGCCCGTGAACAAAGGGAGTTTATCATGTCGCTTATCAGGGAAACGCGGGAATCTCTGATCTTTCGGGCACTTTTTCCCGTAACTGTCAAATCTGTACTCTGACTTTTAAACCGTTGATACCCACTTGTCGGCTATCATGGTCAGAGTTGTACGATGTTTACCAGGCCACCGGCAACAAACTTTTTGACCATGTCCAGTTTGACTTTGTCGCTGAGGGTTTCGCTGATTTCGGCCGGAGTAAAAGTGTCTTCTCCTAAAATCACATCCAGTATGTGCTCGACAGGCTTGGGCACCTGTACCTTCTCTTTGTAAAAGTGAACAATGGTATGCCACTGCGCGTCTTCAAGCCAATATCGCGTTTCGGTTTTTCTTTTCAACCGGGAATCAACAGTCAACTGCTCAAGGCTGAGGGCGTTCGTAAGTGAGCCTGTCAGATCAGGTTTTTGGTTACTGACAAACTGATTTGAGATTTTTAGGATAAGTGTTTCGAGATCGGCTTCTTCTATCAGTTGATGACAGGCCTCTTTAAAATCTTCGAAAAAGGCTTCTTTCACCGTTTTGTCCTCCAGGGTTTCAGGTAGAGGTCGCCTGAAAAAGGCATTGTCCTTAGCACTGTCTGATAACATCTTTAGCATTTCTGAACGCCTTCTTGGTAAGAGACCCAGGGTAATATGTACCGAAGCTTCGTTGGTGGTACAGGCATCGTGATACATGCCATGAGGTACATACAACAGATCACCGGGTTTCATTTCAATATCAGCAGCCTTTTTATGCTCTTCCTCTGAAAACTCTTTGAGGCTTTGAATCAATGATTTCGTTGGGTACTCCACCAGGCCTTCATAGAGCTGCCAGTTTTTTTTGCCAAAAAGCTGCAGGACAAAAACATCATGCTCATCAATGTGTACGTGGAAACCCTGTGAGTTTGGAGGGGTAATGTACACATTGGCCTGAAGTTTTACTCCCAGCTCATTTTCCAGTTGTTCACAGTAGCGATTTAGTTTTGGAATATACCTGGCCATATCTGTAAGAATAGCCGTAGTTCCATTTCTTAAGAGACCCAATAGTTTTTGGATATCAACGACATTGCCAACTACCCGATCACCATCCAGTTTAAGAAACTGATCTGCCCAGGGTCTTTTATGTTGATTGACCAGTACTATCTGACCGTGTTGTAAGGGAGCCGTGGCCAGATAGGTTTCAATATCTGAAAGCTCCAGTGCATTTTCGAAGTGCTCCGGAGAGGCAGCAGGTACCAAAAGGTGTTGCTGCTTGTGGTAAGTCGAAAAAAAATCCTGACTTGAGATTCTCAGAAGCTTTTCTAATTGTTTCATTGAGCGTGTCTGAAAATGAGTGCTTCAAAGGAAGCAAGATAGCAGCTTACCACAACACTTACGCGAGATAGAGCTTATTTTGGTCTATTCGCTTATGAATGACGAGCTAAGGCTGTTTTTTCTTTTCAAAAGGTATCCCAAACCTCTCGGTTAACAACTTTTGAAGAAGGCGGTACTTTATGAGCAGAGGACCATTGGCTTTGCGATACTCGGTGAGTGTCATTTCTGTGAGCGATTGCTCTTCCAGGGCTGTTATCCTCTTGTGCACGCCAAGTCTGCCTTTAGGAATACCCGCTTTTTCCAAAATTTCATCAATCTCTTCTACTGCCGATTTTAGTGTATTAATGACCTCAATGGCCTCTCCTTCATCTACTTTTCCTTGTTTACATTCCTTGAGGAGTTTGCACTCATAAGCTCTGCAAACCCAGGGTCTTTGCTCATAAATAGTACAACGATAGTTGATATGATGGGAGCAGGGGAGTTTTATTTTGATTTTGCCATCTTTCCTCAACAAATCAAGCTTTTCCGTAACCGGATTTAGGTCAGAAGGCTGAATCATGGCCTCATCGAAGAATGTGCCATCACAACAAACACCACACTTAGTACAAAGATCTGGTGAGTTTTTATCAGTCATTCAGGGAAGTAGTTTTGGCGTGAAATCATTCTGATTGTCTAATAACTCAAAAGTAGAGGTCATATTAATGTTCCTCCTTACAAATAGTCTGCGGTGTTCTGCCGGAATTTTCATGAACTCTTCATCACTCAGATAAAAATGAGCCTGTTCTGTGAAGTTGCCCATATCTATGTACCAGGCATTGGAATAGTTACAGTATAAAAGAGGTCTGACTTCATCGGAGTTATTGGCATTTCCGCTATGGCAAAGCCGGTAGTCCATTAGGATGCAAGAACCTGTATCTAAGTCAGTTTCAACAAAATCCGAATTTTGGACAGTTTCCTTTATCGTATTGTTACCCAGGTGACTGCCTGGCCAGAATTTGGTAGTACCATTGGTTTTATTAAAAGGGATCAAGGGTATCAGCATACCGATGGCGAAGGCCGGTAACATTCCTCTTATAGGGCTTGCGTTGAATATGGTACCGTCCCGGTGGACTTTCATTTGCCTGGACCCTGGCAGAGAGAGTACACAGGTTAAATTGCAAATGACGAAATCAGGCTCTAACAGGCGTCCCATTAACTGAAGAATCAGAGGGTCACAGTAAATCTCAGGAGCATTAAACTCTTCTCTGGCATTTATAGTGATACAAGGTCTTCTGTGGCTGAATCTTCGGGCATCTTTTTGTGGTGTGTCTTCGAAATAATGAGAATAGTCTCTTTCGAAACTTTTGTTTAACTCCTCGATTTTTTCTTTTGAAAAGTGATTTTCAATTACAAGCACACCTTTAGCTCTGAACTCCTTCACCAAAGATGCGAGTCTCTCTTCACTCAGCTTACCTTCTTTTTTTTCTTCAGTACTAAACTCCATGCTTAATGGTGATATGAATGGGCCAGGTTGGCAATAATATCTTTATGGGTGTTTAATGCCCTTATTCAGCATCTCTATGCTCTTTTGTAACCTTCTTTCTTTGGTTTCCGCCCTTTTTGCAGAACTGACCCAGCGAGCGTATTCTTTTCGGTTGGTATAAGATAGAGTCTCGTAAAAGGCTTTGGCTTCGGGTGCCTTTTTGAAAGCATCCTGTAGTTCCTGTGGCACTTCAACAATACGTTCTTCAGTGTCTTTTTGTATCGTCACACTTACCGTGTCACCATGACTTTTACCCACTTTGGCTTTTACGTCTTTCCGGAGAATTACCATATGCCCGAAACCCATATTGGTAAGTGAGCCCCTGTAAGGAACTCCATCGAAAGTCACGTTTACTTTCACCTGACCTTTGGTGCCAAAAGACTCTTGTACATCATAAGGAAAATATACGCATGATGCTTCAGGCCATTTTTCTCCTCCGTTTTGGATAACGGCATCAAATTCAAAAACCTTTTCCATAGTGACATTTGAAAGCGAATGGATAAGTTAAGGTACATCGATACATTTTGAAAGCCTCAAATGGGGAATTTTGAACCAAATGGGAGAGAGATGTGATCTCCAACAGGTGCAGGTTCATTGCTTCGAAAGATGAGAAAAAGAAATTAGACGGCTTTGCATTTGTATTCCGTTAATCTACTTTTGTTCGAAGCAATGGCTTTGGATATGGAAATAAACGGGAATACCTTACTTAAAAAGTCTGACGATCTTATCGAAGCAGGGCTAGGCGAGTCACTGGCTCTGATGAGTATTGAAAGCGGTAAATACTTTGGGATGAATCAGGCTGCCAAGTATATATGGCAAGCTATGAACGAAGAAATATCTTTTGATAACCTGGTTTCAGGGCTTATAGAAATCTTTGATATAGATCATGAGACCTGTACCCACCACTGTAGAGATTTTCTTTTGGATTTGTACCAACGAAAAATGGTGTTGATACGATAAGACTGGGAGAAGCTAATTAGCTGTTGTAGTCGGAAAATGGATCTCCCCCGTCATTAACAGATACACCAGGTACCTTAGTCACATTGAGTGTTGATTCATTGATATCCAATTCTATGAGCTCAGGAAGTTGCCAAACCATTTTATCAGCTCTGGCATTCTGACCTTCTTTCTTCATTCCTTTATGTGAGTCCATATTTTTTTAGTGTAGTCTGTCAATGTCAAAGAAAAACAAAAATCCTAACAAATTCAATAAGTAGGAGTTTTCTTGGTGCAAACCTACATTTCCTGTTGTTATATTTTTCTTATGTTGTGCTATGTGTTTTTGTATATGATATGAGTTCAGAATTGTACTTAGTGATGATTCGCTAATAATTTGTTTGATATTTTCATGTGCAAGCCATTGTGCGTGTATTTTGGCAGAAATGGCGGATTCGTTACCCATAAAGCTTCCTTTGGTATTTCTCAGTCTTAGTTCGTCTGGTAAATAATCTTTTACTGCTCTTCTCATGATACTCCTGTCTATTCCGCCTTTTGAAAACTCTTCGGCCGGTAGTTGCAAAGCAAAGTTGATGATCCTTGGATCTGATAGAGGAATCATTCGTTTCAATATGGCTTTATTGTAATAACTGGTATCTTCATAATACTGATGTGTTCCCTGACGGTCGGGCAGCAGCCAACTAAAATCTGCATTCATATCGTTCAGCTTCCACCGAGGGCTGTGCCGTCTGTTTTTTGCCCACATTTCTTCTATCCATTCTCTGCTCAAGTATTTCAGTCCTGGAAAGTTTTCAGAATCAATCCCCTTGACGGGGAGGTTATCTTTGATGATAGACTTGAACAAGGCTTTGGGGCTGCGGCCGGTAAAAGCAGCCGTGCCCTGTATTGCTCTATACAGAGTCAGGAACTTGCCGCGCTTGAAAAAATCAGCGTAATGCGCATACCCTCTTCTGGAAATAAAATGGTCACCACGCCAACCAGTGAAGAAGGTGCGACAACCTGATTCCAAAAGCTTGTCCTGCATCATCTCTGTCATGAACATGGTAGGATATCTTCGGAACCTGACAGTAGAAAAAAACTCTGCATCCTGAGTTCGCATGGCAGGAATATCCTGTAGTGAGCAATAATTGATTTGAACGCCAGGAAAATGTTTGCTGAACAACTCCACCCATGGTCTCTCATCTTCATATCGGGTGTCTTCTTTGTTGAAGTGTACCGATGAAGCAGTAATGAGTTTTTTCCCCGGGTCTTGTTGGCGTAATTGTTCCTGTAAGATGGACATTACTGAACTTGAGTCGAGGCCGGCACTGAGAAAACCTCCGACCGGGTAATCGGAATAAATCCTGGTTTTAATGGCATCAGATAAAAGAACAGACAGTTCTGAGGCGTAGTCCTCCCGGGAAACTTTCTGCCGCATGGGGGTGACCTGCCAGTGATAGTATTTTGAAATGGTTACTCTTCCCTGGTCGATTCTCACAGTATGCCCCACAGGAATCTGACTTATACCCTCGTATGGGGTTGCCAATGGAGATACCTCCGTTCTTAGCAATCTGTTGGCAAGAAACAATTCGTCAGGGTTTCTGCTAACACCAGGTAACTTTGCCAGACCTGTGGTATGACTTGAAAAGTAACAGGTTTTTGCATTGATGGTGAAAAATAGTGGTTGAAAACCGAGGGGGTCACGAGCTCCCCATAGATACTCCTTTGACGGGTTCCAGATGAGGAATGAGAAATCCCCTTCGAATCTGTCAACACATTTTTCTCCCCACCTCAAATAAGCTTTGAGTATCAGTTGTGTATCTGTCAGCCGATTGAGCTGACTTTTTTCCAGCTCTAATTTTTGTAGTAACAAGTCCCGGTAGTCGAGTCGGGCGCTTGCGAAAATGACGATACCAGATTGGGGGTCTTTGACAGGTTTTTCTGAAGGAAAGGGAGGTTTTCTAAGGTTCTGGTAAAATAATCCACCAGATATTTTATTATCTGTAAACCCGATATGCCCGTCTGTCGGATATCGTTGAAGGTCCGCTTTGAGAATGCCTAAAGCTTCGGAATCCACCTCTTCAGGATGACAAACTATACCGTAGATGTAAGACATATTTCAGAGCTGATTGATATCGGTGCTATAACCTAAGTTATGCATTACTTGTTGATGACGTTGAATTACCAGGTCAATTTGCTTTGGTGTCAGTTCTTCCCTCCATGCGTCTGCCCGGCCCTTTCTGAAAAAAGCATCAGAGGCTATGACTTTTTCTCTGAAACCATGTTCAGACTCCTGATCCGACAGTTTTTGAAAGCTATGGTTGTTTGCAGCGCGTTGTAAAATGAGGTCAGATACCGGATAACCCAGCTGGTTGACTATCCTGCGAAGTGTTTGAACGGGTTCATGTAACAGATCTTCGTATTTGATCAATATCACAGGGAATTCATCTACTTGCAGCCAACTGTTAACGTGCATGCTCCAGTCTCCGATTAATTCGGGAATGTTAGAGGTGATACCTTTTTCATGATGGAAAAAAGTATAAGTACTGTCTCCCATGATTCGGATGGCTTCATCTGTGTCAACTACATAGTGATTTGCTAAAGAGCCGACAATGCTCAGCGGATTTCTAACGATGTAAATGCCAAGTTTCGTCACTTCTTTCGGAATAAGAAGTTCCTGATTGTCTACGCTTATGTTAGCCTCATGTGTTTTTATAAAAAGATCTTTTTCGGCTTTCTGACCATATTCCAGGTAATATTTACGCTTGAATATGTTGGTTTCCTGTATAGTTAACTCACCTGAGTCAAACTCCAGAAATTCGTCAAAATTTTGTCTTTCAATTATCCTGAGGCTTGCTGTTTTGACTCTGTTGATATCTATGGATTTGCCTTCATTAAGCAGAATGCTATCTAAAAGAATTCTTAACCAGGTATTTCCCGATTTAGGATATGATGCCAGCCAGATAAGGTGTTTCACTGTTGCAAAAAGTCTTCAATTTCTTCCGCCACCAGACGTACGTCTGTTCCCGAGTGAGTTCTGCTCAGAACGGTGCCTTTCGCATTATTGGCCAACTGGCTGAGCATAAAGAAAGCATGTTTTTGATTTCCCATATCCAGCAAAAACTTTTTACGATATACATTCAGGTTTAAGTGATGTAAAAACTCCATCGTATTGAGCTTTTTGAAGGCAAATTGTCCTTCCGGCAGGCGTTTAATGTTCAGTATAAATACATGCCCCAACTCGTATCTGATATCATTGTGAGCTGTGTCAAGTAACAACCTGAATTTGGGTAAGCTCTCACGTACCCTGGGCATGTCCTCCTGGGCTGTATCCAACTGCTCAATAGCATCCTGCCATAACTTTATATGTTTGCTGGCTACATACAAAACCGGTTTTTTGTTGCTGTCGAATTTGATCGCGCTGATGTCATCTGTAAGGAGTTCATACCCCTTCTGATGGAGTGCCATGGTAATTGACGATTTACCCATACCAGAAGCTCCCAGTATCAGGTGAGCTTTGTTATCATGAACAAAGGCACTACCATGCATGGTTAAGAATCCATTTTGCTGTAAAATGGCTCCCATGACAGAGCCCAGCAGGTACATTTGCCAAAGCTCGGTTTCTTTGGTGAGCGGATCGACTACTACCTTGTTGCCATCCGAAACCAGAAAAGTGGCGAGGTCTTTTATACCATACAGGAAACCTTCAGGGATTACTTCTTTCACCAAAAAGCCTTTAACCAGCTTGTACGGACTTACATCCAGTTTTCCAATTTTCAGAACCACATCGGGCTTATCGCTGGTCGATGCTATGGTCAACCCGGCAATGGGAAACTCGGATTGAAATACCAGTCCGTAGGCTTTATAGTAATGTAAACTCATTAAAATGTTTATTGCGTAATGGCAGAAACACGGGTTAGATCGCTTCGCTTTTTTCGCTATGCGAACCTATCAATTTTTTTAAATGTTTCTTCATCTAAGCCGGGATAATACAGTAAGCTCTTGAAGCGGAATTTAGTGAAACCAGCCATTTAAAGTGAAGCGTGAATGCTCCATATCCCTTCCTTCACTGTTAATCGTTGTCACCTGATGAAAGCGATCGCTTGGGAAAAATACAACCGTATTATTCTCGGGTATGATGCGTGTGAATGTATTGTTTAAGAGTCCGTCTTTTGTATTGGCGTCATATAGGAGCAAATCACCTCCATCAAAGGCCTTCGGTTCTTTAAAGAAGTAGTAGACAAATGTGAATTTCCTGGCTGAAGCGGCCTTGTTTTTATCGTGAGAAATATCCTGATGCAGGCCGTAAAAATCACCATGTTGATGGCGTGTTAGTTGTAGTTCTCTTCGCTTGGGCTGTATATAATCAGTCAACAATAGCTGTGCTTTAATCTTCGGGAGCTGATCTTTAATCAAGGCTAAGAACGAATCTCTGATCGGTTTGAGGGCTTCAGCACCGATTACTTGTGATGAACGGGTTTTTGAGTCATAGAGTCCCGAGTGTGAATCAGCCTCTCTCGTGTCCAGTCCTGAGACCTTAGATTTTCTGGCCTTATTCAGATTTTGACTTACCAATTGCCAAATCTGATCCAAATCTGATGGTGACAAGAAATCATGAATTAACAGAAAAGGAGATGGGGCTGAATTACCAGTCTGCAAACCGGGAGGTATAACTGCGAGGCTGCACAGAAGGTTTTGATGGTAGGCATCCAGATCATCTAAAGAAAAAGATTCTAATAGTTCCTTCGCCTTCTTCAGATTGCCCAGTTTTCGATAAAAGTCAATCAGTTTGAACTTAACCTGGATATTGTCCGGGTCAGCTTTTAGCCGTTCATTCAGGGCCAAAATAGCTTTTTGGAATAAAATCAGACTGGTTTGCTCTACCGCGTAATTATCATTCACATTGTTGAGCATGAAAGTCTATTTGTGATTTTGAGCGAGAGATAGTTTGTTATTAGCGAGGTATACCATGAATCCCTGGCCAATGGATAAAGTTAGCTTAAAGCCCTGATCAATTCAAATTGGAGCGGCTGTCAGGAACTGATGTTGCTCTAATGTTACTTTACGATCTTGAACCTGTGAAAACCAGTAACTAAAGAGTGCTTCGATGTCGATTCATCGAAAGTCAATAGCCTAACTGGGTCATTACTTTGTGATGAGTTTTTAAGACCTGATCGATTTGTGCTGTGGAGAGTTCTTCCTTCCAGGATTCCGATTTCCCTTTTCTAAAGAACTTATCGGTTTTCCGGGGTCTCTCAATAAAACCATTACTCACTTCCTGATTGGCTAAACGCTCAAACCGATGACTTTCTACCGCTTTGCTAATCAACTTATGATTAACGGGCTTGTTCATTCTTTGTAAAAGAGTGCTTAAGACTTCAACAGGCTTGTCAAGAAGGTCTTCGTATTTAATTAGTACCAGGGGCAACTCTTTTGAGTTCAGCCAACTGCTTACATTAGAGCTCCAGTCACCTACTTTCACGGGGACATTCTGACGAATACCCTGGTCGTGTCCAAAAAGGGTGTAATCCGGGTTGGCCAGTACCTCAATGGCCTCATCTGTTGATACATTAAAATAAGTGGCCAGGGAGGTGACGATATCCAGGGGGTTTCGGACCATGTAAATACTGAGTTTGGTCACTTCTTCAGGTATCAGGCATAGCTTGTTATTTATCTTCCAGTTGGCTTCATGAGTTTTCACGTAGACATCTTCAGTGGCTTTCAGACCATAATCCAAATAATACTTCTGCTTGTAAAAAATGATCTCTTCAGGGGTTAATTCACCCGACTCAAATTCGAGGAATTGATCAAAAGATTGCCTGTTTATTATCCTGCGACCGGCTGTTTTTATTTGATTAATATCGACACTGTTTCCATCGTACAGCAGGACGCTGTCCAGAAGAATTCTGAGCCAGGTATTTCCAGACTTGGGGTATGAACTTATCCAGATCAGACGCTTCATGTACTTAAAGGCTCTTCAATTTCCTGACTCCCTTTTCCGAATATAGGACAGTCATATTGATTTCCGTCAGTGAACCTGTTCATTTTTTGGATGCCTAAACGTTTTCCAGACTCTGGCAGGAATATATGCTCCAAAACAGATGATATGATACATAGTGTGTATTTTTATGGCTGAGCGCTGAAAAGAAGCTCTATGAATCTAAAACAGCCCTTTTTTAAACTACCGTTTTCGCCAGATGTAGCTAAGGCAGCAAAGGAAGTCACCTTTGATTTAATTGAGTCGGATTGGATACCCCATGCCAGTGGATTTGAAGGGAATTCGTACATTCCGATATTGAGCTATCAGGGTACGATTAATAATTTGAAAAGGACACCCATAAAGCCCACATGGTTTGCAGAAAAACTACCTTCTGTGACTGATCTGCTAAAGTCATTTGATTTTCCTATTGGTATTTCGCGATTGATGAGGCTGGAGGCTGGTCATGAGGTGCCCGTTCATTCTGATACAAATGAATATTGGGATAAGCGGGTTCGAATTCACATACCGCTGGTCACCTCAGACGAGGTGTTTTTTGCCTGTGATAAGGAAGAGGTGATAATGAGGCAGGGAGAAGCATGGACCTTTGACAATTGGAGGAGGCATGGTGTACGAAATAAAGGTACGCAAAAGCGCATTCATCTTGTTTTTGATACGGGTATCACGAATCTTTTCGATAATCAGGGCGACCTGAAGGCCGGGCTTGAGATGATTGCCGGGGCTGAACTGACTCTGGAAAATGACCCAACACCTGCGATAAAATCATCGGCTGATCTGGAGGAAACCTTTTGTCCTCTTCTAAGAGTGCTTGAGCGTTGTGAAGATAGAGCAGAAGCCAATGCCTGGCTCAAACTGATTCGAAACTATCAGGACGAATGGAAAGAAGTTGAGGCGAGGTTTGGGTCAAAACCGCAGGCCGTGGCGCATTATCAAAAGGCCATGAATACTGCTATGCAGGGGGCAGACAAACTGGGGGGTTCGCTGAGACTGCATGCAAATAATGCCAGGGTCATCTCAGTGTTTAAAGCACGAGTTGCCAACTCCATGAATCTGCAAATACTCTTCAATCATGGAGGATAAAACGGTTGCCATTGTCTTATGCACCGAACCCGGAGTTCTTGAGGGCATGTCTCAGTTGCTGGCTAAGAGTATTCGACAGTTTGGAGGTAGATTGAAGGATGTATCAATCTATAGTATTCAACCTCGTGAGCCGGGATCACTATCTTCTCAGACGATCGAAGTTTTTAAGGAGTATGATGTTCAGCACGAACACGTCAGGCTTAACGAGAAATATTCTGATTATGGCTTCGCCAACAAGGTAGTTGCCTGTGATCATTACGCCAGAAACCTGTCCGAAGACTATCTTTTATTCCTGGACAGTGATCATGTAGTATTCAACGATCTTCGTGATCTGGTCGATGGGCCGGAGGCAGATGTGCGGATGAGAGTCGTCAATCTAAAGGGCATAGGAACGGATGGTAACGATGAGAATGCGACCTACTGGAAGGCGCTGTACGAACGACTGGGGGTAGAAAAAAAGGCCTATATAAATACCGGTATGGGAAACCACAGAATTCTTAGTTACTACAATGGCGGACTGATTTTTGGACGGAGAGCATCCGGACTGTTTCAGCAGTGGAAAACTAATTTTGAGCAGATAATGGATAGCGACCTCAGACCTGATGAGGGGTTGTTTTTTGTAGAGCAATCCACACTTTCAGCTACGATCAGCAGTATGGAGCTCAGCGTGAAGGAATTACCGGTAACTTATAACTATTCTCCTCAAACCCACTTTCACCTGGCGCAGTCAAATGCTCAATTGACGCTTGACCAGATTCACACCTTTCATTATCACAGATTGTTCAGGCCGCCTAATAAGGTGAATCTTCAGGAGGATTTTGAAGTGTTCCGGGGACCTAAGTTAGATTGGCTGAAAAGGGAGCTGGTCAGCTGTGGTGTAAACCCACGGCCTTTTTATGCTCCATGGGAACTAGAGCTGCTAACGGGGCAGAAACAGCTATTACAGCAGTTAAAAGCCAGAAGAGGAGGAGACTCATGAAGATTTTTGAAATAGGTGTCCTGCTTTTCTTTTCCCTCTGGCTGTTGTTCGCCATTGGAGTTGCCTTTGCGAACAAAGGCTCATTACTCAGAGTAAGAAAGTTTCTGTGGTTTAATGGCTGGTTTAATCAGTGGACCATGTTTATGCCCGATAAGAGCGGAGAAATTCAGCGTGTGAATATCTTCTATCGTGATAAAAACAAAGAAGGAGAAATAGGGCCATGGCAACTAATAGAGTTAGAGAAACCCTGGAAGCCCACACTTTTTCTTCTCAATCCTGATATCCGGCTCTATGGTTTTATGATATCGGCCCTTCGTTCATTTACACATTTGCACCACCTGGGCAGGCCCTGTTCGGAGTCTTCTAAGTTTAATTTTTTCCAGAGCATAATGCTCGGTTATGAGCGTGAGAGGGATGCCGAACACAGGCAGATCAAAGTAGAGCAAATAGTCAAAGAAGAGAAAACAGTTCTGATACTAAGTGATTTTCTAAAGCTGGCATGACAACTGAAGAGGTATATTCATGGATAATCCTGATAGTTTGTATTGGACTGTGTCAGTCTTCATTGGCAGATATTATTGCTTCCGGCAGGCACAAGACTATCATGAATTTTCCTATTGCTTATGAGAAGCTGGTGTCAAGGTATATGAAGGCATTTCGGTTTGTTTATGATGGGGCAGGGGCCTGGATATCGAAGGCGCTTTTACTGTTGTGTGCTCTGGCTTGTATGGCCATTACTTTGGCCGGGTTGAACCCTGTTATTGTACTGGTTGCCATCTTCGTTTTGCATCTTTTATCATATCCGCGTTGGAGGCACTTTGTCGGGTCAGACTCGCCTTTGTTCCGGGCGATTTTTACAGCATTGATCCTCCATTATTTTTTGCCCGATAACCGGGTAATTGCAGAGGCGGGGCTATTCTTTTTGGCAGTATATCTGGTGCTCATCTATTCGCTTACTGCTATACAAAAGATAAAAGCTAAACTCTGGAGAAATGGTCAGGCCATCGCGAACTTCATGAACAGATATCCTTTTTGGCGTATGATAAGCCCTGCTCCGAATAAACCCAAGTGGCTTGTCAAGTTAGGTTCATGGTCTGTTATGCTATTCGAATTCTTTTTCTTTACAGGTCTTTTGTGGCCGGAGGCTGCTCCGGTGTTTTTAGCGGCAGGGCTGGTGTTTCATGGTATGTTATCCCTGACTGTTGGGATAAATCATT